>JBHGBI010000054.1:0-12184 GCA_041946925.1 Syntrophales bacterium | reverse complement strand
GGAATCAGGATAATGCTCAAAAGGATCTTTATCCCGACCGCAGCTCCTATAATCAGTGCGATTATCTTTGTTTTCTTTTTCAGGAGAATGCCTATCTGAATGTGGAAATAAATCGACAGCAGAAAATAGGACAGCACGATCCATGGAACGATCCGATATGCCTGTTGATAAGCCGGACTGGCTACTAACGACATTACGTCCTTGATTACAAGGCACAGGCTTAATCCCGCAAATATCTGGATAAAGCAGAAGTAGGTGAATACCCTGGTTATTACTCTGCTTCCGTTATCCTGCCGGGCCACTTCAAAGCGCTTAGGACCCCATATGAGCATGAACGGTTCAAATATCAGAAACTGAAAAATCATCCCGAATTTGAAGCCGAGAGAGTAAACGCCGAGTTCCTCGAGGCTGCTGAGCCTTTGCAGAAAGTATCTGTCCGAGAAGTTAATGACGAACATTCCCAGGCCGCTCGGTATATAGGGGAGGCCGTATTTCAGCATTTCGAAAACATGAGGTAGGGAGAAACCGAATCCAATTTCTCTGGTCGTCAGCCAGTTCAGAACAATTCCGTTCAATGCTATGGATATAAGGCTGCTGATCAGTATGCCGGAGACCCCCCATCTGAAGACAGCGACGAAAACGATGTTCAGCGTCAGACTCAGAAGAGTTCTCAATATTACGGCGACATTGTATTCGAGGGACTTCTCCTTTATCCTCAAGTAGGTCAGGGACACTTCGCTCGTCATCGAAAAAAAGAGAGTCGCGAGCATGATTTTCAGGAGGACGGAATACCTGGTGCTTTCGAATATCACGGCGGACATGAAGTCAGTCAGGAACATAAAAGGAATCAAACCGAAAAAAGAGAAAGCAGCACTGGTGATGAGAGATGAACTGACCAGGAGTTTCTTTTCAGCAACCGATTCCTGCTCGTGATAGAATCTCATGATGGATTGGCTGATCCCGGCGGCCAGGAACATCTCAATTATGTAGCTTGTGATTTCGATTAGAGACAGCGTTCCATATTCGGCCGGAACCAGATAATGAGTGTAAAAGGGAACAAGCAGAAACGCGACAGTCTTGTTGAAAAAATTTCCCGCGCTGTATATTAGCGAATGCCTTAAGATGTTCTTTAAGGCAACGGCCGGCCGATTTTTTTGCTCTCCGATTATCTTCTTACCTCCTCTCACCTATTCTCCTTGCCGGTGAGCCACCCACTATGGAATAAGGTTCTGTGTCCCGTGTCACAACGGAGCCTGCTCCCACAACCGTGCCCCTTCCTAATCGCACGCCGGCCGTTATGATGGAGCCTGCCCCGATCCAGCAATCATCCTCAATGACGACCTCCGCCAGTTCGTAAGGCTGCCTGTAATAAAGCTCATTCTTCCTGATCCCGTGATTCTGGGAATATATCTGGCATCCCGCGCTGATCCCGATATGCGAGCCGATATCGATTCCACCCGACCCGTCGATATAGGTCATGTTATGTATGCGCACGTCATTTCCTATGCTGATATTGCAGGGCATTTTGAACCAGGCGTGATGCATAATGAAAACATCCCTGCCGCATTTCCTGAAACCCAGCATTCTTTTTCTTGCCGCGGAGCCGATACGGCCTGGAATCTGCCCCAGCAGGAACATCTTCCAGTGATAAAATATTTCTTCATGGATCATCTCCTGTGTTCTCCATCTCCATTTTATGGCTTCCGCGAAAAAAGACACCCTCTCCAGATGTTCCTTCAGGGCCCCCTTAATACGATATGGAAAGGTTCGAGAAATCATTTCGCGTGGTCCATCAAAAGGCTAAAGGCATACAGCTACGATCTCTTTGCGGAGTTAAGGCGTCGGGGAGACTGAATCCGACATTATGATTTCAATGATCCTGACGGCGGCCATGCCGTCCCATCGCTCCGGAATTCTGCCTGCGGGGATGCCCTGCTCGATGATCTTCATGGCTTCCTCTCTGATCCTTTCCCTGCTCAGCCCGACAAGCCTGTTGGTGCCTTCCGTAATCGTGACGGGACGTTCCGTATTTTCACGCAGGGTCAGGCAGGGCACACCCATGACCGTGGTTTCCTCCTGAATACCGCCCGAATCAGTCAATACCATGGCTGCACGGCTCACTGCCTTGATAAAATCAAGGTATCCCAAAGGGCCTGTAAGTATGATCCTGCCGCCGAGGCGAAGTCCCATACTTTCAATCCTCTCCGCGGTCCTCGGGTGAACCGGGAACACAATATCCATCCTTTGCGATAAATCCGATACGGCATCGAGCACCTGCCTTAATTTCCGGGGATCGTCAACAGTGGCTGGTCGATGGAGAGTTAGCACAGCGTACATCGCCCCGCCTTCTCTGCCTGAAGTCTCAACGAGCCCCAATCTGCGCAGGATATTGGAACCTTCCGCCTTTTCCCTGTGCTTAAGCAAGGTGTCGATCATAACATTGCCGACGAAATGAATTTTCTCCGGAGAAACGCCCTCGCGCAGCAGATTCTTTTCCGCGCTTCTCTCCGTTATGAATAGAATATCGGATATGGCGTCCGTCAACATCCTGTTGATTTCTTCAGGCATGGTCATATCGAAACTCCTGAGCCCGGCTTCTACATGGATGACCCTTATACCCATTTTCTTCGCCACGAGGGCCGCCGCGATGGTGGAATTGACATCACCCACAACCATGACGTAATCCGGTTTCTCCTGAATAAATACAGGCTCGATGCGCATCATGATTTCCGCAGTCTGTCTCGCATGCGACATGGAACCGACTCCCAGATTGTAATCCGGTTCGGGAATAGATAGCTGATCAAAGAACAGTGCGGACATCTCCCGGTCGTAATGCTGCCCGGTATGGACGATTACTGAATGAATCTCCGGATCGCCTCCGGTCTCATTGAGCCGGCGGATTTCATCCACGATCGGTGAAATTTTCATGAAGTTCGGCCTTGCGCCGACAATACTGATGATCTTGATCTTTCTCTTCATTAGGGATCATTTCCACGTGAATAGGCGCGGGAACATAATAGCCGCGGAGAGCATGCTGACACCGTTGAAGACATGGATTCTCTTGATGTCGTAACGGTCGATCTTGCGGATATTGATGCCCGTATTGAAGGAAAACCCCGCTTCGTATCCCGATTTTTCCGCCAGTTCCGCCGTATACCTCGATACAAAGCGATAATCACCGATCGGATAGGCTATAGATTTCACGGGAGCGCCTGTTTTCCTTTCAAGGATGTATTTTGAAACAACCATTTCCTCAAGTTGTTCCTGAGGTCTTATGAAGGACAGGCTGCGATGCGTGTGGGTATGAGAACCTATCCGTATTCCGTTATCCGATACCTCCCGGATATGTTTCCAGGTCATGAGCTGGCTCCCCTGCTCCTCATGGTCCGGCAGAGGAACTCTGCAGGCCCGGGCAAGGTATTCAATGGCCCCGGATATTTCAGCAGGACGCAGAGTTCTCATTATTGACTGCAGTGTTCTGATGGTCCTGCTTCTTCCGGCTCTCAGGTCGTAGGACCTTCCTGCGAAAGAGACGTCCGGACTCGCGGTATTTTTTATGATATAGGCGAGGATGTCCCACCAGCCGAGTTGCCGGGTATTGATCATATACGTCGGCACGAAGAAAATGGCGGGAATACCGAGTTCTTTTAAAATTGGAAACGCTAGTTTATAATTATCAATATAGCCGTCGTCGAATGTGATGAGTACGTTGATTCCGGGAGGAAAAGCGCGGAAATTCAGGTATTCGATCAACTCGTCTTCCGATATGATACCGATGTACCTTTTAAGCCAGTTCATCTGTTCTCGGAATGATGCCGCTGTGGGCCCGAAGACATCATCGTCATAAAGCGAACAGCCAGTATCGTTGTCTGACCTGATGCGATGATAATTGAATACGATCAGGCGGGGCCTGATGACCGGGCTTAAAAAACGGATCAGGTGCATCGAATGCACGACAGCGGACAGTATCTTCTTTTTATTTCTCATTTCAGCAAAGAGCGGACTTGTTTTTATTGGCGCCGGATGTTCTCCAGAGTCTTTTCAAGCCAGAATTTGGCGAGGGGCTTCTGGATTCTGGCCCAGATCAGATTCTTCTCGGAGGTGGCCATGCTTGATTTATATTGTGCGGAACCCGCCAGGAAATCGTATATGGAATGGCCCTGCTCGGCATTGTACTTGATCGCTTCCGCATGGCAGACGTACCCGGGCTTTAACCTGCGGTCGATCTCGTAATTGAAGCCGCTCTGGTAGAAATATACTTTTCCTCTGAACACAAAATTATAGAGGCAGCCTATCGCCTCGCCACCAGAGGAAATCTCCAGTAGCTGTATTTCCCCGTATTTGAATCTTTTCCTGATCAGATTTCTGTGAAATCGATAGAAGAAATCGGATGCAAATGCGCCCGGTTCCCCTTTCGCTTGCCAGTTTTTCTGGTGCAGATAAACCATTTTTTCGTAGATCTTGAGCGCGCCCGCCAGGTCGCCGGCAGCGGTCATGACAACAGGGGCCTTGGAGCCGAGCTCCCTGTACGAGCGGCGGACTTGTGCCCGCGTATTCGAGCTCAAGAGGGAGAAATACCCCCCGTCGCTTTTCCGGACAGCCGAGAGATCCACGTAGGGAGAAGAGTCGATTTTTTCGATTATGACTTTATAAGGTCTGACCGATTCATTCAGGTGCCGTCCGGGAAATGCCTCTGAATCCATCCCGGGCAGGTACAGTTCATCCCACTGACCTGGAATTAGATCGAGCAATTCCCTGAGGCTGCAGTTGACCGGGTCCGCGCACGGTATAGCGTTGTATTCTATGCACAGCGCATCGTACCGGGGTATTCCCGTCGTATTTAGAAAATATCCGCGACTGCTGAACAGGCGATTGCGGTAGATACGGTTCTCCCCCAGGAAGAAACCCAATAACGGCCGGTTGTTTTCGGAAAGGTACGCGAGCTTTATCTTTCCTGCTTTTCCTATGCTGCTGATCCAGTTTTCAATCCACCCCCACGACAGAAAATAGGGAATCCGCTGCTGGGAACAGAGGCCGTTCCATATTGCTTCCGTCTTGTGGGGGTCAGTATGAATATCGAAGGCTTGTAGATTCATTTCAGGGGAAGTCGGCTCCCGCCTGCCGGTTTTGCCCGTAAATCCGGTCTATCCCAGTCATGACCACCCTGGCGGGAACGCCCATAACAATGCTGTAAGGGGGAATGCTCCTTGTGACGACCGAATTCGCCGAAACGATTGATCCTTCGCCGATGACCACTCCTTTCAAAATCCTGGAGCCCGTTCCTATCCACACATTATCTTCGATTACGACGGGTTTGATCTCTTCCGTGGAAACCGTCTCTCCTCTGCGTCTCCTTTCGGGATCAACGGGGTGTCCGTCATTGTCCGTAATCAGACATCCCGAAGCAATCAGGCAATTATTGCCGATGGTCACGGACTGCGCGACGTTGATGGAGACTCTGTATCCGATGCAGCTCCTGTCCCCTATTTTCAAAACAGGTTTCCTGTGAATGCGGCCGCTGACAAAGATGGTGTCGTCCAGCATGACCCTGTCGCCGATATCAATTTGTAGATTCCCCTCGATCCAGGGGATCCTGTTCGGCAGAGACAATCCTTTCCCGCATGAACGGCACCGCGATTTGAAAACAGGAACGTAAAACAGTTTTTCAATAATAAAATGGCTGCTGAATCTCCAGATGATCAGTATCTCGTACATGACCCGAAACAGAGGCTTGAAAAAGGAGAAATCAAAGTAAAGGGCGTACAGAAGAATAGTTTTTAGCCGGCAATAGAATCGATTATCACCTGCCCTGATTTTATAAAGGATGTCTTCGACTCCCATGGGCGTCTTTTCACCTGATTCCAGAGTGCGGCGGCGGGAATATCAGGACTCTTCCGGAATGACGGACGGGAAATGAGCTGAAATTACGGATGAACAGATGGTCCAGAAGTTGTGTTGAGAGAATGCCGGTCAGGGCCATATTCTCTCTCTCACTCAGCAGACATCCCTCCTGTTTCCGACATTTCTCGATTATTTTTCCGACCCGGCCCGGGTGGAAATACCCTGACTTTCGTAGGGCGCCATCCGATAACAACTCCTCAACGTACGCGGGCGTATCCGCGAAGAAGCACCGGCTGACAGGAGCGCGGTACGGCCTCTTGCCCCTCATGGCGATATCAGGGGGAATCGTGTCCATTGCGGCCTTTCTTAAAATAAATTTGTCTTTGAGCCCATGGAGGCGAAAGCACGACGGGGTGCGCAATGCAAACTCGATGACCCGGTGGTCCAGAAAGGGGAAGCGGCCCTCGACCGAGTTGGCCATGGCCATTCGATCCCCCTGGGAAGAGAGAAGATAGTTCGACAGAAAAATCGTCATTTCGATGTATTGAGCCCTTGAAAGCGCATCCCACTTCATGAAATCCCCGGGGAGTGTCGACAGGAACCTCTCAATGGGCTCCCCTTCCCTCCGGAGCTCCTCTTTCACCTCATCCGAGAAAAACTGCCTGAGGCAGCCTGTGTTTTCCCACCTGATCATATGTGAATAGAATTTCGAATCCGTATCCTGAAGCCCTTTCTGGAAGAAGGCATTGAGAAACTGTCCGGTCCGCGAGCTCTGTCCGTCGAATACATCGGGATATATCTTCCGGAAGAGCATCGGGCGAAAACCGGACTGAGGGTCTTTCGACCAGAATCTACGAATTTTGTCCTCCTTGAAAATGTCGTACCCGGCGAAAATCTCGTCAGACCCTTCTCCAGTCAGGACGACTTTATAGCCGTTGTCCCTTACCAGTCTTGATAAAAGAAAGAGGGGAGCGGGCGCCGTGCGCAGGATGGGAACTTCCGAGTGCCAGATGACTTCCGGAAAAACCCGGCCTATATCCGCCTCAGCGCACAGGGTTGATTTGTGATCGGTCTCCAAGGCATGGACAACCTTTTCCTGAAAGGCCGTTTCGTCGAAGCGGCCGTCGGTGAAGCCGACGGAGAAGGTGCAGAGCCGATTATTGAAATATTTCTTGACAAGAGCCGTAATGTAGGTGCTGTCAAGCCCGCCGCTGAGATAAGCGCCTACTGGTACGTCCGCCCTCAATCTGATCCTTACTGCGTCCCGGATTAGATATTTCAGCTCTTCTCTGTATTCGTGGAAAGGACGATCCGAGTTTCCGGAATTTTCAAATCCTATTTTCCAGAAGGGACGCAATGACAGACCGCTTCTCGAAAATACCGCTGTATGTCCCGGCGGTATTTGATAAATACCCTTGAAGGCCGTCATGGAGCCGAGCGGGGCCCAGAATGTGAAGATATCGGAGAGCGTCCGCAGATCCATTTCGCGGGGAACAGCCGGATCGGCAAAAACGGCCTTGATCTCCGAGCCGAAAATCAACCGCGTCCTTTCCTCGTAATAGAAAAGCGGCCGGACGCCGAGACGGTCGCGGCCGAGAATCAGGCGATCTCTTACCCTGTCCCATATTGCGAACGCGAATTGGCCGTTGAGATGACGGCAAAGGTCTGTCCCGCATTCTTCGTAGAGGTGAACCAAAACCTCCGTATCCGATTTTGTATAGAAGCGGTGATCCCTTTTTTCAAGATCGTTCCTGATCTCTGGATAATTGAACACCTCTCCGTTATATACCACCCAGACGGACTCCTCTTCATTGTGGATCGGCTGGTCTCCTCCGGCGATATCAAGAATACTCAGGCGTCTCGACGCCAATCCGGCAAAATCGTCTTCATAGATTCCGGATGCATCGGGACCCCGATGTTTCATGATTCCGATCATGCGGCATAAGAGCCCCTTTATGGATCGATGGCGATCAAAATCTACATATCCCGCAATCCCGCACACTTATTCCGCAGCTCCTTCGATTCCGGCAAACTGTTGAAAGAATGCCACGCCCCCTGGAGCAAGGCGTGAAGTGTAAGGTGCAAGGTGTTTTTCAGCTATGGGACTCAGAACTTTTTAGTTACTCCAGTCGTATGTCACTGATATAGAACTCGCTCTTCAATCCGTTATCCCGCAGGGAGATAGTAAAATTCCGGATGTGGCGCAGATCCATTGGGCGACTGCTAACGTTGGTTCTCAGGGATGTGAGAGGGATGGATATCTCATTGGCCTGCGGTCTGAGGATGAATCTACCGTCGTAACGCTGCGTGTAATCCCATCCACTGCTGCTATCGTCGAGCCGCACGACTAATTCCATGTCCGTGCCGGACGGATTGAATACTTCCATTTTCATCCGCTCATAATCCGACCAGTCCTGATTCACATTCCCGAATTGAATCGTGCGATGAGCACCCGGGAAGAAAACGGCGTGCAGGCTGTATGACCCGGGAAGGGAGTGCATGGCGGATAATTCGAACCACTTACCGCATTCCCAGTTCAATGTCTCAAGGCCGCCTTCCGATTCGAAGTCGAAAAGCACCTTTGAGATTGACGATGTTTTCGGTGTACCCCGTTTTCTCAGCAGGGACCCGAAGAGATCAAATGTATCGCAAATACTTTTCAGATTGACTCCCGAAAAGGCCGAGCGGACGGGGTTGTTTCGAATCCCGCCCCCTCCTGTAACCGCCGGATTGTCCCCACCATCCGAAAAAGTAAGCAGCGTGATTTCCGGCCTTACACCGATTCTGAAAGGAAGCAGGCTCGCGCCGATGCCCCGGTTCACGTACATGAGGGTTTTTCCTTTTTCAAAGAAGCCTTCCAGATAGGCCAGGGGAGATTCAAAGGAGAAGAACCTGCGCAGTGTCCGCGTGAGGAATATCTGACCCCCGTGATTGTGACCGCAGAGGACCAGGTTGAAGCCCTGTCCGACTGCGTCCTCGAATACCTCAGGAGAATGTACAAGCAATATCTTCGGAGTTTTCGGATCGAGGTCCTTGACGGTCTTTTCGAGGTCGTTGTTGTCTTTTCCACCGTTTTTTCTCCTCGTCTCTACAGGATCATCAAGGCCTACGATATACAGGGGATGACCCCCGATTTCTATTCTTCGAAAAGAGTTTCGAAGGAAGCGGAGAGTGGAATCTTTCTTCAGGGACGTTGAATTCTTCTCGTGGCAGAGAATGCAGGAACCACTTTCATTTGAATATTCGGCGTTTCCCAATACAGCATATATCCCCAGGGGCGCTTTTAATCTCTCCATCCATTTCAGGGCCGGCTCGTATCGGCCCCCGGGAGAAATATAATCGCCAGTCATGAAGATGATATCCGGCTTCTCCGCAGCTACTATGCGAAGCACATTTTCTTCACGCAGGCCAATCCTAATTATGTGAGGATCTGAAAGTAGGGCCACTTTCTTTCCCTTGAGCACTTGTCCCAGATCCGGCTTTTCGATGTGGTATCTTCTGATTTCTATGGTGTTTGTATCATAATAGATGACCGCCGAAAGGCAGAGCATTATGAGGGAGGAAATTCCGATCACGGCTTTACTTGAGATCGTTTTCATAGGCGTCGATGATTGACAAAGAGGATTATTCAGATGCCCAGTTTATTCTTGATATACTCGATAATCTGATCGTTTTCCGGTTCGTTCAGCCTTCTGAGCCCCTCTTCCCTCGTGATGATGCCCATTCGTATGTGGCCGGATATTTCAAATACATAGGGATGGAATCCGTATTTTTCCAGATGGACCCTGTTTGCGAATGCATTCATTAGACAGTTGGTCGAGTTGGGATCTGTATCGTCAGGAGGGATCCATCCCAGTTGTCTGATCCGCCTGTATATGGCTTCTTCATCATACTTCATGAATGCGAGAGGATGCAGGTTGTACGGGAAAAAGGATTCCTCGTCAAAATGCCTTTCGGTCAGAAAATAAGGAGATATATCCTCTCCCATAGCTTCGAAGAGAGGATCGAAAATGGCCTTCTGCATCGACCTGATAAATCCGGGATTGTTCTTCATAACCGATGATTGAATAGGGGCCTGGCCGGGAGACCACCCGAAACCCAGAAAAGGAATCCTTTTTTCAAGGGCTGTTTTGATGGTGATCAATTTGACAAAATTCATGCACGAAGTACATATCGTACTCGCCCTTTCAATGGTTTTTGTAGTGAAGATATTCCTCTGTATCGAGAGAACGAATATCCTCTTCAGCATTTCGAAACTCGGCTTGAACGTGATATGATCGATACCCAGCCTCTCGATAACGGTTGTAATATTTCTCATCGCCCGGGATGAAACAAAGCCATGATCGAACGTCAATGCGAGTACCCTGAGATGGAAACGATTCTTGAAAAGATCTAAGGCGTATGTGCTGTCCTTGCCCCCGCTGTACGCCATAAGGATATCGTAATCGCCCCGGTTCCTATGGCGCTCGATCAGCTTTTCCATCTTTTCGAGATAGACGCTTTGACCCTCATCTTTGCGCCTTTCGAAATCCTGGTAAAATCGGCAGTAGTTACAGACACCGTTCGAATCATATCTGACCGAAGGAAAATTACCCGGCAGAAGACATCGCGTGCAGGTTTTCATGGCCCCTCCCCGGACAACGCGCCGCCAAGCTGGTCCTGCTTGAAATTCGCGGCATCAAGCTTCAGGGAGAGGCGGTCGATTTTCCCGGACGTATTCTTCGGAAATGATTCCCGGAATTCGACATATTTCGGAACGGCATATTCTTCCAGTATTCTCCTGCAGTGGGCGATGACTTCCCTTACGGTGAGCGCATGGCCCTTTTTCAAGACGATGCAGGCCTTTATCGCATTTCCAAGAATGTCGTCGGGGACCGGCACAACAGCGGCCTCCGCCACGCCCGCGAGAGAGTACAGCGCACTTTCGACTTCCTCGGGGCCGACCCTCTCACCCCGCGTTTTGATCATGTCGTCTTTTCTTCCGACAAAATAGAGGAATCCCTCGTTGTCCATTTTGAAAAGATCGCCTGTATACAGTATTTTTTCTCCCGGCAACTTTCCCGGCTTGAGCACTGCGTCCGTTGCGTCGGGATCGTTCCAGTATCCTTTCATCACATTCGACCCCCGGACTACTAATTCCCCGATAACGCCCGGCCCCGCCCGCTCGCCCTTTTCATTCACAATCCATACTTCTTCATTCGGCATTGCCCGGCCGACCGAATCCGGCCGCTTTTCCAGTTCTTCCGGAGGAAGATAGGAGACGCGCTTGCATTCCGTAAGACCGTACATGGAATATATTTTTGCATTCGGAAATACAGACCTCAACTTCCTTATATACTCAACGGGAAGAGCGGCTGCCGTGTTCGTTATATAGCGGAGGCAATCCAGATTGCAGTGCCTGAGATCCATCTGCAGAAGAACGGCAAAGATGGTGGGAACCCCGGGGAAGCCCGTTACTTTTTCGCGTACCATGGTCTTTATGATTTCATAAGGATATGCGAATGATTTCTCCAGTACGACAGTCCCTCCGAACTTGAACGCCATCAGTATCTGGTACAGGCCATAGTCGAAAGAGAGCGGCAGAACATTCATGATGATGTCCTCAGAGCTGTTTTCAAGATAGGTGACAATGGATGTGGCCGCGGAGATCATATTTAGGTGCGTCAGCATGACACCTTTGGGGTTCGCGGTAGAGCCGGAAGTATAGATTATTGAGGCAAGGTCAATATCGATATTTTTGTTCGGCGCGCCCGGGTAAGTGCGTATGGATTCGATTTCGTCCCAGCCGATGAAGGACTTTACTCCTCGTTTCCTGACTTCATCCACCTTGCCTGTGACAATAACGGGATTAAGCCCCGGGATGGAATCCAGGACCTGACCGAATAAATTGATTTTTTTTGCATCGGATATGAACGCTTTTACCCCGCAGTCCCGAAGACAATAGGACAATTTACCAGCCTTCAAGAGAGGGCTGAGCAATAGAAATACGGCATCGGCCTTCAGTATCGCGAACAGGGAAATGACCGCCTCTACGGAATTGTCCAGGAACACCGCGACTCGCTCCCCGCGCTCAACTCCATGCTGACGCAAGACGTACGCAAGCCGGTTCGCGCTTTGTTCGATGTCTCTGTAAGAGAATCTCTTCCCCCTTTCGACAACGGCGATTTTTTCCGGGTATTTCCGGGCGCTCTCTTCCAGAAAGTGATGAAGCAGCATGAGGATGCTCCCTTTATTTCAATTTACCGGCAATGTAACGGGATATGTTCTTTATGGAATCCAGATTGTCCGGAATTAATTCCTCATCTTCCACCTTTATCCCGTATTTCTTTTCAATAAAAGCCAC
>JBHGBI010000053.1:0-12564 GCA_041946925.1 Syntrophales bacterium | reverse complement strand
AGAAAAGGCTTCGCCTAAAGGTCATCAAGAAGCATGGTTCAAAACGAAACCGTTATGACCTCAGAGGCGTGTAACGGCCACAAGAAAGCTGGCCATCCGGTGGAGTACGACAACCTCAGGCACAAAGGGGGGAGGTTATTACTGTAACCTATTTCACTATCTCGAACCCGCGGTCCTTTTTCAGTCTGCTTTCTCGCTGGATTCAACCTATCGAACCCGAATAAAACAAATCAAGGAATATCTCACCGTATTCAAGATCAAATTGGGAACCAAGATTTCGGCGGATCACCGCCGCCGCATCCTCGGGATTCATAGGTGGTCTATAAGGGCGTCTGGATGTCATGGCGTCGTACGTATCGACAATGGCCAATATTCTTGAGCACTCCGGTATGTCCCCGCCCTTCAAACCATCCGGATAACCTTGGCCGTCGTATCTTTCGTGATGATGTCTTATAATGGCTGCCACTTCCTTCAGTTTCTCTATCGGGCCGAGTATTTTTTCCGCTATGAGGGGATGTTTCTTTATAATTCCATATTCATCCTCGGTCAATTTACCCGCCTTGTTCAAAATCAAGTCGCTGGTTCCGACTTTGCCGATATCGTGCAGCTTGCCTGCAATTTCTATCTTCTTGGAATCGGGCGATATCCCCTTCACATGCTCCAGCAATTTTAGGGCCATCTCACTGACTCTGAGGGAATGACCTTTCGTGTAGATATCCTTCGCTTCCAGGGCGTTTACCAGACTGTCCAGGGCGGAGATAAATAAGTTCTGATGCTTTTCCGACAGTTCAGCCAATCTCTCCTGGAGATTCTGCGTGTATAATGCCCTCTCCTCATCGTATTTTCTATTCTCAGTGATGTCTCTCGACAGCACCACGGAGCCCAGGTATTTGCCCTCGGCTCTCACAGGAGAATAGACGTTTTCATACACTTTCCCTGTCGCCTCATTAACCACCATTCTTTTGAACGCCCTCGTGTTGTCATTTTTCAGGTAGGCCAAGGCGCGTTTCACTTTCTTACGGGAGCTCTCGGAATGACAATGGAGTATATTTCTCCCCATAATCTCTTTCTTTGAAATGCCTCTGACCTGCGCGGCAGTCGCGTTGACGAAAAATATTATACCGCTTTCATCCGTAACGATGATTCCTTCAGGCAACTGCTCCAATACCGCATTGAATATCTTCTCCGTATCCACTGCTGCCTCCAATAAGCAAAAGAAAAAGCGAGACGTTCAACACGCTGTTGATCATCTTATCCGTAATTTTACCGGAACTGACGGCGAGGCAACCACATGCCCAGATCGCCGCTAGCCAAACAGAAGATTATTACTGCGGCAATTGAACATGCAAATGAATTCTGTAAAATGCCCGTATTTATTGGATCTGTGATGCTGCTTCAATATGTTTAGTTGCCGGAGTAATAAAGACCTGCTCCGGGTACGCGCAAAGACGGGGCAATCGACCTCTCGTGAACCCCTCGTCTTATAGACGAGGGTAGTTTAGGGTCGTCCTCCTTTCATGCCCGCCCGGGGGAAATAATTTATACCTGATGTTTGATCTTATCACTTTAAAACTCCGGGCCGAATAACTTTCTGTCCCAGAAATTCCTCCACCAGCTTTGCATATTTCTCATGGATCATCTGCCGGTCAAATTCCCAGAATTCCTGAAGCATCAGCTCCTGCTCGGTTTCGCTGAAATAATTCAGGCACGGGAAAAAGAAGCGCTTGTCTTCCTTCACAATGTGAGGCGGGTAAAAAGAAGTAAGGTCCTTGATGCAATTGGCTATCGGCCCGCTGTCGCCGGAGCCGGCGAGATATTTCTTTTTGGCATCGACCAGATTTCCTACGTTCTTGCGAGCTTGGACGTGCTCTTCAATCAACTCTTCCATTATCCTGCGGTGCTCGATAGACAGAGGCTTTTTTGCAAGCTCCCGGAAAAGGATCTCTTCTTCTTTGCCGTGGTGAGTTCGGTCCGAATACGTCCGGAAAAAGTCGACCGCCTGGTCGATCAGAATCAGATTGATTTCACTCCTGCCAGTGATGTTCTCTATTTCCTTGTTGAGGAGACGAATCATCTCCTCAATAAGCCTGTGCTCCCACATGAGCGGTCCGATCGGTTTCATAGGTCGTCCTCAACTGCTGCCGATGTTCTTTCAGCTTTGATAAAACATTGTTTACTTTCGATAGGAAGCGGCCACTTCGTAGAAATGGGGTTTGGCTGTTCCCTCCAGTAAAGGCGCGACTTTCCTGAAGAGCACTTCACGATCTTCGCTCAAATGCATCGTCATGAATGTACCTTTGGAATCATGCTCCACAATAGCGGCATAGCGTCCTGTTCCCTCGGTCGATTTCAGAAGCGTCCTAGAGATAAAACCGGGGTGGCGTGAGAATACCTTGCTGGACTGGCTGAACCATTCCAGGAATTCCATGTTACTGCCGTCTTTTAATGGAGGAAAGTTGATCAGGTTTACGAACCGCCCTTCCTCACCCTCAACCTTGCGAGCTTCCTCCTCAACCGCTTGAGGCTGGGGCGTCTTGATGACCAGAAATGCCATCCGCTCTTTGGATTCATTTTTGACGCTCATGGCTGACTTAATAGGAACACGCAGGAGCTTTCCCGGACCCATTTTGACAGCCTTGTCCCCTATGTTGAAGGTTCCCTCACCATGGACTACCTGAAGAGTGACATTGGAGTTGGCATGATGGAGGGGCACCTCCTGCGTCGGTTCTAGGCAAACTTGATTGACCAATAGGTAAGGTTCGTCTACAAGGATAGCGACCCCCCGGCCGTCTTTCTTAAACACCTCTTTTTCCTTAAAATCGATTATTTCCATGAGGACCTCCATAGATCGTTTCCCCTCCCTTCGCGGTCAAGAAGGGAGGGGAAAGTTCTGAAATTTTTAATGCGCGTGCTTCGTTGCCGGTGGTTCGTGTCCGCCATGCGCCCCTTTCGGCATCGCCATATTGTAGAGTCTCTCCACATAATGAACGTAGGTCACGTAGGCGGCGGCGTAGTCGCGCCCGGCCTCGACGCTGTGTCCCGCGTGTTTCCTGAGTTCGCTCGCGCGCTCGTATTGCTCCCGGACGCCTTTCACGACTGCTGAGGACATGAACTTAAGCAGTTCTTCGGGAGAGCCGGTTTCAAGGGCCTTGTCGGCCTGTTTGACCGAGGGGTCCACTTCGGTGCCAGCGGGCTTGATACCCGTGTACGGCGCGCCCTCTCCGGCCCGGTGCAGCCTTACGAACGTCTCCAGGAAATATCGGTCGGCCAGCTCGCGGGCGGCCGGGTTCAGTTTGCGGACTTCCCGTGCCTTCCGAAAGGCCTGCATCAGCTCCGGCTCATCCTTCTTCTGAATCCACATGAGAACGAGTTCCGTTTTTCCGGTCTCCAGGGCTTGCAGGGCACTTTTTATAATTGGCCCGTCCATCGTATCGCAATGGGCCAAAGCCGAGACTGAACCGGACAGCATGAAGGCAATAATCGCAATAACAGTCGTTAACATCCCGCGTTTCAAATTCCGTTTGAACATCTTGCCACCTCCTCAATCTTTTCGTGATCTCTTATCTAAGCTTAAGCGATGTATTCGACTTTAAAATCCCATCCTTCACGAAATATATTTTTCTTTCAGTTCTTTGAGCATCCCATGGAGCTCCTCATGCCTGCCGTGGCCTATCACCTTTTCTTCGTGCTCCTCGAAGGCTGCGTAAATCTGATCGAGCGCATCAGGCTTCATGATCTTCTCGGCCATCACGAAGAGGATGTTATTTTCCTTCTCGATGTGGTTTCTCAGGAGGATTGAATAATCTTCCGCGGACTTCGCCAGCCCGGACACGTTTCGGTCGGACGGGATCGCGGTCTCCATCATTTTGACCAGGCCCCGGCCCTGGTCGTGCTCGGCGAGCATGACCGTGATCGGACCGCCTTTCTCCGGCAGGCCGGCCTTGATCATGGCGGGGAAGAGGATGCCTTCCTCTTTCCCGTGATGGCACTTGTCGACGAATTCCTTCAGGAATCCGATGTACCTGAGCAGGTCTTCGCAGACTTCGGCCTCCCCAGTCGACAATTTGTCAACCATGCCTTTCAGGATCTTCAGGGAAAACAGGACCGCTTCGTGCTCATGTTTGAGATCATCAATGGCTTTACTCATCGAAAATCCTCCAATTTATTTTTCTGATGCTGCCGGCTTCCTTTTCTCCTCTGCTTTCGTCCGGATCAGGCTGAGCCCCTTTTACCCAGGTGATGCCGTCCTCAAAAACCGTGTAGAAGATGGGGACGTAAATCAGGGTGAGAAAAGTCGATATGATCAGCCCCCCGATTGCCACGACCGCCAGCGGGGAGAGTCTCTCCAGACCGATGGCTCTTTCCAGAGCAATCGGGATCATGCCGACCGCTGTTGCGAAGGCCGTCATCAGGATCGGCCGCGTCCGGACGCGTACGCTCTCCCTCAAGGCGTCCAGCGTTGTAGCGCCCCGCTCTTTGGCTGTTTCGATAAAGTCGATGAGAAGGATCGAATTCTTGACGACGATCCCGGCCAGGAGGATGACGCCCATGAAGGCCGCCAAGGACTGCTGCTTGCCGACGATCAGGAGCGACCACATGGCCCCGATCAGGGCGAAAGGGATGGCCGACATGATTGTCAGCGGATGAATAAACGAATTGAAAGCGGGTACGAGCGAAAAATAGAGGAGCACCAGGGCAATGGCCAGCGCGACCATCAGGGCCTCAAAGGACTCCTTGGCCTGTTTGGCGTCCCCTTCCTGGGAGATTTGATAACCGGGAGGGAGCGTTATTCCCTTCAGGGACTTGCCCACGTTCTCCATGATATGCGACACGGGCGCCTTTTCCCTGTAGCCGTAAACATCGATGCTGTTGATCATGCCCTGATGGGTCAGAAGGGTCGGCACATAGGATTCCGTGATCCTGCCCAGGGCCGACAGAGGGATCTCGCCCACAGGCGCATGCACATGAAGAGATTCCATTTGCCTGGTGTTCTCCCGGTGCTTCTGCTCAAGGCGGGCCCGGATCAGAAAGCCGTCCTCTCCCGGAACCCGGAAGAGCGACGCGCCGCCGCCCTGGACGGCCGCCTGCACCTGGGACGCGATCTCGCGTGGAGAAATGCCGTAAAGGGCGCACTTGTCCCGGTCGGGAATGAAACTGATCTCCTTTTTTTCCGCCGCCCAGCTCAGCGAGACCGATTTAAGCCCGCCCACTCCCTCCAGGCGTTTTTTGACATTGAGGCCGATCGCGTTCAGCACCTTCCAGTCCGGTCCGGTCACCATCGTGTCCACGGTCGCCCGGATGCTGGAGAGCGGGGTCGCACCATAATCGAAGACATCGACCGACTTGAGTCCGGAGATATTTGTAAAGCCCTCGCGCATTTTGTTTTCGATCTCCCAGATCGCCTGCTTGCGGTGGAACCGGTCGATGAGGTTCACGGTGATGTTTCCCTGCTGCGGGTTTTTCCCGCTGCCGAAAGACACGACTGACGGTTCGGACCCGATCACCGAACTAATGGCTACGAGGCCTTCCTGCTTTTTAATAACTTCTTCCATCCGCTGCAGCAAATCCTGGGTCTGGGCCAGGGACGAGTTGGCGTCGGATTCGAAATTGATCTTGACGATCCCGGTGTCCATGGGAGGCATGATGTTCTGACCGATCAGGGGCTTGATGAACTTGTTCGTTCCGATGAGGATCACAAGGGCCACCAGAATGAAAGCCACTCGGTGCCGGATGGCAAATTCAAGGGAACCGGAGAAGAAATCCCGGACGGCTCCGATCCCGGCGTCGCTCCACTTTTTCAGCACAGCCTCCAGACGGTTGGGTTTGGCGTGCCGTTTGAGAATAGGCGGCGCGAAGATCGGAATAATGGTAACGGAAACGATATAGGAAGCGATGAGAGCGATGGAAAGCGACAGGGCGAGGGGCCTCAAGACCGTCTGCACATATCCGCCGATGAAGATGATCGGGACCAGGACCACCACCGTCGCATACGTGCCCGAGAAGATGGCCAGCATGACCTCTTCCGTCCCGCCCGCCACGATATCATGCAGGTCCATTTTGGAATCATGATAATGGCGCTCGATGTTTTCTATGACGACGATGGCATCATCGAGGAGCATGCCTACTGCCAGGATGACGCCGGTCAAAGTCACCATGTGGAATTCGAACCCGAAGAGCCACATGAAAGCGAAAGTGATGAGATACGTGAACGGGATGGAGATGGCGACGAGGGCCATCGTCCGCACGTTCGCCAGGAAGAGGAAGATGACCAGAATCGTGATGACCACGGCGTCCCGGAGCGCTTCCAGCATGTTATCCACGCTCCGCTTGATCAGATCCTTCTGACTGTAGCTCACCTCGAACTTGATGAAGGGGTATTCGGATACAAGTCCGGGAAGGGCCTTTTCCGCGGCGTCGATCGTATCCAGGGTGCGTCCGGTCTGGCTCTTCAGGATATTAATACCGATCGCTTCCCGACCGTTCCCCCGATAGGCCGACTGGGGCTCCTGGACGCCCAGGTCGACCCGGGCCACGTCTCTAAGATGGACGATTCCGTCCTCACGTTTACCGATTACCAGGTCATTGAGCTCTGAAGGGGTCCGGACCTGTCCTTCCGTCTTGAAGATGTACTGCCCCTCCCGACGGATAACGAGGCCCTGCGGAATATTCTGGTTCTGGGCGGACAGTGCGCCCAGGACTTCACCCATGCCGATCCCGTAATGCTGAAGACGGGCGGGATCGATCGCAACCTGGATCTCAGGCTGCTGTCCTCCGAAGACCTCGACATTGGCGATCCCGGGGTTCCTCAGGAGTTCCTCCTTGATCCGGTTGTCCGCGAATTCGCGTATTTTCTTGAGATCCGCGGGGCTCCCGTCGGCGGGCGACAGTGAGAGTGTCATGACCGGCTGGGTCGCTTGACTGATCTTGAATATCTGGGGAGGCCGGATCTCCTTGGGGAGGCGCGCGCTGGCTTTCCCCAGGGCCGTCGCGACATCCGTGGCGGCAACATCGAGGCCCTTTTCGTATTCGAATTCGGCGGTAACGACCGAAACCTCGTCCTTGGAAACGGAGTTGACCTTCCGGACGAGATCAAGGGTCGAAAGTTCCTTTTCGATAGTCCTGCTGATATCCGACTCGATATCGGCCGCAGCGGCTCCCGGCATGACCGTGATCACGCTGACCTGAGGACGGTCCACATCCGGGAAGAGATTGAACGGCATTTTGAGATAGCCGATGATCCCCACGGCGGAGAGGAGAAAAACCACGGAGAGGACCAGATGCGGCTTTTTGAGATAATAATCGGTGATCTTCACTTATTGCTCTCCAGCGCTTTTACCCGGGCCCCTTCCTTCAGAAAGAGGAGCATGTTTTCCTGCCCGGTGATCACCCGGTCCCCCTGAGCCAGCTCGCCGGAAACGGCGGCTTTTCCGCTTTCTTCGCCCAACACCTTGACCGGCTTGATCTTCACGAGATCGTTATTGATCGTGTAGACAAAGCTCCCTCTATCGGTCCTGACGAGAGCGTTTGCGGGGACGATCATTCCCTTTACTTTATCGATGACGACGTCGATACCAAGTGTAGAGCCGGAGGGAAGGCCGAAGGGAGCCGACGGAGAAAGGATCTCGATCGAGCCCAGGAGATTCCGGCCCAGTGCAGGGTAGATGCGGTTGACTTTGGCAACGATGGATTGATCTCCGTTCCTGAGGTAAATAGTGGCACCAATTTTTATCCGACTCATTTCCTCCGGCGGGACCTGGGCGATGATCCGGAAGGAAGAGGATTTCTCGACAGTCAAGATGGGTTTGCCCAACACTGCGAGGTCGCCGGGCTCGCTCCAGCGCTTCGCGACGACCCCATCGAAAGGCGCCGGGATCCGCGCGTATCCCGCCCTCGTCTCCGTAGCCGAGGCGTTCTTCCTCAAACCCTTGAGGCTTTCCTGATAGGCATCAACCGAAGATTTTACCCCATCGAAGGCCGCGCGCGAGCGTTCCAGTGCCTCCCGGGAGATGGCGCCTTCTTTGAAGAGCATGACATCCCGGTCGTAAATGGATTTCTGGGTCTCATACTGGCTCTTTGCCCCTGCAAGCTTGTGCTCCGTCGCCAGGACTTCCGACCGGGCCGCCGCCGCCCTGTCGACGAGTTCCCGTTCGTCTATCACGGCCAGGACCTCGCCCGTGCGGACGCGATCGCCCTCGCGCTTGCGGATTTCACGGATCGTACCCGATACGTTCGGGGAAAGATCGCTTCTGGAAGCCGACTCGATTCGTGCCAGGTAGCGCTTGGTAATCTCCAACTCGCCGGATGCGACCTGAGCAGTGTTGACGGCTTGCACATATTCTTTCGGCTTGGCCAGGGCTGCTTTTTGATCCAGCCTGATCTTGACGATAGCAACCGCGCCAGCAATCAATAAAAGTATGATGACCCCGAACAGAATCTTCTTTTTCTTCATTTCAGAAAATCCTCCATCGTCCCCATTGCCTTCCGGTAAGCCACCAAGGCCGCATTGTAATCGAAGAGGGCTTGTGAATGATTTGCGACGGCTGTCATGTAAGCCGCCTGGGCCAGGAGCATGTCAACGACGGCTCCAGCCCCGCTCTGGTAACGGAGTTCTTCTATCCGGAATGACTCTTTCGCCTGTTCGGTAGCCGTCCGGGACGTCAGGACCCGATTTCTGCTCTCCTTGAGGGATGAGAGCGCGCTCAGGATATCGAGGCGGAGCCTGTCCTGAACGGCCCGAAGGCGTTCTCCCGCTTTCTTCTCCAGGACTGTGTCTCGGGCGACGTCGGCATAGAGGGGCTTTTCGAATATAGGGATGCTCACGTTGACGCCGGTAAACCAGTTCGCTTCACCGTACCAGGGATTAAATCCGTACTGGTCGATATAACCGCCGAAGCCGGCGATCGTCGGAAGCAGTTTCCCCTTGCTGATGCTTCGGCTGACTCCGGCCTCCTGGAGGTTTTTTTCGGCCAAAAGGTATTCCGGCCGGTTCTTTTTCCCAGTTTCCATGGCCTGGTCGAAGGCAGGTGAAAGATAATCGCTCATTGCGAGAGAATCCGAAAGCGTTACCTCAGTCGATAAGACCGGTTCCCGCTTGCCCATCAGGTATTGCAGGGTCTCCAGGGAGGTCGACAATCCCTCGTTAATTGAAAGGAGCCGCTGTCTCTCGTTGGCCAATTGGACTTCCACTTTCAGGAGGTCGACCCTGGCTACCCGACCCGCATCCGTCATGAGCCTGGTATTCCGGAGCTGCTGCTCCAAAGCATCAACTGATGAGATGGAGGCCGTACGCAATTCTCGAAGCTGCAGGATCTTATTGTAAGTGTTTACGACATTGGCAAGGACCTCGTTCCGGGTGAGCCGGTAAGCTTCCTCCTGCATTGATTTACGTATATCGGCGAGTTTAACGCCGTTTACGATCTGTCCTCCCTGGTAAATTGGAATGGTCATCACGGCCTGCCAGTATGCGAACTCGTCACTGAAATGCGGTATGATTGTGGCGGACTGGGCCGGAATATAAGGCCAGGGATCCTGTCTCTTGGTGTAATTTCCATCAAGGGACACTTTCGGAAAATGTCGTCCGGTCGCGCTTTCAATCCCTTTCTGGGCTGCCTGGATACCGAATTGGGCCTCAGAAAGGAGCGGATTATTTTTCAAGGCGGCATTCAGGCAATTTTTCAGGGAAAGAGCGCTTTCGGAAGAAACAAGCGGACCCCCGATCGTTCCGGCGGCCTTTTCTCTGGAGACGCTTGATTCAGTTGCGCCTGCATGAATCGTAAAATAAAAGGGAAGAACCCCCAGGAAAAAAGCAGAAAGAAAAACGGCTCGTTTCAAATCTTTTTTTGCTCTCATCACAGGTAACCCCGATTTGCTTCAGACGACAATGCAGCTTTCGTAATTCTTCCAGAGCTTCCTGCCGCCTATGGTCCTCGACTGCCGAGTTCTTCAGTTTGTCGCGGCCATTAAGGTTTTAGTTTCGGCTTTTGCAGGAGTAAATATTTCAATTACGCCTCGCATTCCCACGCTCATCATTATATTGGCAAAGAAGGCTACAAATGCTGCGAGCAATAAACACCCCGACGATCCCGCGAGTATCATGTAGCCGCTGAATTCTCCGTCCAGGTAAAGGGACCGGCGAAGCATTCCATCCAGACCGGCCATTCCCATGAAGGCGCCCATTCCTACGCCGCCCGCGAGGTGAGCCCAGAAATGAAACGTCGCCAGCTTCTGGCTGTATAGCTTAGCGCCATTGGTCAAAATCGGAAACAGGACGTAAATGGCCGAGTACAGGGTCATTGTCAGGCCAACCAATATGGCCACATGAACATGAGGTCCGACGATCCACTGGGTGTTGTGCAGGATGCGGTTCAACCCTACATCTGCCTGCATGATGCCGGGCGGAACCGCCAGCGCGAATCCGAGCAAACCGCCCAAGAGAAAACGCAGCTCATTGGTCATCTTCAAAGGCCGTGCACTCCACAATGTCGCGAGAGTAATGAAGAAAGCTAATCCCTGGGTTATAAGTTCAAATGCCGTGACCATTTCACCCGAAACCACTTTGAGGATCGCCGGCTGAGCCTGATCGGCAAGCAAATGGTGCGACCATACAACCCATGAGACGACCATCTCGACGAAGAGTGCCGCGCGGGCGATGTTTTGCATGAAAAGGTCTTTCCCTGTAATCAGCATCGCGAGCAGATACCACGTTCCCGCTACGAAAATGAGCACGAGGCCATCGGCAATCAAATCGAGCCCCCACCAGAACCAGTTTTTATAGAGCAGCGCATCAATCGCGGTCCTGCGCAAATCGTGGCCGAACATGGAGGCAACCATGAAAACGAGGATCAGGACTCCGGTGAACAAAATGACGCCTGAGTTGAAAGCCATGTCTACGGTGCCTCGCGCAATTGCGGCCACCGGAAGCGAAACCAGATGCTCCTTTTTATAGCGCGCAAAGAGATTCCTGAGACCTGTTAGCCCCACGGCCGAACTCAACATAGCGCCCGCGGATTGCTTCTGATATCCCGCCGGCGTGTAGGCGATGGTCGAAAAAATATTGATGATGAAAAAGATCGTTCCCACCATCACCAAAGCAATCCCAAGAATAAACACCGCCCCTCCAAGGGAACTGAATTGGCTGAAATCGGCGGGTAACGGCCAGTAAAGCGTATAGAGCGGAGCATAGTGAGAGATAAAGCCGGCGCCCCAAAATGTGATTGTCCCGATGCCGACCAAAGCCATCGTCCAGACCGCAAGCTTCTGACTCCAGAGCGGTTTTTTCATGAGGAACGGCACGAGGAACAGGAAGGCTCCAAAGACAATCGAATAGGTCGATCCGAAAATCCCGACCAGAGGGTGAGCCGTCATAATGGCAAAGAACTGCTGTTTGTCCACAATAGGAATAGGCGTGATCTCATAGATCCGCATAATCATTCCCTCGATCACCGCAAAACCGTAGTAGATCAGCCCGATCACCACAAACCGGAGGGTGTTTTTCTGTATCGGAGTCAGCGTTTCCGGTTTGAACAATGCCTGCTCGCCGGCAACCAGAGTATCGAGAAAGCGCATATTTCCTCCCGCTATTTAATTGTCGGATTTACTGAATTAGCTGAGCCTGCCAGTTTCGACTACTTCGACGGCATCCTTGACGACCATGTCCGTGCCTTTCGGTCCGGAATACTCGGTTGAGCGAATCGTGTAGACTCCGGGTTTTTCAAAGCGCCACAGGATGTCATTTCGATGCCCCGGCACGACCTGCATCTGAAACAGCATCGAGTTGTCACGGCGAAAAAGACCGAATCCATAGGTCAGATCATTGGATTTCACATCGAAGAGAACGAGATCGCCGGTATTCACGACCATTCTTTCAGAAGGGAGTTGAAACGTGTGGTCCGCGACCGTGATGGCAAACGATTTGTCGGGTTTGTAGGCAGACCGATTCAGATCCACTTTTGTCCAGGGAATAGTATCGTAGGTAATTATGTGCAGCGAGATGCCAAAAACGGCCAAGAGTATGACAAACGAGTAGAAGGCCCTGGGCCTGACAGGACTGCTCTTTCCCGGGCGACTTACTCTGGCTGCAAACCACCCCATGAGTAGGATGATCGCCACGGAGTAAAGTGAGTAGACGATCGTTTGCCAATGCAAGACAATCCTTGAGTCAATCATTAGCACCTCCAGCTTAAAAGAGTCATTTTGTAAAGCTGCTACCGCTATAAAAAGAAATGGTAGTTATAAACGATCTGGCACAAAACTTACTGTGTAAGAGGCCAGTAATTTAAAGATGGATTTCTTTTATTGTTATATCGAAATTCCATCGCTTTCAAATACAGAGGGGACTTTTCTTTGGAGACGCCGTGATGCTTAATTAACCTCTCTTTGGCATAGCTCCAAAATCCCTCAACGCCATTGATGTAGACTTTACCAGAGGTAAAGAGCTTCTTATGATCAATCTTCAGATGCCTGTAGCCGCAAAACATCAGAGAGTCATAGCTTCTGAATTTATCCGTGTAAACGATGGATCCTCTTCGAACCGCTTTGACAGTGAGGCCCAGAAGAGTCTCTGCG
>JBHGBI010000052.1:0-12663 GCA_041946925.1 Syntrophales bacterium | reverse complement strand
TTTACACCTTACATTTAACAATTGCCTTAGCCGAACCGCCCCGTAATATAATCTTCCGTCTGCTTCATATCGGGCGCCGTGAAAATTTTTTCCGTGCGGTTGAATTCGACGAGCTGTCCGAGGTAGAAAAAACCCGTATAATCCGAAATACGGGCCGCCTGCTGCATGTTATGCGTGACAATGACGATCGTATAGTTTTTTTTCAGCTCCTCGACAAGTTCCTCTATCTTCGCTGTCGATATCGGATCCAGGGCCGATGTCGGTTCATCCATCAGGAGGACATCCGGCCTCATGGCGAGAGCTCTCGCAATACAGAGCCGCTGCTGTTGTCCTCCGGAGAGTGTCATGGCCGACCGCCCAAGAATGTCCTTAACCTCATCCCAGAGGACCGCGTGCCTGAGGCTCTGCTCGGCCAGGGCATGGAGCTCTCCTTTATTTTTCAATCCGGACAGGCGAGGGCCGTACACAATATTATCCAGGATGGATTTCGGAAAAGGGTTGGGTTTCTGGAAAACCATGCCGATCCTCCTGCGGATATCCACCGGATCGACATCCGGATCGTAAATATTTTTCCCATCGAAAAGCACTTCCCCTTCAACCCTCGTATTATCGATGAGGTCGTTCATCCGGTTGAGCAGTCTCAAAAGCGTCGATTTGCCGCAACCCGAGGGTCCGATCAGTGCCGTCACCTGGTTTTTTTCAAACCCCATGCTGATTCCGGTGAGTGCCCTGAAATTCCCATAATAGAAATTCACGTTGTTTGTTATTATTATACTGTTGTCCGGCACATTACCACCTTTTTTTCCTCCGGATGTAACTCCTGATCACGATGGCGATCAGGTCGACTCCCAGCACAAGTCCGACTAAAACAAGGGCCGTACCGTACTGTATGGGGCGCGTCTCGTCGATATGCGTTCCCGCGGTCGCCAGCACGTAGATATGGTACGGCAGGGCCATCACTTCGTCGAATATGGATACCGGCAGTCTGGTCACGAAGAAAGCGGCCGCCGTGAACATGATGGGCGCGGTCTCTCCCGCGGCGCGCCCGATGCCCAGGATGGAGCCGGTCAGAATTCCGGGAAGGGCATTGGGAAGAACAATGCGCGAAACCGTCTGCCATTTCGAGACGCCCAGAGCAAGGGATGCCTCCCGGAAAGTCTGCGGAACGGATTTCAGGGCTTCTTCCGAGGTCCCGATGATGGTCGGCATAATGAGAAATCCCAGAGTCAGCGCCCCCGACAGTATGCATGATCCGAAATGCAGGAATACGACAAAAAGGCCCAGGCCGAAAAGCCCGAAAACGACGGAAGGCACCCCCGCCAGGGAATTTACTCCTATCCGGATCGCCCTGACGACGGGACCGCCCCGGGCGTACTCGCTGAGATACACGGCCGACATGACACCCAGAGGAAAGGCCACGAGAAGCGCCCCAGCCGTGAGATAAAACGTTCCCACAATCGCCGGCATGATGCCGCCTTTTGTCATGGAATCGGTCGAGAACTCTGTAAAAAAACGCCAATTAATGACACCGATGCCCTGAATTAAGATGAAAAAGAGGATCCCTCCGAGCGCCGCCACGATCACCGCCGAGGACAATCTGACTATCCACAGAAAGGCTCCCTGTTTGAAATAGCGCCATCTCATTGAAGCAGGGCGGAAACCGACCATTTCTTTCCCGCCTGTTCCGGTCATAGTCTGCACAGTGTTGCGCATGAGATTCCTTTCCTCAGAGTGTGGCGGAGCCCGCCTCCCTGAACCGGATTGAAACATAATCCGCGATGAAATTGAACGCCAGTGTAAGCAGCAGGAGAACGGCGCCGATGGCAAAGAGCGCGTAGTAATGATCGCTGTGAAAGGGCGCCTCCCCCATTTCCGCGGCTATGCTGGCCGGCATGGGTCTCACCGGGTCGAATATGCCTTCCGGTATGGCGGCGGCGCCCCCGGCGACCATCAGCACTACCATGGTCTCACCGATGGCCCTGGCTATTCCCAGGATGACGGCCGTGGAAATACCGGGCAGCGCAGCCGGAACGGTTACATTTACGATTGTCTCGTAACGGGTCGCCCCCAGGGCATAGGAGGCCTCTTTGAATTCGCGCGGCACGGAATAAAGCGCATCCTCCGATATACTTGAAATCGTGGGAATGGACATGACCGCCAGCATTACGGAGGCGTTCATGATATTGAGGCCGGTCGGCAGGTTGAAAAAATCCTGCATCCAAGGAGCAAGGACGACCATTCCGAAAAATCCAAGCACAACTGAAGGAAGGCCGGCAAGGAGCTCGACGATCGGTTTCAGTATCTCTTTTACCCACGGGTGAGCAATCTCCGAGATGTAGATCGCCGAGAGGACGCCCAGCGGGATTGCCAGCAACGCGGAAAAAAAAGTCACCACGAGAGAGCCGATGATGAGGGGGAGTATTCCGAAGGCAGGAGGATCGGATGTGGGATACCATTCAGTGCCGAACAGGAAATCCGTAACCCGGACGACCTTGAATATGGGCAATGCCTCCCTGAAGATAAACAGGACGATCAGAAAAAGGATAAGTATGGAGAATGCCGCAGTTGATAAAAAGAGAGTCCTGATCGCGTTTTCTTTAACCCGCCTGGTCAGCATGACATCTATATCCGGCCCTCCCGATGTCCCGATGCCTGGTTCACGGGGATATAACCCTCATTCTTCACGATCTTCTGCCCTTCGGCGCTGAGCAGAAAACGGATGAACCAGCCGGCCGCTCCTCTCGGCTGTCCGTCCGTGAACATGAAAAGCGGGCGGGCGATAGGATACTTCCCTGACAGGGCGCTCTCAGCGGACGCTTCTATTCCGTTCACTTTCAAACCTTTGACCGCCCTGTTCAGGTAGCCGTGTCCGATATACCCTATGGCAAAGGTGTTTTTTGAAACGGCCTGCACAATCGCCCCGTTCGAAGCCTGAAGCTGCGCTCTCGGCGTCACCCTGGCTCCGTGGAGAATTTTCGCTTCCCATGTCTCATAGGTCCCGGAGCTGGTGTCTCTGGAAATCACCACGATTCTCTTGTCCAGTCCGCCGACTTCCTTCCAGTTCGTGATCCTCCCCTGGTAAATCATGTTCAACTGCTCCACGGATAGACCGTCAACCGGGTTGGACGGGTGAACAACCGGGACAATCGCGTCAATCGCCACCCTGTGTCCGACCGGCTTCACGCCCCGGCTTGCAGCGAGCTGTATCTCCTCTTTTTTCATATCCCTGGACGAATCCGCAATATCCGTCATCTTATCTATGAGGGCCTTGATGCCGTCGCCCGAGCCGCCTCCTGAAACAGAAATGCTGACATCGGGATGCGCCTTCATGAACGCCTCCGCTGCCGCCTGCGCTATCGGCAGAACCGTTGTTGACCCCTTGATTACGATTTTCTCCGCTGAAGCTGCGGCGCCCCATCCCGCAAAGAGAAGGGCGGCGGCGCACAATGCCGGTACTATTTTTCTCCATGTCATTTTTTGTCCCTCCCTGGCTGGCTTAAAAAAACACAGAAGGCTGTTCGAAAACGCCCATCTACACGGCTTTGCCGCGGGCGAAGCGCGAAATTACATTGTATTGATCCCACCTTTTTCTCTTTTAACCATTAGCCCTGTATTTTGAACAATCTGTAAATATACATATATTGTTACACTATGATGACAGCAGAGTTAATATTGCATGAAAAAATGGGCGTGGCTGAGCCGAGACAACTGCCGATCCAGAGGAGCGGATTGACGCCGGAAGAAGCTTAGAAACACAACAGGAATAAAAAGATGTGGCGTCATGACTATCCCGTCAATACACCAACTGGACTTTCAGTTTATCGTGTCCGCGATTTTCATCAAGAATTATTTCGGCTGTGATCAGGCGCAGAAAAACCGTTTTTATACTCCAGGCTGACAAATTTATAGCCCGCGCCTCTCACCGTCAGGATAAACTCGGGGTTTTCTGGATCCTTTTCGACCTGTGACCTGAGGCGGCGGATATGAACATCCACTGTCCTCGGCTCGACAAAAGCATCGTCTCCCCACACATGGTCCAGTATCTGGTTTCTCGTAAATACCCTCCCCGGATTTTTTGAAAAGAAGATCAGGAGCTTCAGCTCCGTGGGGCTCAGTTCAATTCTCTTTCTGTCCAGAACTACTTCATAAGACCGATAATCTATCCGCAGGCCCTTGAAAGCAAAAAATTCCTCCTCCTGCGCCTTCCTGCGCGCTTCCGTCCTCCTCATAACGGCGCGGACTCTGGCCACCAGCTCACGAACGCTGAACGGCTTCGTGACATAATCGTCGGCGCCCACTTCCAGGCCCAGTATTTTGTCTATCTCGTCTCCTCTTGCGGTCAGCATGATTACCGGAATCAAGGCTGTACGGCAGTCCTTCCGGAGTATTCTGCAAACGTCCATCCCCTGGATCCCTGGAAGCATCAGATCGAGAATGACGAGGTCAGGGGGTGCCGTCCTTATCAATTCCAGGGCCTTTTCACCGTTATAAGCCCTGTTCACCGTAAAACCCTCTTTTTCGAGATTGTACGCGATCAGGTCGACAATGTCTTTTTCGTCGTCCACAACAAGTATCTTCATGCAAGTGCTCTGCGAGCGGGCTTAAAGCTCAGGGCAGAAGTAACTTCCAATCGCTGATCCGACATCCCCTTACAGCCTCCCATGACTTTCGCCCTCTATCAAAACAGTTTATCTATCAATTCTCCAAGTGTGCCGACTCTTGTAAGTTCGACGCCCGGTTTTGCAGATTCATCCTTCCCGGATTTCCTCGGCAGGATGCACCGGCTGAAGCCCATGCGCGCCGCTTCTTTGATCCGCGCTTCCTCCCGGCTGATACCCCGGACTTCGCCGGTCAGGCCGACCTCGCCGAAGACAACCGTCCCCGGATCCACAGGGCGGTTGAGATAGCTGGACGCAATAGCTGATACCACTCCGAGATCGACGGCTGGTTCGCTCACCCTCACACCTCCCGCTACATTGACAAAGATATCATGGCTTCCCAGGTGGAACCCGCATATCTTTTCCAGGACGGCCGCGAGCAAGGAAACGCGGTTGCCGTCCGTACCTATCACGGTCCTGCGGGGCATTCCCAGGTTAGTCGGGCTGACAAGCGACTGTATCTCTATCAGGATCGGCCTTGTCCCTTCGATGCTCGCTGCGACGACCGACCCGGATGCGTCCCGGGGCCGTTCGGAGAGGAAGAATTCGGAAGGGCTGGATACCTCCCTCAGGCCGCTGTCATGCATCTCGAAGACGCCGATCTCGTTGGCGGGCCCGAACCGGTTCTTGATGCTGCGGATAATGCGGTAGGCGTGGCCGGAATCGGCCTCGAAATAGAGGACTGTGTCCACCATGTGCTCCAGCACCTTGGGACCGGCGATGGAGCCGTCTTTCGTCACATGCCCGATCAGAAAGACCGGTATGCCGGTCTTCTTCGCAAGGAGGATCAGCCGCTCCGAACTCTCCCTCACCTGCCCTACACTGCCGGGAGCGGAAGAGAGGACGGAGGAACAGATAGTCTGGATGGAGTCTATGACTACAACCGCGGGCCTGATCTCGGCTATTTTCTGTACAATATTTTCCAGAGAAATCTCGACCAGGACGAGGAGGTTTTTCGCCCTGGCCCCGATCCGCAGTCCTCTCATCTTGATCTGCTTCGAGGACTCCTCACCCGAAATGTACAGGACAGTAAGACTCTTTTCCGCCAGTTTCTGCAAAATCTGCAGGAGCAGGGTCGATTTTCCGATCCCGGGGTCTCCACCAACAAGGATGGCCGACCCACTCACGATCCCTCCTCCGAGAACGCGGTCCATCTCCGGCATTCCAATACGCAGTCTCTCCACGTCCCCGGCATCCATGGCATCAATCGGGGTCGCCTTTTCATTAAATTGAAGCTCGGGTGAGATCCTGGAGCCGGATAACCGCACCTCTTCCTCGACGAACTGGTTCCATTCGCCGCAGCCCGGGCATCTTCCGAGCCATTTGGCGGATTCATAACCGCAATTCCGGCAGAAAAAGGACGTTTTTATCTTTTCGCGGGTGTTGCTCAATTTTCCCGGCCTCTCTGCTGAAGGCTATCCGGTTTTTCCGCCCGCGTCAACAGTTAACAGGAATCGGTGCATGTAATCTTTTCCAACCCATGGACAGTTGTTTTGTCACCCTGCTGAAGAAAGGTGCCCGATATCGCTGCTTAATTCCGCACACACGATCCCGCGAATTCACTTGAGTAATGGTTTTAAGTTTGATAGAAGAAAGATTTGGTCTATGGACAAATTGGAAGGGCAGAATTCCTTTTCGGCCCGGCAGGCTGTTGAAAAAAGCTCATCTCAAGCTTTGCCGCAGGGCTAAAGGCGAAAGCTGATTCTTTTTTCTTTAGCGCTATATTTTGAACGGCTTGCAAATTTACAATCTTGTATTTATTGAGGATATATATGCACAATCCCAACTTCAGCTCGGGTCCCTGCAGCAAGCGGCCCGGATGGAAATACGATGTGCTTAAAAACGCCGCGGCCGGGCGCTCGCACCGCTCGGCGCTCGGAAAAGAAAAGCTCGCGGAAGCCATCCGAAAGAGCAAGGAAATATTGAGAATCCCCGAAGAATATCTGCTTGGGATATTCCCCGGGTCGGACACGGGGGCGTTCGAGGCCGCAATGTGGTCGCTCCTCGGCCCGAGGCCGGTGACCGTGCTCGTATGGGAAAGCTTCAGCGATGGTTGGGCTTCCGATATAAAGAAGGAGCTGAAACTCAACCCGACCGTGCTGAAGGCAGACTATGGAAAGATCCCTGATCTCGGCAAAGTGGACTGGAACCAGGACGTCGTTTTCGTCGCGAACGGAACAACCAGCGGGGTGAAAATACCCGGCTGGGACTGGATACCCGTGGAGCGCAAAGGACTATCCCTTTGCGATGCCACCAGCGCCGTCTTTGCGATGGAGGTCGACTGGCGGAAAGTGGACGCGCTCACTTTTTCCTGGCAGAAATGCCTTGGCGGGGAAGCGGCGCATGGCATGCTGGTGCTGAGCCCCGGGGCCGTGGAGAGGATCGAATCCTATGATCCGCCCTGGCCGATGCCGAAAGTATTCCGGATGAAAAAAGGCGCCAGGCTGAACAGCGCGATTTTTGAGGGCGATACGATCAACACACCCTCCATGATCTGCGTTGAGGACTATCTGGACGCGCTCCGGTGGGCCGAGAGGATAGGGCTCGACGGCCTGATAGAAAAGAGCAGGGCGAACCTGAAGGTGATCGAAGACTGGGTCGAAAAGACGGATTGGATCGAATTCCTGGCGGAATCGAAAGAGACCCGTTCCAATACATCCGTCTGCTTGATGGTGGCGAATGAAAAATTCAAGGCCCTTGATAAAGAGAAGCAGGCGGATTTTTTGAAGAGCATTTCCAGCAGGCTCAGCAAAGACAATATCGCCCATGATATCAATTCCTACAAGGATGCCCCCCCCGGTTTCCGCTTCTGGTGCGGACCCACCATCGAAGCGGCGGATTTAAGAACCGCCTTAGAAGCCCTGGAGAGAGTGTATCTACAAAAATCGACCGAACTGTAGCCGGACGGCGCGGAAATTCAGTATATAAAAAGGAAAAGGATGAATCAGATGTACAGGGTTCTTGTGAGTGATACTCTTGCCGAAGACGGCATCGAAATACTCCGGAATACGCCGGAAATCGAAGTGGACGTGATGACAAACCTCACGCCGGACGAACTGAAGGGCGTGATCAAAGATTACGACGCCCTTGCGATCCGCAGCGCTACGAAAGTGACCGCCGAGATCATCGAGAAGGCCGACAAACTCAAGGTCATTGGAAGGGCCGGAATCGGTCTTGACAATGTCGACATCGCCGCCGCCAGCAAACGCGGCATCGTCGTCATGAATACCCCGGGCGGCAATACGATCACCACCGCCGAGCACACGCTTGCCATGTTCTTCGCCCTGGCCAGGCAGATCCCCCAGGCCACGGCCTCCATGAAAGCGGGAAAATGGGAAAAGAACAAGTTCATGGGGACGGAGGTATACAACAAGACCCTGGGGATCATCGGGATCGGAAGGGTCGGCTCCGTCGTGGCGGACCGGGCTCTCGGCTTGAAGATGAACGTGATCGCCTATGATCCTTTCATATCCCCGGAAGCGGCGGAAAAGATGGGCATCTCACTGGTGTCGCTGGATGAACTCCTGTCGAGATCCCATTTCATATCCATCCATACGCCCATGACCAAGGAAACGCGGGGGATGATTAACGCAGCCGCCTTCGCCAAAATGAGGAAGGGCGCGTTTATCGTCAACTGCGCCAGGGGAGGAATCATCAACGAAAAGGACTTGTACGACGCGCTCGTTTCGGGCAAGATAGCGGGAGCGGCGCTGGACGTCTTTGAAGAAGAACCGACAAAGAACAAGGATCTTCTGTCCCTGGAGAACGTCATCTGCACGCCGCATCTGGGCGCCTCGACCGACGAGGCCCAGAAAAACGTCGCCATTGCCATCGCTGAGCAGATCGCGGATTTCCTGACTGTTGGCGAGATCAGGAATGCCGTCAATTTCCCCTCCATCAGCGCGGAAATTCTTGCCGTGATCCAGCCGTATCTCACGCTCGCGGAAAAGCTGGGGAAATTCGAGGCACAGATCGTCGCGGGCGGCATCAAGGAAGTCCATGTGGAGTACAGCGGCGAAATCCTCAACAGCGCGGTGGCTCCCATAACAATCGCGCTCATAAAGGGCCTCCTGACGCCGGTCCTCAATGAGAATATAAATTACATCAATGCCCCTTTCATCGCCAAGGAAAGGGGAATCAGGGTGGTGGAATCAAGGAGCAGTGAGGTCAAGGATTTTACAAGCATGATCGCACTTACCCTGAAGACAACGAAAGAGACGAGGTATGCGGCAGGCGCCATCTTCGGACGGCAGGACCCCCGTATCGTCAGGATCGACAAATTCACGATGGAGGTTATCCCCGAAGGGAACATGCTCATACTGTACAACTACGACAAGCCCGGAGTAATCGGGAATGTAGGGACGACTCTCGGGAACAACCAGATCAATATAGCCCGGCTCCAGTTGAGCCGCCAGCAGGTCGACGGTCAGGCCCTCATAGTCCTGAGCACGGACAGCACCGTCCCGGAAACCGTGATCGGCAAACTGAGGCAACTGCCGAACGTAATATCTGTTACGCAGTTGGAGATGTAGCAGGCCCAACTGAATAACTGGACAAACCGGAGGTTTAGATGGCCAGCGTAGTAGTAGTAGGGACGCAGTGGGGTGACGAGGGCAAGGGAAAGATCGTAGATCTCTATGCCGCGGATGCGGATATCATCGCGAGATTTCAGGGCGGAAACAATGCGGGTCATACTCTTGTCGTCAAAGGAGAGCAGACGATCCTCCACCTGATCCCATCGGGAATTCTCCATGATAATAAGACATGCATCATCGGCAACGGCGTGGTTGTCGATCCGAGGGTCCTCTTCAACGAGATCGAAGCCCTCGAAAAGAGAAGCCTGTTTCCGCCGAACACCAGGCTGTGCATCAGCGAGGACGCTCATGTCATCATGCCCTACCACTGCAGGCTGGATTCCGCCCGTGAAGCCCGTAAGGGCAAAGACAAGTTGGGCACCACGGGACGAGGGATCGGCCCCGCATACGAAGACAAGATCGCGCGCGTCGGCATCCGGGTCTGCGACCTCATCGACGATGAGACATTCCGGCAGAAGCTGAAAAAGAACGTTGAAGAGAAGAATTTCTGTCTGACTCAGCTCTTCCACGAAGAACCGCTGAACGAAGAGGAAATTTATCGGGAATACAAGGGCTATGCGGATCGCATCCGGAAATACGTGGTCAACACCTCTCTTATCCTGAGCGAAGGCATAAAGAAAGGAGAGAAAATTCTCTTTGAGGGGGCGCAGGGCAGCCACCTGGATATCGATCACGGAACGTACCCCTTCGTGACGTCGTCGAATACCGTTGCCGGCAGCGCTTGCTGTGGAAGCGGCATCGGCCCGACCAGTATTGACATGGTCGTGGGCATCGTCAAGGCTTATACGACCAGGGTTGGTGGAGGGCCGTTCGTGACGGAACTGACCGACGAAACCGGAGAAAGGATCCAGCAGGTCGGCCGGGAATTCGGTGCGACGACCGGCCGCAAGCGCCGCTGCGGCTGGCTTGACATCGTGCTCGTAAGGCAGTCGGCAAGGATCTCCGGGATCCATGAACTGGCTATCACTAAGCTGGACGTCCTCACCGGAATCGAAAAAATAAAAATCTGCACCGGCTATAAGACTGCTGACGCCGTGTACGAGGATTCCGTGCCCTCCAACATGAGGGTCCTCGCCGGATGCCAGCCGATTTATGAGGAGATGGACGGGTGGACGGAAGATATCAGCGGGGCCAGGAAAATCGGCGACCTCCCCGGCAATGCCCGGCGCTATGTAAAAAGGATAGAAGAACTTTCCGGCATCCCCCTGTGTCTGGTCTCTGTGGGGGCCGGCCGTGACGAAACGATAGTCATCAGAAATCCCTTTTCAGGAAAAGGGCGGAAGCGGTTGAGATGTTGAGAGTTCCCACAATCGCTTTTTGCCTGTACCTGCAGTCCGAAAACGTACTTCCAGTCTAACAGGATGTTGAAAAACTCCTGTTAGTGCAGACTCAGGCTGATTTGAGTTGACAAGCCTGAGAATGCCTGTTAATAAGATCACCTTTTTGTGTAAAGGGCGAAAGACACAAAGCGGTATCCCCGGCTTATCGAATCTATTACCTTTGGCCTCTCGCCTTTCTTCTTCATCTTTTTAAATATGTGGGCCGTTAGCTCAGTCCGGTAGAGCAGCGGACTTTTAATCCGTTGGTCACGAGTTCGAATCTCGTACGGCCCACCATGAAAACTAAGAGTTGATTATTTGAAGATAATTCGTAATGAACACGTACACACGGGCGTCAACAAAATTTCGCCGTCCGTCCTGTAAAAGGGGATGCCTCTTGCCAGGACAATACTCCCCCGTGCTTTATCAGTGACTTACCTGTGCCTCATTTCCTCCATGGCTTCTCCATGGCCACGTTCTTGCCGGCGATCCGGCCGAATATCATGCCCTGAGCGAGCCCTCCCAGTTGGCCGTACCGGACGTTGACCTGGGGACCAAGGCAGCCGCAGACCTCGCCAGCCGCATACAAAGAAGGAATCGGTTTGCCCAGCGGGTTCAGCACCTGGCTCTCTCCGTTGATTTCCAGTCCGCCGTAAGTGACGTAGAAGGCCGGTTCGGCCTCGAAGACGTTAAAGGGAGGGGTCTCGATTTTTTTGAGGAGCCTCGTTCGCCCGAATTCGCTGTCCCGACCCTTTTCAACGTCCGCATTGTATGTCTTTACCGTCTCCATCAGGGCGGACGCATTCAGTCCCATCCCGGCGGCCAAGGCTTCGAGTGACGGAAAGGCCCGGATAACATCGTTATCGTAAATAGCCTTGAAGATCCCTTCATTTTCTTTCCGGGAATTTTCATCGAAAATCCAATAGGCCAACTTGTATCCCTCTCCGATCATTTTCTTCGTCACAACGTTGTACCCCTGAGTCTCGTCAATGAATCTTTTCCCGTCCTTCTTGACTACGATCAGTGGCGCTTCGGTAAGCGGCAGGCCGCCGGAGTATCCCTTCTGAGTGCCGACAAAGATCGTCTCCACGCCGTAGTTCACGTACTCCAGAAGCAAATTCGCCCCGATATCCTGCGCGGCCTTGATCCCGTCGCCCGTATTACCCGGTGCGCCCAACGTCCGGACGCCGTCGAGATAAGGGTAATACCGTTTAATCAGATCCTGACCTTTCGCGAACCCGCCCGTTGCGAGCACTACGCCCCTTCGCGCCTTGATCTTCATGATTTTCCCTTTGGCGTCCTGAGCAGTCACGCCGATGACGCGCTTCTGCGCACAGGGACCCTGCGGATCGGTGATCAGTTCCACGAGCTTCGTCTGGAGCATGATGTTGACGCCTTTATTCACCGCGGCATCCCGAAGTTTCCCGACCAGGAAGGGTGAGCCCCTTCTGTATCCCGGCGCAACGTAATGAATCCGCGGTATAGGGCTCAGGAACTTGGTCGGTTTATCCAAGAATTTTACGCCCAGCGACATCAGCCAGTCGACCAGTTCGGGTCCCTTGTCGTAGGCGATCTTCAGTATCTTCGTGTCTCGCTTGATGAAGCTGTAGTGCTTGCGACCGTCCTCGAGGGCATCCTGATAGAACCTCTCCGGCGAATCTTCCACCCCGGCCTTCTTCTGCAGGGAGGTGCCGCCGGCGATAACGGCGCTTCCCGATATGATCGTATCCCCTCCGATCGCCGCCATCTTTTCCAGCAGCAATACCTTGGCGCCGCTGCCAGCCGCCTCGATGGCGGCGCAAAGACCGCTGCCGCCCGCACCTACGACCACCACGTCCGTCTCCTTGTCCCATTTTCTGGGGGGCAGCGCCGCCGCCGTCTCCTTCACGCCCAATCCTGCACCCGCAAGGGCGACCACCCCCGCCCCCAGAGCCGCGTTCTTGATGAAGCCTCGCCTGCTGATACCTTCGGTTGTCTCTTTTTTCTTCATTTTACGACCTCCTTCTTACTAACTGCTCAAATAAGCCCTATCGGCTTATGCGGCAAAACCGCTTTCCAACCCCTTGCAACTCGAAAATCTGACTCGAAACA
>JBHGBI010000051.1:0-12675 GCA_041946925.1 Syntrophales bacterium | reverse complement strand
GCTCTCGTCCAGGAGCGCGAGACGCGCCAGCGCTTCCCTGTTCGGCGCCACGGGGCGCGCCCCTACTGTCTTTCTGTATTCCGCCGCGCGCTGCGCGGCATCACGGAGCAGGTCGTGCATGCCGCAAGTGTACAGGAAGCCGCGGCAACGCGCACGTCTCATCGAAATGGCAGGGTAAAGTGACACACTGCTGTATCTGCTGTATCTCATAGATGACTTCGTTGATGACGTACCCGGTTGCCGTGTCATACCAATCATAGAGCAGGTAGCGGTGCCGGTCATCGTGCACGGTCCCAATGTTGGATCGCCATTCGATGTGACAATTCTTGTTAAATCTATTGACAAATAGTTAAAAATAATGTACTACCTGAGGGATTGCTCAATATAGCGATCGGTACGTTGGCAGTGATGTGAAAATTACGATAGAAATTCGCTTCTTCTTTTTTTCCTATAGGGATAGGGGGGGCGGCCAGTAGCCTTTCGCGACATTTGTTTACACTTCACCAAGTCAGGCAGCCGTTTTTTCGCTATGCCATATGGCATTTTGGATCGAAACCGTGGAGGGATGGAGCAAGGAAGGAATGACGGACTTTGTTGGTGATGATGGTGGTGACAATTGATAGTATGGAGGAGAATCGCTCCCAAAGTGAAGCGAGCGTTGTAGGTCGTCCGGTGGGCAACGATTCATCCGGCGAGAAAGACGGCTTGGGGTTGGACAAACCCACAGAACGTCTTCCAGGAAACCACTGGATCTACACCACAAATGAACGCCAGACAATAGCCCACGGAACAACCAAGGGCTTACGTCGACGGTATCGTGGCCTCCCCGGCGAGGTTTCGACCATAGGTATGGGCAATTTCGATTTCTCGCAAATGGCCACCCGTCCCTTAGCAACCGTTGATCGTCCTTTTCGTGAGATGACAGACAATGCCGTGGATATGGTCGTTCAGCGGCAGTCTCACGGTTCACATAAGAATCCCTTTGTTGGACTTCGGTCTATGTTCGTGGTCAGAGAATTCACAGGTCCCGCGAAAGGAGAGGCTTCATGAGCGATCTCTTGTTGGAGGTAAAGAACCTGGTGAAGGAGTTCCCGGGAACTGTGGCTCTTGACGGTATGGATTTCGACTTGCGGCGCGGGGAGGTCCGGGCCGTGGTGGGAGAGAACGGCGCGGGGAAATCAACCCTGATGAAGATACTTTCCGGCGCCTATACAAAATCCTCCGGAACAATTCTTTTTGAAGGCAAGGAGATCGAGCACCAATCCGTCAAGGATTCGCAAGTCCGCGGCATTTCCATGATATACCAGGAGCTGGAAAATGTATCGAAGCTTTCGGTAGCGGAAAACATCTTCCTCGGCAGGCTTCCACGAAGCAGATTCCCGGGTTTTGTAGACTTTAGACAACTCTATTCTGAAACAAGAGCCAGTATTCAAGATTACGGATTGGATATCGACCCCAAAGCGCGGCTTTCTTCCCTGACGGTTGCCCAGCAGCAGTTTGTGGAGATCATCAAAGCGGTAACTGTCAAAAACGCCAAGATCATCATCATGGATGAGCCGACAAGTTCACTTACAAAAGAAGAAACCGACAGGTTGTTCGAAATAATTCGTGGACTGAAAAAGAAGAACATCAGTGTGATCTATATCTCGCACCGATTGGACGAGGTGACCGGAATTGCTGATGCCATAAGCGTCTTTCGGGACGGAAAGAACCGAGGCACCCTGAAGCGTGATGATTTTCAGCGTGAGAAAATCCTCACCTTGATGGTGGGTCATGATGTAGAAAAGGTGGAGAAGAAGCCGGTAGTCCGGGAAAAAGTGGTTTTCGAGGTGCGAAATCTCGAGATAGCGGGAAAGGTTCACAATTTCAGCCTCAAGCTGTACGAGAGAGAGATATTGGGCATTGCCGGCCTCATGGGCTCTGGCAAAGACGAGCTGGTGAAGAGCTTGTTCGGATTGTGGCCGACCCGGTCAAAGGAGATCTACTACAACGGGAAACGGATCGATGTTCGGAAGCCCCTCGACGCAGTACGACACGGCATTGTCTATCTGCCGGAAGAGAGAAAGCGCCAGTCTCTTTTTCTCGAGCTGACAGTCCGGGAGAACATCATTCCTCTCTGGCTCTATAACGATTACCGGGGAATGATCACGGATGTGCGAAAGGAAAGAGATCTCTCTCAGAAGCTTATTGAAAAGCTCGAAATAAGAACACCGGGAACGGAAGAGGAAATCGTCGGCTTAAGCGGCGGAAACCAACAGAAAGCAATCTTTTCCCGCCTGCTGGCGGTAAAGCCGAAAGTGATGATCCTCAACGATCCCACACGGGGCGTGGATGTGAAGTCCAAAGAAGCAATATACGGATTTATCCGCGAGCTCGCCGAATCAGGGACATCGATTCTCTTTCTGTCTTCCGAGATCCCGGAGATAAATTACCTCGCAAACAGGGCAATTGTGCTTTCCAAAGGCGAGATCTTCGGAGAGTTCAAAGACGATGAAGTCACAACCAAGAACATCCTGACCGCAGCAACAAGGGCGTAATATGACAGGTCGAAACACTACCGCGACAAGAATCTCGAATATGGCAATAACCCTGCCGCAGGTCTTCATTCTGCTGCTGATGGTAATTGCTCTATCTATTTTCACACCGAAGTTCGCGTCTGTATCGAACCTGCTCAATATTCTGACCCAGGTGTCGGTCATTGCGATTATTAGCTGCGGACTTACCCTGGTTGTGGTCAGTGGTTGTCTTGACCTTTCTGTCGGTTCCGCCTTGTCGCTGATAAACGTAATAACCGTCAAGCTGCAGCTCCAGAATGACGTGATGGCGGTGATCGTGCCGCTTCTGATCGCGATTCTCATCGGGCTGTTCAATGGGATAATCATCACCAGGTTCAAAGTCGATTCGATCATCGTTACCCTCGGATCTCTCTCGGTTTTCGGGGGCCTGGCGCTCCTGGTGGCGAAAGGCGCGCAAATTTCATACAGGGCCGGAACCTGGTATGCCCAGCTTGGCCAGGGGAGACTCGCGGGTATACCGATCCATGTTCTGATTTTTGTTGTTCTTGCGATTTTCTATGCAGTGCTGCTGAAGAAGACGAAGTTCGGAAGAGGCCTCATCTACATTGGGACGAACCAAGAGGCTGCCCGAGTAGCCGGCATCAAGACGGGACTCTACAGGGTTATTGCCTTCATCATCTCGGCCGTTTCTGTTGCGATTGCATCCATACTGCTCTGTTCGCGCATGAGCTTTGGAAACCCCGTCGCGGGAAGTGGATTTGAGTTTGACGCACTTACGGCAATTGTCATCGGAGGGACGAGCCTGTACGGCGGCAGAGGGGGCATCGTCAATACGGTCATCGGGGTGCTTCTGCTGGCGGTGTTGATAAACGCGCTTACCCTCTACAACGTGCCGTTCGCGTTTCAGAACATCTCAAAGGGATTTCTTATCATTCTGGCAATAATCTCCGACGTGCGGGGGAGAGAGAAATATGGCAAATAAGAAGATACTCGGCATACTGAATGACCAGAAGGTCTTCATATTAATTATCGCCTTCGGACTCTTTATGTCCCTCAAATCCCCCTTCTTTTTCCAATATTACAATATCGTGAACATCTTCAGCGCCATGGCCATAGACGGAGTCATCGTCATTGGAATGGCGTACCTCATCATATTGGGGGAAATCGATCTCTCGGTGGGATCGGTGATGGCCTTCAGCGGCGTCTTGGCCATCCGGCTTCAACAGTACGGTATTGTTGTCGGCGTACTGGCGGGCATCCTCGCGGGACTTACCATCGGCTTGATAAACGGATTACTTGTTACACGGCTCAAGCTGGCGTCCATGCCGGTCACTCTGGGAATGATGGTCATGGTAAACGGCATAGTCTATGCGCTGACGAAAAGCGAAACCGTGAAAGGTACGAACCCGGAGTTTGTCAAGCTGTCCGAACCGATCTTCGCAGGAATACCCGGGTACGTGCTGGTATTTATCTTTTTCCTGATTGTTTTCCAGTTGATTCTTCGAAGGACGGTTCTTGGCCGCAATATCTATGCCGTCGGCGGCAATATTGCTGCAAGCCGTTTTTTCGGTATCAAAGTCAACAGGGTCCGGACTTTCGGATTCATGCTTACCGGATTCATGGCAGGAGTTGCCGGCATCCTCATTGCGGCAAAACTGAATGTTGCGTCCGGGAGGATAGGAATCAATACACCAGTGAGCGCGATCATTGCGGTTCTCCTGGGCGGGGTGAGCCTTGCGGGAGGCGAGGGAAGCGTATGGATGGCATTCTACGGGATATTCCTTGTCGCCCTCTTGAATAATTCGCTCGTCCTGTTGCAGATCTCCCCGTTTGTCCAAGACATGATCAGAGGTTTCATACTCATAGCCATACTCATCATTGATGCGGTGAAAATGGAAAAGGCGAAATATGCGTAACACTACCACGCGCACTCAACAAACTGTGATTAAGGAGGTGATTACAACAAAGACGGACAAACTGTAGTGAAGGAGGTGATAGCAGAACGAGGCAAACTGCCGTCAAAGAGGCGACAATGGACGAATGTGTGAAGATCTCTTTTAAATCATGTACAGGGGAGGAAAAAATGCGAAAGAGACTTACTGTGTTCACGTTGGGCCTGACGCTATTCCTGAGCGCCGCCGTGGTATTCGCGAACGGCCAGTCGGAGGGCGGAAAAGCGGAAGGCGGAAAAAGCGGCCAGCCGACCATTGCACTGCTCATCCTGGGGATGGAGAGCCGTTATCCCCCAGTCTATGTGGCCAAGTTCAGTGAAGTAGTGAAGAACGCAGGCATGAACTTCTTTTTGTTCAACGCCAAATTCGATGCGCAGCTCCAGGCCCAGCAGATGGACGATGCGATTGCCATGAAGCCCGCGATGATCGTTATTTTTGCCTTGGATTCGCAGGGTCTGGCGCCGGCGATCAAGAAAGCGTATGAAGCGGGAATTCCGGTGTTCATGTGCAATAACCCGCCGGTCAAAGAATCGGAACAATACACTGTGGCTTACGCGGGACCGAACAACTACCTTGAAGGCCAGCTTGTTGGAGAAATAATCCACGAAAAGCTGGGCGGCAAGGGAGCCAAGATCGTCATGATCGAGGGAGTCGCGGGCCAGGATGCTCAAATCAAGAGAGCGCAGGGCGCCATGGACAAGCTGAGGGATCTCGGGTCGGACGTGAAGCTTATTGCGCGACAGTGCGCTGACTGGAGAACCGACAAGGCCGTGCAGGTGATGCAGGATTTCATCACCAGATACGGCAAGGAAATCAGCGGTGTGTACGGCCAGGACGACAACCTTGCGCTTGGTGCAGTCATTGCACTGCAAGAATCGGGTGCCGATCCTTCCGGTATTCCTATTATCGGTATCAACGGGTGCAAAGAGGCGCTGCAGGCGGTCAATGAAGGTAAAATGTACTGCACCATTCTTCAGTCTCCGATCAAGGAAGCCGCGCTGGAAGCAAACATGGCGGTCGAAATGGTCAAGAAGGGATTTACCAGAGACAGCAAATGGAATCCCTACTGGAACTTCATGGAGACTCCGAAAGTCTTCAAGAGCAACGTGAGCCAATACTTGCCGGGAGACTGGTGAGACAACGCGGGGCATACTTCGGTATGCCCCGCGTTTTTCTTAGCATGAGGGAAGACGGAGCACGTCCTTTTCGGGCAGAAAGTAAGAACGGCAATGACGGGCGGACCAGAGAAGGGAACACCGGAGCGCCTGGCAAGGAGTGCTTCATGAATATTCTGTCACCCACCAGTCGTTGCCAGCGCTGTAGATAGCGCCAACAACTCATTCCTGTGCCAAAGCCCAGCTCCTGGGGAGGCATCCCCACAGCTGTCAAGTCAACCCAGCATCAGAAATTCGGGATTCGATGCCACCATAGAGCGCACTTCTTCTTCGGCAAAGCCATTATTCAGATACTCATCCACCATCACACCCAGTGCTTTAACCGGCCGTAACATCCAAGGGTGTCCCGTATCAGAAACCATAAAGAAATGCTCAGCCCCGACTTCCTTTACAAGACCGAAAGCCCGTTCCGGACTATGGTTGTTGACGTGGGAAAAAAATGTTTTCTCAATGTACACGCCCATGCCTGCCAGGCTGCGTATCATATCCAAGTTCATCAGGGTGTATCCGTTATCGGGGTGGGTCAGGATCACTTTCTTATGGCTCATATCTATCGCAGCCTTGCACAACGCGTAACTTTCTTTCGCACTCAAATGTCCGGTGGCAATTGCCACATTTCCTGCCTTGGCGATTTCTATTATTTCGTACGCTTCCGGAATCAATGTACCGTTCTCGTCGAATATGAAAATACCTCTCCCATTTGAAGGATGCCTGAGACTCAAGCTTTCGCGGTACTTTATATCCTTGGAATAGCCGTCAAATACACTCCACCCAAACTGAAGCTCCCAGGTTTGCGCACTGTATGTGGGAAACCAGATACATTTTACGCCATGCTGCACGGCAAAATCGGCTGCAAACGGATTGATCCCGCCGACGGGCAAGTTCAACGTCATTGAAGAAAAATACCGGCAGGAACCGTAACCGTTCTGCTTCTCGATTTTGTTGACAAGGTAATCGCGGAAAACAGTGGTAAACTCATAGTTTTTTATGCAGATACCCTTCAGGCCGGCCTCCCGGCCATCCCTGATAATCTCGAAATCGTCCCGCTCGAAACCTTCGCAGTTCGGACCATACGAGGGATTACCGTGTACGTGAATGTCATAGCCACCAATGAGCAACTTCTTTGCTTTGTCGGACACAATACGATCATCCCACAGTCTTTCCATCTTTGGTTACACCTCTGCGTACTTTGCAGTTCTTCTAGAATCCTATTAGCGGCACCGGTTTAATTTTCCGGTTCTCCTGAAAGATACAATGCGAAGTCAACGACTCCGACTTCTGGTCTATCCATCACTGGTGCAGACCTGGTTCACAAAAGGGAAGTCCTGCCGTGTATGTACGTACTCATGACCGTGTACTTCCTCCAGCAACGAGCCTCATGAGTTGCGAGACATCCTTTACCTTCTCCAGCTCAAACACTTCCTTGACGAATTGCCGCGCGTTCTTTTCGCTCAAGCGCCCCTGGGCATTGGTTGTGAACTTGTCAATCAGATCGTTATTGGTCAATTTCCCCACCTTGGGAACCGCTTTCGCTTCGTCGTCTCTGAAGGTGCGGCCCTTCGTCTTCACCTCAATGGCGGTTGGAAGAAGAGGTTCTATCCATTCCTTCCCCTCGGCCGACTTTGGATTCGGCTGCAGATTGACCTTGTTCATGAAGGCGACAATGTCCTTCCGTCTGATTGTCGCTTCGTGCTGCCACCGGGGGCCTGACTTGAGCCGATGGGCTACCACGGAGAAAGTATACGGCACGCTGAACTGCGTCTCGATGTGCGTGCTGATCTCCTTGTTCGTCCAGAGCGGATAGCGGCTACCGGCCCACAGCGCCGGCAGACAAACCTTCACCTCGTCAATATCATCGGGAGTGAGCTTGTTGTCATCGATGAGACTGGCAAACAGCTCCAGGCCGTGCTGTATGATGGCGCAACAGGGGAAAAGCTTGTAATACGTCGAAGTGGGGAAATGCCATGTTTTCCCGAGTCCTTCGAGGATATGTCTGGGCTCCCACTTCGTAGAGCCGAAGAACTTCCAGAACCCGTTTTCTCCATCAAGGACGCTGGTGTCTCCCGTGTAGCCTGTGTCGGCCAGCAAGGCACAGAGAACTTCAGTCTGTGAAACCATGCCCGGCGACAAGTACTTGTCCATCGACGACGGAAGGGTCTCTGCCCATTTTATTTCGCTGGGAACTGGTGCAATACGGCCGGCCAGGCCGATCGCATAGAGCGTTTTTTTCACGTCCAGACCCATGGCTTTGGCACTACCCGCCACTCCACCGATGGATTTGGAACCTAGTCCGTAAACCGAGGAGAACTGGAAATTTCGTGTTCCATCTTTCGCCTCCACGACGACAGACAGCGGAGACAATGACTCTCCCAATCTTGTAGCGACTTCTTGCGCCACGGCGAGAGACAGAATCAAATCCTGGCCAGATGCTTTAACGCTCTCGCTGAGAGCCAGGATGGCTGGTATGGCATAAGGGACAATGTGTCCCTCCTTGCAAGTCGGGTCAAAATCCAGAGCATTCATCAGCTCGCCGTTGGCAAAGGCAGCGTTTGGAGTCGAAATCCTTTTCCCACCAATGGTGAGGGATTGCGCATCCCCTCCGAGTTTCTCGGCAAGCGCGGCGGCGAGTCTTCCCTTGTCCACCGTCCATCCGGCGAGAGCGCAACCAATTGAGTCCAGAAAGAATCGCTTTACGTCTTGTATTACTTCTTGTGGTAGATCGTTGTAGCTTACCTTTGCCACAAACTCTGCCAGCGCCCTGGTGACACCTGTTTCTTCGGTGGTATTCATAAGTCCTCCCCTTATGGAATACACTGTATTTAACTATTTATCAATTATATTTAACTATTTGTCAATATCAAAAAACTCATTATTTGCTCCACCACCATGTCTTCGGTCCAAGAGGCCATGAAAAAAGCGGCGAAAGGCCAGAAACCTTCGTTGAAGGAAAGAAGGACCGGAGCAAGGCTCTCGAAACCCCGTTTGAGAGTCCCCGTTCCGCTTAAGGCGGGGACTCTGTGCCGTCCTTCAGACTGCCTTCGGCGGGCGGCAGTCTTCTTCAGCCTCCGCGTCGTGCGTTTCTCGAAGCCGGAGCTGGTGTCCAGATGAACCGTGGCACGCGCCGTCTCGGGGCGCCGATGGCAGTGGTCCCTTTTCAACTGCTGCGCGCCAGCGGCATGAATACCGGTCAGTTGTCGTCCTGTTGGATCCGTGCCGCGTCGCCCCGACAGTCTCGCCAGTTCGCGACAGCTATCGCCGCGCGCAGGTTTCCGTGGTGCAGAGCCGGTCGCAGGCTCCTTTCACCGACGGCTGCCTCGGGGGAGAGGTCGTCCATGACCCGATTCAACCTTTATCATGGTGGAATTGCGATCGCACCTCTCCCACGCCTTGTGTACGGAGTCTGGTTGCCGCTTCATCGTAGCACGAATAGCAACCGCGAGGGGCCTTCTTTTTCCGAAAAAGGAACGCATCACGAGTCGGCCTACGAGTACTTGATGCTTTGCTCACGATACTACTCCGTTCTGGCACTTCTCTCTCTGTACCTGTTTTGAATGGTCGCCTGAGTGAATCGAGAGCCCGCGCTCGAAAACCAAAAATAATTTATGGAGACATGATTGACATAAATTAAAAATAGTTATAGTATAGGTAAATCTTATTGAAGAGAGTGAAGGAATGAAACTCGGCATACACCAATTGGTCTGGTTCAATACCTGGGACGAAACCAAGCTGGACTACCTCGATCTCATAAAAGACATAGGTTTTGATGCCATGGATCTTCTCGTCCGAAGCGTGCCGGAGGAATTGATCCCCAAGATCAGGCAACGGGCCGCACGAATAGGATTGAAGCTCGTTGGAATCAGTTCGCTGCCGAGTGGATGGGAAATTCTTTCAGACGACTCAGAACAGCGCCTTCAAGCGATTGAGTACCTCAAGTCCCTGGTTCGAAAGACACATCTCGTAGGTTCGGATTTCTACGGCGGTGTTATTCATTCTCCTCTGGGAAAACTGGTTGGAAGACCAGCCTCGGAAGTTGAAATGAACCGCGCGATGGAAGCCATGAAGATCCTGGCCAGATACGCGGCGGGATTCGACATCGATATTGGGATTGAGATCGTCAATCGATATGAAACGTACCTGCTGAACACCGTCGACGCCGGATTGCGTTTCATCGATTCGGTGGGTGAAGACAATCTCGGACTGATTCTAGACACCTATCATATGAATGTAGAAGAAAAAGACATAGTGCATGTAATGAGGACTGCCGGGAAGAAGATTCTTCATATCCATTTGTCCGAGAACGACAGGGGCATTCCGGGCAGCGGTCACGTTGATTGGCACGGCTTGTTCAAGCTCCTCGGCGAGAAGCGATATGACCGAGTGGCCTCGATCGAAAGCTTCTCTTCCCGGATACCTGAGATAGGTGGCGCTACCTGTCTCTGGCGGAAGATATTTGACGATCCCAAAGAGTTCGCAATTTCAGGATGCAAGTTCTGCAGGTCGCTCATGGAAAAATACGGTGCATAGCTTTCACGACAAAGGCGGGAAAACGAGATGAAGATGTTTGATCTGAGCGGCAAGGTTGCGTTGGTGACCGGAGGCAGCAAGGGACTGGGGAAAGCCACCGTTGTGGCGCTGTCCGAAGCGGGCGCAGATACCGTTGTGGTGAGCAGGCATCTATCGGAATCAGAAGCTGTTGTGTCCGAAGCTGAATGTCTGGGCAGGAAGTCGATCGCGGTGGAGGCTGACGTTCAGGATCAATCCTCCGTTACAGCCATGGTGGAAAAAGCCATCGGTCATTTCGGGAAAATAGACATCCTGGTCAACAACGCGGGAGTCAATTGGCTCAAGCCCGTGCTGGAGTTCACCGTTGACGACTGGAAATCGATGCTCTCCGTCAACCTGATCGGCTGCTATTTGTGCGCCCAGGCGGTGGGAAAGTACATGATCAAGCAAAAAACCGGCAACATCATCAATATCGCCTCAATGCTTGAGACCGTGGTCCTTCCCAAAAGAAGTCTCTACGCGGCAACCAAGGCGGCCGTGGTCCAATTGACGAAGTATCTGGCTGTGGAGCTCGCCGAACATGGAATTCGTTCTAATGCCATTTGTCCCGGCCCAATAGAAACGCCGCTGCTGCGTGGCCTCATGAAAGAAGGAAAGGGCTACGAGTTTATTCAACGAATTCCGATCCAGCGGCTGGGTCGGGCTCAGGAGATCGGAGGAACCGTGGTGTATCTGGCTTCCGAGGCGTCGGCCTGGGTCACAGGCACCACGATCTACGTCGACGGCGGGTATTCGGCACTGTGATTTTTCTCGAAAGGGGGGAGTTCTAGAATGAGGACGAGATGGGCGGTAGTCGGCACGGGTGCTATTGCCACGGACCAGTTTGCGCCGGCAATCCGGGAAATGGAAGATTCTGAAATTGTCGCGGCCATCGATATGAATCCCGACGCCGCCAAAGCTTTTGCCAAGCAATTCGGAGTACCATATTCCACCAACAAGGTGGCCGAGCTATCGACCATGGACAATGTCGACGCGGTGTATATTGCGACTTGGCCGTCGTCACATCTCGAAAACATCACCGTCGCGGCGCAGGCCGGAAAGCACATCTTGTGCGAAAAGCCGGCCGCGGCATCTCTGAGAGACGCGGAAAAAATCATCGACGTTTGTGACCGGGCGAAGGTGAAGCTCATGATCGGCTACATGATGCGCTTCACGAGCGCGCACGTGAAAATGAAAGAGCTGCTCCGCGACAGTTTTACGGACAAGATCGTCATGGTGAAAGCCGATTCATTCACGTCTTTTCGGATGCGCTGGGGAAATGAGTTCGACAAGACCTTCCGTTTCGACAAGACAAAAGGCGGGATCGGATTACTGATGGACATGGGCATTCATGTCATTGACCTTATCCGGTTTCTCACGAACAAGGAGATCGTGAGCGTTCACTCCATGGGGGCCAGCCTCAGTTGCGGAACCGAAGTTGAGGACACCTCTGTGACCACGTTTCAGTTCGACGACGGCTCCTACGGTTCAGTCAATATCTGCGGGGACATCCCGTATGGACGGAACGGTTTGGAGCTGTATTCCAACCATGGCGCTCTCATTGCCGAGAGGTCAATCGGCAGAAGGCCTGAGGCCAAACGGGTCCGGATGCTGAACAGAGACGGGTGGAAAGAGTATTCAGTAGACATAAACAATCCGTTTTTTCAGGAAATTACATATTTCCAGACCTGTATACACAGCGACACATATCCCCAACCTGACGCGCGCGAGGATCTGAACAACCTGAAGGTCATCTTGGCGGCATATGAATCCATGAAACAAAAACGGGCAATTTCCATAGAGCGGTGAATCCATCTTTCGGAGCAGCAGACAATGCGAATAGCCGTGGTAAGCGAAGTCAGCGCGGTCGAAAAGAACCCGGATATCCTTGAGGCGCTCAAGCCCTTCAGCCATCAGGTTTTCAATCTGGGAATGAAGCGGGCCGTTGATCGTCCTGAATTGACGTATATCGAAACCGGATTTCTTGGCGCGATGCTTCTCAACCTGAAAAGGGTCGATTTGGTTGTCGGTGGATGCGGGACCGGCCAGGGCTTCCTGAATTCGGTAATGCAGTACCCGAACGTCTTTGCCGGCCTGATCATTGAGCCGCTTGACGCGTGGCTGTTCGGCCAGATCAACGGCGGCAACTGCATCTCACTCGCGCTGAACAAGGGCTACGGATGGGCCGGAGGAGTGCAGCTCCGATTTATCTTCCAGAAACTGTTCGACGTCGAGTTCGGATGTGGATACCCGGAACATCGTCAGGCCTCGCAGCGGCAGAGCCGGGAGAAGCTGCAGAAACTCTCTGAAACGACGCATCTCTCCTTTCAAGAAGTCTTGGAACGAGTCGATTCCGAGATGTTCAGGAAGGCGATAACCACTCCGGGCGTCGCTGAAGTCCTTGATATCGAAAATCTTGAAGATGACAAACTGAAAAAGACTCTCATCAAGAAGTGCAATGAAGTGGGTTTTGGGATTGGGTGAGGGGTA
>JBHGBI010000050.1:0-12711 GCA_041946925.1 Syntrophales bacterium | reverse complement strand
AGGCCAGTAGCTCTAACGGATAGAGCGCCGGACTCCAAATCCGGATGCTGGGGGTTCGAATCCCTCCTGGCCTGCCATTTATTTATGACGGTTGCGACATATAGCAAACGGGAAATCGGCGGCCGGGAATCATCCGGAAATATTATGAACGAGAAGGGCTCATGGATAAGATAAAATCAATCATAACGAAAGTTGAGCAGTTCCTTAAAGAGGTCAGGGCCGAGCTCAGGAAAGTCACCTGGCCGACTGCGAAAGGGACGCTGGCCTCCACTTCGGTCGTGATTGTGGTTGTTTTTATTGTATCCGTTTTCCTTGGGATTGTCGATTTCGGCCTGACTAAACTCATCAGACTTATCCTGGGTTAGAATTTTATGGCATTCAAATGGTACATCGTTCATACGTATTCGGGTTTCGAGAACAAAGTAAAGCGGTCGCTCGAAGAGAGAATCGAAGCATCCGGGATGAAAGAAATGTTTTCGGATATCCTGATTCCGGAAGAGGATATTGTCGAACTGGTGAAGGGTGAAAAGAAAACATCGAAGAGGAAATTCTTTCCCGGATACATACTCATCCGGATGGAGATGAACGATGATACCTGGCATATAGTAAAGAATACGCCGAAGGTGACCGGCTTTATAGGAAGTAAGGACAAGCCTTCCCCCATACCGGACGACGAAGTGGAGGCTTTGAGGACCAGGATTGACGAGGGGACACTCAAGCCCAAACCCAAGTTCAAGTACGAAACCGGGGATCATGTCAGGATTATTGACGGTCCTTTTACGAACTTCGACGGGATTGTAGACGAAGTGAAGCCGGAGAAGGGGAAACTGAGAGTGATCGTGAGTATTTTCGGCAGATCGACACCGGTGGAACTGGATTTCATACAGGTAGTGCATGGATAGGCATCAGGCACCAGGCGTCGGGAACAAAATTAATTTTCCTGAAGCCCGAAGCCTGAGACCCGAGGCCGTTAGATAAAGGAAGGTGATCAGAATGGCTAAAAAGGTAATTGCGAATATCAAGCTTCAGATCCAGGCGGGTAAAGCAACCCCTTCGCCGCCGATAGGGCCGGCTCTGGGCCAGCACGGCGTCAACATTATGGAATTCTGCAAGGCGTACAATGCCATGACGCAGAACCAGGAAGGGACGGTCATTCCTGTCCTCATCACGGTCTATGCGGACAGGTCGTTTACTTTTGTCACGAAGACTCCCCCGGCATCGGTCCTCCTTAAACAGGCGGCCAAGATCGCAAAAGGCTCCGGAAATCCAAAGCGTGAAAAGGTCGGTTCCGTCACGTCCAGGCAGATAAGGGAAATAGCGGAGCTGAAATTTAATGATCTCAACGCCGTGGATATGGAAGGGGCGGTCAGGATTATCGAAGGCACGGCCAGGTCGATGGGCATTGAAATTCAAGGATAGATTACAGACAACAGGGGTTTATAGATGTCTACAAAGGGCAGGAAATATCTGGAATCAAAGAAAGAGGTTGAACAGGGTAAGAGGTATCCCCTCAAGGATGCCCTGAACATAGTCGTGAAAACCGCCAGGGCCAAATTCGACGAAACAGTCGATGCCGCTATCCGCCTCGGCGTCAATCCCAAGCATGCCGATCAGATGGTGAGAGGAAGCGTCGTCCTTCCAAACGGTCTCGGCAAGGCGGTTAAAGTCCTGGTCTTTGCAAAAGGCGAAAAGGAGAAAGAGGCACTTGATGCCGGCGCCGATTTCGTGGGTTCAGATGACCTTATAGAGAAGATCAAGGGGGGATGGCTCGATTTCGACAAGGTGATCGCGACCCCCGACATGATGGGTAGCGTGGGGAAACTCGGCAAGATTCTGGGGCCGAGGGGCCTGATGCCGAATCCGAAAGTAGGCACGGTCACTTTCGATGTCGGCAGGGCGGTTAAAGAACTGAAAGCCGGCAGGGTCGAATTCAGGGTGGAAAAGGCCGGAATCGTCCACAGCCCCGTGGGAAAAGTATCTTTCGGGCCCGATAGACTCTATGAGAACGCGATGGCATTGATCGAGACCATCGTCAAGCTGAAACCGGCGTCGAGTAAAGGAACTTATCTGAAATCCATTTCACTTTCGACGACCATGGGCCCCGGCGTCAAAGTCGACCCCGTCGATGTGCGGAATGTGTTGAGATAAAGCTCAGGGCAAAAAACAAAAGGCGTAAGGTTTTATCCGCCGCCTTCAATGCCATTGCCCAGGCAGGTTGAAACAAAAAAGATAACAGGGATTCAGGGTCAAAGCCGTTAGCCTTTCGCCCTGAGCCCTGAGCCGGCAGCGTAGCTGCCATACAGTCGCAGACAGCGGGTACAGGTGTTTAAACGAAGAAGTCGCTTTCGGCCTGCCGAGACTTTGAGAATGTCATAATTCTCTTCCTGTATGCGCTGATTCTGGACGGAATCGGGATGAAAGGAGGATAAGTATTGGATCGGGATACGAAAAAGGAAGTTGTTGCTGAGCTTCACGGCAAGCTGAAAGACGCAAAACTGGCGATCCTCGCTGATTACAGCGGTATGAGTGTCGCCAAGATTACCGCCCTGAGGAATGAATTGCGGAAAACAGGGACGGAATTCCGGGTGGTGAAAAACACGCTTTTGAAAATCGCGTCGGAAAACACCCGTTTCAGCAACATAGAAAACCATCTGAAAGGCCCTCTGGCGATTGCCGTCAATTCCGGCGATGTGGTCGAGCCGGCCAAAGTGCTCGTTGATTATGCCAGAAAGAACTCGGAGCTGGAAATCAAGTTCGGCGTGCTGGAAGGCAAGTTTCTGGATAAGGCGCAGATCGACGCTCTTTCCGAGTTGCCGGGTAAAGAGGTGCTGATCGCCAAGCTCCTGTCTGTATTCGTAGGAGCACAGGCCGGACTGGTTACTGTTTTGAACGGCGTTCCAAGAGGGTTCGTCCAGGCGCTTAACGCTTACAGAATGAAAAAAGAGAAACAATCTTAAAATACAGGAAGGAAGGATATTTGACATGACAGAAGCGAAGCAGATTACAAAGGAAGATGTTATCAAATTCATCGAGTCCATGACGGTTCTGGAATTGTCCGAACTTGTAAAGGAACTGGAAGCGAGATTCGGCGTATCGGCTGCTGCGCCGGTGGCGGTGGCGGCTGCCGCGGCAGGTCCCGCGGTGCAGGCGGCCGCCGAGGAGGAAAAAACGGAATTCGATGTCGTATTGACCAGTTTCGGCGCCGAGAAGATCCAGGTTATAAAAGTGGTAAGGGCGTTGACAGGGCTGGGGCTCAAGGAAGCCAAAGACCTGGTTGAAGGTGTTCCCAAACCCGTAAAAGAAGGGGTCGCCAAGGCCGAAGCCGAAGATATAAAGAAGAAGCTGGAGGAGGTCGGCGCGACCGTCGAGATAAAATAAGTCTCGCTGAAAGCGCGGGCCATATCCGCGTCTGGAAATGCAGTGATGCAAATAAAAATCCAGCAAATCAAAGGTAAAAAATGAGTATTATCAGAAAGAATTTCGGGCATATCAGAAAAATCGTAGACATACCGAATCTCATCGAGATTCAGAGGAAGTCTTACGATAAGTTCCTGCAAATGGATACTGACCCTGACAGGCGGGCCAATATCGGTCTTCAGGGGGCATTCAATTCCGTCTTTCCGATCAAAGACTTCAGCGGCAAGTGTTCGCTGGAGTTTGTCAGTTATAAGATCGGGGAGGTCAAATACGACGTTAAGGAATGTATCCAGAAGGGACTGACTTACGCCGCGCCGCTGAAAATTGTCGTAAGGCTCGTTGTCTTCGATACGGACAGGGGTAGCGAGCAGCGGACCATCCGGGATATCAAGGAGCAGGAGATTTACTTCGGCGAGATACCGTTAATGACAGAAAGCGGCACTTTCGTCATCAACGGAACGGAGCGTGTCATTGTCAGCCAGCTCCACAGGTCTCCCGGGATCTTTTTCGATCACGACAAGGGAAAGACCCATGCGGGAGGCAGGCTCATGTATTCCGCCCGGATTATACCCATAAGGGGCTCTTGGCTGGATCTCGAATTCGATCCCAAGGATCTGATCTATGTGAGAATTGACCGCAGGAGAAAGATGCCCGTCACGATTCTTCTGAAAGCCATGGGTAATTCGAGCGAACAACTGCTTCAGTACTTCTACAACATAGAGACGGTATTTCTGGAGCCGGATAACATTTCCGTGGCCGTGGACGATGCTCTTATCGGTGAGAAGGCGCCGGAAGATATCAAAGATCCGGTCAGTCACGAAGTGATTGTCAAGAAAGGAAGGAAGATCACTAAGGCCAATCTGAAGCGGATTTCGGAACTGAAGATCAGCCGTATCCAGATCGACAGCGACTTTATCGCGGGAAAGATCCTCGCCGCTGATGTCCTGGATCCGGAGACAGGCGAGATCCTTTACAAAAACAACACTGAACTGGGCACGGAGGCATTAGAACAGATCAGGCAGAAGGGGGTCAAGGAACTGCGATTCATCTGCCTTGATGAAGAAGGGACAAACACTTCTATCCGCGAGACACTCCTTATCGATAATGTCCAGACGCAAGAAGACGCGATCATGGAGATTTACCGGAGACTGCGTCCGAGCAATCCACCCACGCCGGAGACAGCGCGAAGATTTTTCAACAGCCTGTTCTTCGACCCGGAGAGTTATGATTTATCCGATGTGGGAAGAGTAAAGATGAATTACAAGCTGCGCCTGGACGCCCCCGTCAATCTGACCACGCTGCGCAATGAAGATGTTCTGGCAGCGGTGAAATACCTGATCGATTTGAAAAACGGCGTCGGTGATTGCAGTATCGACGATATCGACCATCTCGGGAACCGGCGGGTCAGGTCGGTCGGGGAACTGATAGAGAACCAGTACAGGGTGGGGCTTGTGCGGATGGAGCGTGCCATCAAGGAAAAGATGAACATTCAGGATGTGGAGACGATGATGCCACATGACCTTGTCAATGCCAAGCCCGTATCCGCCGTGGTCAATGAATTTTTCGGAAGCAGTCAGCTCTCCCAGTTCATGGATCAGACGAATCCCCTTTCCGAAGTGACCCACAAGAGACGTTTGTCTGCGCTCGGTCCGGGGGGATTGACCCGCGAGCGGGCCGGATTCGAGGTGAGGGACGTTCATCCGACTCATTACGGCCGGATCTGTCCCGTGGAGACGCCGGAAGGCCCGAATATCGGTCTTATTGTGTCACTGAGCACGTATGCGCGCGTGAATGAATACGGGTTTATCGAGACTCCTTACAGGATCGTCGAAAACGGCCGTGTCCTGAATGAGATTCGTTACCTCACTGCTATTGAGGAGGAAAAATACATCATCGCGCAGGCGAACGCTCCCATTGACGCCAAGGGCAAATTCACGGAAGCCCTTGTATCTGCCCGCAAGGGTGGGGATTTCATCGCTGTTGTTCCTACGGAAGTGGATCTGATGGACGTTTCGCCGAATCAGCTCGTGAGTGTAGCTGCGGGCCTTATTCCGTTTCTGGAACATGACGATGCGAACCGCGCGCTTATGGGCTCCAACATGCAGAGGCAGGCGGTCCCGCTCCTGAGGCCGGAAAGCCCCCTTGTGGGCACGGGCATGGAGAACGTCGTGGCGCAGGATTCCGGTGCGGTGATCGTTGCGAAGAGATCGGGGGTCGTCGAAAGTGTCGATGCCGCCCGCATTGTGATAAAATGCGATGGAGAAGAGAAAGGCGACGGATTCGATACCGGTGTCGATATCTACAATCTGACGAAGTACCAGCGTTCAAACCAGGATACGTGTTTCAACCACAAACCGGTAGTCACTGCCGGCGACCGGGTTGAGAAGGGCGAAGTGATCGCTGATGGGCCGGCTACGGATCATGGAGAGCTGGCGCTCGGCAGAAATGTCATGGTTGCCTTCATGTCCTGGGGCGGGTATAATTATGAGGATTCTATCCTCGTCAGCGAGCGGGTTGTAAAGGATGACATATATACCTCCGTGCACATAGAGGAATTCGAGACGATGGCCCGCGATACGAAATTGGGTAAAGAGGAAATCACGCGGGACATACCGAATGTGGGCGAGGAAGCCCTCAGAAACCTCGATGAAAGCGGCATTGTCCGCATGGGCGTGGCCGTGAAACCGGGGGATATCCTTGTTGGAAAGATCACTCCGAAGGGGGAGACACAGCTCTCTCCGGAAGAAAAACTCCTGCGTGCGATATTCGGCGAAAAGGCGGGAGATGTCCGCGACACTTCATTGAGAGTTCCACCTGGAGTCGAGGGGGTCGTCATCGATGCCAAGATATTCACGCGAAAAGGAGCGGAGAAGGACCGCAGGTCCCAGATCATAGAGGACGAAGATGTCCATATGCTCCTTAAAGACAGAGATGACGAGATCCGCATCATCACCGACAGTGTGAAAAACAAGATAGCGGACCTCCTTGTGGGCAAGGTGTCCGCTTCCAAGTTGATGGATTCTAAGAAAAAGAAGATCATCCTGAAGAAAAACGACGTCATCACGGCGGAGGCGCTCAATGCCCTTCCCTTCAGTATGTGGAACAGCATCACTCTGGTGGGCGACGAGGTGATCGAGGAGAAGGTAAAGGAGCTCCTGACTAATCTGGAAAAGAAAGTCGATTTGATAGAGGCATATTTTGCGGAGAAAATCGAAAGACTCAAGGCCGGCGACGAGCTTCCTCCCGGCGTCATCAAACTGGTAAAAGTGTACATTGCGATCAAGAGAAAACTCTCCGTCGGGGATAAAATGGCAGGGCGGCACGGCAACAAGGGAGTCCTTTCGCGGATCCTCCCGGAAGAAGACATGCCGTTTTTCGAGGACGGGACGCCGGTTGATATCATCCTGAATCCGCTCGGTGTTCCTTCGCGCATGAACGTCGGCCAGATTCTGGAGACCCATTTAGGGTGGGCTGCGAAGGGACTGGGTGAAAGGATCGACGCGCTTGTCAAGCAGCACAGCGATCCGGCTCATTTCAAGAAGGAAATGAAGAAAATATACGGTTCAAAGGAGTTCGAAGAATTCATAGATGGCGCCTCCGACGAGGAAATCATGCGGCTGGTCCGCAGATTGAGGAAGGGGATCCCGGTTGCGACACCGGTCTTCGACGGTGCGAACGAAGCCGAAATCAGAGACCTGCTCAAAATGGCTGACCTGCCTCAGTTCGGGCAGGCGCTGCTCTTCGACGGGCGCACGGGAGAGCCTTTTGATCGGGAGATTACCGTCGGTATCATATACATGCTGAAGCTCCATCACCTTGTCGACAATAAGATCCATGCAAGATCAATCGGGCCGTATTCACTGGTTACACAACAGCCGCTCGGCGGCAAGGCTCAGTTCGGAGGGCAGAGGCTCGGCGAAATGGAAGTCTGGGCCATGGAGGCGTACGGGGCGGCGTATTCGCTGCAGGAGTTTCTCACTGTGAAATCTGATGACGTTGCTGGCAGGACGAGGATTTACGAGGCAATTGTAAAAGGGGAGCATAACCTGGAACCCGGATTGCCGGAGTCGTTCAATGTTCTGGTGAAGGAGCTCCAGAGCCTTGGGCTCAATGTGGAGCTGGTGGAGAAAGAATAGCATCGGGCCCTAAGCTCAAGGCGGATCGATTGTTTGCTTTGGGCTGTGAGTCGAATAAAAAATTTAGGAGTTAATCCGTGGAAGATATATTCAGTTTTTTTGAAAAACCAAAAGACCCCATACGGTTCAACGCGATCCGTATATCGATAGCCTCGCCGGACAAGATACTGTCCTGGTCTCACGGTGAAGTGAAAAAACCGGAGACGATCAATTACAGGACGTTCAAACCGGAGAGGGACGGGCTTTTTTGCGCCAAGATTTTCGGCCCTGTAAAGGATTACGAATGCCTTTGCGGCCGGTATAAGAGGATGAAGCACAGGGGCGTGGTCTGCGAAAAGTGCGGCGTGGAAGTCATACAGTCCAAGGTCCGCAGAGAAAGGATGGGCCATATCGCCCTGGCGGCGCCGGTTGCGCATATCTGGTTCCTCAAGAGCCTACCGAGCCGGATCGGCAGCATCCTCGATCTGACCCTTAAAGAAGTGGAGAAAGTCCTGTATTTCGAGTCCTGGATCGTTCTGGATCCTAAAAATACCCCTCTGAAGAAGATGGAGCTCCTTTCAGAAGAGAGATACATCGAATTGAGGGAAATGTACGGGCAGGACAGCTTTGAGTGCGGGATCGGCGCTGAGGCCGTGAGGAAACTTCTGGAGCAGGTGAATCTGGATCAGCTCATCTCTGAAATCCGGGGAGAGCTGAGCAAGATCAGCTCCGATACGAAGAGAAAAAAGCTGATCAAGAGATTGAAAGTCGTCGAAGCCCTGAAAAAATCCGGCAACAGGCCGGAATGGATGATCCTTACCGTTTTGCCGGTAATACCTCCAGACCTGAGGCCGCTGGTCCCCCTGGATGGCGGCCGCTTTGCGACCTCGGATCTCAACGATCTCTACAGGAGGGTCATCAACAGGAATAACAGGCTGAAGAGGCTTCAGGAACTCAATGCGCCCGAGATTATTATCAGGAATGAGAAGAGAATGCTGCAGGAATCGGTCGATGTCCTGTTCGATAACGGCAGGCGCGGCAAGGCGATCACCGGGTCGAACAAGAGACCGCTGCGGTCCCTTTCGGACATGCTCAAAGGTAAGCAGGGGCGCTTCAGACAGAACCTTCTCGGCAAGAGAGTGGATTATTCCGGACGCTCCGTCATCACGGTCGGGCCCGACCTGAGATTGCACCAGTGCGGCCTTCCCAAGAAAATGGCTCTGGAACTCTTCAAGCCTTTCATTTACAACCGCCTTGAAGAAAAGGGATATGTCACTACTGTGAAGAGCGCTAAAAAGATGGTGGAGAGGGAATCGCCGGAAGTCTGGGACGCCCTCGACGAGGTGGTCCGCGAATACCCCATCATGTTGAACCGCGCCCCCACTCTGCACAGACTCGGTATTCAGGCCTTCGAACCGGTGCTGGTCGAGGGTAAGGCCATTCAGCTTCACCCGCTTGTTTGTACGGCGTTCAATGCCGATTTCGACGGCGACCAAATGGCGGTGCATGTCCCCCTCTCCATAGAGGCCCAGATTGAGGCGAGAGTCCTGATGATGTCGACCAACAACATCCTGTCTCCCGCCCACGGGAAGCCGATCATCGTCCCCAGTCAGGATATCGTCCTCGGCATCTATTATCTCACCCGGGCGAAGTCCTTTGTCAAGGGGGAAGGGATGGTGTTCTCCGGTCCCGATGAAGTCAGGAACGCCAGGGATGCCGGCGTACTCGACCTGCATGCCAGGATCAAAGTGCGGATCGACGGGCAGTTGAAGGATACGACGGCGGGAAGGGTTCTTCTTTACGAGATCATTCCGGAAGCGATTCCCTTTGACGTCATCAACAAAGTTATGAACAAGAAGGAACTGGCCAACCTGATTGATTACTGCTACCGGACTTGCGGCGACAAGACGACCGTTCTGCTTGCCGACCGGCTGAAAGACCTCGGTTTCAAATTCGCCACGAGCGCGGGCATTTCTATCTCCATCAAGGATATGGTCATCCCGTCCAACAAGAAGGAAATCGTCTCCCAGGCGGACAGCGACGTGCTTGAAATACAGAAGCAGTACATGGACGGTCTCATCACCGACGGCGAGCGCTACAACAAGGTTATCGACATCTGGGCGCATGCGACGGAAAAGGTGGCCAATGAGATGCTCAAAGACATAGGTACGGAGGAGAGCCTCGGGCCCGACGGACAGACGAGAAAGGCGGAGAGTTTCAATCCGATATTCATGATGGCGGACTCGGGTGCGAGGGGAAGCGCGGCCCAGATCCGGCAGCTCGCCGGTATGCGGGGACTTATGGCAAAGCCGTCCGGCGAAATTATCGAAACCCCTATTACGGCGAACTTCAGGGAAGGGCTGACTGTTCTGCAGTACTTCATTTCCACGCACGGGGCCAGAAAAGGTCTTGCCGATACGGCCCTGAAGACGGCCAATTCCGGGTATCTCACCCGCAGGCTGGTCGATGTGGCCCAGGACTGCATCATTACTGAAGATGATTGCGGTACCCTGGACGGCATTTATGTGTCTGCGCTCATGGAAGGGGGGGAAATCATCGAGACCGCGGGTGAACGCGTTCTCGGCAGGGTGGCTCTTGATGAAGTGACTGACCCCTTTACCGGGGAGATACTGGTCAACGCCAATCAAGAGATAGACGAATCCGTTGTTGAAAAAATCGACAAGGCTGGCATTGAAAGAATCCGTATACGCTCTGTTCTAACCTGTCGGTCCAAACACGGGATCTGCGCCAAATGCTACGGTAGAGACCTGGCCCACGGCCACCTGGTGAACATAGGGGAGGCGGTCGGCATTATTGCGGCGCAGTCTATCGGTGAGCCGGGCACTCAGTTGACCATGAGAACTTTCCATATCGGCGGAACGGCCAAGTTCGAGGAGCACTCCACGCTCGAATCCCGCCATGATGGTACGCTGAAGCTCTTCAATCTGGAAATGGGGAAAAACGTGGTCAAAGGGCGGGAAGGCGATTATGTCGTCATGAGCAGAACGGGAGAAGTGCACGTGCTTGACGACGAAGGCCGGAGCCGGGGCAAGTACCCCGTTCCCTATGGAGCGCATCTGAAAAAGCTTGACGGGCCGGTTAAGAAAGGGGACCTGATTGCGGAATGGGATCCTTTCTCGATCCCGATTCTTTCCGAGGTCGACGGCATTGTGAAATTCGGGGATATCATCGAGGGCAGGACCATGCAGGAAATGGTCGACGAGGTGACCGGCCTCTCAAGGAAGGTCATTGTCGAATCGACCGATCCAGACCTGCGGCCCCGCGTTTCCATCAAGAACAAAGAAGGGAAGACCTTGAGAGTGCAGGCCACCAATGCAATGGCGAGATATCTTCTTTCCGTGGGGACGAATATCGTCGTCTCCGAAGGCGACCACGTCAATGCGGGCGATATCATCGCCAAAATTCCGAGGGAAACCACGAAAACAAAGGATATCACCGGCGGTCTTCCCAGAGTGGCCGAACTCTTTGAAGCAAGGAAGCCCAAGGAGTTTGCCGTGATCTCTGAGATCGACGGGATCGTTTCCTACGGGAAGGATGTAAAAGGAAAAAGGAAGATAGTTATAACTCCGGAAGTGGGGGAAGAAAAGGAATATCTGATTCCCAAGGGAAAACATGTGAGCGTCCAGGAAGGAGACCGGGTAACTGCCGGGCAGCCTTTGATGGACGGCGCGAGCAACCCTCACGATATTCTGAATATCAAAGGCGAGAAGGAGCTGGCCAGGTACTTGGTCGACGAGGTTCAGGAAGTCTACAGACTCCAGGGCGTCAAGATCAACGACAAGCATATCGAGATCATCGTCCGCCAGATGCTGCGAAGGGTCAAGGTGATCGACCCGGGCGATACATCGTTCCTGGCGGATGAGCAGGTCGAGCGCAATATCTTCCAGGATGAAAACGAGCGCGTGGTCGCCAAAGGCGGAAGAGCCGCTACCGGGGAGCCGGTTCTTCTGGGGATCACGAAAGCCTCCCTGAGCACGCAGAGCTTCATCTCGGCGGCGTCGTTCCAGGAGACGACGCGCGTCCTTACGGAAGCGAGTCTCTCTGGGAAGATCGATCACCTGCGGGGTCTCAAGGAGAACGTCATCATGGGAAGGCTGATTCCCGCAGGCACGGGGCTTTCCATTTACAAGAAGGTCGGAATCAAGGTCGAGGGAGAGGAGCCGCCTGTGCTTGAGAACGCAGAGGAGAAAGACAAAACCGGCGAGAAAAGTCTTGACATACAAGTCGTGAACTGATAGTTCACACAGCTTTGACCCCTACTTTCGGGGATTGCGATACAAGGTTCGGGAGGATTCATGCCGACTATAAATCAGTTGATCAGAAAGGGGAGAATGGAGGTACTGAAGAAATCCTCCACGCCCGCGCTTTCGGGTTCGCCGCAGCGGCGGGGCGTATGCGTCCGCGTTTACACGACAACGCCCAAAAAGCCGAATTCCGCTTTGAGAAAAGTAGCCAGAGTGCGTCTTACGAGCGGTTATGAAGTGACCGCCTACATCCCCGGGATCGGACACAACCTTCAGGAGCATTCCGTCGTCCTGGTCAGGGGGGGAAGAGTGAAAGACCTTCCCGGTGTCCGCTATCACATTGTCAGAGGGACTTTGGATACCCTGGGCGTGCAGGACCGGAAACAGGGAAGATCGAAATACGGATCTAAACGATCGAGTTAGGCGGGGTTTACAATTATGCCGAGGAGAAGAGATATTCAAAAAAGGGAAATCCAGCCGGATCCCGTTTACAACAGCAAGCTTGTCGCCAGATTCATCAATAACCTTCTGCTGAGAGGCAAGAAAAGCACGGCTGAATCCATATTGTACGGCGCCTTCGATATCATTGGAAAGAAAACAAAGGAATCGCCCTCCGCTCTTTTCGAGAAGGCGGTTGAAAACGTGAAACCCGTGATCGAGGTCAAATCGAGGAGGGTAGGAGGCTCCACTTACCAGGTGCCCACGGAAATCATGCCTGAAAGAAGGCTTTCGCTTGCGATTAAATGGCTTATCGGCAATTCGAGGAAAAGAGCAGAGAAGACCATGAGAGAGAAGCTGGCCGGCGAGCTGATCGATGCGGCCAACAACAGAGGGGCATCCGTGAAGAAGAAGGAGGATGTCCATAAGATGGCGGAGGCAAACAGGGCCTTTGCGCATTATAGATTTTAACGTGA
>JBHGBI010000005.1:0-73581 GCA_041946925.1 Syntrophales bacterium | reverse complement strand
AGTTGCTGTTGCCATTGAACGACTTTCGTGTGACTGTCAAGAACGATCCTCGGAAAAAAATCAATCCGCGTTCAGAATCCCGGTACCCGGCTCGGGAGTTCTATGCTATACTGATCGGACTATTCTGGAGTGCGCTCTTCAAAAATATACGTAACTGTATAGAGCTGACGGCAAACGGGAAAAAGGAGATGCGGTGACTTGAAATCCAAGAATGCGGGCACCTTCTGGTCTTTTATCACATCGGTGAGATTGACTGTCATCCTCCTGATCGCAATGGCGGCTCTGTCTGTTATAGGGACGTTTATCCCACAGCAGGGGGAAATGATCGACACCCGGCTTCATCCGGGCACGTTGCCGGCGGCGGTTCTGGATAAACTGCGGGTATCTGATCTTTACCACTCCGTTTATTTCATGATCCTGATGTCTCTTATCTTGCTGAACCTGGCGGCTTGCACATGGCGAAGATTTCCATCGCTCTGGAAGAGATTCAAAACCGTTCCGGACATGGAAAAAGCGGAGACTCATGATTTCGCGGCGGCAGGTTCTGTCTTTTACGGGACAAGAGGTCCCGGTGAAGAGGCCGGGAGGCTGGAAGCCGCTATGCGGAGCAGCTGCACAAAGGTCGTCCGGCACGGGAAAACAGAACACGTCTCAATCCTTTACGGTGAAAGAAACTCCTTTTCCATATTCAGCGTACCTCTAATACATTTCAGTGTCCTTGTCATTATCTGCGGAGCGATCACCGGATCCATGGCGGGATTCGAAGGATATGTCACTATACCCGAGGGCGAAGCAGCGCAATCCATAATTACGAAAGGGAACAGACACCTCAAGAAACTCGATTTCGCCGTCCGCTGTGATAGGTTTTCGATGGATTTCTATGAAAACGGGGCTCCCCGTGAATTCCGGTCCGATTTGAGTTTTATAAAGAACGGCCGCGTTGCTTATCAGGGTCCCCTGCTGGTAAATCATCCGATTACATTCGAAGGAATCAGATTCTATCAGGCCGGTTATGGATTGAACCCCTCCGGATCTCTGATTAAAGTCAAGCGCGGAAAGAAAATATGGAGCATTCAGGCCGGGACGGGTGAATCTTTTGACCTTCCGGAGTCCGATGTAAAGGTGACGATTCTCCGAATCGAGGACGATCTGATGGGTCTGGGGCCTGCGGTCAAATTGAACATCCAGTTGCCGGACCGAAATCTGCAATTCTGGGTATTGAAGCACATTGAGAAGATCGGGAAAGAGAAGCCGATGATCCTTGAAATGCCCATTTTCGATCCCGGGAGTTTCAGACCGTACTCGTTTTCGCTTCTGGATATCCGCCATGGATATTTTACCGGTCTTCAGGTGAACCGCGACCCGGGGGTTGCGGTCGTGGCGGCAGGCTCGATTATGATGGTTTGCGGTTTCATTCTGGCCTATTTCTTCGCCCCGGTGCAGATATGGATCAGGGTCGATAATGATTCAGGACGAGCAAAGATCCGCATGATGGCAAAAACCCGATGGAATAAAGCGTCAGGCGAAAGGGAAATCAGGCGAATTCTTCGGGAATATGATTGCCGGAAAGGATAGGGTGTCCGCGTGAACATCATGGGATGGGTTACTTTTGTTTATCTGGGCGCGTCGGTCTTCTATCTTTTAAAAATGATTCGGCAATCCCTGTTATGGGGGCGTATTGCCGGTTTGACCGCTGTTTCCGGGTTTGTCCTGCAGAGCCTGGCGATGATCCATCGGTGGGCGGAATCGTACAGACTGGGGATCGGGCATGCGCCACTCGCCAATTTCTACGAATCCCTGGTTTTTTTTGCCTGGGCCATCGCTCTTTTATGCATCGTCATCGAATGGCGCCTCAAGAGCCGCAACATCGGCGTTTTTGCTTTTCCGATGGCATTCTTGCTCCTTGCATACGCCTCTTTTTCCCCCGGCGTGGATAGTCGTATACAGCCGCTTATACCCGCCCTGCAGAGCAACTGGCTCATCAGTCATGTGGTGACGTGTTTTCTCGGTTATGCGGCTTTTGCCGTTGCCTTTGGTTTCGGGATACTATACCTAATGAAGGATAAGAAGGGCAAAGATGTGCCGGGGAGATTTCTCGGCAGCCTCCCCGACCCCGAAACACTCGACGAGTGGATCTATCAGAGCGTTTTTTTCGGTTTTGTGATTTTTTCCGTGGGAATCATAACCGGATCAGTATGGGCTCAATATGCATGGGGGTCTTACTGGAGCTGGGACCCCAAGGAGACATGGTCCTTGATTACCTGGCTCGTTTATGCGGCACTGCTGCATTCGCGGTTTGTCCGGGAATGGAGAGGAAGGCGAATGGCCTTCATGGCCATCGCCGGCTTTGCTGCGGTCCTTTTTACATATCTGGGAGTCAATTACCTTGCCGGGCTGCACAGCTATATTAAATAGGCTAAAGGCGAAAAGAAGGCGTCATCCTGAGCCTTTCGAAGGATGAGCCGCAAAAGGCAGGGACTCCGATCACCTTCTCATTTTCCGATTCCTATTTCTATTTCTTATCCTCGCGCCTGTCCCCCCACCTCTCAAGCACATATTTCCGGGCCTCTTCAGGGGTTGATATTTCGTGATCCAGTTGAGCACTCTCGACCTGTTCAAGGATTTCACTGAAAACCGGGCCGGGCTGGAATCCCATGGAAATCAGATCTTCGCCGCTGATCAAGCGCGGCGGACGCAAATCTTCCTCGTTAAGCTCGGACAATTTGGTCCTGCAAAACTCATAACTTTTCAGATCGCCGTGGCTTGCCAGACAATCCAGGCGGTGGAGCTCGAGATGCAGGGGAAAATCGGGTATCCTCAGGAAACGTTTCAGCCTGTTGGGGCGCATCTCCATAACGTTCATGAAAAGCATGTGGTTATGTATCAGCGCCGCAACGGTTTCCGTATCCGAACGGGAGAAGCGGAGCCTCTGCATGACCCCCCGTGCGATCTCTTCCCCAATGCGGGTGTGGCCGTAGAAGTGGATCCCGGAGCGGTCTTCCAATCGCGTTAGCGGTTTGCCCACATCGTGCAGGAGAACGCTCCATGCAAGGCGCGCATCCGTGCTCGCGTTTTTTTCCGAAGAGAGGATCTCAAGCATGCGCAATGTATGCTGCCAGACATCGCCCTCGGGGTGAAACCTCCTGGGCTGATCCACTCCACGCATTGCGTCCACTTCGGGCAGAATCCAGGCAAGCAGGCCGGTTTCCGCCATCAGCTCCAGCCCACGCCGCGCGCCACCCCTGACGAGAATTTTCGTCATTTCATCCCGGATGCGTTCGGCGCTGATTTTTCTGATCGCGGAGGCATTCTTTTTTATAGAGGAAAATGTGTCCGGTTCAATTTTGAAGTCGAGATTGGCGGCAAACCGCAAGGCGCGGAGCATCCTGAGGTGATCTTCCGAGAATCGCTCGTCCGGGTCTCCGATGGTGCGGATTATGCGGTTTCGGATATCTTCGCATCCCCCTGTGTAATCGAGGATACGTCGCGTAAGAGGATCCATGAGAAGCCCGTTTATAGTGAAATCACGGCGCCGGACATCCTCTTGAACATGGACGGAAAACTCCACCTGCGAGGGTCTGCGTCCATTCTCATAGCCCCGCTCGGTGCGGAATGTCGCCACTTCGTATTGTCTGCCGCCCTCCAGGACGAGAATGACACCGAAGCTCTCCCCGACAGGGACGGTACGGGCAAAAAGCGCCCGCACCTGCTCGGGAGTGGCGGATGTCACAATATCGTACTCTCTGGGCTCGATGCCCCGTATGAGATCACGGACGCTTCCGCCCACCAGATAAGATTCGTGGCCGGCCTCAACCAGGGTGCGGACGATATTTGCAGCAGCGTCGAAGGAACGGGATTTCAATACGGCTCCAGATTATCGAATTTTTGTCTAATCTACCACGACTTTTGCGGGAGTAAAAGGAATCATTCGCCGGCAGCTATAATTCAAGGATCTCCATTTTCCTTGACTTATTCTTTGGTTCTCCTATATTTTTCAACTCACAAACCCATCTTGAGGAGTGATGATGAGCATTATTCAGAGGCCGGGCCGGCTGAAAGGCAATCTGGGGATTATCATTTTCATAGGCATCATCCTCTTCCTGATGCTCTTTTGGCGCATCGCAGGTTTTATTACCGACTGGTTCTGGTTCCAAGAGGTAGGATATCAGACTGTTTTCGTCGTGACATACATGACCCAGCTGAAGACAGCGGCTCTCTTCGGCCTTGTTTTTTTTGCCGTATTCTACGGCAATCTCTTTTTGGCCTTTCGATTCTCGTCCAGGCCGCTTCTCGTCTATGACCGGGAGGGCACGGTTCAAATTCCCGCATGGGAACTCAAGAACCGGACGATACAGATGCTGATCGTCGTTGTGTCCCTGCTTTTCAGTCTTTTTGCCGCGCTTCAGGGCGCCTCCCGGTGGGAAGATTTTCTGAAGTTCTCCCGGGGCGGGCGCTTCGGCATCATTGATCCTGTTTTCAACCAGGATATCGGATTCTACGTGTTTCAATTTCCGTTCCTGAAGAGCGTATACGGCTGGCTCATGGTTGTCCTCATTCTTACAGCAGGAGCCACGGCATTCCTCTATTTTATCCGGCGTTCCTTTTTATTTGTTCCACCGAAGACATGGCGCGTCGCGTCCCCGGCGAGGATGCATCTTTCCGTTCTCGCGGCTTGCATCTTTTTTCTCGCAACGTACGGGGCATGGCTCGATCTCTATGGTATCTTGTTTACAAAACGCGGTGTCGTATACGGGCCGGGATATACGGAGATCACCACCCAATTATGGATACTGAAACTGCAGATGGTCTTGAGTATCCTGGTAGGTGCTGCATTCCTTGCGATGCTCTTCCGCAGGGGCTGGCGTATCCCAGCAATTGCGGTTCTGGTCTTTCTGGCCGTGCTTGTGGTCGGCAGAAGCCTGTATCCCGCTTTCGTACAGAAGTTCAAGGTCATACCGAATGAAATAGTTCTCGAAAGACCCTATCTCGAGAGGAACATCCACTATACGCGTCTGGCTTACAGATTGAATGACATCGAGGACCGGGAGTTCCCGACAAGCGAGAATCTGACTAGTACCGATTTGAAGCGCAACGACCTTACGGTGAAGAATATTAGGCTCTGGAATCACGCTCCTTTACTCTCCACATACGGCCAGTTACAGGAAATTCGCACATATTACAAATTCGGTGATGTCGACAATGATCGCTACCAGATCAACGGCGAATACCGCCAGGTAATGTTGTCTCCCAGGGAAATCTCCTATCAGGCATTGCCGTCGCGTACTTGGGTAAACGAGCATTTGATTTACACGCACGGTTACGGCGCCGTAATGAGTCCGGTGAACAGGATCTCCCGGGAGGGATTGCCGGAGTTCTTTATCAAGGATATTCCACCAGTTTCCTTCGCAAATATCCGGATTACGCGACCCGAGATTTATTACGGCGAAAATTCAAATGAATACGTGTTCGTGAAGACGAAGAGGCCGGAATTCGACTATCCTGTCGGTGAAAAGAACATGTATTCCCGTTACGAGGGCAAGGGAGGGGTGCCCCTGACATATTTAAGGAAACTCCTTTTTGCCGCGCGGTTCAAGTCGGTTACCGTGCTCCTCTCCGATGACATTACATCCGAGAGCCGAGTAATGTACTACCGAAAGATTAAAGACCGCGTCTCCCGGATCGCTCCTTTCGTACGGCTGGACCGTGATCCCTATCTGGTAATCACGGGGCAGGGGAGACTGGTATGGATCCTGGACGGGTATACCGTAACTGATTGGTTCCCCTATTCGGAACCGATTAAAGGCATGGGAAATTACGTGCGCAATTCGCTGAAAGCCGTTGTTGACGCTTATGACGGGACGGTCGATCTCTATATAAGTGATCCCGCGGATCCGATCATGCGGACCTATGCAGGGATATTTCCAGGTATATTCAAGAACCTCGAGGATATGCCAGAAGATCTGCAGAAGCATATCCGTTATCCCCATGATATTTTCTCCATACAAGCCAGGATGTACAGGGCGTATCATATGCAGGATCCCCAGGTCTTCTATAATAAGGAGGACCTCTGGGCCATTCCCGGAAAACAGGTCCAGGGGAGCGAGCAGGAAATAGAGCCTTATTACACTATCCTGAGATTCCCGGGGGAGACAAAAGAGGAATTCATTCTTCTCATCCCTTTCACGCCCAGCAACAAGGATAATATGTCGGCATGGATGGGAGCGCGCTGCGATGCGCCGAATTACGGAAAAGTCATTGTCTATAATTTTCCCAAACAGACCCTGGTATACGGACCACGGCAAATCGAAGCGAGGATTGATCAGGATACGGAAATATCCAAACAGCTTTCTCTCTGGAATCAGAGGGGCTCACAGGTGATCCGGGGAAGCCTTCTTGCAATTCCTATTGAAAAATCAATAATTTATGTCGAATCTTTGTATCTGGCGGCTGAAAAGGGACAATTGCCCGAGCTGAAGAGGGTCATACTGGCATTCGGAAATTCCATTTCCATGGAAGAGAACCTTGAACTTGCCATTCAGCGCATATTCGGAGGAGACTTGATAAAAGAGAAGGAAATCCGCAAGCCAGCAGGATCTCCTGTTTCAGAAAAGGGGAAATCCGACAGGCAGACGGCGATAGAGGCTCTAAATCATTACCGCAAAGCACAGGAGTACTTGCGCCAGGGGAATTGGGCGGCTTACGGAGACGAACTCCGAAAAATGGATGAGCTCCTCAGAAGCATTGAAAAGCAATAGTGGAAGCACACTGTCAAAATTCTATACTCAAATTCACCTTCGGCTCGAATATTTTTCCCACAGCCTCAAATCGTTCCCTGGCGGAAGAGGAATTCTGCAAGGTAGACGGGAGAGTCTTGAGCATTTCCAGCTTGTTTTGATTCATTTCAGGCTGGACAACCTGCGAATGATTTTCCTGGCTCAGGGTGTGGCGGGTGAACGTGAACCGGAAATGATGCACATTGAAACCCTTCGGCTTGGTTTCTCCTGGTTGCGGACTTGCAGCGCAAAAATCCGGCGAATTTACATATTCCTGAGAAGAATCAGATAATTCCCTTTTGAGCTCGTCCCAGTTCTGGATTCCGGTGGAATAAAAAGGCGGTTTTACCCGGAATTCATCCCATTCAAAAATCTTTTCGTAAGCGTGTGCCTTCGGGATAGAAAAAACCAAAAGAAATATTACAATAAACCATCCGAAACAGCACCCGCCCGCGGGCCTGTTCTTGACTTCTTCTTTCATAGTTAAAATATAGTACAACTCAGAACGGATTTCAACTGCCCGCCCGGGCTTAGAGTGCGGGCGCCGATATATCTCTCATCTTAAGCTGAATGCTGGGCATCCCGTTCCAATTATTGATTTGCGGTGTAAAAGCGACATCCAGTTCGACGCGGGAGAGCGCCTGCACATAATGTCCTTTGCTGAACCAGATAGAACTGCAGGAAACTCCGTCACCCGATATATTCATCCTCAAATGATTGTTGCCTACAACAGCCGGAGAGGAAATCCGCACATTGCGTGCGCAAAGAATGGGCTCCTGGTTCATGCTTCCAAAGGGAGCGAGCAATTCGAACTGAGCAAGCAGGTCGCCGTTGATTTCATTCAGACTACAGTGGGCGTCGATCATGGTTTGCGGCATCAGATCCATTGAAAGGAGATCTTCCCTTACAATTTCCTCGAGAAGAGCGCTGAAGGCATCAATATCCTTTTCCTCGATCGATATCCCTGCGGCAAACCTGTGTCCTCCGTAAGTGAGGAGCAATGAATGGCATCGGCTGAGCCCCTTGTGAAGGTTGAATTCCGCGATACTTCTGCCGGAACCCTTGCCTATGCCTTCTTTAAGGCTGATAAGGATGGCAGGCCGATAATAGGCATCGGCCAGTTTGGAAGCGACAATGCCGATAATACCCGGGTGCCACTTGGGAGATGCGAATACGAGTACGTGATTCTTATCCAGAAGCCCGGCCTCGTTGATCTTCATGTTGATTTCGTCGAAAATCTCTTTCTCCAGGATCTGACGCTCCCGATTGTACGCATCAAGTTTCCGGGCGAGCCGAAGTGCTTCGTTCATATTATCCGCGAGGAGGAGTTCCACGGCCTCCGAGGCCCGGGACATCCTTCCGGCTGCATTGATCCGGGGTATGAGATAAAAAGACGCCCCCATGGAATCTACGGACGATTTCGACAATCCGCTGACTTCCTTCAGTGCCTGAATACCCACGCGCCTTCCCTGATTGATGAGTTCAAGACCCGTTTTCGTGAAGATCCTGTTTTCGTCGATCATGGGAGCTATATCGCCCATGGTCCCGATTGCGACAAGGTCCAGATATTCCTTGAGGTTGGGATACGGATGCATTGCCCAGAAACCCTGGCCACGAAGTTTTCCCCTTAACGCGATAAGAAAATTGAACACGATTCCCACACCGGCGAGATGTTTGAACGGGAAACCGCAATCGACCCTGTTGGTGTTAATGACCGCTGCCGCATCCGGCATGAGTTCCGGTATCTCGTGATGATCGAGAATGATCGTATCGATCCCGAGAGATTTTGCATATGATATTTCCCTGCGGTCGGAGATACCGCAATCCACTGTGATTATCAGGCTCGCACCCTCTGCCTTTATTCTGTCGATTGCGGAGATATTGAGACTGTATCCTTCTGTGAGCCTGTCCGGTATGTAATACGTGACGTTGGGGTGGAATTCCGCAAGAAACTTGAAGAGGATGACTACAGAAGTTATGCCGTCTGCGTCGTAGTCGCCGTAGATTACAATCTTTTCACGGTTATAAATAGCCTTTATCAACCGGTCAAGACCTTTGTCTATATCTTTCAGGAGAAACGGATTATGGAGGTCTCCCAGAGAGGGGGATAGGTATTTACGGGCCTTGTCGGGCGTTGAAATGGAACGGTTGATGAGAACCCTTGATAAAACGGGGTGGATGCGCAACTCCCGCGTCAGGGTATCCTGGGTATCCGGATAGAGAGCAGGATATTTCCATCTCGTTGAGGGCAGAGCCGCATAATTTCTTCCTGCTGACGAAACGTCCCGCATATGTACCCTCACGGCCTGGAAAAAAACAGCGGATGCTTTTCTATCGAAACCGAATTTGCTCTTGATCTTTTATGGACCTTAATGTTAATGACTTCCATATACTTACGGATAAGGCAGCGATTTATGCCCTCAGCCGGGACAACTCAGTGCGTAGAAAAATTGCTGGCATTAAAAAAGAAAGATCTGACGTATTTCCAATTCCTTTTAGAGGGCTATGAAGGACTTGTAACGGTGTCGACTATCGATAAAAAAAAGGCTGTTGTCAAGCTTTTTGTCATGCCGGATTTCGCGTCGGATATCGACAAGATATTGAGGGCGTTGAAAGATGAAATTGATCTGGAGGAATCGGATGAATAGGAACAGCGCGGAATCATCAAAGAAGGGAATCAGTATAAAGCGGGCGCCCGGCATTTTCTCGCCAAGACACTTTTTCCGGTTCCTTTCATTTCTGTCTTTTCTTCCCCTTCTTTTAGGAATGGGTGTTCTTGGTGAGAGCCCTGCGGACAGGATCCCGAAAACGGAAAAAAAGTTCATGGCAACCTTTATTGATGACATGGATGTCATCACTGACTGCAGGGAACTGAGCATTGATGGAAACACTTATTTGGAAGGCAAAAGAGGAGAAGGGACCGTCGCCATCCCGTTCGACAGGATCAAGTCCGTCCTGTTCCGGTTGAAAAACGGCAATCTGGAAGGACTTGTAAGGCTCAATGACGGCAGCGAGGTTGTTCTGTCCCTGAATAAAGACCGTAAGGCTTACGGTTGGGCGAAATACGGGGCATTTCAGATCAAACTGTCCAATCTCAAGAAACTGATTATATCGCCCATGGCCGCCGGCGAAAAGAAGTGAGCAGGATACCACTTACGAGGCTTTCTGCACAAAACCTGAGCGGAGGCATCGTGTGCAGATTCTCATTCTTTTCGATCCGCCTGTCTTCTTGTTCACAACCCTCATCTTCTGCAGATTCGGATACCATACTTTTTTGGTTTTGTTGTTTGCGTGGCTTACATTGTGGCCTACAACCGGCCCTTTTCCGCATATTTCACAGATTCTGGACATCTATTTGTCACCTCGAAAAAAATGAAAGGACTATCTAAACTATAAAAATGCATAATGCAAGGTCTTTTTGGTCATCAATCAAAAATTTTCCGTGCCACTGTTCAATACTACCAGCAGGCTAAGAGCGCGGGTCAAAAACCGAAGAAGAAAAAGATGCCATCAATCCAGCAGCAACCTCTAATCGTTTTTCATCGATTGCGGCTGCCCCGTTGACTCGAGGACCTGCATCCAGACATTCCCTTCCGGATCGACTGTCTTCCTCTTGGACGCCACTGCATGCAGCGGCAGATGTACAAAGACATCGTTGAAAAGTCCCACCACCATTCCTGTTTTTCCCGCCATGGCTGCATGGACCGCATAATTGGCCAGGGCGCCGCAATACAGGCTGTCGCTTGCATTGGCGGGAACACTGCGGATTATGTAACTGGGATCAAAATATTTGAGATTGATTTCCATCCCTATCTTTTTGAAGTACCCTTCGATCCGGCTCTTGAGAAAAGCGCCGATATCGTAGAGTTTTATATTCCCCGAGGCGTCCGTTTCTATAGGTTTCTTTTTTTTATGAAAGAAATCCTGTCCCGCCCCTTCGGCGACGATGATGACAGCGTGGTTCCTGACCCTCAGCCTGTTTTCCAGAACTTTCAGGAAGCCTTTTTCGCCTTCGAGGTCGAAGGGAACTTCCGGTATGAGTACAAAATTTACGTCTGCCTGCGCCAGGGCGGCAAAGGCGGCGATATGGCCGGATTGCCGTCCCATCAATTTGACAAGTCCGATCCCCATAGGGGAACCTTTCGCCTCTACATGAGCGCATTGAATCGCCTTCACCGCCTCAGAAATTGCCGTATCGAATCCAAAGCTCTTCTGAATCAACGCCATGTCGTTATCTATTGTTTTTGGGATTCCAATAACGCTGATTTTCAGTTTCCTCCTGAGTATCTCATCCGTGATAAGTTCGGCACCTCTCATCGTCCCGTCGCCTCCTATGACAAAAAAGAGGCTGATATTCATACGTTCGAGTGCATCGACCATTTCCCCGATATCCTGATTCCCCCGCGAAGAGGATAGAATGCTTCCCCCCTGTTCATGAATGTGCTCCACCCTTTGAGGAGTAAGCTCGCAGACTTCGTACCCGTATTTCGGGATCAAGCCGCGGTATCCGTACATTATTCCTATAATATTCCTCACACCGTAACGGTGATGCAATTCCAGAACAAGAGCCCTGATCACGTCATTGATCCCTGGAGACAAGCCGCCGCACGTTACAATGGCCGCTTTGACTTTGGAAGGATCGAAAAAAATCATTTTTCTGGGTCCGGCGACTTCCAGAGATCGGGGAAGGCCGTCCGGTCCCTTGAACTCCTCCAGATTCTTCACGTAAATATTGACCAGGACACGGTCTTCATCGGTCTTGAAGTATCCCACAGAGAGGGGAGAGGGTATTTTCCTTTCCCCCAGGTTCCGGATCTCGAAATCAAACGATTGAATCGACATTAAGGCTTTCCTCCGGCAATTTTATAAGCGGCTTCAATTCCCGCCAGCACTTCTCCTTCGAACCCTATTCCGGCAAACAGGGCTCCGCCGTTCATGATTACATTCTTCCGGGGCGATTTGTTTGAGAACGGCGAAATGCCGGTCAGGAAATTCCGGTTGATTCCGTACTTGCGGTTGACGACCTCCTGATATTTTCTGGAGATATCCATGGATTTATCGAGATTCAGGATATCCATGCACTCTTTAAGAAAAGGCAAGAACCCATTGAGGTTCTCAAGCATTTGTTCCGATATCATCCGAAGTTGATCATCCGTCTGGCGCAGAGGCGAATCAGTCAGAAATACAGTGGCACTAACAGCCCGCTTTCCCTGGGGAGCCCGAGCGGTATCGCCGGGCATGCTCAATTCCAGGAAGATGAGATTTGTACTATAGAGAGGTTTGTTTATATCCACGATCAGAAGGACATTAGGTCCCATGCTTTCAGGAATCCCCCTGTCATGAACGCCCATATGGACTGTAAAAGGATAATACACATCTGAGGCGATTTTTCTCTTCTTTGAAAGCCATTTTGATATCTTACCATCTTTAAAGAGACTTTCCAATCTCTCCCATTTTGTGCTGACGACGAGATATCTGGCATGAACAGCGGTCGACTCATTGTTTTCAATCAGTTCGATATCGATCTGTTTTGCAATTGATATCTCCCTGATGCTGCAGTTCTGCCTTGTTTGCCCTCCCATCGACTGGAACTGTTTCCTGAGCTCATTCAGTATAAGTTGTTTCCCACCCCAGGGGTAATGGATGCCTTTTACCGGAAACAGAAGCACACGAGCTGCAGAGAGGGCATGGTTTTCGCCTGCGAAAAGGCTGGAAAAAAGCCGGATCTCGGCATCAATAACCCGCATCAGGGGTGGATTATTCTTTATTCTTTTGAATATCAACGAAAGTAAAATCCTCTCACGAATCAGGGCAGGAAGGTGCCTTATGGATGTCAGTAAGTTTCTATAAGGATTCCCATTCCTAAGGCTTTTTTTGAGAATCCCTTCGACAATTTCGTTGCCTCTTGCCAGCAAAGCATACAGTTTACGGATTTCCTCACTGCATTGTGGGAACTCTCTCTCCATATCCCGGATCAGATCATCACCTGTAGTGAAGAGGTCGATTCTGTGTTCAGGTAACAGGACCTGCAAGCGCGCGGGTCTAAATGAATCTCCGGAGAGATGATCCCTCATGACCGCAGAAAAGAAAGTCTCTTCGGGCAGCAGAGAGGTCCAGGGGAGGGGATCGACATCGAAGGTGTACCCGGCTTCAGCGTAAGGCTCGGGGACCGGTCCGTCCGCAAGGAGCAAAATTTTTCGCCCTTGCCGTACCGCTGTCAGAGCCGTCACAAGAGAGCTGAGGTCATTGCCGATTATAACAGCATCATACATCATCAGAGCCGAAAAATTGTGCCGGGTGGCATGGAAGATTCCCAAGCACTGCTTGTATATATCCAGACTGAAACGGATTCTCCTCGAACAGAGGTGTTTACAGGGGTTTGTTTTTTCAGCCTTTGTCAATCATCAGAGGAGGATTGTGCAGAGAAAATCTCTGAATCCGGGGGGTGTTCCTGATTCTGACTTTTCGTCCCACGACCTCTATGCGCCTCTCGGCATAAAATTGTATCGCCTGGGGGTATATTCTGTGCTCTTCTCTCAATATTCTCTCTGCAAGGGTTTCCACCGTGTCCTCATCGAGTACAGGAACAACGGCTTGAATGATAATCGGCCCTGTATCAACGCCCTCGTCTGCGAAATGAACCGTGCATCCCGAGAATTTTACTCCGTAGTCGAAGGCCTTTTTCTGGCCGTGGAGTCCCGGAAAGGACGGCAAGAGAGCCGGGTGAATATTCATGACTTTCATTGGAAAGGCTTTCAAAAAAAGAGGGGTCAGCACTCTCATGAATCCGGCAAGTACGACCAGTTCTACGCCGGAAGAACGCAGCACCTCGATCATCTTGCGATCGAAATCCTCCCTCTCGGGATATGCGGAATGGGCGACGACACAACAAGGGATGCCGTGCTTTCTGGCCCTCTCCAGGGCATAAGCATCAGGATTGTTGCTGATGACGATTTTGATGACAGCGTCGACCAGACCTTTCTCGATATGGTCAATGATCGACTGAAGGTTTGAACCACTGCCGGAAACCAGTACTCCCAGACCGACTTTCTTCATTTTACTTGAACGTGACGGATTGCTGTCCGCTCCCCCTTTTTTCAATGGAACCTATTCTGAATGCCCTTTCTCCCAGTCCGCCAAGTCTCTCCAGGACTTCGTCGGATTCTTTCTCAGGAACGACGGCTATCATTCCTATCCCCATGTTGAAAACCCTGAACATTTCCATGTCTTCGACATTGCCGAGTTTCTGAATCAGTTTGAAAACCGGAGGAATAGGCCAGCTACCTTTCTCGATAATCGCCCCGCACGGCTCAGGCAGAACCCGCGGAATATTGTCGATGAACCCGCCCCCCGTAATATGTATCAAGCCCTTGACACTGAAAGCCTTCATTAAATTGAGCATCGATTTCACATAAATCTTTGTCGGTATCAACAACTCCGTCCCGATGGAATGCTGGAATCCCTCCGGTTTGCTGTTGACGGTCATTTTACCTTTCTCGAAGAGGATTTTTCTCGCCAGTGAAAACCCATTGCTGTGAAGGCCGCTGGATGCAATGCCTATGACAGCGTCACCCACACTGATTTCAGACCCGTCTATCATGCGGTCGGCTTCAACTACGCCGACGCAAAAGCCGGCCAGGTCGTATTCATTATCCGGATAAACGCCGGGCATTTCGGCAGTCTCGCCGCCGATAAGGGCACAGCCCGCTTCCAGACAGCCTTGTGTTATACCTTCCACGATCTTCACACTTGTGGAGACATCAAGCTTTCCCGCAGCAATATAGTCGAGGAAGAAAAGAGGCTCGGCCCCCGTAACTACAATATCGTTGACTGACATGGCGACGAGGTCGATTCCGATCGTGTCGTGACGGTTCATCATGCGGGCGATCATCAGCTTTGTTCCGACGCCGTCTGTTGAGGAGATAAGAATAGGATTTTTGTAACGTCCCGTGTCCAGATGAAACGACCCGGCATAACCCCCTATATCACCCCTTACCTCCTTGCGGTAAGTCGTTCTGATGAGTGGCTTTATGCGGCTGACAAACTCATCCGCCCTGTCTATATCGACCCCTGCATCCTTATATGTTGTCCTCTTCTGCATGCCGCCTCCTGCAGAATTCACCAAAATGAGAAATAATGAAAGACTTAGATCAAGTTATCCTTATTAGCGTAAATGATGTGAAATGTCAATTACACACACGATCTACACAATGCTCTTGACAATTCGGGAGGATAAAGCATATAAGAAACAATTTGCATTGATTTCACTTTCGGCAATAAATATCCAGTACTTCTCGGAAAGGAAGCACAGTAATTGTGAAAAGAATTAAAAAAGTATTAGTCGCGAATCGCGGCGAGATCGCACTCAGGATTATAAGGACCGTCAAAGAACTGGGTCTCGATGCTGTCGCTGTTTATGAAAAGCCGGACAGCGAAGCGTATTTCCTGAGATTCGCCGATCAGGCGATCCTGATCGGAGACGGGCCGAGAAAGGATTATCTGAGCATTGACCGGATCATATGGGCAGCCAGAAAAGCGGGCGCCGACGCCATTCACCCCGGGTATGGCTTTCTGGCTGAAAACGCTGAATTTTCCGCTGCATGTGAACGAGAAGGGATCATTTTTATTGGTCCACCTCCAGGAGTCATTCGGGATCTGGGAAACAAGGTTGTGGCCAGGGAAATGATGAAAAAGGCCGGAATACCCTTTATTCCCGGTACGGACAATCTGCCTGCCGGGGAAGAAGGGGTGGAAGCGGCCGTCAGGTTCGGAAAGAAGAACGGCTATCCTCTCATGCTGAAGGCTTCTTCGGGCGGAGGCGGCAGGGGAATCAGAAAAGTTCAGAATGAGTCAGAACTTCGACTTCAGCTTCCGCAGGCCAGGTCTGAAGCGCTGTCCGCCTTTCACGACGACAACATCTATATTGAGAAGTTCATTGAATCCCCGAAACATGTCGAGGTACAGATACTCGCGGATTACCATGACCGGGTGATCCACCTGGGCACCAGGGATTGCTCCATCCAGAGGCGACATCAGAAATTGCTGGAAATTGCACCCGCCGAACTTCCCCCGGATGTCATCGAATCCATTCACCAAACAGCGATCCGGGCGGCCAGGCAGGCAGGTTATGTGAACGCAGGTACAGTTGAATTCCTGGTTGATCCCGCTACAAACGATTTCTGGTTTATGGAAGTAAATACCCGCTTGCAGGTGGAGCATACAGTTACGGAAATGCTGAGCGGGGTGGATATCGTCCGGCAGCAGATCATGATCTCCGAGGGCAGCAGACTGGATCTGCCGGAAGAAAGAGTAAAACTGGTTGGAAAAGCGGTGCAAGTCAGGATTAATGCCGAGGATCCGAAGAACAATTTCATGCCTGAAGGCGGAAAGAGAGTGGAGGTCTACCAGTCGCCGGGAGGTCCGGGAATCAGGTTGGACGGCATTGTATACCAGGGATATAAAATCCCCACAGATTACGATTCGCTCCTTGTCAAATTGACGGTGCGGGGACAGGAGTGGGGGTCGACTATCCAGCGGTTGAAGCGTGCCCTGAACGACTTCCTGATCGTCGGCCCCAAAACGACCATACCCTTTTATCTCGCCATCTGCGGCGAAAAGGATTTCCAGAAAGGGAAATTTACCACGGATTACATCGAGACCCATCCGGAGATATTCAACTATCCGGAGCCCGAACGCGAAATAGCCAGGCTCTCCAAGCTTATTGCCGAGATCCATTCAAAAAAAATGAACCCGTATGCTTTTTGACGTGTTGGCGAATAGTTAGATGTAAAGGAGAATACAGTAAATGATGTCCCACTATAACCAGGATGAAAGGATCACCCCGAAGGACCTGAAAAAAGAGGGAGTCCGTAGCATCCTCGAGGCTGTCCGCCGTGCTGAAGGATATTTTGTGACCAATACCGAAAGAGATCTGTCTCAGTCGGATTTCAAGAACCGGATCATGCCACACACGCAGATTCTGGCTTCCGAAGAGCGCAATGCAGCGGGTTTCTTTTCCATTGAGATTACGGGGGGTGCTTCCGTGCATGTCGATCTGCTTCGCAAGCAAATCAACCCTCTTGAAAAACTCGATATATTAAGCACCTATATGCCTGACACAATGTTCCAGACGCTTTGCAGGGGTATCAATTTATTCGGCTACAGGCCCTATCCGGAAAATGTCATCCGACTGACAGTTAACGCTTTCGCGAAGTATGTCCATGTATGGCGCGTGTTCGATTTTCTCAACTACGTCCCCAACATGATCCCTGTCTTCGAAGAAGTGAAAAAGGCGGGGTGCATCCTGGAACCCTCGATCTGTTTCTCAACCGGCCCTGAACACACGGACGCTTTCTACGTACAAAAGGTCGGAGAAATACTGGATGTAACAGGCCCTGATATCCTCCTGTGCATTAAGAACCACGCCGGTCTCGGAACGGCCAAAAGGATCGGGGATCTGGTCAGGGCGATTCTGCAGAAATATCCGGAGCTAATCATACATTATCACGGTCATAACACAGACGGAAATGATATCGGGAGGATCGTGGAGGCAGTGCGCAACGGTGCAAAGATCATCGATGCCGGGGACCACGCTTTTTGCGGATTTTACGGCCCGCCTCCGATTTTGACCGTTGTCGAAACCCTTGAAGATTATGGCTACCGGCCTGTCGGCCTCAATCGTCAGGCCATAATCGATACTTCCAACCGGCTGCGGCCGGAAAGGGAATATTACAAGGATTTTGAATCCCAGTTTCTCGGATTCGACCCCACAGTCCAGATTCATAAGCTGCCGGGGGGTGCTACAGGTTCGAGTTTTGAACAGGCTGTGAAGGGAGGGTTCCTCCATCGCATGCCGGAAATTCTACAGAAGGAATTGCCGCGGGTTCAGATCGAGCTCGGAAACTGGTGGAGCGTTACTCCCGGATCCCAGATTTTGTGGACTACGGCAGTCAACAATGTCCTCAAAGACGGAAGATACAAGGATGCAAATGACGATTTGAAGAATCTCATGCTCGAGCGTTATGGAGAATTCCCGTTCTACCGACCGGACGACGAGATCTATCAGGCGATATTCGGCAAGGATTGGAAGAAGATCATAAGCAGGGACGGAGGCTACCAGAAAATAGAAGATGTGGATTTGGAAATTGAAAAGAGGGTTCTGGAACACCGTCTCGGCAGAGCGGCCACTGAAGAGGAACTGGTCCTTTACCTGCAGCATCCCAATGATGCCGTGAGCTTCTTTAAATTCGAGGAAAAGTACGGCAAGACCTGGGCCTTGCCGCCTCAAGTGTGGTTCAGGAGAGGTGGATTCAATCTGGGCGAAAAATTCGAGTTCGCCGATGCATTCGGGAAGTTGCACGTTATCGAGATAGGCCCGCAGCGCAGGACAAAAGGGGGCGATTTTGTGACTCTGCTCGTAGTCGATCATCATCCCGAGCCGGTTCTGACTGTGATGGATGAAGAAGGGACAGCCAAACGGGATAAAGCAAAGACACTGTCTGCGAAGGAGATCGAGGCGCTGGCGCGATCCGGGGATATCCGATCTCCGATCAAGGGCACCGTAAACCAGATACCGGTCGCCATCAATGATGAAGTCGTCTCCGGAGAGGTACTGGTCGTGCTCGAAGCGATGAAAATGCTCTCGAATGTCACCTCGCTCGTGAACGGAAAAATATCGGAGATATTCGTGTCTCCCGGCACATCCATTGAGGTCGGAGACAGGATCATGTCGATCAACTCGGAATCATGATAGACGGAAAAATCTGTTTGCAAGGAGATCATTTTTTTGCCTGAGTTGCCGGAAGTAGAGACGCTCCGCCGCCAGTTGAATGAAATCATTGTTGGCGGAACAATAATCTGTACCCGGGTTCTCGATCAAAGGATCGGAAATATCGACGGACTAAGCAAAAGAAAGGTAATGTCTGTCGAGCGACATGGCAAGCGTCTGAAAATCGTGCTGGACGGGGATATCGAGGTCCTTTTCCATCTGAGGATGACGGGCAGACTGTACTGGTCGGCGGACAATGAGCTGCAACCTCCCCACTTACGTTTCGTGATGACGTTTTCTTCCGGCCGATTATTCCTTATTGACCCGCGGCGTTTTGCGACAGTTTCAGTACGTGCGCGGGAGAATCAATGCCTTGCTGGCCGCGATGCATGGATGAGGTGGGATCCGGCTGTTCTCGAAGACGCCAGTCGGGGCAGAAAGCGACCGGTGAAATCGTTCCTTATGGATCAGGATGTTATCGCCGGAATAGGAAATATCTATGCATGTGAAATTCTCTTCCGCGCGGGAATCCACCCCTGCCGGAAGGCCTGCGATGTTTCGCAAGCGCAATGGAGCCGGATTGCGGAATCGATGACAGCCGTCTTGTCCGAAGCGGTCTCCTGCCGAGGGACGACATTTTCGGACTGGCGCGATCTTTTCGGCAACAAAGGGGAATATCAGAATCGTGTTCATGTATACGGCAGAAAGGATCAGGCTTGCCGGCACTGCGGTTCGACAATACAGAGGACCGCAATAGGAGGCAGGGGCACATTCTTCTGTCCGCATTGCCAGGCACTTTAACGGGAGGTATGCCGCCCCCTTCAGCCTGATTCCGAATTTTCAAGCAAGGAGGATAAAGTCATAGAAAAATACGTCTGTATCATTTGCGGATACATTTATGATCCCGCGGCGGGTGACCCGGATAACGGGATAGCGCGGGGGACTTCTTTCGGGAATCTGCCTGACGATTGGGTCTGTCCTGTCTGCGGTGCGGCTAAAGACATGTTCGAGCCGGAAAAGTGACAGCTTTGCAAAACCCTCCGCCGCGGGGGATAGGGCATTCCGCGGCAGCGTGTAAGTTTGCCTATGTGGTTGGTATTACGCAGATATTCCGTGCTTGACAGCTTTGTTTTATTTATGGTATCTTTTTTATAGTTTTGCCCCAAATCCTATAATCGATGATCAGATATAAAAGCTCCAGGAAAGATGCCCTTGCCGGGATAGCCGCGCAGGGGAGAGCCATCACGCAATAGTCGTAGAAATCAATAAAACCCCGCAAGAGAAGATGGCCAAAAACCATTATACATTTTTGATTGTTCCGCAAAAGAAGAGTTCTGTCAAGAAAATCAGTGCATCCAGTACACTTGTCAGGGCATTCTTCGCAGTTATGGCTCTCGCGGTTGTATCGGCTGCTTACATGATATACGATTATCTCAGGACTAAGAATGACGCCTTTGAGCTTTCTTATCTGAAGCGCCTGACCGAAAGCCAGAAAGAGCAGATCAATCATCTTGCGGCCAAGGTCAGCGATTTTGAAAAGAAAATGGAAGATCTCAAACAGTTGGATCAGAAGATCAGGACAATGGCCAACCTCAACAGGAAACAGGCCAAAAATCAAGTGCTCGGTATCGGCGGTATCATGCCCGAAAACAACGAGGATCAGTCAGTAGAGCGCATCAGCCGGAACATCGACCGTCTTCTTCAGGATGCATCCTATCAGGAAAACAGCTTCAAGGAGCTTCTTGATTATCTGAAAAAAAGGGAATCCATTCTCGCATCGACTCCTTCGATCTGGCCTGTGTTGGGTTGGGTCACATCGGAGTTTGGATCGAGGATGTCGCCGTACGGAGACCGCAGTGAATTCCATAAGGGTATCGACATCGCCGCCCGTATAGGAAAAGAGGTCCTGGCGCCGGCGGACGGAATCGTATCGGAGGTCGTGCACAGACCCGATATGGGACATTACATTACGATCGACCATATGAGGGGAATAAGAACCGGCTATGCCCACCTCTTGAAGAGTACGGTTACAAAGGGAAAGAGTGTGAAAAGGGGGGACGTGATCGGTTATGTCGGAAACTCCGGGCGGAGCACCGGTTCTCACCTGCATTACAGTGTAACATTGAACGGCGTGCCTGTTAATCCCCGTCGATACCTGCAGTAGAAACGCTTTTTTCGATCATTCTTGTGAGTTTTTCGGGCAGAGACATCCATTGAGATGCCGGTAAAGTAATTACCGGTTTTTTTTTGAAAAATTAAAAAACATGTTAAGTTTACTGACAAAAATAGTCGGAAGTAAAAATGACAGGGAATTGAAGAGGCTTTCTCTTATTCTCGAAGAGATCAATCAGCTCGAGCCTGTTGTCCAGAAATTGAGCGATTCCGAGCTGCGGGCCAAAACGGGATATTTCAAGGAGAAACTGGCGAACGGTGCCAGCCTCGACGATTTACTGGCGGAAGCTTTTGCCGTGGCCAGAGAGGCCTCCCGGAGGACCCTCATGATGAGGCCTTTCGATGTCCAGGTGATTGGAGGTCTTGTGCTCCATGAAGGAAAAATCGCCGAGATGAAAACCGGCGAGGGAAAAACTCTGGCGGCGACCATGCCCGTGTATCTCAATGCCCTGACCGGCAGAGGGGTGCATGTTGTAACAGTCAATGATTATCTGGCGAGGAGGGATGCCGAGTGGATGGGGCCGATTTACAAATTTCTCGGTCTCTCGGTAGGAACGATTGTCCACGGGATGGATGACGACGAAAGGCGCCGGTCGTACAGAGCGGATGTGACTTACGGAACGAATAATGAATTCGGGTTCGACTATCTTCGGGACAACATGAAATTCAGTCTGGACGACTATGTCCAGAGGGATTTCCACTATGCGATCGTTGATGAGGTGGACAGCATCCTCATCGATGAAGCCAGAACCCCCCTCATCATTTCCGGTCCTTCTGAAGAATCCACCGATAAATACTACCGGATCAACCAGGTCATCCCCCGGCTGCGCAAAGACGTGGACTATACCGTCGATGAAAAGAGCAGGACATCGGTTCTGACTGAGGAAGGCGTCGCGAAGGTGGAGAAACTGTTAAAGGTTCCCAACCTCTTTGATCCCCGCAACATTGAAATCCTGCATCACGTGAACCAGGCGCTTAAGGCCCATACGCTCTTCAAGAGGGATGTCGATTACCTCGTCAAGGACGGACAGGTGATCATTGTGGATGAGTTTACCGGGCGCATCATGCCGGGCAGAAGATACAGCGACGGTCTCCATCAGGCCCTCGAAGCAAAGGAAAAAGTGAAGATCGAGCGGGAGAACCAGACGCTGGCCTCTATCACTTTTCAGAATTATTTCCGCATGTATGAAAAACTGGCCGGGATGACGGGTACGGCGGACACGGAGGCCGCCGAGTTCAAGGAAATATACAAACTTGAAGTTGTCGTCATACCCACCAATATGCCGATGATCAGAATCGATTATCCGGATGTGATTTACAAAACGGAAAAAGAAAAATTCAAAGCGGCTATCGAGGAAATCAAAGCGCTTCACAGGCAAGGCAGGCCGGTCCTCGTCGGTACGATATCAATAGAAAAATCAGAATTGATGAGTCAGCTCCTGAAGCGCGAAGGAATCAAACACCATGTTCTGAATGCAAAGAATCACGAGAAGGAGGCGGAAATCATAGCGGCTGCGGGCCAGCCGGGCGCCGTGACTATTTCCACGAACATGGCGGGCCGCGGCACTGATATAAAGCTGGGACCGGGCATTGCAGAGCTGGGAGGTCTACATGTGCTCGGAACGGAAAGACATGAAAGCCGCCGCATAGACAACCAGCTCCGGGGACGGTCCGGCAGGCAGGGGGATATGGGTTCATCCAGGTTTTATCTGTCGCTGGAAGACGACCTGCTGCGCATTTTCGGCGCGGACAGGATTTCATCGATCATGGATAAAATCGGCTTTGAGGAAGGTCAGCCGATAGAACACAGGCTCATCTCAAAAGCCATTGAAAACGCCCAGAAGCGGGTCGAAGGACAAAACTTCGATATACGCAAGCACCTGCTGGAATACGATGATGTCATGAATAAACAGCGCCAGGTCATTTATGAGCAGCGCAGAAACGTGCTCAAGGGGGAGGACCTGCCGCTGATAATGGAGGAAATGCTCGAGGATGTCGTCGATGACCTTGTTGCGGAGTTTATCAATGAAAAAGCCCATCCTGAGGAATGGAATCTCAAAGGCCTGGACGATGTCATTTATAAACAATTCTCTCTGAAACTCAATATCAGCCGGTCCACGGACGGCATGGGAAGCGAGGCGATCCGCGAGAAGATTATCTCCGGTGTCAAGGACCTGCTCCTGTCCAAGGAAAACGAATTCGGTAAACCGATGATGAATTATCTTATGAAATATATAATGCTGCAGTCGATCGATATGCAATGGAAGGACAACCTGCTGGCGATGGACCATTTGAGGGAAGGAATAGGTCTGAGGGGCTACGGGCAGAAAGACCCGATCCGTGAATATCAGAAAGAGGGCTACGAGATGTTCGCGGACATGATCCGCCGGATTAAAATGGATGCTGTCAGCAAATTGTGCATGGTCAGAATCGAGAAGGATGCGGAATTCACCAACATGTACAGTCCCACTGAAGATTTTGTCATGAGCCGCGGAGAGTCGGCCTCTTCTGAATCCCCGGTCTGCGCAGTCAGAAGAGACGGCAAAAAAGTGGGCAGGAATGATCCGTGTCCCTGCGGCAGCGGACGCAAATATAAGAAGTGCTGCGGAAAATAGGGTAAAATAGGCCAAGGGTTGAAGGCGAAGGGGTTGAGCCTTCTTTTTTTGCTCTCCAGAGATTTGAATGAGGAATTGTATGAAGAATGCTAAGTTGATTGTTCCGGGTTTCCTGGCGAGCGGAATACATGCCGGGATTAAGGAGGGTCGCAGGAAAGACCTTGCCCTCGTTTATTCCCAGGTCCCGGCCTCGACAGCGGGAGTATTCACGACCAATGCATTCAAGGCAGCCCCTGTTCTTCTTTCTCAGGAACGGATCAGAAAAGGCGTCGCTCAGGCGGTTGTCATAAACAGCGGCAATGCCAATGCCGCGACCGGGGAAAAGGGATTCAGGGATGCTGTGGCTGTATCCGGGGTTGTCGCCGCAAAGTTGAATATCAGAGAGGACCATGTCCTCGTCGCTTCCACCGGGAAAATAGGGGAGAGGCTTCCGGTGCGCCGTATCATCAAGGAAGTCGGCCCGCTGGTCCGGGCCCTTACCGGGGATGGATTTCCCGATGCCGCAAAGGCTATCATGACGACGGACAGATTTCCCAAAATGGAGATCCGTAGAGCAGTACTGGATTCCAGGGAGGTGACTGTATGCGGGATTGCAAAAGGCGCGGGAATGATCGAGCCGCGCATGGCTACGATGCTTTCACTAATCATTACTGATGCGGCTATTGATGCGCGAAACCTGGATGCCCTCTTCAGGCAGTCCGTCGACAGGACTTTCAATGCGATAACGGTTGACGGATGTATGAGCACCAATGATACAGCCCTGATCCTGGCGAACGGCTTCGCCGGAAACCGGCCGTTGAGAAAACCTTCCGCGGATTACGCGGTTTTCAAAGAAATGCTTCATGATGTCATGTCCGGTCTCGCGAAGGCGATGGTCCTCGACGGAGAAGGGGCCACAAAATTGATCGAGGTCATGGTGGAAGGTGCGCGAACCGCGGCCGATGCCGAAAAAATCGCGTATGCAGTAGCACGGTCAAATCTGGTGAAGACCGCGTTCTTCGGCGAGGACCCGAACTGGGGCAGGATCATTTCCGCTGCCGGTTCAGCCGGTGTTTCAATTTCCGGGGATAACGCTGAACTCTATATAGAAGACATCCCCGTGTTCAAAAAGGGCATGGGTCTTGCGCGATACTCCGCGGGACTTCGCGAGGCAATGAAGAAAAAAAATATACGGGTCCTGGTCAGGCTGGGGGCCGGGAAGCGGTCATTCAGCGTCTTCACCTGCGACCTGTCCTACGAGTACATTCGTATTAATGCTGAATATCATACATGATTGACGGTTTTTTGCCTTGATAAATTCGATTGTATGTGTTATTTGCGTGCCGCATCTCACACATCCTTCGATCGCTCCGGCGTTGCTTGATGAAAGTTCCGGAACGAGATGACAGGGATGGTGGAATAAAAAACAAAAAAGGAGAATACGCTCATGTCCTATGTTTCCATGAAACTGCTGCTCGAATCCGGGGTTCATTTCGGGCATCAGACGAACAAGTGGAACCCCAAGATGAAGCCCTACATATTCGGGGCGCGCAACGGCATCTACATTATCGACCTTCAACAGACGGTCGAATTGTTCAATGTGGCTTATAATTTCGTTGTAAAGACAGTGGCTGAAAGAGGAGAAATTCTCTTTCTGGGGACGAAGAAACAGGCCCAGGAATCGATCAAGACAGAAGCCGAAAGAGCGGGTATGCCGTATGTCAACCAGAGGTGGCTCGGAGGGATGCTGACGAATTTCAGTACGATCAAGAAGAGCATAGACCGCTTAAACACGCTCGACCGCATGTTTCAGGACGAATCTATCAACGCATTCCCCAAAAAAGAAATTCTCGGTTTGAGAAAAGAGAGGGACAAACTGGAGAAGGTTCTGGGGGGTATCAGGACCATGAAGGATCTGCCGGCAGCGATTTTCGTCGTTGATCCCAAAAAGGAGAGCATTGCCGTAAGAGAGGCAAGAAAGCTGAACATACCCATCGTTGGCATTGTGGATACAAACTGCGACCCCGATGATATCGATTACATCATCCCTGGAAACGACGACGCAATCAGAGCGATCAAATTGTTCTCCATGAAAATCGCGGACGCCGTTCTTGATGGAAAGAAGCTTCTTGAAGAAAGCATTCAGGCGCAATCCGACAAGAAACCCGAAGAGGCGATAGCGGGAAACACGGCGGAGGTGGATGTTCCGGAGAGCATCGAAACAAAAGACATGGAAGAAACCGCCCCGGAAGAAACGTCCTGATCGGGCATTAAGCAAACATTTGATTTCGGTCAACCTATTTTAGAACCAGACGAGGGTGTTTAAGTTTAGAACTGTTTTGGAAGGAGGAAAAATTGGAAATTACCGCATCTATGGTGAAGGAACTCAGGATAAAAACAGGCGCGGGCATGATGGACTGCAAGGAAGCGCTGCAGGCCTCGAACGGCGATTATGAAAAGGCGGTCGAATACCTGAGAAAAAAGGGAATGTCGGCTGCAACGAAGAGATCTTCCAAGGCGGCGAAAGAAGGAACTGTTGCTGCGTATATTCACATGCAGGGCAGGATCGGGGTTCTTGTGGAGCTCAACTGCGAGACCGATTTTGTCGCCAAAACGGATGATTTTAAGACCTTGGCGAAAGATATCGCCATGCACATCGCCGCATCCAATCCCCTTTATATAAAATCGGAAGATATACCGGAAGCGGTCCTCGAGAAGGAAAAGGATATTTACAAGAGCCAGGTCCTGGCTGAAGGAAAGCCGGAGAAGGTAGTGGACAAGATCATCGTCGGCAAGATGAAAAAATATTTCGAAGATGTCTGTCTTCTGGACCAAAAGTTCATCAAGAATACGGACTTGACGGTAGGAACCCTGGTCAATAATCTGATTGCGAAAACAGGAGAAAATATCGTCATAAGGAGATTCGCCCGTTTTCAGCTCGGGGAAGAACTCAAATAAACAGGCATGCAAATAGGCTGAGGGGCCTTTCAGCCCTGGCTTTGGAAAAGCCGAGAAGAACTCCGTCAAGACTTCAAACAATAAGCGGATCATGGATAAACCCATATACAAGAGGATCCTCTTGAAATTGAGCGGTGAGGCGCTTTCCGGGCAGAATCCGGATACGATCATCGATATGGATGTCCTCAGAACGATTTCGGATGAACTGAAGGAGATATCGGGGCTGGGAGTCCAGACAGGCATAGTCGTCGGCGGCGGCAATATTTTTCGCGGCCAGAACCTTTATACGGAAGGAATAGACAGGACGTCCGCTGATTATATGGGCATGCTGGCAACCGTTATCAACAGCATCGCCCTGCAGAATGTAATTGAGTCTGCGGGAATCCCGACCCGGGTAATGTCGGCGATTGAAATCAAAGATATCGCCGAATCCTATATATACCGCAGGGCCCTGAGACATCTTGAGAAGGGGCGTATCCTAATTTTCGCGGCTGGTACGGGCAATCCGTATTTTACGACTGACACGGCAGCGGCCCTGAGAGCCGTGGAAATCCAGGCGAATGTGATATTGAAAGCCACAAAGGTAGAGGGGATCTTCGATAAGGATCCCATGAAGTATCCCGATGCATCATTCTATGAAAATATAAGCTATATAGATGTATTATCAAAAAATCTCAAGGTAATGGATTCAACTGCGATCTCCTTGTGCAGAGATAATGGACTTCCCATAGTCGTATTCAATCTAAAGAGCAAAGGGAATATTAAGAAAATAGTATGCGGCCATCGTATCGGCACGTGGGTCGGGGGAGGCTGATTTATGGAAGAAGACAAGATATTCAAGACCTTAAAAGACACAATGGAAAGGGACATTCAGTCACTCGAGAAATCCCTGAGCAAGGTAAGAACGGGGCGCGCCTCACTCGCTCTTCTGGACGGGATCAAAGTGGATTATTACGGAACCCCCACTCCCTTAAACCAACTCGCCTCTCTGTCTATCCCGGAGAGCCGCCAGATACTCATCTCGCCATGGGACAGCGGCATCGTGGGCGGGATTGAAAAGGCCATCCAAAAATCGGAATTAGGCCTGATGCCCAGCAGTGACGGGAAATTGATCCGGATCACGATCCCTCCCCTCACAGAACAGCGTCGAAAGGAGCTCGTCAAGGTAGTCAGGAAAATGTCGGAGGAGTGCAAAGTAAAGCTGAGAAACGCCAGACGGGATGCCAATGAGCAGTTGAAGAGCATGAAAAAAGAGAACCGGATTTCCGAAGACGAGCTCTATAAGAATCAACAAGATGTGCAAAAGATGACGGATGATTACATCAAGAAAACAGACCTGATCCTGGCGGCTAAGGAAAAGGAGATCATGGAAATCTGACGCGGTTCAATAAGACAGGCTGAAGATGTCAGGCTGATGCTCTTTTTCTCACTTTTCAGTTTCCCCTTCCGTACCTTGCGCCTCAGCCGTTAGCCTGAACGGCCTATCAGGATTGAAAGGGGGAGTCGTCCATCCCCCTGTTTTTATTATAGGCATAACTTGCGAATATTCTTGAAAATATAGTCAGGGTATGGTACTCAATGGCAACGGCTTCAGGCCCCTCGCAGTTATTGATTTTGCATTCTGCTTCCCTTCGACAAGTTTAGAACAGGCCAAGCTCATGCATGACAGTCTGGACTAAACTCGATTTTTTTACGAGGCCCACACCATTAACTTATGAAAAAAATAGACCCTGCAAAGCTCCCCCGCCATATCGCCATAATCATGGACGGCAATGGAAGGTGGGCTAAAAAAAATGCATTGCGAAGAATCGCGGGGCACCGCGCGGGTGTAAAGGCCGTAAGAACCGTAGTGACCGCCTGCAGGGAAATGGGCATAAGATATTTGACTCTTTACGCCTTTTCAGTCGAGAACTGGCTTCGCCCGCAGAAAGAAGTAAATGCCTTGATGACCCTGCTTGGCGAATACCTGGAAAAAGAGCTTCCGACGATGCTCAAGAACAATATCCGCCTGACGACGATCGGCAATGTGGATGTCTTGCCGCAGAAAGTCAGGGAAATTCTTATAGATTCCATAGAGGAGACTTCTCGTAATAACGGCATGGTCCTGAATCTTGCGCTGAGTTACAGTGGCCGGGACGAGATCGTCAGGGCCGTGCGGAAGATAATGAGAGACGCCGGAGAAAAATCGTTTGATCCGGACGAGATCACCATGCAGACTTTTTCAGGTTACCTGGATACTTCCGGAATACCCGATCCGGACCTGCTGATCAGGACGAGCGGCGAATATCGGTTGAGCAATTTCCTTTTGTGGCAGACTGCGTACACGGAATTCTATTTCACGGACGTACTGTGGCCTGATTTCAGCAGACAGGATCTGAACAAGGCGATTCTCGACTATCAGAAACGGGAAAGAAGATTCGGACTTACCAGCGACCAGTTGCCGAAGGATTAGTGGGCTCGGCAGGGCAAATACCCAAGATTCAAGGGAAGCTCTTCCCCTGTGTTATCCTGAAATTGAAAAGCGATGCGTGATGGGTATGAATGCTCACCTCAAGAGATGGATCACCGGACTAATCGCAGGCCCGATAGTTCTTGTTTTGATCCTGTATGGATCGGAAACACTCTTTGCACTGTTTATCACTGCACTGATAATGGGAGCTGTCGTCGAATTCGGCCGCATGGCCTACGGAAAAGGATCGCATCCGGAAAAGAATCTTGCCCTACTTCCGCCGGCGGCGATTGCGTTGACAGCATGGCAGAATCAGCTATCCCTGATGATGGCAACTACTGCTCTCTCCATTATCATGGTGTGGCTTTTTTTTCTTCTAGCCATCCGCCGCAAGGAAATCGATATTGCGCCGCTCGGTAAAATGCTCGTCGGGTCAGTGGCCATTCCTGTCCTTTTGTCTCATTTAATCCTGATCAGGGAAAGAGAGCAGGGGCTTCTGTGGATTATGTTTCTGGTTGTACTTGCTTTTTCGGGGGATACCGTAGCATTCTATACGGGTAGGACGCTGGGACGACGGAAACTGTTCCCGGAAGTAAGCCCAGCTAAGACAGTGGAAGGAGCAATCGGATCAGTCGTCGGGAGCATGAGCGGATGTATATTGTTCAAGCTGTTCTATTTGCCGGCCCTTCCCGCTGTGCACCTGGTCGCTATGAGTCTGGTCGGAAACATCCTCGGCCAGTTGGGCGATCTCAGCGAGTCAGCGATCAAAAGAGCGTACGGGACAAAAGACTCCGGCTCGATTTTCCCTGGACACGGAGGAATTCTGGACCGTCTGGATTTTTTCCTCTTTTCTAGTCCTTTTATCTTCTATTATAGAGTGTTTGTGATTTCATGAAAAAAATATCCATACTCGGCTCTACAGGTTCGATCGGGGTCAATGCACTGGAGGTCATCGCATCCCACCCGCGCGACTTCAAGGCTGTCGCTCTGGCTGCCGGTTCGAATATCCAGGTGCTGAAAAACCAGATCGAGCGCTTTCGTCCCAGAGTCGTAGCCGTTGTTAATGAAGAAATCGCCCGGGCGATCTCTGAAATGATTGACCGTACCTTGGGGACAAAGGTCTTGTGGGGAAGTGAAGGCTACAGAGAGATCGCCGCTCTCAAAGAGGCCGATATGGTTGTCTCGGCGATTGTCGGCGCGGCGGGATTGCTTCCGACCGTGGATGCCATCGAATCAGGTAAGCACATCGCTCTCGCCAATAAAGAGACAATGGTCATGGCGGGTGAAATCGTTGTCCGAAAAGCCGCCGAGAAGGGAATCAGAATACTGCCCGTGGACAGCGAGCACAGCGCCGTATTCCAGTGCCTGGAAGGACACGGCAGGAAATACCTCAAGAGGATCATTTTAACGGCGTCGGGCGGCCCTTTTCTGCAGGTATCCAGAAATGATTTGAAAAATGTGACCGTAGCCGATGCCTTGCGTCATCCAAACTGGAAAATGGGGAGAAAGATTACGGTAGACTCTGCTACAATGATAAATAAGGGCCTTGAAGTCATAGAGGCAAAGTGGTTCTTCGGCGCGCGCATCGATGAGATTGACATCGTAATCCATCCACAGAGTATCGTCCATTCCATGGTGGAGTACGTGGACGGATCCGTTATCGCGCAAATGGGCGTTCCCGACATGAAGGGACCCATCGCTTACGCTCTCAGCTATCCCGACAGGATTTCGGGAAGCATGGAAAAACTCGATCTTCTGAAAACCGGCCGTCTGGAGTTCCTCGCACCCGATATAGAAAAATTTCCGGGTTTAAGGCTTGCGTACGAGGCCGGAAGGGAAGGAGGCACGAAGCCGGCCGTATTGAATGCCTCGAACGAAGTCGCCGTCGGATCATTTATTGCAGGGAAGATCGGTTTCACTGACATTGCAGACGTTATTGAGAGATGCATGAATGCTTACAGAAACGTGCAGCCCTCGTCGATAAAGGACATTCTGGACGCGGACCGCTGGGCGAGAAACAAGGCCGAAGAAATCATCAGGGACATGCCAAATGATAGGAATTGACATCGTATCCGTTATCATTCTGCTGGGAGTACTGATTTTCGTTCATGAATTCGGTCACTTCCTTGTCGCCAAAATGTCGGGGGTAGGTGTCTTGAAATTTTCCCTCGGTTTCGGCCCAAAGTTGATCGGCAGAAAATACGGCGAGACGGAATATCTGCTTTCGGCTGTCCCCCTGGGAGGCTATGTGAAACTCCTGGGTGAATCACAAGGAGATGAACTTCCGCCGGAAGATGAGAGTAGATCTTTTTTAAAACAACACGTGGCAAAGAGGATAGCCATTGTGGCTGCAGGCCCGGCTTTCAATTTCCTGTTCGCGGTTCTTGTATTTTCTCTCATTTTCATGATCGGCATTCCAACGCTGACCACCGAGATCGGAGGCGTCCAGTCCGGTTCGGCAGCTTACGAGGCTGGCCTTCGGGAGAAGGACCGGATCACGGAAATCGACGGCAGAAAGGTCTCGAGCTGGACAGAAATCGCGGATGCAATTGCCAAGAGCAAAGGAAAAGAAATGGCCTTCAAGATAGCCCGGGACGGGCAGACAATGGAGGTACGTCTGAAAGCGAAGCCGACGGCGGCGAAAAATATCTTCGGGGAGGACATGGAGAGCTATAAAATCGGCATCCAGGCTTCTTCACAGATTTTCACAAAGAGGGAGAATCCTGTCCGGGCTGTATGGTCGGGGCTCGAACAAACATGGTACGTAAGCGAACTGACAGTCGTGAGTCTTTTCAAGATACTGGAGGGTGCCGTTTCTCCTTCCACCCTGGGAGGCCCTATTCTGATTGCACAGATGGCCGGCTCACAGGTAAAGAAGGGGATACTCCCGTTCATATTCTTCATGGCGATTTTGAGCATCAATCTCGGCGTGCTTAATCTTTTGCCTGTACCCGTCCTTGACGGAGGTCATCTGTTTTTCTTTATCATCGAGCTGATTACCGGCAGGGAGATCAATGTCAGATGGCGCGAAATGGCTCAGCAGGTGGGGTTTGTTCTGTTAATCATGTTGATGCTGTTTGTCTTCTACAACGATATCATCAGGATCTTCGGCGAATAGATGTATACCCTGGCTTTTGATACATCGACCAGGTCGGGAAGCGTTGCTTTATTGAAACAGGACAGCGTGCTTGCCGAGATCCTGCTCAATTCAGGAAAAAATCACTCGGAGTCGGTTCTTCCGGCTGTGGGTGAAGTCCTGAGGTTTTCCGGGCTTCAAATCAGAGATGTTGATCTCTTTGCCATCACGTCGGGACCCGGCTCTTTTACAGGCTTGCGTATAGGGATTAGCATCGTGAAAGGCCTCGCGCTCGCCGCATCAAAACCTGTTGCAGCGGTTTCCACTCTCGATGCCCTCGCATACAATCTCTTTCATGTGCCCATGGCGATCTGCCCTTTGCTCGATGCGAAAAAGGGTCAGATTTATGCGGCCGTTTATCGGTCCAGGAAGAGCGGCGCGCCCGAGAAAGCAGGCCCGGAAGTAGTTGCTGATCCCCGGGACTTTTTCGCGTCAATTCGTCAGGATGTAATATTCACCGGCGACGGCGCGACAGTATATGTACATTTGATGGAAAAGATGCTGCGCGGCAGGTTTTATGTTGCCCCTCCGCACTTGCGGTTTATACGGGCCTCAGCCGTCGGCCTGCTGGCCAGGGAGAAGTTTATTGCGGGGCACACAGCCGATGTGAGTCGGCTTGCGCCCTTATATATCAGGGACCCCGCAGTGGAGGCGAACACATGACTTCCGGGCGCCGGACGACCCGCCTTCTTCTTCGGGATCATTGACAAAAAGAGGTATTTAATATAAATCACACACAGAGGGGAAACCCAATTTTGGAGGTGTCGCTGAATGGAAAAAGCCGATGAGCAATTGATTGCCCGGTATATCGATAAAGACGAAGAACTCAGAAGACATATCGAGGACCATGAGCGGTTTGAAAAGGTTCTCGAAGACTTTAACAAACGTGTCTATCTCACGCCGGAAGAGGAGATCGAAAGGAAGAAAATTCAGAAGCTGAAATTGATGGGCAAGGATAAGATACATGAAATCCTGTCCAGGTACAGAGAAAGTTGATATATTCGCCACAACCGTATGCACAGTAGAAACGAACTCATCATTCGCGAAGGATACAAGATCATTATCCCTTTCGCCCTTTCCGTAATCATCTTCGCTGTTTTGGGAATGCTCTGGACAGCAATCTTCTTTTTCTTTGTCACCTCATTCAATATCTGGTTTTTCCGAAATCCCGAGCGGACGATACCACAGGATACGCAAGCTGTAGTATCTCCCGCGGACGGGAAGGTCCTTAAGATCGAGGAGGTCCAGGAGGACTCGCTGATCAAAGGCAGATTCAGGAAAATCAGTGTATTCATGAATGTGTTCAATGTACACGTAAACAGAATACCTTTTCCGGGAAAGGTCGACGCAGTTCGCTATCACAAGGGGAAATTCCTGGTCGCAAGCCTGGATAAGGCATCCTCCATGAACGAAAAAAACTCGATTCTCCTGAAAACAGATCGGGGAAGGGAAATTCTCCTGATACAAATCGCCGGTGTTGTCGCGCGGAGGATCATTTGCTGGGTCCATGAAGGTATGGCGGTTGAACGGGGCCAGAGATTCGGTTTGATCTGTTATGGTTCGAGGCTGGAGATATTCCTGCCTCTTGATTCGAATATTTTGACGAAGGTGGGGGATAAAGTCAAAGCCGGAGAAACCATTATAGGATATCTCACATGAAAAACAAAGGCAGATTCATCAATCGCACCCGGTTCAGAAAAGATAGAATGAAAAAGGGGATTTATGTCTTGCCCAATCTTTTTACGACGGCGAGCCTGTTTTCCGGTTTCTATTCCATCGTGGCGTCGATGAATGAGGATTATGTGCGCGCGGCGGTCGCTATCGTAATCGCGCTCATCCTCGACGGCCTTGACGGGAGAATGGCTCGCATGACGAACACGACCAGTAAATTCGGCACGGAATACGATTCTCTGTCGGATCTGGTCGCCTTCGGCGTCGCCCCGTCGGTCCTCGCATACACGTGGTCGCTTTCTCCCTACGGGAAATGGGGATGGCTCGTTGCCTTTCTTTACGTCGCCTGCGGGGCGCTCCGTCTGGCCCGTTTCAACGTGCAGATAGCCATCATCGATAAAAGCGTATTCAATGGTTTGCCAATCCCCGCCGCTGCTATTGTCCTGGCTTCGGCTGTGATTCTCTATCAATTTCTCGGCGGGACAGGGGAATTCAACCATCTGTCGGTACTTTTCGCAGTGAGTGTTCTTTCTGTGCTGATGGTGAGCAGCATTAAATATTACAGTTTCAAGGACCTGAATTATTTCACAAGGAAACCGTTCATGTCGTTCATATTGATCCTGATGATAATGATCATCGTCATCGCTGAACCTCAAATCACATTTTTCACCTTTGCATTCGGATATGCTGTATCGGGTCCGATATGGACGATTATCAAGATTGCAAAAAGGAAGGGGATCAAAAAAGAAGAGCCGCAGCAAGCAGGACATCCGGTATAATTACCGGCGAGAGGCTAAGGGCCAAGGGCGAAGAAAAACACTCCGGAACGCCACCAGGGTCGCCGAATCGGTGTCGGGGCGAGTACAGTTCGTTACCGGAGTTTTTCAGTATCATGCATGGTTGGAGATGGATTTTATGAGAAAATACAATGTGGCGGTAGTAGGCGCAACAGGCGCTGTCGGCAATGAGATGATATCTATTCTGGAAGAAAGGAAATTCCCGGTAAAAGAACTGACACTGCTCGCTTCGGAGCGTTCAGAGGCAAAGGTATTGAATTTCAATGGCACGCCTCATCGTGTGAGGGTTTTGAAGGAAGATTCTTTTCAGGGCATCGATATCGGCCTTTTTTCCGCTGGAGGGAGCGTCAGCCAGAAATTCGCGCCTCTGGCTGCGGCGGCGGGTTGCGTTGTAATTGATAATACAAGTGCTTTCAGGATGGATCCGGATGTTCCCCTGGTCGTCCCCGAGGTCAATTCACATGCAATCAGCAAATACGAGAACAAAGGAATCATCGCCAACCCGAACTGTTCGACCATACAGATGGTCGTGGTCCTGAAGCCGATCCATGACGCAGCGAGGATCAAACGGATCGTGGTTTCCACGTATCAATCCGTATCGGGGACGGGTAAGAAGGCTATGGAAGAACTTGCCCATCAGACAGTGTCCATCATGAATTTCAAAGACCCCGAAGTGAAGGTTTACCCGCACCAGATCGCTTTTAATTGTCTTCCGCAGATCGATGTATTCCTGGAGAACGGATACACGAAGGAAGAAATGAAAATGATTCTGGAAACAAGAAAGATCATGGAAGATGACTCGATCGCCGTGACGGCGACGACGGTCAGGGTGCCGGTTTTCCGCTGCCATTCTGAGTCCGTAAATATTGAGACTGACAAAAAGATTACAGCGGCGCAGGTGAGGAAATTGCTGACAGGGGCGCCCGGCGTTGTCGTGCTGGATAACCCCGGAAAACTTGAATATCCTCTGGCAATTTACGCCGCAGGAAAGGATGAAACGTTTGTGGGGCGGATCAGGGAGGATGAATCGATTGCAAACGGTATCAACCTCTGGGTCGTCTCGGATAACCTGAGAAAAGGCGCCGCCCTCAATGCCGTGCAGATTGCGGAAATCCTGATAAGAGATTACCTGAAATAGAAATGGTCAGAATTATTGGCGGCGGGGCAAAGGGATGCAGGCTTTTTATGCCGCGGCACTCCAGAGTCAGGCCGACCACGGGCAGGGTAAAAGAATCCCTGTTTAATATTCTCGGCCCCCTTGAGAATAAAAGCTTTCTCGATCTATTTGCCGGTACGGGCAGCATCGGGATAGAGGCGCTCAGCCGCGGCGCTGCAAATTCGGTCTTTATCGAAAAAGACCCTGTCATGGTGGAAGCGCTGAAGAGGAACCTGCGTAAGTGCGGATTCGAATCCCGGGGTGAAGTGATGGCGATGACGGTAGCAAAAGGGGTGTCGTTGTTGGAGAGGAGGGGAACATTTTTCGATATCGCATTTGCCGATCCGCCTTACGGAGAAGGCTATGTCGACGGAACATTGCGTCTGCTGTCCAGGGGCGCGCTTCTGGCACCCGGCGGCGTTGTTGTTGTGCAGCATTCATTGAAAGAGGAATTTCCGGCGTGCCCGGAAAATATGGTGCTGATCGATCAAAGACGTTACGGTGATACCGGCATTTCTGTTTTTACAGGCTGTTGAAAAACGTTCACCTATGCAGAGCTTCGCTGCAGGCGAAGGGCTGAGGGTGAAAGGCAGAAGAAACAGACGTCAGGCGCTCTGCAAAGATTTTTATCCCGACGCCTGAGCCTGTCTGTATTGAATGAGGTAGAGATGGAACGCATAGCTGTTTATCCGGGTTCTTTCGATCCGATTACGAATGGTCATTTAGATATTATACGACGTGGAATGAGATTTTTCGACCGCCTGATTATTCTGGTGGCTTACAACCCGAATAAAAGCTCGCTCTTTTCCGTTGAGGAAAGGATTGAACTGATCCGGCAGGTAGTGGGAGACGATCCCAGAATCAATATCGATAGTTCAGCCGGCCTGCTTGTCGATTATGTCAAGAGCGCGGGCGCCAATATCATTTTAAGGGGTCTCAGGGCCGTATCCGATTTCGAGTATGAGTTTCAGATGGCCCTCATCAACCGCAGACTCAACAGAGAAATAGAGACTGTTTTCCTCATGACGGGTTACAAGTGGTTCTATACAAGTTCGAACCTGATTAAAGAGGCGGCCAGCCACGGCGGGTCCGTCCGGGGACTGGTGCCCGATGTCGTCCTACACAGGTTGGTGGAAAAATATTCCTGTATGGAGAAATCATGAAACTAGCTTCCAGGACAGCAAAAATAAAGCCGTCGCCGACGCTGGCCATCACTGCAAGGGCACAGTATCTGCGCGCCCAAGGAAGGAACATTATTGGGTTCGGAGCCGGTGAGCCCGATTTCGATACGCCCGCGAATATCAAGCTGGCCGCCATAACGGCTATTGAAGGGGGCTTTACTAAATACACTCCGGTCGGAGGCATCGACGAACTCAAGGATGCTATAAGAAGCAAGCTCCTGCGGGATAATCGCCTCGATTACCAACATCAGCAGATCGTTGTTTCCTGCGGGGCCAAACACGCTCTATATAATCTGGCCCAAGTTCTATTCGAGGAAGGGGACGAGGTGATCGTGCCGGCCCCTTACTGGGTCTCCTATCCCGATATTATCCTGCTGACAGGCGCCAGACCCGTTATTCTTGAAACGAAGGAGTCAGAAGGATTTAAGATAGATCCTACCAGGCTCAAATCGATGACAGGCAGAAACACGAAAGCGGTCATTCTGAACAGTCCTTCCAATCCCACGGGTATCGCATACGATGCCAGTGAACTCGCCGCTCTGGCAGAGGTAATGCTGGAGAAAAAAATCCTGGTCATTTCGGACGATATCTATGAGAAAATCGTCTACGACGGCTTCTCCTTTCATAACATCGCCGAGGTCCATCCCGAGATCAAGGATGCGACGATCGTCGTCAACGGCGTCTCCAAGGCATACTCCATGACCGGGTGGCGTATAGGGTATGCTGCCGGTCCCCGGGAAATCATATCCGCCATGACCGAGATGCAGAGTCAGAACACATCCAACCCCACGTCGATCTCACAGAAGGCCGCAACGGAAGCGCTCAACGGCGATCAGAGCATTGTCGCCGAGATGGTCAGAGAATTCAAGATGCGGCGCGATTATATCGTAAGGGAATTAAACGACATTCCAGGGGTGCATTGCCTTAATCCCCGGGGGGCCTTTTATGTTTTCCCGAATGTAGCAGGCCTTTTCGGCACCTCATTCAAAGGCAGAAAGATCAACGGCTCTGCGGAATTATCCGAGTATCTTCTGGACGAGGCGGATGTCGCGGTTGTCCCCGGTGTACCTTTCGGGAGCGACCATCATGTGCGCCTCTCTTACGCGACATCAATGAAAAACATTGAAGAAGGTATTCAGAGGATCAAGGCGGCGGTGGGACGCTTGAGTTAATTTTATCTGTATTCCGACCCGGATTAGCCCGTCTGCAGGAACATCCATCCCCTTTCTGGAGGATTATCGCAGTAAGCGCATGCTCCGGCGGTTTTTTCGTGTAGACCGCCGAAGAGCTCGAAATTATTTATTGATTCGATTTTACCCGCATGTTATATGTCGTATAATTCCGCAGTGGACGTATTTTACGGGGAAGGATCCGGTTAAACCGTATTGCAGCTCGATGATCACTGGACAAACAGCCAGAAAAAAGACAAAGCCTGTCCATATCGGTTCCGTTCAGGTGGGGGGAGATGCTCCTGTCATCGTGCAGTCAATGACCTGCACGGATACGAAAGATATAGGAAGTACGGTCCGGCAGATCAGAAGATTGGAGAAGGCGGGCTGTGAAATCGTCAGAGTCGCTGTTCCTGACCGGGAAGCCGCGGCGGCATTGCCCTTCATTAAAAAAAAAATCGGAATCCCTCTGGTCGCCGACATTCACTTCGACCACCGCCTGGCCCTTGCAGCCATCGCCAGCGGTGCGGACGGAGTCAGAATCAATCCCGGAAACATCAAGAAAGACGGATTAAGAATCATAGCGCGCGCAGCGAGGGAATCGGGGACCGCGATCCGCATCGGAATCAATGCCGGCTCCCTTGAAAAAGGCATACTGAACAGGTACGGAGGGCCCACTGCAGAAGCGCTGGTTGAGAGCGCCCTGAACAGCATCGCGCTTTTTGAAGATGCAGGATTCCACAACCTCAAGGTATCCCTGAAATCCTCCGATGTGCCGACCACCCTGGAAGCATATCGGTCCATTTCCAGGAAGATCGACTACCCGCTCCATCTCGGGGTTACCGAAGCGGGGAGCATCCTTCAATCCTGTATCAAATCGTCCATGGGGATAGGATTCCTCCTTTACGAAGGAATCGGAGATACGATACGAGTATCGGTAACAGGAGATCCGGTATCTGAGCTGCGTATCGCGTACGGGATATTGCGAGGATTGAATATCAGAATGGTCGGCCCGGAGATCATTTCATGCCCTACCTGCGGAAGGTGCGGAATCGATCTGGTCAAGCTGGTGCAGAAAGTGGAAAGCAGGCTGGCCGCAACCCGTGCATACGTGAAAATAGCGCTGATGGGATGCGTAGTCAACGGACCCGGAGAGGCCGCCGGCGCCGATATCGGAATTGCCGCGGGGCGAAAGGGGAGTGGCCTGCTCTTTAAAAAAGGGCGCGTTATCCGGAAACTTAGAGAAAAAGACTTTATTCCGGTCTTGCTTGAAGAAATCGAAAATCTCACAGCCCAAGGATCATAGTCCTCAGCTATTCATTGATGGAAGGAGAATGGTGAATGCGTTATTCAGAGATGTTTTTGCCGACGGTACGAGAAGTGCCTTCTGATGCGGAAATCGTCAGCCATCAGTTGATGATCCGGGCCGGTATGATCAGAAAATTGACAAGCGGGATTTATTCGTTTCTCCCTCTTGGATACAGGGTGATCAGAAAAGTTGAGCAGATTGTCCGGGAGGAAATGAACAGAGCGGGAGCACAGGAGATTTTTATGCCGGCCGTCCAGCCAGCCGAGCTCTGGCAGGAATCCGGCCGATGGAAAATGTACGGTAAAGAGCTCCTGCGATTCAAGGACCGTCATAATCGTGAGTGCTGTCTCGGTCCGACACATGAAGAGGTGGTCACGGATATCGTCAGAAACGAGATCAAGACATACCGGCAACTGCCCAAGAATCTCTACCAGATACAGACAAAATTCCGGGACGAAATACGGCCGCGTTTCGGCATTATGCGCTGCCGGGAGTTCAGCATGAAAGACGCGTACAGCTTCGATGCGGATTGGGAAGGCGTGGACAGGAGCTATCAGAAAATGTTCGATGCGTATTGCAATATTTTCGCCCGCTGCGGACTGCGATTTCGGGCGGTCGAAGCGGATACCGGCAATATCGGAGGGAACTTCTCCCACGAATTCATGGTCATGGCTGATTCAGGAGAAGATGCCGTTGTCTATTGTCAGACCTGCGGCTATGCCGCGAATCTGGAAAAGGCGGAGGTGGCCAGGCCCGAAGCCGCTGGTGAGGAGACCCCCATGAATCCCATCGAAGAGGTATTCACACCAAATGTAAGGACGATAGAAGAGGTATGCGACTTCCTGAAGGTAAAACCGCAGCAGATTGTAAAGACCCTCGTCTTCATGGCGGACCAGGTGCCGGTGGCCGTACTGGTGAGAGGAGACGAGGAGATCAACGAAGCCAAGTTGAGGAGCTACCTGAAATGCGACAGCCTTGAGCTGGCGACGGACGACATCGTCATGGAAGTAACCGGATCTCCTAAAGGATTCGCCGGTGCCATCGGTATCAAGGCAAGGCTCATTGCCGACTATTCTCTCCTGCTGATGAAAAATTTCGTAATGGGGGCAAATAAGGAAAATCACCATCTGAAAAACGTCAATACAGGGCGCGATTTCAAGATCAGCGAATATGCCGATTTAAGGATAATCAAAGATGCAGATCCCTGCCCGCGATGTCGTTCCACCCTGAATTTTGCAAGGGGAATCGAAGTCGGCCATACATTCAAGCTTGGGACCAAGTACAGCAAGGCAATGAAGGCAACGTATCTGGACAGGAACGGCCGGGAGCAGCTGATGGTGATGGGCTGTTACGGGATAGGGATAGGCCGGACAGTTGCGGCAAGCATCGAGCAGAATCATGACGAGAAAGGAATTATCTGGCCTACGGCCATTGCACCGTATCACGCAATCGTCGTTCCGGTAAATGTCAATGATGAACGGGTCTCGAAGGCAGCGGAAGATATCTACACGTCGCTTCTGAGGAGGAATGTGGAAACTATTCTGGACGACCGGGATGAAAGGGCGGGAGTCAAGTTCAATGACGCCGATCTGATCGGAATACCATTTAGAGTGACAGTGGGGCCGAAAAAACTGGCCGAAGGAAAGGTGGAGATCAAGATCAGAAGAACCGGCGAAGTCCGCGTCACCGGGCTTCAAGAGGTCGCCGGTTACATTGCGGATGCGGTCCGTCGGGAGACCGAAATGAGATGCTTCGAATAACGGACATCCTCGATAAAGTCTCTGAATACATGTCGCCTTTGGAGCTGGAGTTGATCGAAAAGGCGTACATCTTCAGCGCATCGGTGCACCAGGGGCAGGTGCGGCTTTCGGGAGTCCCTTATCTGATCCATCCCATGGAAGTAGCCGGCATACTGGCGGACATGAAACTGGATGCGGCCAGCATTGTGACCGGCCTGCTTCACGACACCGTCGAAGACACGCTTACAACCATCGAGCAAATCGAAAGCGCCTTCGGAAAAGAAGTCGCATTCCTCGTTGACGGCCTTACCAAAATAAGCAAAATTACATTCGGCTCTCAGGAGGAAAGGCAGGCCGAGAATTTCCGGAAGATGATCCTGGCGATGTCTTCCGATATCAGGATCCTCCTGGTGCGGCTTGCCGACAGGGTCCACAATATGAGGACCCTGGAGTACCAGCCTCCGGACAAACAACAATATATCGCCAAAGAAACCCTTGAACTGCATGCCCCCCTGGCAAACCGTCTCGGAATCAACTGGATGAAAGTAGAGCTGGAAGATCTTTCTTTCAAATATCTTTATCCTGAAGAATACAATGACCTGTCCAGGCGGATAGCGAAGAGGAAAGAAGAAAGAGAGAAATATACTGAAGAAGTCAAGAATATCATTCAGCATGAGATCACTGAATACGGGCTCCATGCCCGCGTGGAAGGCCGCGCCAAGCACCTCTTCAGCATTTTCAAGAAAATGAGGGAACAGCACATCAATTTTGACGAAGTCTACGATCTCATTGCATTCAGGATCATTCTGGATTCGGACAGGGATAAAGAATGCTACGAAGCCTTGAGTGTCGTGCACGCTTTGTGGAAGCCGGTGCCGGGTCGTTTCAAGGACTACATTGCCATGCCGAAAGCCAATAATTATCGTTCCCTGCACACGACCGTGATAGGTCCATACGGTGAACGCGTAGAAATCCAGATCCGGACCAAAGAAATGCACGAATGGGCGGAAGAAGGGATCGCGGCCCATTGGCGGTATAAGGAAGGCGGCACATATCACGGCAAGGACGAAGAGCAAATCAAAAAACTGAGGGAACTGCTGGACATCCAGCATGAAATGAAAAACCCCCGGGAATTCATGAAGAACCTGAAAATGGCCCTCTTTCCCGACGAGGTTTATGTTTTCACTCCGAACGGAGATGTAAAATCTTTTCCAAAGGGAGCCACTCCCATTGATTTCGCTTACAGCATACATACTGATGTCGGGGACAGGTGCGTGGGCGCAAAGGTGAACAGGAATATCGTACCTCTCAAATATGAGCTCCAGAACGGCGACACGGTCGAAATCATTACCCAGGCCGGCCATCACCCAGGAAAAGACTGGCTTAAATACGCGGTGACTTCCAAAGCCATCTCCAAAATAAAGAACTGGATTAAAACGGAGGAGAGGAGAAAGAGCGTTGATCTGGGCAGGGATATTCTTGAAAAGGAGCTGAAGAAGCACCAGCTGAAATTGAGTCAGGTCATAAAGTCGGAGGAATTCGAAAAAATACTGGATGAGCATTCCGTCAATACGGTGGAAGACATGATGGCCCTTATCGGTTATGGAAAGGTCTCGGCGAAATACATCATCCACCGGATAATGCCGGATGAGGGAAAAAAGGAAGAGGAGCCGATCCTGGAGAAAATCAAAAAGAAGTTCAGGAAACCCTCGGCTGCAGGAGTGTCCATCACGGGCGTAGAAGATGTCATGGTGAGATTCGCACGGTGCTGCGACCCGCTTCCCGGCGATGAGGTTGTCGGCTACATCTCCAGGGGCAGGGGAATGAGCGTCCACCAGGCTAATTGTATGATGCTCCAGGGAATAGACAGCGAGCGGCTGGTAGACGTTCATTGGAATATCAAAGAGAAACAGACATATCCGGTCCATATACGTGTGATTTGCCGGGACAAAAAAGGACTGCTCGCTGAGATCAGCAATACGATTTCCTCTCTGGACATCAATATCGCCCACGCCAATGTAGATACCACGCCCGATCAACAGGCGATCTGTGATTTTCAACTGGAAGTGAATGATCTAAACCAGTTCAACCAGGTGGTCTCCACATTGAAAAAATTGAAAAGCGTTATTTCCATTGAGAGACTAAGAAGGTCGTAAACAGATAAAATCGGAGGTACAGCGGGAGAAATGCACATGAGACTTTTTTCCACAGTTATGGTGACCCTGATATCCGTCTCGCTTGGCTTCCCTGCGAACGGCTCCTGGGCGAAAGACGCTCAGGGGAACTTTACGGTCATCGTGGATGCCGGGCACGGTGGAAATGATAGAGGAGTCAGATTATCGGGGGAAATATATGAAAAAGATGTGACACTGGCCATCGCCCGACTTTTGAAAAAAGACCTGGATCAGTCCAAGAACATCAGAACCCGGCTTGTGCGTACATCCGACAGGGCTTTATCAGCGGAGGAAAGGATTGGATCGGCGGGGAAAGAAGCGGATTTGTTTATCAGTATTCACGTCAACGCCGGATTTGGAAAGAATTCTTCGGGATTCGAGATATACTTTCCCGGTTTCAAGATGCCCGTGGAGAAGAAAAACGATTCCGGGGAAATTGTAAAGGACATGGTCAGGACTCAGTACCTAAATGAAAGCGTGCGCTATTCCCAGATCATGATGAAACACCTGGAAAAATTATTTCCCAGAAAGGGCAGAGGACTCCGGGAAGCCCCGATACGCATAGGATCCCTGACAATACCCGCCGTTGTCCTTGAGGTCGGTTTTGCCACGAATAGTAAAGAACGCAAGATACTGACCGATCCGGCCACGCAGTCCGGCATCGCCGCCGCTATAGGGCAGGTGACACGGGAATATTTCAGCCCGGGAGAGAGATCATGAGGAACGGCGGGCGCAAATGGGATGAAATCAGGAATGTGCGGTTCACGAAGGATTTCCTCGGATACGCGAAAGGGTCGGTCTTGGTTGAGATGGGAAACACTCGGGTCATTTGCTCCGCGAGTGTCGAAGACGGTGTTCCTCCTTTTTTGAAAAATACGGGACAGGGCTGGCTCACGGCGGAGTACTCCATGCTGCCCGCAGCGACTCAGATACGCAGCCAGCGGGAAACCACACGGGGAAGAATAGGCGGCAGGACGCACGAAATACAGCGCCTGATCGGCAGGTCATTGAGAGCTGTAACCGATCTCCATTCTTTCGGAGAGAGGACTGTCTATATCGACTGTGATGTCATCCAGGCCGATGGAGGCACAAGGACCGCTTCCATCACCGGGGGTTTTATCGCGCTGGTGGAAGCCTTCCGCAGGCTGAAGGAAGAGGGGGTCGCGACGCATATCCCCGTGCGGGATTATGTGTCGGCGGTCAGCGTCGGCCTTGTCGGAGAACGGATCCTTCTCGATCTGGATTATGAAGAAGATTCCCGCGCCGATGTGGACATGAACTTCGTCATGACGAGCGGTGGCCTTTTTATCGAAGTACAGGGAACGGCGGAAGTGACACCGTTCAGCAGGCAGTTGCTGGGTGAAATGATGAATCTTGCGGAGAAAGGGATCTGCCGTCTGATTGACATGCAGATGGGGATACTGGGTGGGCTTATCTGAAAAAAATCGTGATTGCATCAAAGAACAGAGGGAAAATATCTGAAATCCGAACACTACTTCAGGATATCGACATAGAGGTCCTCTCGCTTAATGATTATCCCGAATTTCCGGAGATTGTCGAGGACGGGAGGACATTTCTGGAAAACGCCCTGAAAAAGGCCAGAACCGTTTCAGAGATGACGAATGAAATTGCGCTTGCCGATGATTCCGGGCTCGAAGTAGACTTTCTCGGCGGAAGACCGGGCGTCCACTCCGCCAGGTATTCAGGGGATCGCGCGACCGATGAGAGCAATATCAGGAAGCTCCTGGAGGAGATGAAGGGTGTACCCCTGGAGAAGAGGGGAGCCGCGTTTCGATGTTCTCTAGTGCTTTACCGGAAGGACGGAATATTCAGGTCATTTGAGGGAACTCTGCGCGGGAGAATCGCTCTGGAGCCGGCAGGCAAAGGCGGCTTCGGGTACGATCCGGTCTTTGTAGTCCCTGAGCGCGGAAAAACGCTTGCAGAACTTCTTCCCGACGTAAAGAACCGGATCAGTCACCGTGCGAAGGCGCTCATGAAATTAAAAAGATACTTGCAAAAAAAAGAATAAAATGAAAGAAGATATCCCTCTTTTTTATCCGGGGCGTAGCGCAGCCTGGTAGCGCACCTGTTTTGGGAGCAGGGAGTCGGAGGTTCAAATCCTCTCGCCCCGACCATGATTTCAAGGGGGGCAGCATTCATTGCTGCCCCCCTGCCTTGCAGGAAGACATCTATCGCATCATCAGCAGCCAGCCCAGGGCAAAGAGAATCCTGTAAATACCGAAAGGAACAAATGTATGGGTTTTTATAAAGTGTATCAGGAATTTAATACTCAGGAGGGCGACAATAAAAGAGGAGACAAAACCGACAATCAAGAAGTCCACTTCCCCGACAGAGATCACGGATGCGGATTTTATCAGGTCGTAAGCGGTGGCGGCGAGCATTGTCGGAACGGCAAGCATAAATGAGAATTCGACAATCGTCTTTCGCTTTATCCCCATAACCAGCCCTCCGATAATCGTGGAAGCGGACCGTGATACCCCGGGGATCATGGCGATGGATTGAAAAATGCCTATAATGAATGCTGTTTTATAGGACATTCTGGATATCTCCGGGACAATTTCCCTCTTCTCCGTATGCCAGCGTTCGAAAAGAATAAGGAGTATCCCTCCGATGAAAAGAGACCAGAGCACGATATGTTCAGAACCCAGCAAATATTGTTTCACGATTCTATACAATGTAAGACCCAGTACGCCTGTGGGGAGAAAGGCCACCGCCACCCTTTTAATGACTTCAAAGTCAACCAGAAGAGATCGCCAGTACAGAATGACAACCGACAGGATCGATCCAAGCTGTATGGAAATCTCAAAGCTTTTTAAAAAGTCGGTGTGAGCAAGTCCCAGCAGGTGGGATGTCAGAATCAGGTGTCCGGTCGAAGAAATCGGCAGAAATTCTGAAACTCCCTGTACAATTCCCAGAATGAGCGCGTTCAAAAGATCCATAATATCCTTTCTGGCAAACCGGCGGATTTCCGCCATTCATCTCAGGCCGATCGGTTAATTTAAAACATGGGCTAAGGGCTGAAGGAAAAGGGCTAATTATTCTTTACTGAAGTTAAGAACTTGAGACGACCTGATTCCTGTATACCCCGGCCCTTTGCCTGTATAAGCAGGCAGGCGGTCTCTCTACCATGCAAAAAGGATGAAATCAATAGAAAGGGAACGGATGAAAGATAATTTAAAAGGGGAGAACGGCTACATCGGGCCAACAACGGCTGGTGTAGTTTGAAGAAAAGGTCGACCATTCTGCAGATATGAGCGTCCGGTGGAACAATCGCTTCAACTGCCCTCTGCAGCAGTTCTCCGGGGAGGTTTTTCCTGCTCAATCCGTATAACAATAAGCATGCCGTTGCGCCCTCTGCGGCGTGAAATTTGCCAATTATAAATTGACTGATATAATAAGAACTTAGATCAAGTGCTGGATTACAACAAAAGCTTCAAAGAAATCAATCCGGGCATTTGTGTCCGGTCTGACAGGACGTCGTCCGACAAAACCGGAAATATGTCCGGAAAGGCCGGACAAATCAACCGCTGAATTCTAAACTCCAAATCATAAACAAATCGCAATATCAAAATTACAATGGGCAAAACGTCTTTGACTTCGAGTTTGTTCAATTTGAGTTTCAGGTTTAGGATTAGGAAGTTGAATTACTTTGCGGAAATTCCATGTTTCTTCAGGAGCTCGTACAATCTCGATCTCGAAAGACCCGAAAGCTCGCATGCCCTTTTGATATCCGTTCCGGACACTGACAAGAGGCTGTTCAAATATTCCTTCTCCGCCTGAGCGACCGCCGACTCCCTGATCTCGTGTAATTTGGGGATTGTCTCATTGTTACCGGCGGGATTTATTCGTGCAGAGGTTTCTTTCCCGATGGATGCCTGAGCTATTTTTATCCGAATGTGAGTCGGCAGGTGCCTGGGAAATAATACGGGCTCTCCATGTGCCGAGGCGAGTGCTCTCTCAAGGGTATTCACCAGTTCTCTGACATTGCCGGGCCAGTTGTACAATTCGAGCGCTTCCAGAAATTCCGGCGAAAATTCTTTTTTATCGATTTCATATCTCGAACACAGTCTCTTCATATGATGGACAACAAGATCTCCTATATCGTCCAGCCGGCTCCGCAGCGGCGGCAGCTCAATGGTGAAAGACCTCAGACGGAAAAGGAGATCACTGCGGAACTGGCCGTTTCGAACCATCTGATCCAGATTGCGATTGGTCGCCGTGACCAGCCTGAAATTGCTCGCGACTTCGTGCTTGCTCCCCAAAGGCCGGAACTGTCTCTCGTGCAGAACCCGCAAAAATGATTTCTGGATGGAGAAGGGGAGTTCACCGATTTCATCAAGAAAAAGAGTTCCCCCATGAGCCTGCATAATGAGGCCTTCATGCGATTTATCCGCACCGGTATAAGCTCCTTTCTCGTAACCGAAAAGCATGCTCTCAACAAGGGTGTCCGACAGCGCGGCGCAATCCACAACGACAAATGCATTATCCTTGCGCATGCTGTTTCTGTGGATGGCGCGCGCAAAGAGTTCTTTCCCTGTTCCTGTTTCACCGGTGATGAGGACGTTTACATCGGAACAGGAGGCCTCGGCCACGAGATCCAGGCAGGTCCTCATTTGCGGACTGCTGCCGACGATCCCGTCTTTCTTTAATTCGAGCAGCGGTTTTTTCGATCTCTTGGCCTCGCGGTATTGCAGCGCTCGCATGAGCGGCAGGGTCATCATGCGTATAGAAGACGGCTTCTCGATATAATCCCAGGCCCCGTTGCTTATGGCGATTTCGGCGCCATCGGGATCTCCGGATGCGGTAATGATAATAACTTCGGGCGCCGAAGGCGCCTGCTTGACACGGGAAATGACATCGAGTCCGTTTCCGTCGGGCATACTTACATCCAGGAACACCACATCGTAAGGATAGGAATAAATTTCAGAAAGGCCCTTTTCGAGTGTCTGGGCGGACCGGACTTCGTGCCCCATGCGCCGCACAAGTTCGCTGAGCATGTCATTCAATGATTGGTCATCGTCAATAATCAATACTTTTCCCATTCCGTACTCCCTGGTGTCATCAGCTGAAGGCGGCATAAGCCCATGGATAAAAGAAAAGAGAACCGTCAATCAATCAAAAACACCTTTATCTGCCTTTACACGACAAAATGCCATTCGGCAAGAAGAATGTTCCTCTTTAATTCGATAGCCGGGACAGGCGGGCGGCCCGCACGAGCATCATAGATGCCCTGCGCGCCAGCTAGTGAGACACCGGGCGGCTGCACTTATACAGAGGGAGGCGGCAGCGTCCGCAGATGGGGCGGGCCTGAAGTTTCTCGTCTGATACGCGGTTCTTGGCGCCGCAGATAAAACACTGCACGATCAGCTCATCGAGACGAGAGTGACATTTGCCGCACAGCATTTTTTTGCTTAAACGATCCGGCGGAATGCGGTTCTTTTGGCCGCATTTGAGACACCGGATAATGATTTCATTAAGGTCCATATAATTCTCTGCCGGGATGCTCAGGATGCATATTTATATATTATTTTATTTTTCTGCTCCACTGTAATTCTGTTCATACCCCCCTTGTCTCTTCGTGCATTTTGCCCCGTGCCGAGGACGCGAAGATGCCAGCGAAGCACAGGGATGTCAGCACTATGAAGACCGTTTTCATGCTCGTGAGTAAATTGGGATGATGCTCCGCGGTAATGGGAGACCCGCCAATGAATACGGAGAACGTCAGCATCACCACCCCCATGCTCAGCGTCTGCCCCATCATACGCATGGTCGCCAGAATGCCGGAGGCGACTCCATAGAATTTTCTGTCCACCGAACTCATAATGGCATTAACATTAGGTGATGAGAAAAGGGCGAATCCGAGACCAAGGATGATCAAGGCCGAGATGATATAGACGAGACCCGTATCACTTTTAAGGAAAACCAGCGCAAGCAGAGATAAGAAGGTGAGGAACATCCCTGAAGAGGCGATAATCCTGGGCTCGATCCGGTCCGAGAGCCTGCCCGCCAGAGGAGAAAAAAGGGACTGCATCACCGGTTGTGACGCAAGGATCAGTCCCGAATGGAACGGAGAAAACCCTTTCATGAACTGCAGATAGAGACTCAGGAGAAAGCCAACGGCGAACGTGGAACTGTAATTGATCAGCGCCGCGATGTTGGAATACCTGAAAACCCTGCTTTCTCTGAAGAGACCAACATCCAGAACGGGGTTCGCCGAGCGCGTCTCCCGGAATCCGAATACGATGAACAGGATCACTCCCGCAGCAATGAGCGATAATCCCGGCAGCCCTGGAAGTATGGAGAAACCGTACATGAAGGAAATGACCGCGGCGCCGTACAGGATGGAACCGGATAGATCGAATTTTTCGCCCGCCGCATCCAGCCATTCCGTGTTCAGTTTCCTGCGAACAAGGAAGATGACAAAAGCCCCAAGGGGGATGTTGATCAGAAATATGCTCCTCCAGCCGCCGTATTGCGTAAACAATCCGCCGGCGAAGGGACCGACGGAAAGGCCGAAATAAACCGCCGCGACATTGAAGCCGAGAACTTTGCCTCGCTCCTGCTGGGGGAAGACGGATACAAGTATCGCTGTACCGGTCCCGAAAATCATCGCGCTTCCTATGCCTTGGAGGGCCCGGCAGAGAATCAGCATGTCTGCCGAAAACGCCAGGGCGCATAGCAGGGAGGCAAATGTATAAAGGACGATCCCTTGCAGAAAGATCCTTTTCCGTCCATAAATGTCGGACAGCCTGCCAATAGGAACCAAGCCGATGGCGGCCGAGAGCAGGAAGACCGTACTCACCCAGCTCAGAGTTACGGCTTTCAGGGAAAATTCATCTCCGATGGACGGCAGGGCTATATTGACTGCAGATCCCATAAAAGGGGTCAGGAAGGAACTGATCGTGGCGATCCAGAAAGCGGCCTTCCTGATCTCTTCCTGTTCAGGTGAGTGTTCCTTTATCAAGACAGAATCCCTCTCTTCCGCACTCAATCGGCGGCCGCCGAGTGAGTGCGGCGCACTATAACATGATATAATTATAACCAAAAGCGCGAAAGATATCAGGCCCGCGGAATAATTGCTGAAAAGACTTGATGATAAAAACTTTTATTGCTATACCCGGTCCAGATATTCTTATGAGAGCAGTTATCCAACGGGTTGATTTTGCAAGAGTTAAAGTCGACGGCGAGGAAATCGCCGCAATCGGGCGGGGATTGCTTGTTTTTGTGGGAGTGGAAAAGGGCGACACCAAGAAAGACGCGGACTACCTTCTGGATAAGATAGTGAATCTCCGTATATTCGAAGATACGGAGGGGAAGATGAATCTCTCCCTGGAGGATATCCGTGGAGAAATCCTGGTTGTTTCCCAGTTTACCCTGCTTGCGGATTGCCACAAGGGGAGGAGACCCTCTTTTACAGGCGCTGAAGAGCCCGGGGCGGCGCGCGAATTATATAATTATTTCGTGTACAGGGCATCAGAGAGGACAATCCGTGCGGCTGCCGGGGAATTCCAGGCCAGTATGATTATTGAACTTCTCAACAACGGGCCGGTGACAATTCTCCTCGACAGCAGAAAGGTTTTTTAAAATATGGGTGAAGAACTGGATAAGGATTTGCCCCCGTGCGATATCAAGATCGATAAAGACGGCGTCTGGTATTTCCGGGGGGCCGAAATGTTTAGAAAAGATATCATTAGAATATTGTGTCAGAATCTCAAGCGCGACAAGTCCGGCCGGTACATCATTGAGATGCGGGACGAGAAATGTTACCTCGAGGTCGAGGATACGCCGTTTGTCGTTACCTCGGTAAATCGGTTCGTGGAGGAAAGCCGCGGCCGGGAAGAATGGCAGATACTCCTGAGCGACGGCTCGGCGGAGTTGCTGGATCCCGCCACCCTGCGCATGAATAATCAGAATGTGATGTATTGCTCTGTCAAGGGCGGGAATTTCGAAGCCAGGTTTTCGAGAGCCGGATATTATCAGCTTGCCGAATGGATCGAGTACGACAATGAGAATGATACCTTCTTTATTTCTCAGGGAAATGAGCGCTACATTATCGCCTGCAATCAGTCTTGAGTTCAGATGACAGCAGAGCCCGAGATGGAATTTCGTGAATTTTGCGGATATCATGTTATAATAATTTAGATAATTGGGAGGTTTTTTCATGTTAGATGAAAATGTGAAGGAATGTCTTACTTTTGACGATCTCCTTCTTGTGCCGTCCGAATCCCGGATCCTTCCCAAGGACGTGGATACGACGACATGGCTGACGCTGAACATAAAATTGAATATTCCGATAATTAGCGCGGCTATGGACACCGTTACAGAATCCAGGACTGCTATCACAATGGCCCGCGAGGGGGGGATCGGCATCATTCACAGAAACATGAGTATTGAAAGGCAGGTCATCGAAGTAGATCGCGTCAAGAAGTCGGAAAGCGGAATGATCGTGGATCCCATAACGATCGAGCCGGAGCAGAAGGTTAAAGAGGCATTGGGGCTCATGAGCCGCTACAAGATATCCGGGGTGCCTGTGACAAAGAACAAGCGTCTGGTGGGCATCCTGACCAACCGGGATCTGCGTTTTGAAACGAACCTTGACCAGCCCGTATCCAATGTCATGACAAAGGAAAATCTGGTGACCGTATCTTCTTCCATAACCCTTGAAGAATCCAAAAAACTGCTTCACAAGCACCGTATCGAAAAACTGCTCGTAGTTGATGACGAATATAATCTCAAAGGGTTAATAACCATCAAAGATATAGAAAAGATTGAAAAATATCCCCGGGCCTGCAAGGACTCTCTCGGGCGTCTGCGTGTAGGAGCGGCAGTAGGAGTTCTCGACCGGGAGGCCCGCGTTGATGCGCTTTACGCGGCGGGGGTGGATGTTATCGTTATCGATACTTCCCACGGGCATTCCAAGGGCGTGCTTGATGCGATCAGAAGCACGAAAGCGAATTTTCCGAAATGCGAGGTCATTGCCGGCAACGTTGCAACCGCGGAAGGGACGGAGGCATTGATCAAAGCCGGTGCAGACGCCGTCAAGATCGGGGTAGGGCCGGGCTCTATTTGCACGACCAGGATCGTCGCCGGAGTGGGCGTCCCGCAGATGAGCGCCATCCGGGATTGTTCGAAGGCCGCAATGCCATACGGAATTCCTGTCATCGCCGACGGCGGAATCAAGTATTCCGGAGACATTTCAAAGGCCTTGGGTGCCGGCGCATATTCAGTCATGATCGGCGGACTTTTTGCGGGGACCGAAGAAAGTCCGGGCGAAACCGTTCTTTTCCAGGGGAGAAGTTATAAAGTCTACCGCGGAATGGGTTCGCTGGAAGCAATGAGGGAAGGGAGCAGAGACCGCTACATGCAGGACGATATCGAAAGCACGCTCAAGCTCGTACCGGAAGGGATCGAGGGGCGGGTACCCTTCCGCGGTTCGCTTTCCGCCAGCATCTATCAATTGATAGGCGGCCTGAAGGCCGGAATGGGCTATGCGGGCTGCAAGACAATCGAGGAACTGAGAAAAAACGCCAGATTTGTAAAGATCACATCCGCTGGCTTGAAAGAAAGCCACGTCCACGACGTAATCATAACCAAAGAGGCCCCGAATTACTGGTTGGAATAATTGTGGCGAAAGGCCAGGGCTAAAAGCAAAAAGATAAAAATAAGAATTGTTTTTGACCAGCCTCAATTGCAAATAAAAAAATTTCAGCCCCTTAGCAAGTTGTTGAAAAACACCTTTGCCGTTAGCGTCAGCCTTTATTGAAAATGAAACACACCGATTTTGTCCATCTACATGTCCACACTCAGTACAGCCTGCTCGACGGGGCTATCCGTCTTGACAGGCTTTTCGAGAAAGTCAAGGCTTTCTCCATGCCCGCGGTCGCAATAACCGATCACGGCAATCTTTTCGGGGCAATAGAATTCTATCAGCAGGCCTATAAATTCGGCGTCAAACCGATAATCGGTTGCGAGTTTTACGTAGCGCCAAGAAGCCGACTGGAGAAGGAATCATACGGCATCGGAGAATCTTCCCGCCATCTGGTTGTATTGGCCAGAAACATGCAAGGATTCAAAAATCTGATCCGTCTGACGACAGCCGCTTACCTGGAGGGATTTTACTACCGGCCGCGCGTGGATAAGGAAATTCTGGCAAAGTACAGTGAAGGTCTGATCGGGATGAGCGCCTGTCTCCATGGAGAAATAGCGGATCACCTGCTTAAAGGAAACCGGGAGGGAGCCCGTGCGGCATCGATGGAATACCGTGACATTTTCGGCGAAGAACACTTCTATCTTGAAATCATGGAAAACGGCCTTCCTGAACAGAAAAAAGTAAATGCCGAACTTATAGAGCTGGGGAGAGAACTCTCCATACCTGTAGTGGCGACGAATGACTGCCATTATCTTAGCCGCGGAGACGCCGAAGCCCACGATGTCCTGCTCTGCATTCAGACCGGAAAGACAGTTGAAGATACGGACAGAATGAAGCTGGGCAGCGACCAGTTCTACTTCCGCTCCTCCGAGGAAATGAAGCAACTGTTCAGTTACTGCCCGGATGCGATTGTTAATACAGTCAAAATAGCCGAGAAATGTAACCTGACTCTTAATTTTGACCAGATTTTCCTGCCCCATTTCGAGATCGAAGGTGAAAAGACGCTGGATGAATACCTGTGCGACCTGGCGAAAAAGGGGTGGGACGCGCTGAAAAAGAATCTGCCCGAGGAGAAAAAGGATTTATACGAAAAACGGCTCCGGCTGGAACTTGATATCATCCGGTCAATGGGTTTTGCAGGCTATTTTCTGATTGTCGCTGATTTCGTCAACTACGCGAAAAGAATGAATATCCCCGTCGGACCTGGCCGCGGGTCTGTAGCTGGCAGCCTGGTGGCCTACGCGTTGGGAATTACCAATATCGACCCTATCCGCTACGGGCTTTTCTTTGAGCGTTTTCTGAATCCCGACCGCAAGAGCATGCCGGATATTGATATCGACTTCTGCATGGAAGGCAGAAACGAAATTATCCGCTACGTCACTGAAAAATACGGCAATGATCGAGTGGCTCAGATTATCACGTTCGGCACCATGCAGGCGAGGGCTGTCATCCGCGATGTCGGCAGGGCGCTGAATATGCCTTATAATGAAGTGGACAGGATCGCAAAATTGGTTCCGATGGGGCCGAATATGACCCTTGAAACGGCCGTAAAGCTTGAGCCACGCCTGCAGGAGGAAGAAAAGAGGAATGAGAAAGTAAGGAAGCTCCTGGCCCTGTCCAAATCTCTGGAAGGCTTGAGCCGCCATTCCTCTACCCATGCCGCGGGCGTAGTCATTTCCGATAAACCGCTTGTGGAGAGGGTACCTCTCTATAAAAGTCAGCGAGATGAAATAGTAACGCAGTTCCCGATGAACGATTTGCAGGCATTGGGATTGATCAAGTTCGATTTCCTGGGGCTGAAGACTCTTACGGTAATCCGGGATACCCTGAGATTCGTCCGGGATGTCAGGGGGGAGGAGGTTGATATAAATAATATTCCCCTCGATGACCGGCTGACTTATCAGCTTTTGATGAAGGGGGAAACGGACGGAGTATTCCAGCTTGAGAGTTCCGGGATGAAAGAAATTCTCGTCAGCATGAAACCGGACTGCATTGAGGACGTGATGGCTCTGATCGCCCTCTACCGTCCCGGTCCCCTGAAGATGGTACCGGAATTCATCAGCCGGAAACAGGGCAAAACCAGAATTACCTACGAAGTGCCCGAACTGGAAAGTATTTTGAAGGAAACATACGGTGTCATCCTCTATCAAGAACAAGTGATGCAGATCGCCAGCGCCCTCGCGAATTACACAATGGGGGAGGCAGATAGTTTCCGCAAGGCCATGAGCAAGAAGAAGGCGGCTGAAATGGAAAAAGAAAGGCCCAAGTTTCTTGCCGGAGCAAAAAAGAACAGGATATCCGAGGGCAAGGCAAAAAAGATTTTCGAACAGATGGAAACGTTCGCCGGATATGGGTTCAACAAATCACACAGCGCCGCTTATGCGATGATCTCCTACCAGACTGCATACCTGAAAGCGCATTATCCTGTCGAATTCATGGCGGCATTGCTGACGAGCGAAAAGAATAACAGGGACAAGATCATCAAATATATCAGCGACTGCAGAGACATGGGTATCAGCGTACTTCCGCCCGATATCAATGAGTCCTCAAATGATTTCAGCGTGGCGGGCGGAAAGATCCGCTTCGGCCTCGCTGCCGTGAAGAATGTTGGCATAGGGGCCATTGAGGCTATCATCACCGCCCGGAGAAAGGGAGGCAAATTTCTCTCCTTTTACGATTTCTGCAACCGTGTCGACCTCCGCAAGATCAACAAGAGGGTCGTGGAAAGTCTTATTAAATGCGGCGCCTTCGACGCCCTTGGACTGAAACGCCGCCAGCTAATGGAGAGCTATGAAGAGATAATAGGACTTGTGCTGAAAAACCAGAAGGAAAACGGAAGACACCAGGCCGGCCTTTTCGAACTTGAACAGATGGCGTACACCAGGGAACAGCCAGATGCGGGATCTCCCGCAGGCAATATTCCTGAATGGAGCCGCGAGGAACTGCTCTCGTATGAAAAGGAAATGCTGGGGTTCTATATAACCAGCCATCCCCTTTCCGGGTTTGCCGATAAGATCAGGCTTGTCGCGGATATTGATTCTGCAATGCTGGCTTCGAGGAGAGAGAACGGCGATGTCGAGGACGATTATAAGTCGTTGAGAAGAGACGGAGACACCGTTTCCTTCGTCGGAATCGTCAGCAATATCCGAGAGACCCTGACCAGGAAGAAAGACAAGATGGCTTACATTACCATGGAAGACATGAAAGGTTCCGTACAGCTTATCGCGTTTCCGGAAGTATATAAGAAATATGACGCTCTTTTCCACAGTGATGATCCTCTCCTGGTCAAGGGCACTCTGGATATGGGCGAGGAGAGCGCCAAAATAATAGCCTCCGAAATAATTCCCCTTTCTGATGCAATCGAAAGGCCCTTCAACTCCGTGCATTTCGATTTGTTCAGCAACGGGAACGCTTCTGAAGAGAAGATTGCTGAACTCAAGGAATTTCTACAAGGGCACCGCGGGAAGGCCGATGGTTACATTCATCTTTTTTTTGAAAACGACTCCGAAGCAGTCATATATCTTGGAAACGATTTCAAACTCAATATTTCCGATCAATTGAAAAAAGGCGCCGATCGTATCCTGGGTTCCGGTCGAACGCGGTTCAACTCTGTCTGACCACTGTGCACAGCTGTTCTTTTTGCTGCACAAGTGGTTATTTTTGATAAACAAAAGATGCCCTTTTATCAGAGAAGATTTTATCGCAACGAGGTCTTCAGTCCCGATCTCGCCATATTCGAAGTTAAGGTTAAGGAGACCGATCTATTCATCAGCGCCGGCCGCAATCTTTCAGACATTGCCTTAAATTCCGTTTGTAAATACCGGAATTTTATTGAAGAATATATAAAGCTCCGGCCGAAATTCATGAAATCCTTTTCGCCGATCGAGAAGGACGATTTGGCGCCGCCGATAATAAGAGATATGCTAGACGCATCCTCGCGGGTAAATGTCGGCCCAATGGCGTCCGTCGCCGGCGCCATCGCCCAGTATGTGGCGCAGGATATTCTCGAACATACAGACCAGGTTATCGTCGAAAACGGCGGCGACATCTACCTCAAATCAAAGAGGGAGCTGAGAATCGGGGTATATTCCGGAAAGTCTCCCTTGAGCGGAAAAATCAAGCTAAGGATCAGGCCAGAGGCAACACCACTCGGAATATGTACTTCGTCGGGAACCGTAGGGCATTCCGTAAGTTTCGGCCGCGCCGATGCAGTGTGCGTGATATCGAAATCAGCGGTACTCGCTGATGCAGCGGCAACCGCGGTTGGCAATCGCGTCAATAAAGAATCCGATATCCGTCCGGCTTTACAATTCGGCTTGAATATAGAAGGGGTCCTCGGGATTCTCATCATTATCGGGGACAAGATGGGTGCCTCCGGGATGATTGAATTTATTTAAGGAGGGATAAGTTTACATAACATATCTTATAAGACGTTAATTATTTCCTGAAGTCATTCTACATTGATATTCAAACAATCTATATCCAGGGAGAATTTATCTAAGATTTTTCAGAGGCGTTTAAAGATATTGTCAAACGCTTTAATCACAGATGGGAAATCGATTTATTGGGCGAAGACGACACAGCGGGGGGTTCATATCCTAAAAAAATAAGCTGATTCATTCAATAGACAGTCTACATTCCTTCCGCAGCAAGTTTTTTTATCAGGTCTTCCTGTCTCTCGGAAAGTTTCTTCGGCACCCTGATATTGATCTTTACGTACTGGTCACCTTTGCCTTGGCCCTTGAAATGCGGTATTCCGAAACCTTTCATCCGGATCTTCATATTGCCCTGCGTACCTGGCGGTATCTTGATTCTTTTCGTCACCCCATTCAGCGTTGGTACTTCTATGGTTGCACCGAGCGCCGCCTGAGAAAATGTCACATCCGTCTCCAGAAGGATATCATCTCCCTCTCTTTTGAAAACAGGATGAGGCAAAACGTTTATATTCAGAAACATATCGCCGGGAGGGCCACCGTACGCACCCGGCAATCCCTTACCCGAGAGCCTTAATTTCTGGCCCGACGCTATTCCAGGCGGAATTCTGATTTTGATTTCCTGGGTCTTGCCGTCCGTCTTGAGCGCGATTTTCTTTTCGGCTCCCTTTGCTGATTCCTCCAGTGTTATCGAAAGATTATATTCCAGATTCTCCCCGGGCTCTTCGGCATATCGAGCGCCGGTCCCGAAGATATCTCCGAACCCCCCGCCGGGCCTCTGGGTGTAAACGCGCCTCCTACCGCCACCGGTGCCGAAGCTCCACTGGCCACCGATTCCGCCGAATCCAAGGTCTCTCAAAATCTCGTTAATGTCGAATCCCCTGAAGATGTCTTCCTGAGAGAATTGCCTGCTGAAGGACTCTGAACCGAAGCTGTCGTATTGCCTCCGTTTTTCAGGGTCGCTGAGGACGGCGTAAGCTTCGCTGATCTTTTTGAATTTCTCTTCGGCTCTTTTTCTGTCCGTGGGATTGCGGTCGGGATGGTATTTCAGGGCAAGCTTGCGGTAAGCCTTTTTGATATCCTCAGGACTCGCGTTCTTGTCGACTCCGAGTTCCTTGTAGTAATCTTCAGCCATGCTTTTTTGTAGAAAGATTTTTTAGCTTTAAAATATCAATTAAATATCAATTGTCAATATCCCGGTTCGGATTGTGCACACCCGGTGACCACCAGAAATCATTCCACTCCACAGGATCAAAAAACCTGATTCTGCCGTTGATATTCACCTGGGGGGCGTAATCCATTTCATTGGATTCATGTATCAGGCGGTCCGCCGTCATGAATAACCCGATGAAGAAGCCGTGCTTTTGGACGGCCTGTACGCCGTACGAAGAACAGGTGGGGTACATGGAACAGCGGTCTCCGTCAACCGCCGAGATATAATCGCGAAAAAACGCAAGTCCTTTTTCAAGAACAAGACCCGCAGCGGATTGCCTGTCCCCCCTCAGGGCGACGGGCGTTATGGCAGAGCCGGCGTTATTGAAATTCCAGGGCACAAATGTGTCCCCTTCGGAGGCGAAACAGACCGCACTGAAAATCAGTAACAATGCAATTAATATTAAATATTTTATCATTTAAATATATTACATCTAAAACATAAAGGAATACATCAAAAAACAATCGGAGGGGTTCCTTCGATCACGATGAAGTGAAAGGGTACTGCTTTCTTTGAGCTTTTGAATGAATTCGCTTTTAGATCGTTCATTGTATTTATGCGCGCTGCTGACCGCACTGTAAATATTCCCTCCGTACCAGCCGATTTCAAAAAAGGTCACAACCCCCCCTGTTACATATTCTCCGCGGTCAAAAAGTTCATAGGCGGCCCAGATAAAGGCAGCATTCAGGACAAAGGCAACGGCTGCATCTGTCGGCCTTTCCGTGTAGAGATGCCCGGCTCCCGGCAGAACGGCCGCAAGCGAGCCGGCTATAACAGGATCCTTATGGGGGATGGCGTCGATCTTGCCGAGCCCCTGGGCGAATATTTGCGCGGAAGGAAAAAGATCGCTCTTCCGGGAAATAGCGCCAAATGATTCTATCGCCCTTTTCCAGTCTTCCTTTTCGACAAAGATCAAAGCGCGTTGATACACCGCCCGGTCTCGATAGGCAGGAGAGCCCTCTTTAATGAGGCGTTCAAAAGTAGACAATGCCTGATCGTAGTTCTTCATATTTTTTTGAGACAAACCTTTAAGATACACGGCCTCGTCGAAAAGGGAACTGCGGGGGTATCTCTGCATGAATTCATCAAGAGCGGAAACAGCCTCTAACCACCGCTTTGCACGGAAATAACTCTCCGCTATCCGCAAGTATGCCCTTTCCGTCCGGGTATCTTCCGGAAAAAGGAATAGAAAACGCTTGTATTCCGTTATCGCCCGGAAATAGTCCTCCTGCCCGAAGAGGCTTTCAGCAAAGCCGAACTGCTTGTCGGCACCAGTCTGCGCCACGGTTTCGGCAAATAGAAGCGGAGACCTCAGGAAAATGAGAAGGAGGAAAGAAAGAAAAATAAAATGAAAACGGCTGAACTTATACATTTTGTTCAAGCGCTTCTTCCAAGGTGGAATGCTTCTACATTGGCTTTTAATAACTTTTCGGAAAATACTTTGTTGAGAATCCTCTCCCAGATGACGATACCCACTTCAAGATACCGGGAAAGAGCGCCGATCATCACTGTATTCGCCGTACGGAAATCCCCTACTTTCGACGCGATATCTGCAGCATTCACCACTTTGACCTCAGGAAAATACCTGTTCACGATTTCGAATACGTTTTCCGGATAGGAGACCTGGCCGAGATTGACAGAAGGGGGGTATATTTCCTCGTTATTGATAATCACTGTTCCGCCGGGCTGGAGAAAATCCAGATAACGGAGCGTCTCCAGCTTCTCGAAGGAAAGGAGGATATCCACCTCGCCTTTTTTCGATATTGGGGAGTATACTTTTTCTCCATACCGTACGTGGCTGGTAACACACCCGCCCCTCTGCGCCATTCCGTGCACTTCGCTTTTCTTAACATCGTATCCGGAGGCCATCAATGCCATGCATATGATATCGCTTGCCCTGAGTATTCCCTGACCGCCGACTCCGGCCAGAAGAATACTTTTCGTGTTGTAACCCATCTTATTCCTCCTCTATGATCGCGCCGGCGCTGCAGATTTGACGGCAAAGTGTACAGCCTACGCACAGTGTCGGATCGATGTAGGCGACCCCTTCCTGTTTTCTCCTCCCTCCACCGGCCGGAAGCTCTGGCTCCTGCTGGAATTTGCGCCATGAAATAGGAGGACATCCGAGACCCAGGCAAAGCCTGCAGCCGGTGCACTTCTGTGGATCCACAACCAGGCGCTTTCCCGCCGCCGGTTTTCTTGCATTCAGGAGAATGCACGGACCGCTCGAAATTACGACAGAGGGTCCTTCCTTTAACAGCTCTTCCTTCAAGATGGTCCGGGTCTCCCGGATATTGCCCGGATCCAGGATCCGGACGCTGTCGATGCCGAGCGCCGAAGCGAGGACGGAGAAATCCAGTTTTTTCGTCTTTTCCCCCTTCAGGGTCCATCCTGTCGCAGGGTGGTCCTGCATGCCAGTCATAGCCGTTGTGCGGTTGTCGCATATGACGATTACGGCATCGCTTTTATTATACGCCGTATTCAGAAGCGAAGTGATGCCGGAATGCACGAAAGTCGAATCCCCGATCACGCCGACCACCTTTCCCCTGCCCTTCTCCTTCAGGGCTTTGCTCATCCCGTGCGCCATGCCGATACTGGCCCCCATGCAAATACATGAATGAAGGCCGGCAAGGGGTTCCATGTAAGAGAGCGTGTAGCACCCGATATCCCCCGCAACGAACACCTTCAATCTGCCAAGCACATAGAACAAACCCCTGTGCGGGCAACCCGGGCATAGATTCGGGGGTCTGGGAGGTATATCCATTGCAGGCAGAGCGTCCTGCCGGACGGCCATTCCCGTAATCGCCCTCTCGACGATGCCCGGATCGAATTCATTGGTCACAGGAAATACTTCTTTGCCGATTGCGTGAATGCCCATGGCTTTTACCTGTTCCTCAATGAACGGATCCAACTCCTCGACTATATAAAGTTTTTTGACTCTCGCTGCGAACTCTCTTATCATTTTTTCGGGCAAAGGATAGACCATGCCTAGTTTCAGATAGGAAAAGTCGGGAAAGACGTCTTTTGCATAATTGTATGCCATTCCGGCGGAGATTATGCCAGAATCCGTGCTGTTCCATTCAATCCTGTTCTCCGAAAATTCCTCAGCGAAATTCCGCAGAAGATCGAGTCTTTTCTCTACCTCGATTCTCCTGGCCCTCGCATTGACGGGTACCATGACGTATTTTCGCGCATCGGGGGTGATCTGCGTTTTATCCTCCTCGACTGCCGACGGCTCCTCGATCTCCACGACGGATTTGGAATGCGACAGCCTCGTCGTTGTCCTGAGGAAAACCGGAGTATCGAATTTTCTGCTGATCTCAAACGCAAGTTTTATGTAGTCCTTGGCTTCCTGGCTGCTTGAAGGCTCAATCATCGGTATTTTGGCGAATTTGGCATAATTGCGGTTGTCCTGTTCATTCTGGGAGCTGTGTAGCGAGGGATCGTCGGCCGTGACAATGACCAGGGCACTGTTTGTACCCGTGTAGCTCACTGTGAATAACGGGTCCGCGGCCACATTAACTCCGACATGCTTCATGACGACCATGGCCTTGGAGCCAGCCACCGCCGCCCCTATTCCCACCTCCATCGCAACTTTCTCGTTGGGTGACCACTCCGCGTACGCATCCTTGTACTTCGCAAATGACTCCATAATCTCGGTGCTTGGCGTTCCGGGATATCCGGCGGCGAAACGAACGCCGCATTCATATGCCCCTCTCGCGATTGCCTCGTTTCCTGACAATAATTCCTTCATGCTCCGGATGTTTTCCTCCTGCTACCCGAGCTCCGATAATTTCTTCCTGATCAGGGCTTCCATCAAGGGCTCGTTTTTTTGTTCCAGCGCTTTCCTGTAATAGCTCACAGCCTTTTTCGTGTCGCCCATCTGCTCATACATTTCGGCTATGTTGCCGTAGATAGCTCCCGCCAGCGCTGTCCCGTTCAGGGATTGAACTGATTTTTCGAACATTTCGATGGACTTCGGATAATCTTTCTTGTAGCTGTAGCAATATCCGAGTCCGTTATAGGCGAAAATCCTGAGATCGTTCCTCACCGATGATCCTTTCAGAAAGCGATTGTACAAATCAATGGACTTGTCGATTTCATTGATTCTGTAATAGATGTTTCCGAGATCGTAACAGGCGATCAATGCGGCATTGCTGCCGGGGTACTTTTTTATCAAGTCCTCGTAAAGCCTGATCGCGGGACCGGCCGATTCTCTATTCACCTCTGCTCGGATGGAGAGATAAGAGCGAAATGCCTCGGAATAGAGTTTCTGCGCGTGGTTTTCAACATTCATACTGTAGATGAACCACCCCCCCCCAGCCAAGACAGCCAGGATGAGTATTACCAATGCCAGAAAGAATTGTTTTTTGTTTCTGGAAATATAGCCGGCGACCTTATCCATCAGCGCCTGCAGACGGTCGGGCTGTTCCATTTCTTTTTTCGCGGCTTTTGCCATTTAAAAACTCCTATCGGGATCAAGGGCCGCCGCCCGTTTCAACCCGGTTATGCGGTCCACCATCTCCTTCGGGGGCCTTACAATTTTCCCCTGTTTGTTTGTGAAGGCATGGACAGTGTACCCCTCGACCAGTAGTTTCTCTCGCTTTTCGTCCCATATTTCGTAATTGAATTTCATGCTGGCGTGTCTTAAATAGTCTATTTTTGTTTCGATCTGAATAATATCATCGTATTTTGCGGGCCAAAGATAGTGACAAAATGCCTTGGTCGCGGGCATGTAATATCCATGCGACTCCAGTGCGGAATATACAAAACCGATTTCCCTCATCAATTCGACCCGCCCTATTTCGAACCATTTTATATAGTTCGTATGATACACGATGCCCATGGCATCCGTGTCGGCGTATATGACCCTCAGTTTAACGACACCGGGCTGCAATGAACCCCCTCCAGTCGCCCAGAAAATGCTCCATGAGGCGATATCCGGGCGATATCAACAATCCGGTTCTTTTCGCGGCGGCCTCGCCGAACGGCGCATCAACGGCCAGGTTCTCTTCCCTGGAAGAAGAAAGGACTGCGAAAGGACTCGGATCAGGGACATGGGTTCTCCGGCTGATCGGTGTGGGATGATCACTCAATACCATCAGGCGATAATCTCCCAGACCTCCAACGTTGCGCAAAACCGTCCCCACGACCTTGCTGTCGAAATCCTCGACCGCCTTGATCTTCCCCTCGATGTTTCCTGCATGGCCCATTTCATCAGGAGCTTCAACATGTACAAAAACAAAATCCTTGTCCTTCAGCGATTCCAGAGCGCTCTGCGCCTTTCCCGCGTAGTCCGTATCGATGTATCCTGTGGCTCCTCTCACGCGGATCACCTCCAGCCCCGCGTAAATGCCGATTCCATTCAACAAGTCTACGGCGGAAATAATGCTGCCCTTCAAGCCGTATTTAACGGTTAGGGGAGTGAATCTCGGCGCCTTACCCTGCCCCCAGGGCCAGATGGAATTCGCCGGTTTTTCTCCTCTGCCGATCCGCGAGATGTTCACGGGGTGTACGGATAGGATTTCACGCGCAAGATTTATCAGTCGCTTTATTTCCTGCGCCCCATTCCCGCTGGGCAGATAGCGATCGATCTGTTCACCGACAATATCGTGGGGAGGAACGGTTTTAACCGACGGCGCTCCTCTCTTCCACACAAGAAGATGCCTGTAACTGACGCCGGAATAAAACTTGAAGGCTCCGGAACCGAGTTCTCTGTCCAGATCCGCGACAATGGCCCTGGCTTCTCCGGTTGAAATGTGGCCCGCCGAGTAGTCATCCATAACCGGATGGTCGGCCATTCTCAAAGTCACCAGGTTGCAGCGGTACGCTTCGTCCTCCGGAGCAAGTCTCACTCCCATGCTTGCCGCTTCCAGCGGCCCGCGTCCGGTGTAATATTCGCCGGGATTGTACCCCAGGACTGAAAGGTTCGCGACATCGCTGCCCGGCGGGAAACCCCGCGGTATCGTATCTATCAGGCCGACCGTGCCTTTTCTTGCAATCTCGTCCATGTAAGGAGTGCGGGCGGCCTCCAGCGGCGTCATTCCCCCGAGAGAGTCGATCGGATAGTCCGCCATGCCGTCACCCAGCAGAATAATATACTTCATTGGAGCTTTTCATCCTCTATCCGGATCCGTACGGTTTTCCCCTTTACGATATCCAGTTCATCGATCCTCTGCAGTGCCATGCGCACGTTCGCCTCTTTGGATTCATGGGTCGTCATCACCACAGGAACGGCGCCGGCACCGTCGAGCTTTCTTCCTTTCTGGATCACAGATGCAATGCTGATATTGTTTTCTCCGAGTATGCCCGATATCTTCGAAAGCACGCCGGGCCTGTCGACCGCTGAGAACCTGAAATAATATCGGGTCTCGATATCGTCCATCGGAAGCAGGGAAATATTCTCAATCAGATACTCACTATGCGCTCTGGAGGGAACCCTTCTTGCTATTCCTTTCATAATGTCGCGCCCTATGTCTATGATATCGCTCATGACGGCGCTCGCCGTCGGCATCATCCCGGACCCCTGCCCGTAAAGGAATATGGAATCGGAAGCGTCACCGACCACGTGAAAGGCATTGAAGTTGCCGTTCACATTTGCAAGCAGGTGATCGAAGGGGATCATCGTCGGGTGGATCCTCGCTTCAATAGCTCCCTCTTTCCTCTGGATGGCTATCGCCAGCAGCTTGATCCTGTATCCGAGCTCCCGCGCGAACTCGATGTCTTTCTGTTCAATCCCTGAAATGCCTTCCCGGTAAATATCCTCCAGCCTGACCTTCTTGCCGTAGGAGAGCGCAAGGGTGATGGCCAGCTTATGCGCAGTATCTATCCCCTCGATATCGAAAGTCGGGTCGGCCTCCGCAAACCCAAGCCGCTGGGCATCCTTCAATACATCATCAAAAGCCTTTCCTTCGTCGGTCATCTTGGTCAGGATGAAATTCGAGGTGCCGTTCATGATGCCGAATATCGATTTGATTCTGTTCGCCACCAGGCTCTCTTTCAATGTCTTTATGATGGGTATAGTGCCGCCGACACTCGCCTCAAAACCTATATCCACTCCCTCCCTCTCCGCGATTTCGAATATTTCGTTTCCATGCGTCGCAAGAAGGGCCTTGTTGGCCGTAACCACGTGTTTCTTGTTCCTCATGGCTTCAATGATGAAAGACCGCGCCGGCTCATAGCCTCCTATCAACTCAATGACGATCGATATCTCCGGATCCCGCAATATCTCGCCCGCATCAGTGGTAAGCTTCTCTCTTTCGACTGGCACGACCCTGGGGGTTGTAATATCGAGATCGGCTACCTTTTTGAGACGAACGGATGCACCCAGTCGTCTTTCCAGATGTTCCCGGTTGTCCCGGAGAAGCTTGACAACGCCGCTGCCGATATTTCCAAAACCAATGAGACCCAGGACAATTTCTTTCATGATCAATACTCCTGTTACAGGCACTTAAAAAATGCTCATCGCGGCTTCACTGCAGCCTATGCCTTTTGCAGCATGGTGAAGCTTGTTTTGCATTTAAAGACCGCTGTGATTCCGAATCGTATTCTTTTCCAACGCCGTTTCCCCATGAATACAAATTTAAATGTCTATTACAATTGCCGTTATTTGTCAAAGTAATTTCAGTTCTTATCCTCCTTTCAGAAAAAAAGGGGGGCCTCCCCACCTCAGCAGCAGGGCCTTCTTCAAGCTCGCGTTCTGCTCGTCTTCCAGCAGGGGATCTCTTTCGACCACGGCGAAAGATTCCCGTCTTGCTTCGCTGAGTATCCTCGCATCCCTCAAAATATCAGCTACAGTGAAATCCGGGAAACCGGATTGTCTCACTCCCAAAAATTCGCCTGGACCCCGGATCGCGAGATCCTCCTCCGCGATCCTGAAGCCGTCGTTGGTCTCTTCCATTATCCTCAATCTTCTGGCAGACGTCTCCGATTGGTTGTAATCGGCCATCAGAATGCAACGGGCCGGGATTTCGCCCCTGCCTACCCGGCCCCGAAGCTGGTGGAGCTGCGAAAGCCCAAAGCGCTCGGCATGCTCAATGATCATCAGCGAGGCCTGGGGGATGTCGATTCCGACTTCGATAACCGTCGTCGAAACGAGAATGTCCATACCTCCCGATTTGAATTCAGTCATGATCCTGTCCCGTTCGTCCCGTTTCATCTTCCCGTGCATCAGCCCTATCCGACAGTCCGGAAATATTTTTTCCTGGAGATGGCGGGCCATGCGGGTGACGTCCTTCAAATCCAGTGTTTCCGACTCCTCGATAAGCGGATAGACGATGAACACCTGATTGCCTTTCCGATGCTCCCCGCGGATTATCCTGTAGAGCTGTTCCCGGTCACGGTCGTAAAGAACGCGTGTCTCTATCTCTTTCCGTCCGGGCGGCATCTCATCGATCACCGAGATGTCGAGATCGCCGTAAACTGTCAGAGCCAACGTCCGCGGTATCGGAGTAGCGGTCATATAAAGAACATCCGGGTTAAGTCCCTTCTCACGAAGCATTGCCCTCTGTATGACTCCAAACCGGTGCTGCTCGTCTATAACGGCGAGACCCAATTTCCTGAATTTTGTGTTTTCCTGGATTAGCGCGTGTGTTCCGACAATCAGCCGGGCTTCCCCTGTTTCAATCATTCCCAGGAATCTCTTTCTTTCTCCCCGGGGCTGGCTCCCTGTCACAAGGACACAGCGCAATCCCAGGCGCCCGGCCCACCAGTCGATCTGCCGGAAGTGCTGTTCGGCGAGAATTTCCGTGGGCGCCATCATGGCGGCCTGATAATCGTTCTGGCAGGCCGTCAGCATGGCCATAACGGAAACCACGGTTTTCCCGCACCCCACATCACCCTGCAGCAGACGATTCATCGGATACGGGCAGGCCATATCCTTCAATATCTCCTCCGCAACCCGCTTCTGTGCGCCTGTCAGTTGGTAGGGCAGAAAATCATGAAATCTCCGGACAAGATCTCCGTCCGTCCTGAAGGAAATCCCCGCCTCGCTGCGGTTTCTCTTTTTCCTCAAGGCCATCCCCAGCTCGAAGTAGAAGAACTCGTCAAAGACGAGCCTGCGCCATGCGTTCGATTCTCTGCGGTTGCATGCTTGAATATCCTCTTCGTCACCGGGGAAATGGGCTCTGCGAACAGCCTCGTCCAGCGGTCCGAGGTTGTATTTCCTGCATACGGTATCCGGTATGGGGCTAAGAAGAAAACGGGAATAATCATCCAGAGCCCTTCTCACGATTCTTCTGAGCCATTTCTGGTGCAGCCCTTCGGCCTCCGAATAGACGGGAACAATCCTCTTGAAATGCAGGAGTTCATCATCCTCTTCGTCCAGGATTTCGAAATCGGGGTGAATGACCTCTTTGTTCAAGCGATAACCTCTGATTTCTCCGGACAGTATTATCCGAGCTCCCTTCCGCAGGGATCTGCGCAGGAATATTTCGCCGCCCCTGAACCATTTGGCCGTCATCCTGCCACTCGCGTCCTGCAGAATCGCTTCGAATATTTTTTTTCTGCCGTACCACTTCACTTCTGTGCCAGCAATTCTCGCCAGGATTGTTTCTCTCCGGCCGATCCTTGCTTCGGAGATGCTCCGGACTGTGCGCCTGTCCTCATATTTTCTCGGCAGGAAGTACAGGATGTCGCGGACAGTTTGGATTCCTTTTTTTCCCAAGATCGCGGCGGTCTTCGGACCGACTCCCTTTATCACCTGCACCGGGCGGGAGAGTTGTCTGAAACAGGCGTCCACATCGCCCGTTTTAACTGCAGTATCCCTCAATTGATCCGGCATGCACATCACCATGGCTGTCTCTTTTCTGTGCACTGGCTACGAAGAGGAAAAGCCGGGATCATAGTTAGCAGATAATCGGCGCTGCATCAAGTATTCCGGCTCAAAATTGTCTTGACATTGAAGGGATGTTTCAATAAAAATCTTTTCTTTAAATATTGAATGATGCTCTGAAAGGGAATTCATATGGCAAAATACGAACCCAATTCTCTCAGAAATATTGCTATTGTGGGACATGGGGGGACCGGGAAGACGTCGCTTTGTGAATCGTTTCTCTATGTTTCCGGGAAGACCGATCGTCTGGGAAGGGTCGACGACGGGTCTTCATCCATGGATTTTGAGCCCGAGGAACAGAAAAGACGTATTTCCATCAGTGCCGCCGTCAATTACATCGAGTGGGACAAGCACAAGATCAATATCATCGATACGCCCGGAGATTCGAATTTTGCCACGGATACCATCAATGTCCTCCATGTCTCGGACAGCGCCGTTGTTGTTGTAGACGCGGTAAGCGGTGTGGAGTTCCAGACGGAAAAAGTATGGGAGTATTCGGACCGTTTTTCGCTTCCCAGGATTATCTATGTGAACAAGATGGATAGGGAGCGCGCCGACTTTTTCAATGTAATCGATACGGTCAAAAAGAAACTCGGCAGAAAACCGACTCCGATTTCGCTGCCGATCGGCGCGGAAGATTCCTTCAGGGGCATTGTGGATTTGATCGGCATGAAAGCTCTCCTGTTTGACGAGGGTAAAGGAACATTTAAGACCGCGGACATCCCGGAGGATATGGCGGATAATGTGAAAACCTACAGGGATTCAATGGTTGAAGATATCGCGGAAAGCGACGAGACCCTGATGGATAAGTATCTCGAAAGCGGGGAACTGAGCATGGACGAGCTTAAAACAGGTCTACGGAAAGCCGTCATTTCGGGCGGCATCGTTGCCATGACGTGCGGCTCCGCGCTTAAAAACATCGGTATCAGGCCGCTTATGGATATAATTGTCTCGTATCTTCCGTCTCCTGTGGACCGAGGCCCGGTAACCGGAAAAGTCCCGGGCAAGGAAATCACGGAAAAACGAGAGCCCACTGTCGAAGCTCCTTTTTCGGGTCTTGTCTTCAAAACCTTCGCCGATCCCTATGCCGGCAAATTGACCCTCTTCCGGGTTTATTCCGGGTCGGTTACTTCCGATTTCAATTTCTATAATTCCTCCAGAAAAATCACTGAGAGGTTCGGAAACTTCTTCTTTCTCGAAGGAAAGAACCAGAAAACGGCGGAATCCCTGGTAGCGGGCGATATCGCGGCTGTCGCCAAGCTGAAAGAAACGACGACCGGTGATACCATCTGCGATGAAAAGGCGCCGATCGTATTCGAGAAGATCGCCTCACTGCCTCCCATAATGTCTTTCGCGGTTCAGCCGAAAGCCAAAGGGGACGAGGAGAAAATCATGTCCTCTCTGCACCGGCTCATCGAAGAAGACCCTTCTATAACCGTGCATCGGGACGAACAGACAAAAGAGATCATTCTTTCAGGAATGGGACAGGTCCATATAGAAGTCGCTGTCGAGCGGCTGAAGAGGAAATTCGGTGTGGAAGTTAATCTGACCACACCCAAGGTCCCTTATAAAGAGACAATCAAGGGCAAGACGAAAGTACAGGGGAAGTACAAAAAACAGTCCGGCGGACGGGGACAATTCGGGGATACGTGGCTCGAGATCGAGCCTCTTCCTCGCGGCGGCGGCTTTGAATTCGTGGACAAGATCGTCGGTGGGGTTATTCCGAAACAGTACATACCCGCTGTTGAAAAAGGCATTGTTGAAGCCATGAACGAGGGTGTACTGGCCGGCTATCCCGTAGTCGACGTCCGCGTCTCCCTGGTCTTCGGCTCATACCATACGGTCGATTCCTCGGAAATGGCGTTCAAAATCGCGGGTTCCATGGGGTTCAAGAAAGGAATCCTCGAGTGTCAGCCCACCCTGCTGGAGCCGATTGTGAATATTGATATCGAGATACCGGAAGAATATATGGGCGACGTCATCGGCGACTTGAACAGCCGCAGAGGACGGGTCATTGGCATGGAAACAAAGGGTTCCCATCAGATCATCAAGGGACAAGTGCCTCTTGCGGAGATTCTAACATATGCGCCCGACCTGAGATCCATTACCAGCGGAAGGGGCACCTTCACTTACCGACACTCTCATTATGAGGAGGTCCCTTCCTTTATCGCCGAGAAAATCATAGCCGCCGCAAAGAAAGAGGATTAGCGAATCGTGATCCTTGCAGGTATCATTACAGTAAGCGATAAGGGCTCCAGGGGCGAGCGCGAAGACACCAGCGCCCCGGAGGTGAAGCGGCTTCTGGAATCCATATCAATACACGTCGCCAGATATGAGATTGTTCCCGATGAAAAGGATATCATCAGAGAGAAGTTGCGGAATTACGCCGACTCTCAAGGTCTCGACCTGATTGTAACGACCGGCGGAACAGGGGTCAGCCCGCGGGATGTGACGCCGGATGCGACCCGCGAGATCATCGATCGGGAAGTGCCCGGGATGGCGGAAGCCATGCGAATGAAAAGCCTGGAGATCACGCCCTACGCCATGATTTCGAGGGCTATGGCGGGTATTCGCGGAAAGTCGCTGATTATCAATCTGCCCGGCAGTCCAAAGGGGGCAAGAGAAGGATTATCGTTCCTGCTGCCTGCTCTCAAGCATGCGATAGAAAAGATCAAGGGCGATCCTTCTGAATGTGCGTCCGGATAAATTCGAGCGCGCGGTCAAGATGGGTGCCGGGCCAGTAAATCCGACGGCATTCCGGGCAGCGTGTAAAAGCCACGTGAGTCCTGAACACGTAATCCGGAATTAATCCCTTTGCTTGTTCATGGGAGATCTTTTCCAGGGGCGCGTTGCATCTCAGGCAGATGGTGAACATTTTCTCCCGGTCGGGTTCGAGGGGAATCTTCCCGGCCAGTTCATGAATCTGCTCCCGAATACGCTCACTTTTCAGGACAACCTTTCCCCCCAGGAAATTCCTTCTGGACATGTCCTGTTTTCTGGTGATGGCTACCCTGCCGTCACTGTAAGCCGCTTTCAGGAAGTTCCTGTCAATATCTCCTTTGTATATTACTGTATCGTACCCGATGGCCCTCAGCCAACCGGCCAGTCTGCCCAATGTCTGGTCCACTAAGAATTTCATGACCTAGAAAATAACAGACAAAAGGCTAAGGGCGAAAGAAAAGGCTTGGCAGGATACTAAAATGCCCCTTGCCTTTCGCCTTTAGGCTTTCGCCTGTTCTCAAGACAAGTACTCGTCTTTCACCGCCGGAGTCGGTGACTGCTGCATAAGTTGCGCCTTCCTGATTTCATAGAGCTCGGATTCGAGCCCCTTTATCTCTTTCTTCAATCGGGAAACATGTCTGGATAGTTTGAATCTCTCCACCATCCCCATAAAACCCGAGAAAATGATTCCCGCAAAAAAAGAAATGAAAATGAGCAGATAAATCGGAACCTGGAAATCCAGTAGATTATAATAAGAAAGTGGGATCATGCCCGTATTTTGCATTGAAAAGGTGATCGCAAAGAATACTACTATCATAAGGATAATCGTGTAAATGAACTTCATGTCAACGAACCTCCCCCACCATTTTATCAAAACGGGGCTTGAGCATTTCGCATGTGACGGCAACATCTTCAGGCGTTACCCGCGTATCCGCCAAGCAAGTCATAAAGTTGGTGTCGCCGCTCCATCTGGGCACGACATGCAGATGAATGTGATCCTCAACTCCCGCGCCCGCGGCCTTTCCGATATTCACGCCGATATTAAAACCTTCGGGATGCATAGTCTCCTTGATGATTTTTATGGAAATCTCCAGTAGATCGAAAAACCCGACTCGCTCTCCCGGCTGGAGCTCTTCCAGGCTGCTGATATGTCGCAAGGGCGCAATAAGGAGATGCCCGGTGTTGTACGGAAACTTATTCATCATGACGAATACGCCTCTTTTCTCGCACAGAACCAGCCTTTCGTCGCGTATTGAACCCCTGCAGAATATACATCCTTCGGGCTTCCTGCTTTTAATGAAATCCATTCTGCCGTGAGCGATAATATTATCCATAAGACCTATTAATGTATCTCGATGATTTTCCCAGAGATGAACTCGTCGATTTCGAGCAGTCCGACCGTCCGTTTTCCAGGAAACAGGACTCGATTTGATGCCGATCCCGGGTTGAAGTACAGAATGCCTCCTCTTTGCCGGTTATATGGAAAATGCGTATGGCCGAAAACGAGGCAATCCACACGGTCAAATTCTTTTTTCAACTTCTCCTTTAACCCGAAGGGAGGCCCCCATCCATGGATGAGGCCCACTTTGAATCCTTTTATCTCTAAAACGCGTTTAGGAGGAAGAACATTTTTCACGTGTAGCGAATCCATATTGCCGTATACGGCGATGACCTCCTTGCCCTTGAATGCATCCAAAACGCCGATATCGACCAGGTCTCCCGCATGGAGAATCAGTTCGGCATCTGCAAAATAACGATCTGCGGTTTGCCTGATACTATCATCACAACCTTTCAGGTGCGTGTCGGATATTACGCCGATTTTCAAGAAGAAACCCCCCGTTCGATATAAAATAAATTATATCCGGATCATTTAAAAAGACAAGATTTTTTTATGCGGATCAATGACTTGCCTTCATGAGGGGGCGGCTGCTCCTTTTAATTTGACTTTTATTCCGGAGATATTTACTATTTTTTCATTATGATGTGAGGTATTCATTAAATGCTCGAATCAACACTCGAAAAAATCGCCGAAAAGATAATCGCGTTTGATGAGGCTTCCCTGACCTCCCTGTGGGAAAAATACAAAATCCGGATGGAGAAGTTCGACGCTACGAAGGAATGGGAAAAGGCAGTCATCATCTTCTTTATCATCAATGCGGTCCGGGTCAAAAACCAGATATTCAATGAGCGCATCCTGAAAAAGCACGGAGGCGACGTGGTTCCTGAAAAACCGAAGAAATCAAAGCCCTATTTGAAGCTGATAAAGTGAGATATGGACAGCAAAGAGAGGGATCTAAATAGAATCAGGTATCTGAGGAAAGAAATCGAGCGCCACAACAGGCTGTATTATCAATTGGACAGCCCTGAAATATCGGATGCCGAATATGACCGGCTCATGCTGGAGCTAACGGGGCTCGAAGAGAAATATGCCGGAGAAATCGATTTGTCGGACTCTCCTACTCAGAGGGTCGGAGCGCCACCTCTCGAAAAATTCGAAACCGTGTCGCACATTACGCCCATGCTGAGTCTGGCGAATGCCTTCTCCCCGGAGGATATCAAAGAATTCGACAGCCGGATAAAACGCTTGCTGGGCATAACAGGAGAAATCACATATGTGGGAGAACCCAAAATAGACGGGGTGGCGGTGAATCTCATTTATGAGAACGG
>JBHGBI010000049.1:0-13210 GCA_041946925.1 Syntrophales bacterium | reverse complement strand
TCCCGGACCTGCATGCCGTCTCCATAAAGAGTTATCGGCTGTCCGCGCAGAGCCTGGATCAGGAAATGGGCTACCCAGCCCTGGTCTTCTGTGCCGAACTGGCGCGGCCCGTAGATACAGCTCATGCGGAATACGACGGTCTTCAATCCATAAATGCGGCTGTAATCGAGTACGTATTGGTCGGCCGCGCCCTTGGAGCATCCATATGGACTGTGAAATTTGAGGGGACGGTCTTCTCTGATTCCCGCGGTGCATACGGAGATGTCGACTGGTTCATAGCGGGATCCGTTTCGGCGCAGGCGGATGTCGTCAAGAGGGCCGTATACCTTGTTTGTCGACGTAAAGACCAGAGGAGGCGCTTTCTTCACGCAGCGCATGACTTCGAGCAGAAGCAGTGTTCCATGCAGGTTGGACTCGAAGTCACAGAGGGGGTCCTTGATGCTCGTGGTGACGGCTACCTGCGCCGCAAAGTGGTAAATGACTTTTGCACGGCCGACAGGTCCGGCCAGTTTGCCTGCATCGAGGATGTCGCCCAGTTCAACCTGGACCTGGTCACCAAAGCGTTCGGTAAGCCAGAGGATGTTTTGCCTGCTGCCCGACCGGGACAGGTTGTCAAAGATAAGCACCGGCTCACCTTCCATAAGCAGCCGGTTGGCCAGATTCGATCCGATGAATCCGGCTCCCCCTATAATCATAACGGGATGTGCGCTGTCGGGGACCTTGCTCTTTATACGTTGTCCGCGACCTTCGTTTCTTCGCCTCCGGATCATACGGTAAGTCTCCTTGCGGCGAGTTCGGTCGTTGCTTTCGAGAAAAGATCCGCAGGCTCCTGCCGTTCGAGCCACGCGGCCAGCTCGACAAGACCTTGTTCGAATTCCACTTCGGGTCTGTATCCCAGAACATCCGCTGCAAGCGATATGTCGGCGAAACAATGCCGGATATCTCCGACGCGGTATTTGTGGGTAATGAAAGGCTTGAGGGAATCCATCCCGAGAAGAGATGCCATACTCTCGGCAATGGAACCGATCGTGCGTGAGCGGCCGCTGCCGATATTGAAGACCATGCCCGAGGCACCGGGAACTTCCAATGCGAGGAGGCATGCTTTCGCAACATCATGGACGCTCACGAAGTCGCGTCGCTGCCCGCCGTCTTCATAAATAAGCGGAGGATTTCCATTCAGAATCCGGGAGGCGAAAATTGCGAGCACGCCTGTATACGGGTTGGACAATGCCTGGCGGCTTCCGAAGACATTGAAGAACCGCAGGGCGACTGTCGAGATCCCATAAGCACGCCCGATCAGGAAACACGTCCTCTCCTGATGGTATTTTGAAAGCGCGTACACCGATGCCAGGGAAGGAGGCTTCCATTCAGGCGTGGGTACAGGTTCCATGATTTCACCGTCCGGACCGCTGATTTCCCATCGCCCTCTTTTCAACTGCTCGATCGTCCTGTCCGGTACATGGCATACAGTTCCGCCGGCTGTCCGGTACAGGCCTTCCCCGTAAACGCTCATGCTGGAAGCCACAACCAGGCGCTCGACGGGATTCTTGATGAGAGCTTCCAGCAGGACAGCCGTGCCCAGATTGTTCGTGCTGGTGTATTTTTCAATTTCATACATGCTCTGGCCGACCCCCACACATGCCGCCAGATGAAACACCGCTTCCATGCCGCGAAGGGCTTTAAGCACGGCGGCAGGATCGCGGACGTCTCCGATTATTAGTTCGACTTCCGGATTCAGATAGTCCGGCCTTCTTGCTTCTTTGCCGTGCACCTGACAGGACAGGTTATCCAGGGCGCGCACTGAATAACCCCCGGCTATTAATTCGTCTGCGAGATGAGATCCAATGAAGCCCGCGCCGCCGGTTATTAATATCCTTTTTTTCATTTGGACAGCACCGATCTTTATTGTCCTTTGCACAGCTTTGCTGCAGGCAAAAAGCGAAAGGCAAACAAATTGATTGTGTTTTCTTCCTTTTGCCATTAGCCATGCATTTTTAAGCCTATCGCCGTCTGAAGATGACGGTAGACATCGAGTCGATTTTATAATCGACGCATCATGAAACCACTCGACCTGCGGTCGAGGGCAATTCAGGTGCTGTGATACGAATTTTCTGACAGGCTTTTATGTGCTGTGCGGGGCATACAGAGTTAAACGGTTTGTCAAATATTTCCAACCTCCGCTTAAAAGGTTGCTGACCGGACAAAGCTACAAAGTTTATAATATAGCAACTCCGGAGCAGCTATCGAGCAATGCCTGATTTTCAGCTTCGAAATACCTGAATATAAAATTGGTAAATGGATGAATATACAGATAGATTTTCAATTCCGGAAGAAATGGAAAAGAGGGGGACTTGGAGAGAACGGATGTCGGGGACTACGGACTCCGCGACCCGGGGCGACCGCGGTCAGGACCGGCCCGCGCGGCCATAATCATCTTCGTAGCGAACGATATCGTCTTCGCCGAGGTAACTTCCAGTCTGAACCTCGATGATCCGGAGCATCTCTCCGAGCCTGTTTTCGACACGATGCCGGCTCTCAAAAGGTATGAAGATATCTTTCCCCGCCGGCACATCCAAAACACGATCATCCAATGTCGCCGTTGCCGTACCCGCAACTACTGTCCAATGTTCGGACCGAAACCGGTGGCTTTGCAGGCTGAGGCGCTGTCCCGGTCGGATGTCCAGCCATTTCACCTGATAACCGTTTCCTTCGTCAAGGATCTTGTAAGCGCCCCAGGGCTTCAGGACAAGGGGACGGACCAAGGCCTCCCTTCTGTTCTGGCGGATCAGGTGCTGGGCGATCGCCCTGATGTCCTGGCTCATGTCTTTGCGGCAAACGAGCACAGCGTCCGATGTTTCCACAATGATCAAGTCGTCGGCGCCGACGGCGGCCACCAGCCGGTCTTCAGACCTGATCAGCGAGCGCCGTGAACCGACAGTCACGACATCGCCGCGAACAACGTTCCCCTCCTGATCTTTGCCCAGCAGATCATAGAGGGCCTCCCAACTGCCGACATCGCTCCATCCTACATCCGCCGGAATCATAGCGACGCGGTCGGAGTGCTCGAGTATGCCATAGTCGACGGATACGGATTCCAGGGTCGGGTAAATCTCATTGAGCCGTTCAGGGCTTTTCTGGATACTGAATAATCCCTCATGCAAAGAAGGCAGATACCGCTTTATCTCATCCATCAGGACATCCGCCCGCCAGCAGAATATTCCGCCGTTCCAGTAAAAGCGGCCTGAGCGCAAATATTCCTCCGCCGTCCGCCGGTCGGGCTTCTCCGTGAAGCGCTCCGCCCGGAACAGCGATCTGTCCCGATTTTCACTTCCCTCCGGGTCGATCAGATCACCCTTCATGATGTACCCGTACCCGGTTTCCGGCCTGACCGGCCTGATTCCCAGTGTCACCAGCCATCCGCCGTCTGCGGCCTTGAAACCGTGCCTCATGATGTCCAGAAACCGCGACTCATCGCGTATGTAGTGGTCTGCCGGAAAAACAGCCAGGATACCGCGGGGGGATTCCTGAAGTATGTGGACACAGGCAAGCCCTATCGCCGCGGCGGTGTTCCTCCCAACGGGCTCTTCCAGTATTTTCATGCGGGAAGCGTCGAGATTGTAAAGCTCTCTCCTGACCTCGTCCGCCTGTGACCTGATAGTGACTATCAGGATTCTTTCATCCGGGACCAGAGCTCGCACGCGATCCAGGGTCATGGAAAACATGCTGCGGTCTCCCAGTATCTGGAGGAACTGCTTGGGCATCTTCTCCCGGCTGAGCGGCCAAAATCGGGTACCACTTCCTCCCGCCAATACCACAGAGTATAAATTTTGAGACATCCCACACCCGCTTTTTCTTTTTTCGTCGATTTACATTTAATTCAAGTCCAAGTCCAGATTTATTTACGGGTTGTTGAAAGAATCCTTATTTTACAGACTCGCTTCTTCTCTTTTTTGAAGCCCTTCCCGGAAGTTCCTGTAAAGCCGCTGTATTTCTTTTTCAGGGTCGCTCCAGAACCTGAACGGCTCAAGGTCGAACCATCCCGACGGCACCGCGCGATCCTCTCTCGTCCGAGGCGCTTTTTCAATCACGGAAGCGATCTGCTTGGGAGATCCATCATTGCGGAAGAGCCCGAATGAGCGCTCATGCACCAGCTCATTGAAAGGGGCTCTCTCCCATACCTGTGGTGCATAGTCCCCGTAGCACCACCAGAGCGCGCCCGGAACGCAGCCCCTTCTCATGTATTCGAGGGCTTCCGAGGCATATCGCGCTGCTGACTCCTCATCCGTAGATAAAGGATCCTGTGCCGTCGAAATGCCGAATTCGGAAATCCACACCTCCGGACGGCCGCCCAGCCGGCTCGTAAGTTCCGCCAGGAACAAAGGAAAAACAGGATCGGTTTTTCCCGCCGACCATGCAGAGTACGCCGGATAGGCATGCATCGTCAGTAGATCGCAGCTCTCAGCTACTTCGGCCGGCCCGATGCATCGGTTTTCTTCGAGGTCTTTCTGGTGAAGTCCCAGGGTAACGGGATGGATTTTGTCGATCTCTCTGATCTTCCCGATCATTTCCTCGAGCCATGTACGCCCCTGCCCGGTGTCTGCAGGCCGGTAGAAATTGGAGGGCTCATTGCCCAGATCCCATCCCCAGAGAGCCGGGTGATCGTGCAGGGCGATCGTCAGTTCATGAATCAGATATTTCTGAACCTCCCGGACATCCTCTTCTGAATATGGATTCCGATAGGCGGATTGATGAGGAGTGCATTCCGTAATAAGAGGAAAAGGGCCCTTTTCTCCGGGACCGGGCAAAATCATCCAGGACGGAAGCCAGTTTGCTCCGCTCATGTGTCCTGTAAAAAGGGTCACCCAGATCTTCACGCCGTGGTCATCGGCCTGGCGGGCGACCTCGGCAAGATTGTTAAAAGACCGGATGCTGATGCGCCGCGGCGAGGGTTGGAAGTCCTCCCAGAGGAGAAAGATACGGGCAGGAGAAAGTCCGTAATGGCCCAGGCGGGCGAAATCATCGCGTATCTCGCCGGCGTCAAAATCCTTCCACATCTCCATGGCCTTGCGGATGGGCCAGTAATTCACGCCGATCGAGAACTTGTTCCTGTCTTCCATTTCGCTCATACAAATCCTCCCCCGAGAGAATTCTGGAGTATACGTACATGTAGCCTTCCACCATTCGGTCGCGGTGAAACCTCTCCTGCACCCATGCCCGGCATCGATGGCGATCGATCCCGTGGATCTGTTTCACTGCCGCCACGGCTGCGTCGATGTCCGTCGCATGAAATCCTGTTTCGCCGTGGACGACCACTTCCGGGATCGAGCCCCGCGGCCTCGCCACAACAGGAGTACCGCAGGCCATGGCCTCCACCAGGCTGAGCCCGAAGGGCTCGTCGAAATTGATGAGGTGGATCAGAGCGCGCGCTCCGGCAAGCAGTGGACCGCGCCTATCGGGCCCCACCGATCCCAGGTAGCGGATCCGGTAGTGGTCCAGCTCGGGCTCCACGACCTTTTGAAAATAAATTTTATCCTGTATGACACCGGCTATCAAGAGTTTCATCCCGAGTTTGCGGGCCACATCTATCGCCTCCTTGACCCCTTTTTCGGGGTGGATCCTCCCGAAAAAGAGAAGATAATCACCCGCCAGAGGATTGAATGGAAAGTCCTCCACCACGATTCCATGGTAGACAGTAGCTATGTAATCCAAGTCGGGCGAGCGGTCCGCGCTGGAGATGGATACATAATGGACGTGGCGGTTGTACTTCCTGTATACAGGCAAAATCCTGTCGGAGGAAAACCCGTGAATAGTCGTCAGCATGGGAGTGTGGATCAGTTTGCTGTATGTCAGCGGAAGGAAATCGTAGTGGTTATGAATCAGATCGAAACAGGCGGCCTGCTCCATCAAATGGGATATGTGGAGGCTTTCCCATACTTTCGGATCGAGAGTCGGGTCTTCCTCGCACGGCGAAGGGCATATGCATTTCAGCGCGGCGGAAGTTACAGAGTCGGCCGTTGCGAAAAGAGTAACATCGATCCCTTTCCGGACAAGGCCCTCGGTCAACAGGGATACAACCTGCTCCCACGGGCCGTAATGCCGCGGAGGCGTGCGCCAGGATATCGGGCTGAGCATCGCGATCTTCACAGGTATCCTTTCAATTTCATCTACTGGACGGAAGATCCCGGGGTTCGGGGCAGCAGTAAAGGATGTAATCGAGGAGCTCTTTGAAATCGGCCGTGGCGAGCCCTATGGATGTATCCGCACAGCCGTAGTACATCCGGATGATCCCTTTTTCCTTGTCATGTATCCAGCCGCATGGAAAAACCACGTCCCCTACGTCTCCCGTCCGCTCATAAGGTTCCATAGGGGCGAAAATCCATTCATTGCTGCGCCGGCGCACTTTCAGGGGATTCTCGAGATCAAGAAGAGCCAGCCCCAGCCTGTAGAGGCTTCCCGCCGGTGTCTGCCTGACGCCGTGATACAGAATAAGCCACCCCTCAGGTGTTTCCATGGGAGGGGCGCTCAGGCCGATTTTATTTGCATCCCACCAGCCGCCCTCGCGGGATCGCAGGAGTATTTTATGGTCTCCCCAGTGCTTCAGATCAGGCGAGAACGATATCCACATATGCACGCGCCCGGCAAAGAAGGCGGTGCTCGGTCTGTGGATCATGGCCCACCTTCCGTCGAACTTGCGAGGAAACAGCGCCGCGTCCTTGTCTTCGGGGGGCATGACGGGTCCCAACCGTTCGTAATTCTTGAAATCTGTGGTGCAGGCGAGCGCCACCAGAGGACCGCCGTGGGAATAAGCGGTATAGGCTATAACCCATTTCCTGCTCTCTTCAAGCAGGACAATCCTCGGATCTTCGATGCCGTACAGCTCTTCAGGATATCTGCCGGGGTCGGGCATCAAAGAGGGAGCAGGGTCTATCTTCCAGCCGGCAACCCCATCCCGGCTCCTTGCCGCCGTCAGATGTGAAATACCCCTGTGGTCCTCCACCCTGGCGAGCAAGAGCGTTTCCCCTCCCACAGTGGTTGCGCCTGCATTGAATACGGAATTGGCCGGATAGGGCCAGTCTATCGTCGTCAGAATGGGGTTGTCCGGGTGCCGCCTGAAATATGGACGGAAGGATTGGACGCCGGTGGCGTATTCCATTTTTCATCTCCTGATCGGTTTTTTGCCTGTCAGAATTCGAGGGGAAGCTTGACCTTAATTCCGGTCCTCTTCGCTTCCCTGGCAAGAGCATAAGATTCATCGTATTGCTGCGACACGACATTCCAGGAAACCACGTTTTCCAGATAGAGCTTCAGGTTCCGTCCGAGCTCCAAGCGCAGGTCCTCATCACAGGCGAGGCGGATTACTTTCTGCCTCAGCATCTCTTTAGTGGTAAAGAGCAATCCTCCTTCGCTTTCCAGTGTCTGAGCGGTAAGCCCTTCCATGGGAGCTGTCGTAATAAAAGGTTTGTTCAGGGCTATGATCCGGGCCAGTGTCCCGGATTGCGTTTCGTCCGTGGAGGGCAGGACGATGAAATCGCAGATGGCCATGATCTTGTAATAGATGTCTCCCCGCGGAATGAACTCGTAATAATGGGCCAGCCCCTTCTTTTCGAGGAACTCGATTTCTTCGATGTATTTTTTATAATCGCCCAGGTGATTCGGGTCGCGAATGGTTCCTGCCGCCAGAAGGTCCCAGTGCTCTCCTGTCCGGTCCTCTATTTCTGCGGCTATTTCCTCCCACATGGATGTTAGAATATCCCAACGCTTGTTCGCCTGAATCCAGCCGACAAGACCTACCAGGTGTTTTCCGACATGCGGCAGTTTGTCCAGGCCGATTTCCGCGCGCAGTTTTGGAATCTCGTCAATGCCCCAGCGCTTGTCGGATCTCGATCCGTGGGGTATGACCATGATATTCAGGGGTGTCTTCCAGCCTCGGCCCGAAAAAATCCAGTCAAGGCGCCATTTCTGATAATGGCACTTGAAGATAAGGACATCAGCCCTCTGGCTCATTTCATAGACGAAGTTCGCCTCCAGGTCGCGCATCCTGCCATGAATAGTGTGCGGCTCAACCACAAGAGGCCAGTCTCCGAGGGCATCGAGCAGATCGAGAAATCCCTCGTTCATATCTCCCTGGCCTCGCTCATCGAAATATTCGTAGAGACCGTATTCGTGCTGGATATGAATAACATACGGCCGCAGTTCCTGGATTTTTTGCGCCACCGGCCTCCACCAGTTCCTCCGGGTCATGTCGATGAGGGGGAATACTCCCTCACCGGCGCCGTCCAGGTGGCTTATGACCAGAACATCCCGCTCAGGATGGCGTTTCTCTATGAACTCCCGGGCTTCTTCACAAAAGGTCCCGATCCCGCAAAGGCGGGGGGGATAACTGGATATCATTACAATAGGGTCTTCCCTTTTCTTTCCCTCCGTACTTTTCATGTGATCCTACATGCTCTCCTCTATGATTTTGTCCGCAGCGCGGTTTTGGGCCGCATGGGATATTTCCGCAGAATTCAGTATCGGTCTTGATATCTGCTGCCCCGACATGGCCAGATTGGCCAGCAGAAAGTACAGCGTGGATTCCGCTGCCTGATTGAGATTGATTCCGTGTGGTTCCAGGCCGTCGTAACAAGCCCCCACTGAAAAATCATAGAGGGTCATTCCAAGCCTGTTCCGCCCCAGGAACCAGTCGAATGCGGACCTGGCCAGTTCCTGATAGCGTTCGTTCCCGGTGATTTCAAATGCCAGCACATGGGCTTCCACCATGGAGCCGGCATCGACCGGCCTTTCATATCCGTCTTTATTGCCCAACCGCAGACCATCGCCCGCGAAGCTGAAGAAATCGCCCGTATTGGCGGCTTCGGACAGAAAGTCCAGGATTTCCAGGGCGGTTTTTTTATAGGAGTCGTTTCCGAGCATTCTGTATGCCTTCAGCAGCGCCTGGGGTATCCTGGCGGGGCCGGAACATTTCTCGCCCGATAACCATCGCATGTCTCCTTCCGAAGCGGCGTATTCCTCCATCAATTCATCCGCGAGTGTCTGCAGGAGCCTCTTTACGGCCGTGGCCCCTGTGTATTTTCCCAGAAAATGGGAGAGCCCCAGTATGGCATACGATTTCGGCAGGGCCTGAGTCATATTCAAATCGACGATCGCTTTCTCGAACAGCTCGCGCGCCAGCGTCCGGAAACCTTCCGTGGGGCCGAGTTCCACCGCGCAGCCCAGGCCCCATATCACTTTCCCCCATGTATCCTCGTCCACCTCGCCATCCGGGAATTGTCGGGCGTAGCTCATGAAATTGTGGAACCGTCCGTTTTCAAGCTGTGCATACCTCAGAAAGGAAAGATATGTATTCGCCAGCGAAAGAAAGCTCTCATCTCTTAACTGGTCGTACGCAGTAAGGGACACAATCAGGGCAAGGGCAGTGTCCTCAGTGGAGTAGCCGAACCTCCGATCCGGAATTCCGTAAATTGAATGCTGTATTATACCGGTATCGTCCGTAAGACGGAAGATCTGATTCAGATTGATCTCCGGGAGGGGCTCCTGAGGAAGAGTCCGGGGCTGAAAGCTTTCAGCCTGAGACCGAGATTGATGGGTCTCCAGAATCTGCCGGAAGACCTGGAGATATTCTCTGGCCACGTTACTCCATATCATATGACGGCCCAGTTCATATGCCCTCTTTCGCATGCTGTGCCGCTTCACTTCATTTTCAATCAGGTCTATGATGGTACTGGACAGACCCTTGAAATCCCCGAAGTCTATCAACTTGCCCCTGTCATCCTGAAGCATTTCCCGGGCATAACTGTAGGGAGTGGATATGACCGCCTTTCCCATTCCAAGGGCATAGGCCAGAGTACCGCTTGTGATCTGTTCCCGGGACAGATAGGGCGTAATATAAATATCACATGCTCCGATGAATTCACACAATTCTTTCAAATCGACAAACCTGTTGTGGAAGAATACGTGTTTTTCGAGACCGAGCCGAATCACACGCCTCTGAAGGGATATCCGGTATTCCTCGCCGTGTACTTTTTTTATCTCGGGGTGGGTTGCCCCGAGGATGATGTATGCGATATTGGGATATCGTCTGATCACGTCCGGCAGGGCCTTGATGACAGTCTCCAGTCCTTTGTTCGGGTTCAACAGACCGAATGTCAGGAGCACGAAACGTCCTTCCACCTGGAACTGGTCTTTGTAATAGTTCGGATCGACAAAGGGGACGTCGGGTACACCGTGGTGGATGAAATAAATCTTGCTTTCAGGTATTCCGTAAACCTCTCTCAGGATGTTTACGGCATGCCTGCTCATGACGACGATGCCCTGAGACATTTCTGCGACTTCGCACAGCGCTCTCCGGTACGCTTCGCCCGGCTCATGCAGTACCGTGTGAAAAGTGGTGACAACCGGTTTTTTCAGGTTCGCCAGAAAGTGATTGATGTACGTGCCTTCGGGTCCCCCGAATATTCCGAATTCATGCTGCATTGACACTATATCAACGCCTGAAAAGTTGATGTAATCAGCCGCCAGCCGGTAATCATTGATTCTATTCTGATGAATCTCGAAAACAACCTCATCCGGATAATCGTAACTTTCCAGCCGATTATTGATAGCTGTTATGCGAAGACTGTCGTGCCCGATCTCGTTGCCGATGGAGTCGGCCAGATCATGCGTAAAAGTGGCTATACCGCACTGCCGTGGGGGATAGGAGCCGACAAAGTAAATACCGAGAGGGCCATATGGTTTTTGAATTTCCAGGGATCTCCTTACCATACCCACCCTCCAGTTCATCCGCAAATTGCACTCGAATTGCCTGCATGGGATGGTTTCTTGAGCCCTTGCATGCAACTCTACTCATTCCGGATCGATCTTAAAGTAATTGATCGTCAGGAGAAGACAATCCGATGCACAGGCGGATACCGCTTTCGAAAATGAACTTGTGAATTTGGATAGAGGGCAGAATGAAAAAGCGCCGGGTATTTGCTCAAGAGTACATCCGAATAGCGCTTTTAGTATAGAGGCACATCGAAAAGTTGTCAAGTTCCAAGATTATGAAGATTGATGAAAAGTTCATTTTTGGTGAGGAACAAAGATTCCCGGCTGCGCCCGGACTTTGTCCCCCTTAAGAGTAAGGCGCGTGTAGAACTCAGGAGTGTTTTCCTTTAGCCTTTGACTATCGGTCCGTGCTCGAAGACTGTATTTTACATCTTACGGTTCGGGGCTCTCTGGCTGTTTGGATCCACTGTCGGATTCAGGCGTGGGAGAGAAACTCTCTGACGTGGCACCTTCAGGCTCAGTGATTTCACGGCCGCCGGGGCCGGGTACGGGTGCGCTGCCCTCAGACGGAGAGGCCCCGTCGCCTTTCTTATCTCTTGTGCCGCACCAACTTTCAGTAGTCGCTCCGCCATTCAGCGATTTTCTCATATCCGGTTCCGGACCGGACATGGGCGCTTCGCTTCCCCAAGGTCTGGAATACGATCCGGAGTCGGCCATAACTATATTCAGTCCGTCGGAACGGCCCGAAAATACGGTATCGCTGAAACCGAGTACGGGAACCGAGACTGCGGCCTGCAACGCGATAATCAGCAGGATTTTTTTCATCTTGGCTTGTCTCCTTTCCGAAAATTAAAGTTTCTCCGGAGCCGGGGCACGAAGAATTTCGGAATCGCAAGGTGTAAAGAGCGAGGTGTTATGAAGGGCAAAGTCGAGCGCCGCCGGATTCAAGTCCGATATTAGAGAACCCCCCTTTTACGAGCTATCAAGCTGTCTCTGATTTTCAGCCTCGAAATGTCTTATTTTTCTGCACGGGAAAGGATGAGTTCAAAAAAACAGTTCTGAATTCAGAATCCTGAGTCCATGGATTTGAAGGCTCTCAACCCAAGGGCAAGGCCCTCCCAAGTCTTGGGCTTGAGAATACCTCTCGACTCTCAGGCCGGCCTGGAGTGGATTTTTCTTTTGACTGTGCGAATTCCGGGTTTCAGCTTGTTCGCGATCGATAAAACGGTATTGGCGTAGGTATGGCAATGATTATAGGAAAGGATAACCCTGTGCTGCCTGTTCTTGCTCATCCTGCATTTCCAGCCGTGTTTTTGCAGGTAATTGGCGATGCTGTGGAGGGCGTCGGATGTGGCGAAAAGATCGATGCGGCCGTCGCCGTCCGCGTCGATGCCGAATGTGAAGGCGTGCGAAGGCATGAACTGGCAGAGACCGATGGCTCCATAGATGGATCCGGGGATGGCCAGTGGATCGAGCCCGGTCTTCTCGGCATAGCCGATCAGCGCTTTGAGTTCACGATAAGCCCAATCCGATTTCTGACGGCAGCAGCTTCTGGCGAACTCCTCGTTTTCCGGCGTGATGAGATTACTGGAGAGATAGGGGAGAATAATCTCAAGGTCGGAACTCAGGGCCATGCTCGCCAGTGTATTGAAGGCCTTTCTCGTGCCCAGAAACCATCCCAGCCTTGTCTCGACCAGCAGGATGGAAACGACGATTTCCTTTGGCACGCAATAATTCTTCGTGATCTCGTCGAGGACCGCCCTGTTCTCCCGGACATACTCCCTCGCACCGGCGATTACCTCCGGTTTCAAAAAGCTCTCATATACAGACCTGTACCTGCGCGAGGGGGATGCAGAGGGTTTTTCAAAACGCTTCCTGATGAGTTCCCGGAGTTTGTTCGACATGACGTCCGGCTCGAAAACGACTTCACTCCGGGAGAACAGGGCCTGAATCGTCCGCCTGTCAAAGCCGTCATCCACAAGACGGCTCATCAGGGGCGACCAGTCTTCAGCGAGGACCGATGCCGGGATCTGCAAGAATAAAAAAAACACGGCGACGACAAAGAAAAGCAGGGAGAATAGATTTCCGGCTGCGGGCCGAGAAGCAGAAATAAAAAACCCCGCTCTTTGCGAGAACGGGGCTGATGCTCCTGCCGCATATTCATGGTTCCTGCCGTATTTCGACATAATCCCTTGCCATGCCAGTGTGATCCGGGTTACGGCCAAGCGTTATTCCTAAATCGTGTTTGTGTCAAGAATTATTTGCCCGGATAAGATTTTTTTCCTAACGGCTTACTGAAAAAGTCCTGTTTAGAGGCTGTTAATAATAGGATAAAGGTGCTGGTTTTTGCGTTCCGAAGTCGGATTTCGAAAAAGAGATCATCTTGACGTTTGGGCCGTATAAGGGTATGTCTGGAAGCGTCAATTCCGGTCCGCCCGGGGTGCGC
>JBHGBI010000048.1:0-13279 GCA_041946925.1 Syntrophales bacterium | reverse complement strand
CTTCGGGACCTCGTGGTGGCGCGTTTGGGCGAAAATACCATGTTCGTCGTTTCCAACAGGGAGCCCTATATCCACTATAAAGATGAGGAATCCAGCGAGGTAAAAGTGATGTGGCCGGCGAGCGGTGTCGTGACGGCCCTGGATCCGATCCTTCGTGCCTGCGGTGGAACATGGGTTGCCCATGGAAGCGGCAACGCCGATCAATTGTTTGTCAATCGGCGGAATAAACTTGGAGTGCCTCCGGGGGACGAGCGCTACATTCTGAAACGGGTATGGCTGAGCAAGGAAGAAGAGGAGGGCTATTATTTCGGTTTTTCCAATGAAGGACTCTGGCCTCTATGCCATATTACGCATACAAGGCCCATTTTCAGAGAAACCGACTGGAATCTGTACGAGAAAGTGAACCGAAAATTTGCTGAAGCGCTCCTGGAGGAATTGCCGGCGAACAGCCCTCTGGTGTTTATTCAGGACTATCATTTTACGCTGCTGCCGAAGATGATCAAGGAAAAACGCCCGGACGCCATCATCGCCCTTTTCTGGCACATCCCCTGGCCTAACCCCGAAATCTTCTCCATCTGCCCCTATCAGAAGCAGATTCTCGCCGGGATGCTCTCTTGCGATCTAATCGGCTTTCACGTCCAGTTCCACTGCAACAACTTCCTGGATACGGCAAGCCGGGTATTAGAGTGCCGGATCGATACCGAAAAGTTCAGCGTTGTCAGAGGTGGTCAGGAAACGTCTGTCCGGGCTTTTCCGATCAGTGTGGATGATTCCCGGTTCGGAACCTGGACGGATGATGACATCCGCCAAGCTGATAAAATCCGCAGAGAACTGAAACTGGCAGATAAGATTATCGCCGTCAGCGTGGAGCGGCTCGATTACACTAAGGGGATTCTTGAGCGGATTCTGGCGATTGACCGCTTTCTCGAAAAATATCCGCAATACCTGAAAAAATTCACCTTCGTCCAGATTGCCGCTCCAAGCCGGACGCATATCAAGCGATATCATGATCTGATGAATGAAATCGACGAAATCATCGACCGAAAAAACTGGAAGTATTCCGACGGAGACTGGAAACCGATCCTCTATTTCAAGCGGCAATTCTCTCATGAAGAAATCAAACCGTACTACGGCATGGCCGACCTGTGCATCGTCAGTTCGCTCCACGACGGCATGAACCTTGTCGCAAAGGAATTCATCGCCGCCAAAAACGATTTTTCCGGCATGCTGATCCTGAGCCAATTTACCGGTGCCGCCCGGGAGCTGACCAGCGCTGTGCAGGTCAACCCCTATTCCATCGAAGAATTCGCGGATGCTATAAAAACCGCAATCGAAATGCCGGAAAGGGAAAAAAGAGGGCGCATGGCGGCCATGCGTGAAACCATTACCAAGAACAATGTCTATTCCTGGGCGGCAAGCATCGTCTCGGATCTGTCGGCCTTGAAGAAGCTCTGATCTTGCTTAAATTAGGATCGAATCTCGAAGGAAAGGGGGTTTCAAAATGTCATCTCTTCACAACTTATTCTCAAATCTTCAGAACTGCAATGGCCTGGGCGTATTCGGCCAGTCCCGGTGGAAGGACGCGACATGGGGTATGTGGAGCCGGAAATGATGCATTGGGGCATGGGGCTGGATAGGGGAAACTAAGGCATTTCGAAATCTGAAATAGGGCTATGGCGGATTGCAGAATTGCCGGGGAATAAAATATTATAAAAATTGTTTGATTATAATGAGGTGACCAAAGTGAAAACATCTCTTTCGATCCTGCTTTTTACCCTTGCCCTCCTTCTTTCCCTTCCCGGCGCGACACTGGCCGATTCGCCGGAATCGGGCTCGGCCCTTTTTCAGCAGCACTGCGCCGTTTGTCATCCGGGCGGAGGCAATAGCATAAACCCTCAGTACACCCTGAACAGGGCATCCATGTCGTCGCACGGGATCAAAACAGCCGCCGACATCGTGGATAAAATGAGGCATCCCGGGCCGGGCATGACGCGCTTCAGCCGGCAAGTCATATCGAACAGAGATGCCGATAAAATAGCGCAATACATTCTGACGACCTTTAAATAGCTCCTTCGCTACCCGCATCCACTTTCGCGGGAATTTATTCCAAAAGGCACAGAAATACTATGCCTGAGACAATTGAATCCACCCGGCGCGATTTTCTGAAGCTGTCGACCGGAATCCTGCTCCTCGTCAACAGCGTTGTTTTAGGGATTCCCCTGATCGGATCCTTTGTAGGTCCTTCTTTTCGCCGGCCGGAGGAGATCTGGATGAAGGAAACGGCCGTGAGCGATCTTCAGACGGAACAGCCCGTCATTTTAAAAACATCCGATGAGAAGGTCGACGCCTACCTCCATGAGACGGTTGTGAGGCGCGTCTGGGCCGTCCGCCATCCCGACGGTGATGTCACCGTTTTTTCCCCTATCTGCCCGCACCTGGGATGCCGTTACAACTGGGATCCCTCCAGCCGGCATTTCGTCTGTCCCTGCCACGGCAGCATTTATTCAATCGACGGGAAAGTCCTCGGTGGTCCGGCCCCCCGCCCCCTGGACACCCTGCCCTCAAAAGTCGAACAGGGTATCCTCTACGTGAAATGGGAACGTTTCGAGGTGGGAATTCCCCGGAAAATCCGGGTTTAGGAGGCCGCCGTTGAAGCTGCTGCTCTGGATAGACGCCCGCTGGCCGTTGTCCGCCATGCTCCGCGTCGGGCTCGAGGAAAAAATACCTGGCGGAGCGAAATACGCCTATGTTTTCGGAAGCGCCGCCCTCATCGTCTTTCTGCTCCAGATCATCACCGGAATCTGGCAGGTCTTTTATTACGTCCCCACGCTGAAGGAGGCTTACAACAGCCTGAGTTATCTCAGGATAGAAGTACCTTTTGGATGGCTCGTCCATGGTCTGCACTACTGGGGCGCTCAGGCCATGATCATTCTCGTCCTGCTGCACATGTCTCAGGTCTATCTATGGGGGGCTTATAAGCGTCCCCATGAACTGCAGTGGCTCATCGGAGTAGGCCTGCTGGTGTCCACTATGGCGATGGTCCTGACCGGTGGCGTGCTCTCCTGGGATAAGCAGTCTTACTGGGTCGTAGAGGTGGCCAGCAACATCGCCGGAACAGTGCCGCTGATCGGCGACTATATCAAACCGCTGATGCTCGGCGGTCCGGCAGTTGGTCAATTGACGATTGCCCGCTTTTTCACCCTGCACACGACTATTTTGTCGGGCTTTATTCTGGTCCTTACAGTCGCCCATCTGATCGCCCTCAGGGCCGCCGGAAGCGCCGGAACCTTCAACCCTCAAGAGGCAACGAGGACAGGCCCGTTCTGGCCCGACCAGGTCTTCCGGGACGGGCTCTTCAGCAGTCTCGTTTTCTTCACCCTCATCGTCCTGTCCGCCTGGCCGGGGGCTCCGGTTCAGGGGATGGCCGACCCGCTCGACAGCAGTTACGCCCCCAAGCCGGAGTGGAATTTTCTTTTCCTTTACCAGGTCCTGAAATACTTCCCCGGACATCTCGAACCCCTGGCGACTGTCGGCATACCGTTCCTAGGAACGCTCCTGCTCGTCCTGATTCCCTTTATCGACCGGAATCCCGAGCGCAGGCCTTCGCGGCGGCCGCTGGCCATCACCGGATACATCGTTATCATGGGGGCGTTTATCGCCTTCACAATCCTCGGTCACTACAGCACGCCCGGACGAACGGCGGCGGGATCGGAAGCTGCTGTAAAATCCTCTCCGGCGGCTTCAACAGTTTCATTCTCTAACGCGGCAGAGTTGAAAAAGGGACGCCAGCTGTTTCACTCCCACGGGTGCATCGCCTGCCACAAGGTAGAGGACACCGGTGGGACAATCGGTCCGGATCTCTCAGATGAAGGGAACAGAGGACGCTCGCCACAATGGATTGCCGAGCAGATACGCAACCCGAAGTCACATGACCCAAAAAGTACCATGCCTGCCTTTTCTTTCCTGAGCCGCTCCGATCTCCAGGCTCTGGTCGATTTCTTGCTCAGTTTAAAGTCAGGAACACCTCCCGCCGCCCCCGCCCCAGCTGCGCCTCAGCGGGGGGACAGGGAATCCGTCTCGGAGGGCGCAACCCCGGCAGCCTCGCCCGGCCATCAGAAAGCCGGCGAGGCCGCGTACATCCTGGGGAACGCCGGGCATGGGGCGCTGCTTTTTAATAAGAACTGCATCCAGTGCCACGGAAACAAAGGCACGGACGAGGTGCCCAATCCGGGGTCTGCGGCCGGCAAGGTCCCGCCACTGAATCCGATCGACCGCAGGCTTTATGATCCCGATCCACAGTCCTTTGCGGATCATATCGACCTCATCCTTCAGCACGGTGCGACCCCGAAGGGAACGCATCCCGCCCTGGTCATGCCCCCCTTCGGAGCCGAGCGGGATCTCACGCAGCCTGAAATCGCCGATATCGAGGCTTATGTGCTAGGGCTGAACCATGTCGACCGGGCCCGGATCATGCATCCGGGCATCAAGCCGAAACTTTTCATCGCCCTTGCAGCCGGATTGAACATTATCGCCTGGCTTTTCCCGGCCTGGGTCTGGATTCGTGGAAAACACGGAAAAGCGCGTCTTTAAATCGTGACCTCCATTCCGATGGCTATCTCGGCGGTCCTGTCCGTCACGGCGGCGATCGATGCCGTGGCCCTGGCGAAAAAAAAGCAATCGTCACCCGCCTGGAATCGATCGAGGAGATGGCCGGGTATGGATGCCCTGTACTGCGACAAAACCGTACCCTGACCCAGAATAGGTGTTTCTCCGCTATTTACGTCAATATAGCTTATGATACCTGTATCCAACTTCATGGGTTGACAGAAAAGCCGTCGCTGCTGTAAGTATTGTAAAAAAATTCATTCTTGTTCTGATAAAGATGATGATTTTACTGAAGAGAAGGCTGTCCTTTATCTTAATGTCACTGCTTGTATCCATCATAGCGGGCGGCTGCGCCCATATGAAGACGGAGCAGCTCTTCAACCAGGGGCGCTACGGCGAGGCGTACAGGGTTCTAAAAGAGCGCATACCTGACCCCGTTCGGGTACCTACAAATCAGCTTGTCTGGCTCTGCCATGCTGAATACAAGCTCAAGAAATACGCTGATCTTTTCAACTGCTTAGACCAGTTGGAATCCAAGATACAGAGGGGGGACAGATATCTTGAAGGGGACATCAACTCCTTCCTCGGCACGATGAGGTCTTTTCCCTATGACCTTACTGTCATCCCCTATTTGTTGCGTGCCGAAGCGCTCATTGAAACGGGCCGTTACGAAGAAGCGACCATTCAGGCCCGCAAGGCGTATGAGACGGCTGTTTCTATGAAATGGCCTCTGGCCGACCTGCAGATCAACTGGGAGAGGATATGCCGCATCCGCGCCCTTGGTCTGCTGGCCATCTCCCATGCCTTCAACGGAAATCGTCAAGAAGCACAGCGCTATACGGAGAAGCTTGAGATCGAAAGCACCGGCCTGTCGGCCCGTTATTTTGTGGACAAGGAGAAGACCTTTGCCCTCGGGCGGGCCTACATGGCCCAGGGGCGCTATGACAAGGTGCTGGAATTCCAGACCGACTTTCTCCTGGCCTTTGCCCATGTCTTCACCTTCGGCATCCTGAAGGCCGTCGAGGGGACGAACTTCGCATACGTGGAGCTACCTAAGGAGTTCGTCAAATACAAGTCCCTCTTCGAAACGGGGCGGATTGAGGAGGCCAGAGGGGGATACGACAGGCTCCTTGCCCGGCCCCAAACGAAAGACAACGGTGAGCTCTACTGGGCCATTCTCTTCGATCGGGGGAAAATCGACGAGCGGGAAGGCGACAGCAAGAAAGCCATCGAGCGATACAAGCAGGCCGTCGAGGTCATTGAGAGCCAGCGCTCCACCATCAACAGCGAGGCCAGCAAGATCGGTTTCGTTGGCGATAAGCAGGGTGTTTATCACCGGCTGGTGGACCTGCTGTATGGGGAAAAAGACTACGTCTCCGCCTTCGCTTATGCGGAGAGGGCAAAGGCCAGGGCCTTGGTGGACCTTCTTGCCACGGCATCTCTTTCGACACCTCAAGATCCTCTGGCAAAGGACAGTCTGGTTACTGAGCTTGCTGATTTAGAGCGTCAGGAAAAGGCCGTTGAGATCGCCATGACCGGTCGGGAAAGAAAGACCCGCAGTATCCAGTTGAGGGAGACTATCAAGGCCCGGGATCCCGAGCTCGCCTCCCTTATCTCTGTCGATCCACCCTTACCGGGGGAAATCCAGGCCCGTTTAGGGATGGATGAGACCCTGGTTGAATATTTCCTTCAGGAAGACGATCTGTTTGTCTTCGTAATGACAGCCCATGACCTGCGCGGCCGGAAAATCAAGGCCAAGGGGCTGGAATCCCTGGTGAGAAAATATAGAAATGAACTCCAGGAGACCGGCCAATCGGGATATCTCAAGACATCGGCGGAACTCTACAATACCCTGATCGCTCCCGTTGCCCCCTTCTTGAAGACGGAGAAAGTCATTGTGGTGCCCCACGGCATTCTCCACTACCTGCCCTTCGGTTCGTTGCGGGCAGCGGATGGGTATGTTGCCGAGAAGCACAGTCTGGCCCTGCTGCCCAGTGCAGGGATCCTGCCATACCTGAAGGCCAGGCAAAAGGTCGTCTCCTCCGATATCCTTATCGTCGCCAATCCCGATCTGGGCGACGCGACGTACGCCCTGAAGTTCGCCGAGAAGGAGGCCGACGACATTGCTCCCCTCTTCCCCCGGGCACAGAAGATAATCCGCGAACGGGCCACAAAATCGGCTTTCAAGGACCTCGCAGGACGTTTCGGGTATATTCATATTGCCGCCCACGGCATGTTCAGGGCGGAAGACCCGCTTAATTCGGGGATTATGCTTGCCCGGCAAGGCTCGGACGACGGCCTTTTGAGAATGGGAGACCTCTATGGAATGCGTCTGAAGGCCGATCTCGTTACCCTGAGCGCCTGCGAGACGGCATTGGGCAAGGTCAGCGCCGGAGATGACGTCATCGGCTTGACCAGGGGATTCCTCTACGCCGGGGTCGACTCTATCGTTGCCAGCCTCTGGCCCGTCGACGACGAGGCGACGGCGCTGTTCATGAAGGCCTTTTACACCTCCCTCAAGACAAAGGGCAAGGCCGATGCCCTGCGGAACGCCCAGCGTACCGTGATGAAGCAATATCCCCACCCTTACTTCTGGGCACCATTTCAACTGACAGGCCTTCCAGAATAATCCGGGGATGTAAAAAATTGATAACCGGTTGATAAGGCATCGCTTCTGACGGCTCGACGCCGTCCCTGAATGTTCCAGAAACAACTTACTGTTTAGGAAGTCACTATAAGTCGTGGACGAAGCGCTCGAAATAATTTTACGATTCGCTTCAAAAAATGTTGTGAATGACTTTCAAGGGCGAAATAGTGTATGAATTAATGTTATCAAGTGTGCTGATCTTCGGAGAGAGACAGTGTCCGGGGAAAAAGAAAATTTGTCGAGATATATCGAATACCTGGAGGACGAGAGGAACGCCGTCTTCCTGTACAGCGCATTTGCGCAGATCGAAAAAGACGCGAAGTTGGCGTCTATATACCGCCGTCTCGCGGAGACGGAAAAAGGCCACGCCGACGTCTGGATCGAAAAGATCACTGCAGCTGGGGGGGTTGTTCCGGACTTTCGTCCGTCCTGGCGGACAAGGACCATAGTCTGGCTCGCCCGCCGCTTCGGAATCCCGACCGTTCTCCCCACTCTTTCTTCCGTCGAGAGCGTCGCTTCAAACGGCTACAGCGGGGTCGCCGAAGCCGGTAACATGGCGAGGACAGAGCAGTCCCATGCCCGTCTTCTCAGGCACATCAGCCAGACCGAAGGCGGCGGAATGGAGGGAGGTCTTCTTGCGAGGTTTGAAGGCCGGCATCGCTCGGCAGGCGGAAATGCCATCAGGGCCGCAGTGTTAGGCGCGAGCGACGGCCTTATCTCCAACTTCAATCTTGTCATGGGCGTTGCCGGAGCGCAGCTCTCCGGCAGCAACATCCTCCTGACGGGTTTTGCGGGACTGCTTGCCGGTTCCATTTCGATGGCCTTAGGAGAATGGATATCGGTGCAAAGCTCTCGCGAGCTGTATGAAAAGCAAATACAGACAGAAAAGGAAGAGATCGACTCGATGCCTGAAGAAGAAATCGAAGAGCTGAGCCTGATCTATCAGGCGCGGGGTCTGGAAGCAAGAGAGGCCGATCTGCTGGCAACCCGGATCATGAACAATCCCCATACGGCCCTCGATGCGCTGACCCGAGAAGAGCTGGGCATCAACCCCGAAGACCTCGGTGGTTCCGCATGGGAGGCGGCTTTCACCTCCTTTATGCTTTTTGCTGTAGGGGCGATTCTCCCGGTCATTCCCTATTTCTTTCTTGACGGCACTCCCGCCGTCGCTGCAAGCGCAGTGATCAGCGGCATCGGCCTCTTCGCCATCGGCGCGGCAATCACACTCTTCACCGGTCGCCAGGTCCTGACATCGGGATTGCGCCAGGTGCTCTTTGGACTTGTCGCCGCGGCCGTGACGTTCACCATCGGCCGCATCATCGGCGTCAGCATCGCCGGGTAAATTCCCCCTCGCTTCCGTATCACGAGATCTTTTTCTCCCATGGCCGCAAATTGTGCGCCGGGCTTTAACTTGAGTTGGATATTTTCCGGAATGACCACACCTGCCCTTTCGAGGACATTTTTATTGTAGCCAGATTAGCCATATTATATTTTACCGGCAAGATAACAATATAGACGAACAAATGACGTAAAAGGAAAGCGGGTGTGGAAACGGGTCACAGATGAAACCCGCTCGGAAACAATGAAAAAGACGGCAAGGCAATGGAGGAGGTACAGGAAAATAGCCAGGATCATTATTACAGCCCGCCATTGGTCTTTTGTTCAAAATAGATTTTTTTCTTGACAACATTTCTTCCTTGCCTTAAAAGGCCAACCAGCGTTACAGAAAATATATTCGAGGTTAGAAGAAAACATATGGAACCCTCCGGCAGTAGGTGCGATTCGGACACACCTGGCCGCCGCTTCCGGCAAAAGAAAGATTGCATTCCGGGAATAATGCCATTGCACAGCCATTAATCTCACCATAGGCATATTTCCGGATTCATTTCGCCGGAAAGAGCCGCCTCGAACCACACCTTTCTAACCGAACAGTAATTAAAAAAGCTTGCTCTCTACCACCCAGGCAGCGGGAAAACCTGTTTTGCAGCGGGAATTTCGTGCAGCCGATAGGAGGTCTTCTCATGTACTGGCTCTCGAAAAGCTTTCATCTGTTGAACCGTTTTCGCCGCCAATTTATCATCTTTTTGTCTGTGTTGGGTCCCGGGATCATCGTCATGGTAGCGGACAATGACGCCGGCGGCATAACCACCTACGCGGTGACTGGCTCCAGGTATGGTTTTTCGCTGCTGTGGATGTTCATCATCCTATTGCCGATGGCTTACTACGTTCAGGAGATGACTGTCCGCCTGGGAGCGGTTACCAAGCGAGGGCACGCGGAAGCCATCTTTGATGGATTCGGGCCATTCTGGGGATGGTTCTCTCTCATAGACCTCGGCATTACGGACTGGCTAACACTCGTGACGGAATACGTTGGAATGACAGAAGCGATGAGTCTTTTCGGTATACCCCCATGGATCACGGTTATCGGGGTAACGGCCGTTCTTTTTGCAATCGTCCTTTCCGGAAGATACTGGACTTTTGAGAAGCTTACTCTGTTCTTCTGCAGTTTCAACCTTGTCTATATCCCGGCCGCACTCTGGGCGATGGATATGCCGACATCGCCTTCCTGGTGTGAGGCGATGAGCGGCTTCTACAAGCTGAACGTGGGAGGAATCAACACGGACCTGATTTTTATAGTTCTGGCCAATATCGGAACGACTATTGCGCCGTGGCAGATTTTTTTCCAGCAGAGCTCCGTAGTGGATAAGGGACTGGACATCCACGACGTCAAGTTCGGGAAACTGGATACGTTCATCGGGTCTCTCTTCACATGCATCGTAGCCGTGTTCATTATCATTACCACGGCTGCTGTTTTCTATTACCATACTCCTCCGATTATAATCGAAGACGCCAAGCAGACGGCTGAGGCCATCGTACCACTCTTGCCCCAGGGGCAGGGGGACATGGCCCGCAGGCTCTTCGCGATCGGCCTCTTTGATGCGGGGTTTCTGGGAGCACTTTGTATTTCTTTGGCCACCTCCTGGGCCGTGGGTGAGGTCTTCGGCTGGGCCCATTCCCTGAACAAAAAGGTGAAAGAGGCCCCCTGGTTCTATACCGTTTACCTTCTCATGCTGCTGACATCGGGAGCGGTGGTTCTGATCCCCGGCGCTCCCCTGGTCGCCATTACCATGTTCGTCCAGGTGGTGGCCGTAACGCTCTTGCCGGCCGCGCTCGTTTTTCTGCTCCTGCTCCTGAACGACAAACCTCTCATGGGAGAGCATGTCAACACGCGATGGCAGAACACCATGAACTGGATCATAGTCGGCATTGTCGTTGCGATGTCGACACTATTGGGCGTCACCACCATTTTCCCGGACCTCTTCAAGTAACAAAGGACATATGAATCCATGGATACGGATTCGAAAAATATACTGCTTAAAAACAGCTCGCCTGGAATGGAAAGTCATCGTTTTCTTTACTTCTCGGAGGTTGTAGACGGCCTCGATGGAATTTCAGGCATTATTCTTTGTGATGCCATCATGAAGCGTGTTGAACCGCACGTAAAGATTCAGGAGGGATGACATGGCGCGCGTACAAATGACCAGGACAACCCGGATAGCCCTATTCTGTCTGAGAATTTATCTGATCGTACTTTTGATTCTCATTCTCGTGAAATTCATAAGGACATTTACCTGAACCTGCACGAAGTAACACCTTTTAAACAGCATCCTTAGCGGCACTTACGGCTTCTGCGCATAAATCCACCGTTCGGGCCGGAGCAGGAGTGAAAACAGAGAATTGCGTGCACGATTGAAGTGAAAAAGCGGTCTCGTCCGCTGTTCTCACTATTGAAGCGTAACAACGAAATGATCCCTTCCGTTTTCGATCCCTGCTGATGGACAGTCCCCGTTACTCACCGAGTCGATCAGTTCTTTATGAAAAATTTGGGGCAGGCCGCCCGGCACCGTTATAAGACAGGAATATCTTTTATGATATAACCTGCTTCTTCTCCTGGAAATGCTTTCAAGGTCGAAGTCCTGACGAATCCTGTAGCACCCAGACCGAGCAGAAAGGATGCCGCTACTTCATCGCTCGGAGCATCAAAGACCGCGACATAGTCATACTCCCCCATGGTCAGATAAAAACCGAGCATTTTACCCTTTTTCTCTTGCATTTTAATAATGCCCTCCTCAATCCGCTGGGGTGCTCGTTTGATGTTTTCTATTCCTTTGTCCGTCAAATTCATTAAAGTGATATAAATGGGCATGCGATTTTCCCTCCTTTTTTATAAATCTTCTTATACTGCCCCATCTTCCAGACCCGCCCCAAGTAAATTAATATTCAACGTTGACGACAAGCTTGTACTTTTAAAAACGGAAGATGCATCCCGATTCCTAATTTCGGATGAGCAGAACCGGACATCTCGCCTCTTTCGTCACTTTTTCCGCCACGCTGCCCATAAAATACTTTTTCAAACCCGTCTTCCCGTGAGAAGCGATCACAATGAGATCCACCTTGCGCTGCGCCGCTTCTCTCAAAATTTCCTCATAGGGAAAACCGTTTCGCACATCCGGAATGATTTTTATCCCCTCCGGGATCTGGATTTTTTCGATCGTCTCCTTAAGTTTTTCGTTGGAGAAAATGACGCTTTCATTCCCGATACGCTCGACGACGCTCCAGTCAAGGCAATAATCCGCCACACATTGCCGAACCGAACCATCTATGACATGAAGAAGAAAAACTCTTGAGCGGTACTTCCCGGCAATATCCAGAGCCACTTTCAACGCCTGATACGAATCTTCTGAAAAATCCGTGGGTACGAGTATATTCTTTGGCTGAAACATGGCAACCTCCTTTCTCTGCTTCAGAGGTTCTTGCTCACAACTGCTTCAAATCCTTATGAAAGCGGTGTCCCGCCGTTCAATCTCTCATAAACGTGAACATATCGGTCAATCATTGACTTTAAATTGTATTTTTCCCTGGTCTCTTTCATGATTCTCTTCATCTGGCGCTCTCTTACATCTGGGGGGCTCCGGTGGAACCTGACGCTCTTCGCAAGTCCATACCATAGCCCGCCCGAGTCGTAATCCCTGAAGAGAAAACCGTTTCCACCATCCTGCGCGGCGCCGTCTTCCTGCAAGCTCAGCTCTTCGATCTTGTCGTGATAACCTCCTGTATCCCGGTTCGTCGCCGTGGCTCCGAAAAGGTTTCCGATCTGATCTATCTGCCCGCAGGGTTCATACAACGAAGCGCCGAAGACATCGCTGGCCGCTGCATAGCCCAGCATGGAGAGGCTTTCGCTGAAGCGCTGGTAAGTTATTTTGCCACCCGAGACACAGGCGATTCTCCCCAGGATTTCCTCGTGGGTGAAATCGCGGCCGACCCCGTCGCCGACAACGGCAATCTGGACATCGCCATGCTCGATGACAAATTTCAACGCGATGTCCTCGAGAAGTTCCACACCTTTCTGACCAGGGTCCAGCCGAGACGGCCAGTAGAGCAGAATCGCATCGGGATCGACGATCAGACCGGTCCTCTTCTGAAACTCAACCATGTTCGCCTTTTTTGCTGACAGGACATCGTCATCGGGACCGTAATTCCGGACGAGGTCCCGACACTTCTCCGGATACATTCCCGGGGACGGAGCGTTAATGATCGAAAGCGTGGAGCCGTGACGGTACTTTTCCTTTATTTCCTGGCGGATGCTGTGAGGAATGATCGGCCTGTCCAGAAAATAGTCATCCAGGATTTCATGAAGGAACTTCTTCCCGACAAAGTTGATCAGGGATGCGTTTTTGATGGCCGTAGCCTGGCAATCGACACATGACTTCCCCTGATCGCTGGAAAAGTAGAGATACGGCGAGAGCCTCCCGATATCGACGCCGAAGTACATCTCAACCGGTATATGGCCGGTATGGACATTATGGATGGTATGAAGCACGGGGCAGCCTGTCGCCTTCGCATAGGCCGTAACGGCGCCGCCGGCCATCCAGTCGTGGCTGTGGAGGATCAATCTGCCTTCATTCTTGGCACGGACGGTCTTGATGACATGATTGATCATTTGCCTCTGAAATTCCACGGCGTTCA
>JBHGBI010000047.1:0-13408 GCA_041946925.1 Syntrophales bacterium | reverse complement strand
GAAACCTGCTCTTTCATATAAAGACAATCTGTTTTGGTGACCCTTTGGAAGGGTAGAATAGGGAATCCCGTGTGAATCGGGAGCGGACCCGCCACTGTAAGCAGCGACGAAACCCATGTTCGTTCGGAATGATTAACTCAGGATCCGGAGATAAAGACTCCTGAATCTGAACTCTGAGCGAAATAGCCACTGTCTTAGTATGATGGGAAGGCATGGGCAGTAGGATGATCTGCAAGCCAGGAGACCTGCCAAGATTATCCCTCGTATTTTTCGATGGTAAAGAAAGCGAGGAGCGGGACATTAGAGGGATTATGAAAACGTTTAATCCCCGGTCATGAAAATGGCCGGGGATTTTTTGTGGGAAACAGGGCAAAACGCGGTTTTGTATGAATGCGGACCGATCAGGGATCATCGCGTCGTTGGCGATTCACGCCGTTTTATTGACACTGGTGTTTTTGATTCCTGCCGGGGAAGTGGTCCCCATAAAAACCTTTCATATTGCCTTTGAGCAGCATGAAGCCGCTTCCAGGGGAATGCCGGTGACAAAAAGTTCGGCAAAAAGGATGGGGACTGCCCACGTGCAAAACAGCAGGCAGGGCGTCGCCCAGGCAAAACCGCAACTACACGACGAAACAAATAAGGTTATAACGGATCAAAAATCCATAATGCCTGCTGCTCAGGGCGCGGATGTCATCAGTCTGACAAGAACCGGACTGCCGGGGCCGTCCGTCGCGGGGATTCCCGGGCCGGGAAAAGAAGGAAATGAGTCGGTCATGGAAACAGGGTTCGGATATAGTGGCGCCCCGTCGTTTCTGCGTCGGGAAATGCCGGTCTATCCGAGGATGGCAAGGCGGCTGGGTAAGGAGGGAAGGGTCGTTCTTAAGCTGCTGATCGACATGAACGGACAGTTGCAGGACGTTGAAGTCATTGAAGGGGCCGACTACGGCTTTACGGAAGCGGCCGTCGAGGCAGTAAAAAAATCAACTTATGCGCCGGCCCGCCGAAACGGGACAACGGTGACTTCAAGGGCCGTTCTTCAGGTGCGGTTCAACCTGAAGTAAGGGGATAGGATGGAACAGCTCGACAGCGTCATCAACTATGGAATCATGGGCCTGCTCGTGTTCATGAGTATCGTTGCGGTGGCCATAGCTATTGAAAGATCCCTGACCTACAGGAAAATCCGGATCGAGGATTTTCCGGATAAGACGGATCTGGAGTTGCAACTGACGAAGAAGCTGCATCTGATCGCGACCATCGCGAGCAACGCCCCCTATATAGGGCTTCTCGGAACGGTTCTCGGCATAATGCTCACCTTCTATACCATGGGCCGGGAGGGGCTTCTGGAGACGGGACGAATCATGATAGGGCTCGCGCTTGCCCTGAAGGCGACTGCCGTCGGTCTTCTTGTTGCGATACCGTCCGTGTTTTTCTACAATCTGCTGCTGCGAAAGGTGAAGGTCATCTTGATGCGCTGGGAGATCGAGAATGGAAGAAAAAGAGTTTGATTACATTAATGTTATTCCTTTCGTCGATATCATGCTGGTTCTTTTGACCATCGTTTTGACAACCTCAACATTCATTGCGACGGGGATGATCTCCGTTTCCCTGCCGAAGGCGTCACCGGCCCATTCAGGGGTTCTCCAGAGGCATACAATATCCATAGACCGCTGCGGCGCGATCTACTTCGACGCCGCCAGAGTATCGCTCGGTGAACTGAGTTCGAAAGTCGGAGGTATTGACAGAAATACCCCTCTCACGGTCCGGGCGGACAGAACCATCGCGCTTCAGATTTTCGTGGATGTCCTGGATATTCTGAACGCCCGGGGATTTAAAAAGGTGGCCGTTCAAACCGAAAGAAAGAGGTGATTCAAGCAATCATAAGTTAAAGGAAGAGGCAGGGAGGTGCCTTGGGCGAGGATTCCCTGCCTCGAAAAGAGTGACACCGCTGAGACATCACCCTTTTGTTTAAAAGATTACCAGAAAGGTGGTGATGTGTAAAGCACGGGAGACGAACATGTTGATGATTTGGAGATGCTTGCTTATACTCGTGTTTTTCTCGTTTTCTTCAATCACTTTTGCTGAAGAAAAAAGTTCGGCTAAGTCCGGGAAGAAAGAGAAAGAAGAAACCAAACTGGAAGAAATCGTCGTCACGGCCACGCGCACCGAGAAGGCCCTGGAGGATGCGCCGGGAAGCGTTGCTGTGGTGACAAAAAAGGACATGGAGAAGCGCACGATTCAAACCGTTGATGAGGCTCTCAACACCACGGTTGGCGTTTACGACCAACGCGGCAAGGGTGTTCTCGATACCTCACCCCGCATCATGCTTGGAGGGATATCGGGCTATCAGAGGACGCTGGTCATCATGGACGGAATCACGCTGAACAACGCCTATACCGGTAATGTGGACTGGAACGGCTTCTCGCCGGAGGACATAGAGCGGATCGAGGTGGTGAAAGGCCCCTTTTCGAGCCTCTACGGCGGCTATGCCATGGGTGGCGTGGTGAACATAATCACCAGGATGCCCGAGAAGAGAGAATTTACCGCCAGGGCGGGATACGGGTCGGCCTGGCACAGAGGCGACGCCCCCAACGATCTGCAAACCTTCTACACCTCTTACGGCGACAGGATCGACGATAAGTTGCGATTGTTTGTAAGTTATTACCACAATGCCACCAACGGTTATGCTGGAAATTTCAACATCCAATCCTCCAAACCGACGGCGGGTATCACCGGCTATTCCATCACGACGGACCGGCAGGGCAACCTGCGTTATCTCATCGGCAACCAGGGACAGAACGATATGTGGGGCGAAGGGGGAACGATCAAAGCCGGTTACGACTTCTCCAAGGCGACTAAACTCGTCCTCACCTACATGCGGTCGTACTGGTCGTATAATTACGACATGCCGCAAACGTACCTGCGAGATGCTGCGGGCAATCAGGTGTTTTCCTATGGAACCGTAAAGCAGGGCTCTTTTCTTTCCTCAGGAGGCGGAGCCAACATCAAGGATATCTATAATGCCAGCTTCGAAACGGAGTTTTCGTCGGCAAAAATCAAACTCAATATGGGCCTGCTTGACATCCCCAAGGATTACTATGTCACTCCCGACAGCTCGTCGGCGACCTTTTCCGGGGGACCGGGAACCCTTTATTCTCAGCCGTCGGGCGCCTACATGACGGACCTGCAAATCACCCTCCCGGCTTTCGGACGGCATATCCTGACATTTGGTGGATCTTACCGGAATTCATGGTCGAATTCCACGGACACGACCATCACCAATTGGCGGGATTCTGCATCGCCGGGGACGCTTGCGGCGCAGAATCAGGGCAAGGACAGGACCTATGCCCTTTTCTTCCAGGACGAATTTCTGATTACCGGCAATCTTACTGCCTACATCGGGGCGCGACAGGACTGGTGGGAGACCTATGATGGTTATACAAATCAGGTAGGGGTCGGCGGCAACCCCAGGAACTTTGATTCGAGAAACGCGTCCTCCTTCAGCCCCAAGGGGGCTCTCGTCTATAAGCCTTTTTCGGAAACCACTCTGCGAACATCCATCGGGCAGGCGTTCCGACCGCCGACGGTGTATGAACTTTACCGGACAACGGTATCCTCAGGCATTACCTATGCGGGAAATCCCGATCTGAAGCCCGAGACGGTCACCTCCTGGGACATCGGTGCCGAGCAGGGTCTCTGGAAGGGAGCGAAGGCCGGCGCCCGCTATTTCGAGCATTACCTGAAAGACCTGATATACAGCAGAACGGTTTCGTCTACCTATCAGGACAAAGTCAACGCGGGAAGGGCGGAAATCAAAGGGATCGAACTTGAGGGGGAACAACGATTCGACAAATGGCTGCGCCTCTACGCCAACTTCACCTACACCAGTGCCTATATAAAGGAAAACAATGCTTCCCCTGCGTCGGTTGACAAGAGAATGACCTATGTGCCTGATATCATGTTCAACGTCGGCGCAGATGCTGAAGCGGGTCCTGTATCGCTGAGCGTGACGGGTCGGTATGTGGGCAAGCGCTACGCCCTGGATACCAACGCGGACACATACAACTTCGTTTATGGATCGTACGATCCCTTTTTCACCGCCGATGCAAAGATACGCTACAAACCCTTCAAATGGGCCACGGTGTCCTTTTCTGTGAACAACATCGCCGATGAGAGGTACTACGTTTATTATCTCGCGCCCGGAAGATCCTGGTTCATGGAGCTGGCTTTGAATTTTTAGTCAGAGCGGCTAAGGCCATCTGAGAATCAACGCCGGTCGATGGAGGGAGGATATGAGTCTAGATATCGCTTTTTGGATCGGAGGCACATTCTTCAGCCTGGCGATATTCGCCGTCAAGGTCGGCTTCGGGCTCGGTTTCGGACGCGCGGGAGTGAAAAGCGCGGCCATGACCCTTGCGGGGTATATGGTGCTCTTCATAATGATTGCCTTGCTGTCAAAAAGGTTGATGGGCGTGGTGGAGCCTGTTGTGAGCAAGGGCCCCTATCTTCACATTCTGATGGCGACGGGCATGACGGCCTGGGGTATTTACGCCATTAGGGGGTCCCGATGCATGCATCAAAATAGTTATCAGCAAACAGGCAATCTGCCGCGACTGTCTCTGCTCCTTGTTATCCCCTGCCCGGTCTGCCTTGCCGCCATGACCTTTTCGACATGGTCGGCCCTCAGCTTTGTCAAGCTTCCGGCGATCTTAGTGGGGTTTGGAATGGGGTTGTCCTTCGCTGCCCTGGCTCTCCTGTTTCTGTTTATCGCCCGTCTTGAAAAAAGAGAGCGCCCGGAAACGTCCCTCGGCCTGGCTATGATAACCATCGGCCTCTATTATGTGGCGTCCCTTGTCCTTCCTGCAAAAATTGAAGAGGCAAGAGGTGTTTATACATCCTTCACGGATAAGGTTGTTGTGGCGGACCATCAAAACTTGATCGGTGTGCTGTTCACTCTCTTCATTGCGATTCTCATCGGTTACTTCGGAAAAGAAAGGGCGAATAGGAAATGAACATTTTTGCCGGACTCGAAACATACCTATATGTGGTGTCGTCCGCCCTGTTCTATCCCGTGATAACGGGTTTGGTTCTGTTGACCTTCTGGGTCATGATCTTCTTCGGCGGATTTCTTCGGGAGTACCTTGACAGAAGACAGGGCAGGTTTCCCGTGGTGCAGCGGTATCGAAACGCCCTTGAGCGGGAGTTCCTCTCGGCGAACGATACAGGCGCCGAAGACATAAACGTGGAACGTCTTTTACAGGAAACCGAACTCGATGCAATCAAATCCCTCGACAAAATCCGCTTTGTGATACGGGTCGGTCCCGCCCTCGGACTTATGGGTACGTTGATCCCCATGGGCATCGCCCTTTCGGCGCTGGCGCAGGGAGACATGCCCAAAATGGCGGGCAGTATGGTCACCGCCTTTACAACTGTTGTCGTCGGCCTTGCATGCAGCGTCGCTGCGTATGTAATGTCCCTGGTCAAGGAAAAGTGGGTCCGCGCGGACATCAGGGAAATGGAGTATCTGGCGGAGTGGATGCTCCGGAAAGCGGGCTGTCGACAATCATCCACTCACAAGGAGGCCCATGAAGATGAAGTATCTTAGAAGGCGCAGAAGGTTCGAAAAATACGATGAACCCCTCGAGGATCCCATCGCCGGTGTGGCCAATCTCTTCGACGCCAGCGTTGTTTTTATCGTGAGCATGATGATCGCTCTCTTCATGGCCTACAACATGCTCGACCTCCTGGATCCGAAATCGGAAGTGACCATCACCAAGAAGAACGCCGATGGCAAGATTGAAATGGTCGTGAAAAAGGGCAAGGAAATTAAGGTTCAGAAAGTGACGGATAAACGCTTGAGCGGTGAAGGCGTCCGCCTCGGGACGGCTTATCAGCTCAAGGACGGCAGGGTTATCTATGTGCCGGAATAGCGGGCAGCGATTCAATATTGCGGCAGCATCAAAAGCCCCGGCGGTTTCCATGATGATGCTGGTTCTGTTCCTTATTGCCGTTGCGTCCGTCTCCGCTGAACCGCTGAAGGTCAGCCTGCTCCTGGGCGACACACATACAAGAGCCGCTCTGGAAGCCATCAAGGAAGTTAAAACGGAACTCGGCAAGCGGTCTTCTCTCATCAGTCCGGAGCAGCGAAATGACAACATTTTGCTCTACGCCTATCCGACCCAGGACATTCTCAGGAGGGACCTTAAAAATCTTCGGGAATCGAAACTGGTGATTATCCGCGGCGGCGACAGGCGGCCACAGGACAGGCGGCTCGTCGAGGCCGTCCAGCCTGCGCTGGAGGCAGTTATTAAAGCCGGGGGCAAGGTCTACAGCGTGGGGGGCGGTTATACAGCAAACGATCAAAAAATGGGAATCCTGATCGACGAGAGAATCAACGCCTATTATAGAACCAGAGTCGTCGATAATCTGAAAAACATGATCCTCTATGCCTTGAAGAAAGATTTCGACCTCGACGTCCCTGTCGGAGAACCAGTCGAGTTTCCGGAAGTGGGGATATATGAGCGCGCCACTCAAAAGATATTCACCGATTTCAGGGAGTTCAAGAATGTCCTGGACCGGCGCAACCGCCTTCCCGGCCAAAATGAAAAACCATGGGTCGGCGTCCTCTTTTTCAGAACGAGCTTAGAATCGGGCCAGGTAAAACCCATCGATGCGGTCATACAGAACCTCGAAGCCCGCGGCTTCAACGTCCTTCCGGTGTTCGGTTACCCCATTGAGGCGGCGCTGAAAAAGATTTTTCTTTCTTCCGATGCGCCGAAGATCAGGCTTTTGGTCGGTATCGGGGCAAAGATGTCGCAGAATTCCGAGGTGGTTACCCCGCTCCTGAGCCGGCTTCAGATTCCTGTAATCAATGCCATCGCCCTGTCCAGCCTGTCTGAGGAACAATGGCGGAAATCTTCCGCCGGTCTGGATACCCTTGAGCGGGGATGGCAGATCGCAGGCCCCGAGATGATCGGCATCATTCAACCGACGGTCATTGCATCCAAGGAAAAGGTTGTCGATAAGGAGACCGGTCTTGAGTACACGGAATACCGTCCCATCGTGGAAAGGATTGAAAGCTTGACGGCGCGGGTTAAATCATGGATCAACCTGCAGGACAAACCCAACAGGGATAAAAAGGTTGCCCTGATCTATTATAATTACCCGCCCGGAAAGCAGACGATCGGCGCGGCTTACCTGAATGTGTTGCCGCAAAGCCTTTACGAGATGATAAACCGGATGAGGGCGGAGGGATACAATGTCAAAGGGATCGGTTTCGGCGATGCGGCTCCTGAAGCCGTTAAGGAAAGGCTGTTCAATGATATTCACGGCAATGCACGGAACATCGGCAACTGGGCGCCGGGTGAACTGGATCGGATGGTGAAAACGGGCAGGCCGATCCTGATCCCGCTTGATATTTACAAGAACTGGTTTTCGGCTCTGCCGAAAGGATTCAGGGAATCTGTTCTCAAAAGCTGGGGACCGGTGGAGCGCAGCAATATCATGATCTGGCGGGGCGCACCGGGGAAGAAATTCTTGGTATTGCCTGCCGCTCTTTACGGCAACGTTCTGCTTGCACCGCAGCCGTCCCGGGGCTGGGAACAGGATGAAAACAAGCTGTACCACGATGTGCTTTTGCCGCCGCATCACCAGTACATTGCGTTTTATCTCTGGCTGAAGAACGAGTTCCGGGCCGACGCCGTTGTCCACATAGGCACCCACGGAACGCATGAATGGCTCCCGGGAAAGGAAGTCGGGTTTACTGCCGAAGATCCACCGGAGGTGTTGATCAAAGATCTGCCCAATATCTATCCCTACAACGTGGATAATCTTGCCGAAGGGATTCAGGCGAAAAGGCGGGGCATGGCGGTTATCGTCGATCACATGACGCCTCCTTTCGATAAGGCCGGTCTCAACAAGGAGATGAAGGAACTTGCGTCCCTGTTGAATGATTACCGGATGGCGCGAGGCAAGGGTTCAACGCTCGCTGCGGCGAAGCTGGCGGACATTAATTTTCTTGCCCGAAAGACCGGTGTGCTGAAGGATTTGGGGATTCAGGAAGTTGCGGATAAAGATATCGAAAGCCTCGACGATTACATCACCGATGTTTCCGAGAGGCAGACTCCCTTCGGCCTCCACACCTTTGGCAAGTCTCCGGAGGAGAGGTATCGCAAGAGTACAGTCGAGGCAATCCTGTCCTTCGAGCAGAGCTTCTCGGGAGCAGCGCGGGAAAGGCGCCGCGCCGACCTGGAGGAAAGAATCCGCGTGAGTGGACAACGGGAGATGGACTCCTTCATGGCTGCCCTTGCGGGCAGATATGTCCCGGCCGGCATGGGAGAAGATCCCATCCGGAATCCCGATTCTCTGCCGACGGGGAAGAACTTCAATTCATTCGATCCCTCGCGGATACCGGGAAGATCGACCTACGAAATGGGATCGAAGCTGGCCAGGGATCTGATTGAGAATTATCGTCAGAGGCACGCCGCGTATCCCGACAAACTGACCTTCAACCTCTGGGCCGAGGAAACCATGCGAAATGAGGGGATCATGGAGTCGCAGATCCTTTACCTCATGGGGATCCGGCCGAGGTGGAACGAACGGGGGGCGCTGACCGGCGTTGAGGTTGTTCCGAGACAGGAACTGGGGCGGCCGCGCATCGACGTCACCATCGTCCCCTCGGGGCTTTACCGCGATGTGTTCTCCAATCTCATGGTGCTGCTGGACAGCGCGGTGACCATCGCCAGGAATCAAGTCGAAGAAGACAACGTCATTCGAACCCACGTGCTCAAGACCAAAAAGATGCTCACGGAAAAGGGCATTGCAGAGGATAAGGCAGAAAGGCTCGCCTCGGTCAGGATCTTCACCGAGCCCTCCGGCACTTACGGGACCAACCTGTCGACCGTGATTCCAAAGTCCAGTACATGGGACAACGAGAAGCAGGTGGCCGACGTCTATTTCATGAGAATGAGCCATCTCTTCGGACAGGGATTCTGGGGCGCGAAGGAGAATCGAGGACAGGAGGACGTCAGCCGCGATCTCCTGAAGAATGCCTTGTCAGGATCGAAAATTGCCGTGCACAGCCGTTCCTCCAGCTTGTATGCGACCCTCGACAACAACGATTTTTTTCAGTATCTCGGCGGCACGGCGATGGCTATCCGTGCCGTCGATGGGAAAACTCCGGAGGTCTACGTCACGGATATGACCAATTCGAAGACGCCGAAGCAGGAAACTCTGGAAAAAGCAATTGGCAGGGAGATGCGTTCCCGGTACCTGAATCCGGAATGGATCAAGGCCATGATGAAGGAAGGCTATGCGGGTGCAAGATTCATTGACAGGGTCGTAGAGCATCTGTGGGGATGGCAGGTAACGGTTCCCGGTGCGGTGGATGCGGCCAAATGGAATGAGATGTACGAAACTTATGTTCTGGATAGAAACGGCCTCGACATCAAGAATCTTTTCCGGCACGCAGGGAATATGCATGCCTATCAGTCTTTGGTGGCGAGAATGCTTGAGACAGTGAGAAAGGATTATTGGAAGCCGGACAGAGAAATTGTGGAGAACCTTGCAAAAGAATATGCTGTAAACGCCAGTGAAGTCGGTTTGGCCTGCTGCGATCACACCTGCAACAATCCTCTTCTCACGAAATTCACCGCCTCTGTTTTACTGTCCGTTCCTGGTCTTCATGCGGAAGCGAGCAGGTTTACGAAGGCATCGGAAGCGATCAAGAGTACACTGCCGCAGAGGCGGGAACAACCCCAAAAAATCCGCCCTTCCGACTTCGACCAGAATCCGGAGTCGGCGCCCGACGGATCGGGAAAACAAGTTCAAGGTTACGAAATGCAGAACGTCGCCGCAACAGGTGCCTCATCCGCACCGATTCCCTACCTCTTTCTATTAGGATTTTTGATCTTCACCGGACTTGTCTTATGGGGATGGAGGAGATTCGGGCGATAAGCCCGCCTGGCAGGCGGATTGGCCTGTGATTGAACCGATGAGAGCTGCCGGCTTGCTGGAAGATGATCGTGAATTATCACGTTTTCATTGATGCGGTATTTGACGAGCGCCTTAAAATATGAGGCGCCATTTCAAGATCCGTCCAATACCTCCCGGACCTTCTGAGAGATTTCAGCGATGGTCGCCGGTTTCTGGATAAAAGCCCGACAACCCCTTTTGATGATTTTCTGGGCGGCGCCGTTCAAGCTGTATCCGCTGGAGAGGATGACCCGGATGTCGGGATTGAGCTTCTTAAGGTGGTTAAAGGTTTCGCCGCCGCTCATTCCCGGCATGACCATATCGAGAATGACAAGGTCGATCTTGTCTTTTTCCCTCTTGTAGATTTCAAGAGCCTCCTCGCCGCTTCGGGCCTCAAGAACGGTATAGCCCAGGGCGTTCAGGATATCCACCATGATATCGATGATCTGTTGCTCGTCATCAACAATGAGAATGGTCTCATCACCCTTGAGAAGCTTCGGTTGCATTGCTTCTTCTTCCTGCTTCGGTTGCCTTTCCGAGGCGGGAAGATAGATGTTGAAGGTTGTCCCGTGCCCTTTTTCGCTGTAGACATTGATGTAGCCGTTGTGACCCTTGACGATGCCGTAGACCATCGCAAGGCCGAGTCCTGTCCCCCTGCCCATCTCTCGGGTGGTGAAGAAGGGCTCAAAAATCCGCCTCTTTGTGGCCTCGTCCATCCCTTCGCCGCTGTCAGTCACGGCGATCTTGACATAGCTTCCGGGCGTCATGTAGCTTTTTCTTACCTCATCGTCATGGATCGTCACGTTGGCCGTCGCGATATCGAGGGTGCCACCTTCCGGCATGGCCTGCCAGGCGTTCACGAAAAGATTCATAAAGACCTGCTCCATTTGCGTTCGGTCCACCTCCACGGGCAAAAGCTCCTCTGACAATTGCTCGCGAATGATGATCTCTTTGCGGGTTCTCCCGAACAGGGCCGCCGTCTTCCTCAAAATCTCGTTCATGTCCCATGTCTTGACTTCATAACGTCCCATGCGGGAGAAACCTAAAAGCTGACTTGTGAGGCCGGTGGCGCTCTGAACCAGCTCTGCAATGGCCTTCAACCGGCCCCTGTGGTTTGCCGGAAAGCGGGGATCTATCTCCATGAGGGCGGAGTGTCCCATAATGCCCGAGAGAAGGTTGTTGAAATCATGGGCAATCCCGGCCGCTAACGTTCCAACTGCTTCCATCTTCTGGGCCTGCTGAAGCTGTGATTCGAGTTTCTTGCGATCGGTGTTGTTGCGGACACACTCGATGGCGGCGACGATCTCACCCCTTAAATCACGCAACACAGAGGCCGTTCCGGAAAGGTGGATGTTTCCGGGCGCCAATTTCGGAACATAGGCCTCTCCGAAGAGAATGTCCCCTTGTCTCTGGATGGCCGTGTATTGCTTCTTTTCCAACTCTGGGTCAGGATGAAGGGCAAAATCGATGAGAATGGGCCGTCTCTCCCCGTAAAAGGGCAGGGCGTACTCGTAGTCGCCCTTCCCAATCATGTCGTCGGCGGGGACGCCGGTCATGGTCTCAATGGCCCGGTTCCAGGCCATTACCTTGCCTTCCTTGTCGATGATGAGGGTGGCGTCGGGAAGGGCATCGATGATGTCCAATAAAAGTTGCCGGGAGGCCCTCAAAAAGTCCTCGGTCCTATGCTGCTGGATGATCTTCCAGATCCCGTCCAGCATCAGGGTGACCTGTCTCGCGTCGGTGTCATCGTAGGCTTCGGCTTTGTTGGCGACACCTGCAGTCATGACGACGCGATTATCTACAACAAGCGGCACTCCGATGTGGCGTTCGCTTTTGAAATGACGACGGGGATAGCCCTTCTTGAGGGGATTCGCCGCTTTGTAATCGTTGGTAATAATGGCTTTGCGTTGCCGGACCGGTTCCGCCCACAGGCCCGCCTGTTCCATCGAGCAATCCCTCGTTGTATAGCGAAGACGGCATTCCTTCATGGCCTTCCTGGACCAGGAATGGATCGTCAGAACCGTCTCGTCGGCGTTCGGAAAGGCGAGATAGCCTGCTTCGCTGTTTGTCAGCTGGACGATCTGCTCCAGGGCAAAGCTCAGCATCTCCTCAAGAGGCCGATCGTGCATGGTGCTGATGTTCACCAGGGCCTGGAGACGAGATTCGTCGAGTTTCAGTGTCTCTTCCGCCCGTTTACGCTCAGTGATATCGCGGATCGCGGCAATATGGACCGGCCTTCCATGCCAGTTGAAAAAGCGGCCGGTGATCTCGACGGGGAAGACGGTCCCGTCTTTTTTACGATGGTGTCGAAGCAGACCGGTCACTACTCGTTCCCGCATGGTCGACGTCGAGCGGGCGACCAGTTGAGCTTCCTCCGGCTCGGCCGACAAATCGACGTTCTTTTTGGTGAGCAATTCCTCCCGGCTGTAACCATACAGAGAGGACGCCGCGCTGTTGGCCTCCAGAATACTGCCTGTTTTATTTTCAATCAGGAAGATCGCGTCGGATTCGGCCTCGAACAATTGTCGATAACGTTCTTCGCTCTCCTTCAGCGACTCCTCCATCCGTCTGCGCTCGGTGATATCCCGGACGATTCCCCGGAAACCCTGAGGGTGCCCCACAGCATCGCGGATCAGTGAAACCGAGACATCCACGGTTCGTCTGGCGCCGTCTTTCCGGTATACCTCGCATTCGAAACCCCGGTTGGGTTCGCCAGTTCTGTAAACGTCGTTATAGGCCTGATAGATGTGCCGGGCGGTTTGATCATCCGCCGCATAGCGCCGGTAGTTGAGGCCCAACAACTCCTCGCGGGTAAATCCCGTGATCCGCTGCAGGGCTTCGTTGAAAAAGGTGAAGTTCCCGGCAAGATCCACCTCATAATAGCCGTCCTCGATGCTTTCGATGATGGTGCTGTATTTCTCCCTGCTTTGACGAAGACCCTCTTCGATCACTTTCCGGTCCGTGATGTCAAAGAGGACTCCTTGCAGTCCTTTTACCTCGCCGTCTTGAATTCTTGGCCGGGCCTTCGTTTGGACCCACACGATGCTGTTGGCTTTTGTTACAAACCTGTATTCGGTTGCTACGGCCTCGCCGGCCAGGGCCTTCAGGAAATTCGGCATCCTGTCCCGGCGGTCCTCGGGATGCACAAAGTCGATAAAGGATTTTCCGATAATCTCTTCCGGCCGGTATCCCGAGATCGTTTCCACGCCCGGGCTGATATAAGTGACCACGCCTGCCGTGTCGGTGGCATAGATAACATCGTGGAGGTTTTCCAGAAGATCTTTCAGCTCCTGAATTGTGCGCTTCAGGGAGACTGTCTCCTGGATCAATTTCTCGGTTGTCTTGGATCGTCCCTTCATTGCACATTCACCCGGACCACTGCTCCTGGAGAATTTTCTAAGATGAATACCACAATATGGATGGGCTCGATTATAACGGC
>JBHGBI010000046.1:0-13503 GCA_041946925.1 Syntrophales bacterium | reverse complement strand
GCCGTTATAATCGAGCCCATCCATATTGTGGTATTCATCTTAGAAAATTCTCCAGGAGCGGTGGATGCGTTTCGGCTCGTATAACTTTTCGTGCGTCTTCACTGAAGACGCCCTGTTGCCCGCATACAAGGGATCCAGCTTCCGCGGGGTCTTCGGCCACGCCCTCAAAAAGGTCGCCTGCGCCCTGAGGCACCGGGAATGCAGGGAATGCATTCTTCGGCTGCAATGCATTTACGTTCACACCTTCGAGACCACGGCGTCAGTCCTCGGCACGGCAGGAGAAGAATCGCCTCTCCGCCCCTTCCTTATGTCATCGAGCCCCCTTGAGTAAAGAAACCATGCTCATGCGAGGCGCCCTATTTGAGTTCAGCCTTATTCTTTTCGGCAAGGCCAACGATTACATCCCCTACTTCGTCTATGCCTTCAATCAGATCGGCGGCACCGGAATCGGTGGGCGCATCAACGGCGGACGCGGTAAGTTCAAGCTGGAATGCGTACGCGCCGGGGATCGAATTGTTTACTCGCGGCAAGACGGAAAGCTCCGGGAGATCCCTCCCTGCCCGGGCCTGGAATTGGAAACCCTCTCAGGACAGCAAGACGCCGGGACGGAGAGAATCGAACTGAAGCTGGTCACCCCTTTGCGTCTGAAATACCAGAACGGCCTCAAGGCGGAATTACCCTTCCATGTCCTTGTCAGGGCCTTGTTGAGGCGCATCTCGTCTCTTTACGAATATCACGGTGAGGGGGAGCCGCCGCTCGATTACAGGGGACTTGTAGACAGGGCAAAACACATTGACACAGAAGCCTCTTCCCTCAGGTGGTTCGATTGGAAAAGATATTCCAACCGGCAGGAACAGGCCATGCTGATGGGCGGCCTTGTCGGAAGCATCACCTACAGAGGAAATCTTGGAGAATTTCTACCCCTCATCCGGTTTTGCGAAAAAGCCCACCTTGGAAAGCAGACAACCTTCGGTTTGGGGAAGATTTCCATTGCAGCCACGAAGTAAACAGGTACAGAGGCACAAAGAATGAAGACCTATCGGGAACTGGTCGTGGCAAAAGGCGATGAATATGGTAACCGATGCGTACAGATTCGCCGTCGATTTTCCTCGCGAGGAAAGCCATGGACTAACTAACAGGGCAGATACGTTGCAAACTCAGCTACAGATTGCGCTAAATTTGAATTATATTTCAACCTCGGATTTTGAATCTTGTTTCGAAGCGAGCAGAGAAATCGAACGGGTGCTAAGCAACCTGATTTCCAAAATCAAATAACTCTGTGCCTTTGCTTTTTTGTGCCTGTCAACTTTGTGTCTAAGGTTTATTTATGAAAAACATCCTTCTCGCAGTCGTCGGGCTTAGTCCCCAGGTAATAACGGAAATTCTTTTCGCCCTTCATCAACAGGACCGTAAGGTGGACGCCATCCACATCATCACGACTCGCAAAGGCAAGGAACAGATCAATGCCCCGTGATCCAGGCCATGGGAGGATGGTCACGGAAAGAATTGACCTGATTGAAGAAGGGATTGCGACGATAAATGGAGGCAAGTAAAAACAAAAAGAGAGGTGAATGTAATGAATGAACAATCAAGATTCGATCAGAAAGCATTTTTTCTGAACAAGGCAAAATGGCCTCGATATCCGATGCTTCCAGTTATCAAACGTACCATACTGAAGGATCGCTATGATGTCGGTGTTATCTTCGCTGAAGACAGTAAGGACGGCGAGATTACAATCTATCGCGCAAACATCTTCGCACCACGGAATGAAATAAGACGAGCCCCAATCCTGAAATTCAAGAGCATAGATGAAATGTTTGACTCAGGCTGGGAGATTGACTAAAGTGAGGTCTAGCATGACACAACCAGAAAAGAAGAAGGGGGAAAAAATAATGCCACACTAGAAGAGCTTATGAAAGAAAGCAGAACAGCGATTGAAAATGCGATCTGAGTGTAACTGAAGATGTTTAGTGGGGTGGCATCATTGTCACCCCACTGTTCTTGACGAGTAGAAAGGAGTAAAACACCCCGCCAAGCAAACCCACCTTATTTACTTCGTTGTGAATCTCTATAGCACTTTATCGTGCTTTCTAACCCCTTTGCATATTCCGTATAGGCATTCATGATGTTGATTACATCAGCTAACTGAGCCGCATCAAGCTGTCCATCAGTCAAGATAGGTCTACTTGCCAGCTTTGTGATTATCGGCTCCTGTGGCATCGGGCAATAAATCGGTACCTGTTCGGGGCACACTATTGCTCTCGACGCGCACCCTGCTATTGAAATCATCAACAACAGCATTAACAGCGTCAATAAACTCCTGACTGATTTTTTCATTCTTCGTTTCCCCTCTCAATGTGCTTATGCGTTCAAGCATCTTTTTATTTTCCTGGTTCAATTGTTCGATACGCGTCATGTGATCCTGTATCTGACGTCTATTGTTCTCATAGATTTCGATCTTGTCCGCCTGACTGCGTATTATCTTATCATTCAACACAACTGTGTCTTCGAGTTTTGTGATCTTGTTGCTCTTGTTTATACTCTGATACTTTTCATATACAGCAATTGTACCTGTACAAAGCGTGATTACGACGAGCACAACAATGACAATGTGCCGTGCATCAGACAGAACGATTTTTACGAGCGGCCACATTTTTGTTTCTTTCCTTTCTCATCATTACGTGTAATTCTTTTATACACCCAAGTGGTATCTTTAGTTCACGACTATATATGGTTTCAACTTCTGGATGAATTGAAAGACATGCAACAAGCATCAAGTACTCGGCATCGACAGACCAGAAGCGGCCTAGTGAACTTATGGGCATGACCTTTACTATTTCATCGTTGCTTGTTTTCCACCCAACGTTCGTTGATGAAAATGCATCGAGCCAGATTACATCTATTGTCTGCCCCTTCTTAAGCTTGTTTATGATCTTGTCGATTTTCATTGTTCACCAGAACCTGTACAAGTCGTTGTTTGTTTTATACGGCTGAGCATAGCGATATATCCGTACAGGGTAATCATATGCTGAACGGCAGATATCAAGATAATTACCGTTCGGGAGTTTCTTTTTTGCTCTTGTGCATTTTTCTCGCATAGCTTCCCATGTCTCTCTGTGTGCTAATGAACTCTCTTTGCGCACGATGCTCTTCCCTCCGTTGTATATGAAAGAATCGACCTGATTGAAGAAGGGATTGCGACCATGGCTGAAGCTGCGGGCGCCGATTTTCGAGGAAGGCTCATGAAAAGAAATGAATGCCTATTACGAAAAAATTGTTGACTTATGGAAGGCAGGAAAAGAAGAGAAGGCGGTTTTTATATCAGGAAGTGGAGGTTGCACCTTTAGCATGAGTAATATTTCTCTGGATCGGATTGAATAGCGGCAAGCCACTAAACGCATCCCCACGGCAATTCGTAAGAAGTATCCTGATATTCCCTGGAATAAAATGGCCGGAAACTCAATAGGGACGCGAGCTCAGATGGGTTCGATTCCCATGCACTTCCGCCATAAATATTTGATATTGCTAAGTTCAAACACCGGAGCCGGTCAGATGGGGTAAATAGGGATGGCTGTTTTATGCTTAGCGGGTGACCTGTTCCTTGAGCTTCTTCTGCTTCTGGATGGCGCCCGTTACTCTGTAAATGGCGGCGGTTATCTTGGGGTCGGGTTTGCCGTAGGCCCTGTCGGAAAGGTTGAACAAGCGGAGGGCCTGGTCGAGATCCCCGTTGACCTCGGAACATATCCCGAGGTTGTAAAGCAGCGAAGGCGCCTGGGGTTCAAGGTCCTTGGCCTCGCCCCAGAATTCACATGCCCGGTCCATGCGGTTGGCCTTGGCGTATTCCATGCCCTGCTTGAGCTTATTTTCCGCCTCCGATGATTTGATGCCTTCTGTGGACTGCATCAGTTCGACGTTTGTGGCAATGTAGAAAGGCGCCACGTCACCCCGGAAGGCTATTTTGACCTTGTCCTTCGCCCGTCTGAGAAGTTCCGCACCGCCCGTCACCGCCCGCTGATCCGTGCAGGCCTGGTCCGCCTCATTGGCGGAGAAATCGTTGGCATAAACCACCCGGGCCGTTTCCACGTCGACCAGTTTGACGGTAAAGGAAAAGGATGCCGTGTTCCGGGCGCAGGAGACGGTGTAAAACTTTCTGATCCAGTTGACGCAGATCGGGATCTGGGTATTGTAAGGGCCCTTGACATAGTTATAGGCGCCGCATTCCATGTAATAGCGGTTTTCCTGGTAAGGGGCGCCGCTTATATTTCTCGACGTGACCACTCCCGTATAGATTCCTTTGGTCCCGACAAGCTTGCCGATGCTGGCGGCTGTATCGGGATTGGCCAGGGCGCTGTGGGAGAGTTTCATTTCACTGATCACCTGGCTCAGCCTCACCCGATCAACGATGGTAAAATAGGGTTTTTCGCCGATCGCTGCGTTTGTCAGCAGGGCCTCCAGTTCCGAAGAGAAGCCCATCCCCTCGGGTCCATCAAAGGGCAAGACGGCAATTTCCTTGATTTTCGTGGCCTCATGAAACCGGGCCGGCACAAGACCCGTCACCCTGATTTTGACCACCTGGGGAGCACAGGCCGTCAAGAAAAGCAAAACGGACGTGATCAAGAGAAAATATTTTCTGGACTTCATAGGCATCCTCTCAAAACACCTTCATCCTATATAGTTTCATTCAATAATAAGTCAAGAAGATTCAACGGTGGGTAACAGGAGAGTGCCTGAAAAGCAATAAACCATTTAGGAACGGATAAGAAGAGCATGAGTGATCTGAAAAAATATATCGAGAAAAGAAAGAGGACGGACGAGGCTTTTGCGGAAGATTTTAGGTTACGAAAAGCTCAAGAATTCATATCAGGACCTTGCAAGGCGGCGGGGATTCGCCATTAAGATACCGCAAAGGCGTATCGCCGGTTTTTGCAGGAACCGAAAGGTCAGAGAACTATCCCTATTCGGTTCCGCAACGCGGGAGGATTTCGGCCCGGAGAGCGACATAGATATTCTCATAAGTTTCTCCAGGGACGCTTCCTGGGACTTGTTCGATCTCATCGATATGGCTGATGAATTGAAAGAGATATTCGGTAGAAATGTCGATCTGGTCAAGAAAGAAGCACTGCGCAACCCCTACCGCCGGGAGGCAATTCTTGAATCAAGAAAGGTCGTCTATGCATCCTGAAGATCGCGATCGCGACAAGGCCTATCTTGTGGGACATGTTAGACTCTGCCAAAGCCGTTCTGTCTTTCGTATCCGGCATCAGCTATGATGAACACTCGCATGATCGGAAGGCGCAGATGGCCGTCGAACGCGCTCTTGAGATAAGAAATCGACCCGCTTCCTTTCTTGAAGGAGTTAATGCCAAAGAGCTATTAAAAAACAACCTTTTCCCATGCTACGTGGCGCACGGCCCGGGCATGAGGGTTTTAGTAGAGAAGTTTCTTGGCCTCCTCTTTCAACTCGTCCCTGAAATCCGGATGAGCGATGGCGATCAGAGCATCAGCCCTCTGGCGCATGGATTTATGCCATAAATCTGCTATTCCGTATTCCGTCACGACGAACTGGCTGTACATGTGGGGAACGATGACAGTTCCCGCTGGTGAAAGCCTGGGGACAATTGTCGAAACCTTTTTCCCGGACTTAAGGGTACGGGTCGATGGTAGAACATTAATAGCCCGCCCCCCCTTCGACCATGCGGCCCCGATGACAAAATCGAGCTGCCCGCCAGTTGCTCCAACCCATCGAGAATCAACCCGCTCGGAATTCAACTGACCGGAAAAATCGACTTCAAGATCCATATTGATTGCTACCAGGTTGTCTATTTCCCTGAGTATATGCGGAGCATTTGTATAAGATGTGGGGAAAAACACACAATCCGGATTTCTTGTCACAAAATTATACATGTCCTGGTCGCCCATACAGAAGCTGGCAACGGTTTTACCGGTGTGAATTCTTTTCAGCTTGTTTGTGACAATGCCCTCGCGGACCAGATCTGGAAGCCCCATAGGAAACATTTCGGTATGCACCCCCAGATCTTTTTTCCCCTTATCCTTCAGAAGCCTGACAATTGCCTCGGGAAGTGTCCCGACGCCCATCTGGATACAATCCCCGTCGCGAATGAGGGAGGCCACATTCTGGGCAATAGCGAACTCCACCTCAGATGGTTCGCCCTTTCTCTTGAATTCAGGAATAGGACTCGAATGTTCGACAAAGCAGTCAAACTCAGAAAGGGGTAGCCAGTTATCTCCGTAGACCATCGGCATCTGGTCGTTCACCTCCGCGATGACAAGCTTCGCTCCTTTGATCAGCTCGGGAGAGTAGAAGTTGGTCAGGCCAAGGTTGACCATGTTCGCTTCTGGTTTGCAGACTGAGACCATTGCCACATCACAGATAGAATACAACCTGGGTCCAGCGTCGGAACTCTGGACCGTCTGGTAGTCGACAGCTTTCGTCTGGGCGAGCTTTCGATTCAACGGGTTATAGAGAAGCGTACTGTAAGTAAAGGATTCTTTTACGCTCAGCATGAAATCCACATCATAAATTTTGAGCGGACGGATTGGCACTCCGTCGATGATTCTCACACCCCTGAGCTCTTCCGCGCGGGCGCATAGCGCATCGATCAGATGTGATGTGGGACTTCCCAGAGCCAGTCCGAATCCTATGACGTCCCCCGATTTTATCTTTTTCACGGCATTCTCGGCGCTCATCAGCTTCTTCTGATATTCGTCCTTCCAGTCTGTATAGGTTCTCATAATGTCCTCCTTTTCAGTTCCTATTGAATTTCTTCCCAATGACAAGCGCTTCCCTACAACAACCGACTTATCACCATCCTCTGCACTTCGGAGGTTCCTTCTACGATCTGCAGTATTTTGCATCCTTTGTAATAACGCGATACTGCATACTCGTTCATAAAGCCATAACCCCCGTGAATCTGGTAGGCGTCGCTGGCAGCCTTCTCAACCATCTCTGACGCGAAGAGCTTTGCGTAAGCTGCTTCCAGCGTATGGGGTAGCCGTGCATCCTTGAGCCATGCCGCCTTGAGATACATGTTCCGGGCTAATTCAATATGCATCGCCATGTCAGCCAGCTTGAAGGATACGGCCTGGAAGCTGTAGATTGGCTTTCCGAACTGGACCCTCTCCTTCGCGTACTTCAGAGATTTCTCCAAACATGCCTGGGCGATCCCCACGCTCATTGCTGCAATGCTGATCCTTCCAGTCTCCAGAACAGTCAAGTGCTGCGCAAATCCCCTTCCTTCTTTCCCGAGAAAATTGTTGACGGGGATACGACAGTCTTCGAAAATGCACTCGTGGGTGGCCGAATGCCTCCATGCCATCTTGTCATACTTTTTGCCCAAGCTGAACCCAGGCACTCCTTTGGGCACGATGAACGTGTTGATCTGGTCCTTTTCGCCTGGTTTTTCGGCTTTTGTCCTCGCCGTGATGATTACCAGCGATGCATTCTTCAGCCCGATGTTGGTGATGAACTGTTTCGTCCCGTTTATCACCCAGGTGTCACCGTCTCTGACCGCACTCGTCTTAGTCGCCCCGGCATCGGAGCCCGCCCCCGGCTCGGTGAGGCCGAAGGCTCCAATCTCTTTTCCCCGGACCATGGGGATGAGCCACTTCTGCTTCTGTTCATCGGTGCCGAAGACGTAAAGCTCCTGAGCGACGACACTCGTCGTCACATCCAAAAGCGCTCCAAGCGTCGCATCCCCCCTGGATATCTCCTCTATGCACAGGTGCATGCCCACCCAGTCACCGCCGCTTCCGCCGACATCGGCCGGGAAAGGAATGCCCATCATGCCGAGCTCCGACATCTGGTCCATAATGTCGTAAGGATATTCACCCGTGGCCTCGAGTTCTTCGGCGCGGGGCTCCACTACCTCGTCTACAAACTTCCGGGTCATATCCCGGATCATCTGATGTTCTTCACTCAGTCTAAAATCCATCGTTTATTCTCCTGAAAAATTGGCGGCTGCATGCATTCCGCTTCACACTGCACGCAGCAGGTTTATTCCGCGGTTCACCTGCCCTTAAAATTCGGCTTTCTCTTCTCTACAAAAGCAGCCATGCCTTCTTTCTGATCTTCTGTATCGAAGAGCATTTCAAAGCATCGCGCCTCATACGCCAGGGCGGATTTGAGGTCAAGGCTGAGCCCGGTGTTCACGACGTCTTTCGTCACCCGGAGAGCCACTCCGGGCTGTTGTGCGATCTTTTTGGCGATGGCCCGGGCCTCTTCGAGGACTTTCCCCACGGGAACCACCCTGCAAACCAGACCGACCCTCAGGGCTTCTCCGGCATCCATCGTATCACCGGTGTACAGGAGCTCTTTGGCTTTTGTTACCCCGATGGTCCTGGGGAGACGCTGGGTGCCGCCAGCCCCCGGGATAACGCCTATCTTGATCTCTGGCTGGCCGAATACGGCGTTTTCGGCACAGATCCGGATGTCACAGGCAAGAAGAAGTTCACACCCACCGCCGAGGGCAAGACCGCTGATGGCCGCGATCACAGGCTTTTCCAAATCCTCTAGTCCATTGAAGACCGCATGGGCGCCTCTAATGAAAGCATGGGCCTCAACAGCGCTCGAGATGTTACGGATTTCGGTTATGTCCGCCCCCGCAGCGAAAAATTTCTCGCTCCCCGTAAGGATAACCACCCGCACTTCCGGGTCAGCGGAAATCTGACCCAGCACCTCGGCCATTTCACGAAAGAGCTCACTGCTTAGGGCGTTCATGCTCCTGGGCCGGTTGAGGGTTATGGTTCCGATTCCTTCACTTTTTTCATAAATAATCGTATTGTAAGCCATCCTCTTCCTCCTTCACACCTTTAAGATAACGGCCTCGCCCTGGGCGAGCCCGCCGCATATAGAAGCCACTCCGTAGCCTCCTCCTCGCCGCCGGAGCTCATAAGCTATGGCCATCGTTATCCGCCCGGCACTTGCTCCCACGGGATGCCCTATTGCAATGGCCCCGCCATTCACATTAGTCTTGGTCTGAAGCTCCTTCCATTTTTTTTCATCCCCATCGGCGAGAATCTTTGTTGAAACGAGGGGCATTGCAGCAAAGGCCTCGTTGATTTCTATTATATCCATTTGATCAATCGTGAGGCCCGCCCTATCAAGCGCCTTTTGAATCGTATAAGCCGGAATGTAGGCGATCCCACGGGGCTTCGTTGCCGAGGCCACTATGGCGACGATTGTGGCAAGCGGCTTGATGCCGCGCCTCTCGGCCTCCTTACGGGTCATGATGAGGATCGCCGACGCGCCAGCACTTATGGGGGGTGCGTTTCCGGCAGTCACAGTGGGGCTCCCGTACACGGTCTTCAGTTTGGAGAGTGCTTCAAGGCTGGTTTTCCTCGGAGACTCGTCTCTCTCGATCACGATCGGATTACCCTTTTTCTGCGGAATCACCACCGGAATAATCTCCTCGCCCACCTTGAACTTTCCCTCGGCCAAGGCCCTGGCATACTTCTCCTGGCTTCCAAGCGCCCACGCATCCTGCATCTCGCGGGTAACGCCATATTCCAGGGCTACCTCTCCTGCGTCCACGGCAACGGGCCTGAATCCCTTGGCGGAATATCCGAGTTCATAGAGATTGTCGATCAGTTGAATCGGTCCGAGCCTCTTGCCCTTTCGCAACCCGGGTGCGAGATGGGGCATCCGAGGCATGTTTTCGGACCCAACGGAAAGTACAATACGAGCTTCTCCCGCCTTAATGGCCATAACCCCTAAGCGAAGAGTGGTAAGAGACGTGCAGCATGCACGATCCAGGGATAGGGAAATGTTTTCAGCTGGGAAGCCGGCGAGAAGCGTTGCCTGTCTGCCCGGTACATCCAGTTCCAAAGCCACTTCGGCGGGCATGCAGCTTCCGTATTCCACCTCGTCCACTTCTTCGGGTTTGATGTCCACTCTTTTTATTGCCTCCTTCATAACGATGACCCCCAGATCGATGGACGGAATATCCGCCATCAGGGAGTCAAACTTACTGAATGGAGTACGAACGGCACTCACGATGACAATGTCATTTTTGTTTTCCATCTTCATTTCTCCTTATTCAGCGATCAGCCAAAAGCAACAATCAAATTTTAAATTTAAAAAAGAGATTATTTTCCGCCTCCGGCGGATTAGAATGATATAATAAAAAATCAGAATAACCCTTAACTTCCATCTTTACTTCGCCGCCATCCGAATAGCGCCGTCCAAGCGAATAACTTCGCCATTCAGCATTGGGTTTTCTATGATGTGAGCTGCAAGCATCGCATACTCCTCGGGATGTCCAAGTCGCTGTGGAAAAGGAACCATCTTGCCAAGAGCGACCCGCGCCTGCTCGGGAAGAACCGCCAGCATGGGTGTGTTAAAAAGCCCCGGAGCAATCGTCATGACCCGTACACCGTAGTCGGCGCACTCACGTGCTATGGGAAGAGTCATACCGACAACACCCGCCTTCGAGGCCGAATAGGCGGGCTGGCCGATCTGGCCGTCAAAGGCCGCCGCAGACGCCGTATTGATAATCACTCCCTTCTCACCGTCTTCATTAGGAGTATTTCTGACCATCTTCTCCAGGGCAAGGCGGATCACGTTGAATGTACCCACAAGATTGATCTGCACCACGCGATTGAAAAAGGAAAGCGGCATGGGACCCTTTTTGGAGAGGACCTTTCCAGGATCGCCCACGCCGGCGCAATTGATCACGACATTCACCAAACCGAAGGCCGCTGCTGCCTTGTCCACAGCAGCTTGGACACTCTCCTCCTTTGTTACATCCGTGCTGCAGAAGATGACGCTGGAACCAAGTTCCTTCACGAGCTTTTCAGCCCTGTCGGCCTGCAGGTCCAGGATTGCCGCCTTTCCGCCCGCTGCCACAATCATACGAATACATGCCTCTCCCAATCCCGATGCTCCTCCCGTGACCAGTGCTCTCGTGTCTTTAAGTTTCAATTTTATTCTCCTTTCTCTTTATTTTATTCCCATAAGTTTAAACAAGTTCCGAACAAACGCTCTCATCTGTAATCACTATGTAAACCTGGTTTTATTACAGGCGGTCTTCAAGAGCCATTTGCGTGGAAAAACTATCCTGTGTGTCTGGGTTGCTATGCTGGTTTATGCCTCTTCCCGGATGAGAAGCTATCTTATCCCCGAATCGTTGCTGATGGTGGACGAAAAATCGGACAGTCGCGCCGGTTCGGTCTATCAATAAAGAAAGGGGCGGCCCGGCGACAACGCCCCCTTTCTTTCCGGTTCACACCTTTACTTGCTTCCCATGTAAATATCCTTGTACTGTTCTCTTATGACCTTTTTGTCTATCTTTCCGACGCTGGTTCTGGGGATGGCGTCCACGAAGAGCACAGCCTCGGGGAGCTGCCACTTGGCAAACTTTTTGCTGCTCAGGTGGGCCAGGATATCATCCTTCGAAACCTTCCCCTTGTGCTCCGCACGGAGAACCACCAGAGCGATCGGCCTTTCCTCCCACTTGGGATGTGCGACTCCGGTCACGGCGGCCTCGAGGACGGCCGGGTGCGACACGAGATCATTTTCCATGTCAACGGATGAAATCCATTCACCGCCGCTCTTGATCAGGTCTTTCACCCGGTCGGTTATTTTGATGTAGCCTTCCTCATCGATTGTACCCGCATCGCCGCTTTTCCAGTATCCGTCTTCCGTGAACTGAGATTCCGTTCCGGGAGCATTGTAGTAACTGGCCGTTATCCATGGACCCCTGATCAGGATCTCTCCTGCCGATTTCCCATCCCAGGGAAGCTCCTTGCCCTCGGGGTCCACGATTTTCACATCGAGCCCCACTACAGCGTAACCCTGCTTGCGCTTGATATCCCATTTCTGCTCTTCTGTAAATACCTCATCCAGCCAGGGTTTCAGCCGGTTGATGGTCACCAGCGGCGTCGTTTCCGTCGCCCCGTAGGCATGAATGATCTCGGCGCCGGTCATGTCGTACAGCCCCTTCATCAGCGCCACGGGAGGTTCCGTGGCCCCGGAGAGGAAACGTGCACCCTTGAAGTCCGGCTTCACGCTCATTTTCCGGATGTATTCGAGCATGGGCATGAAGATGGCGGGGGCACCGTCACCGACAGTCACTTTCTCACTGACCATGAGCTCCACAAGCGGCCCCAGATCATCGGCCGTGTATCTGCCCGGGAGCAGAAGCTTCGAACCCGCCATCGTTGCCGCCTGGGGCGTGCCCCAGCCCATGGCGTGGAACATGGGGACAACCTGGAAGAAGCAATCCCGATATGTCAGTTCCGTGTTCATAGCAATGGCCGCGGAGTGGAGATAAACATCCCGGTGGGAATAATAGACCCCCTTGGGGTTTCCCGTCGTTCCGGTGGTGTAACAGGCGGCGTAGGCGGATCGCTCGTCGAGATTCGGCCATTCAATATCCTCTTTCGCCGCGGCCAGGATCTCTTCATAACTGAATACCGGGCTCAGCTTCGTTTTGACATCGCCCAGCTTTCTATCCGTGAGAATCACCCAGCCCTTCACCGTCTTGCAGAGGGGAGCGATAGCCTCCGCGATGGGGAGCAGCGTCTCGTCCACGAAAATGAAAGATGCCCCTGCGTGATTCACGACGAAACTCAGTTCCGGCGGCGACAGCCTCAGGTTCATCTGAAGAAGGACCGCACCGGCTCCCGGAATGCCGAAATCCATCTCGTAGTATCGGTAGGTGTTCCACTCAAGCACCCCGACACGATCGCCGATCTTGACCCCCAGGCTGTAGAGGGCATTGGCAAGCCTCTTGATCCTCATGTAGGCATCCCTATAAGTGTATCGAAACATGCCTCCTGCTTTTCTCGTGACGATCTGCTGCTTGCCGAAATTTCGCGCGCCATGCTTGATAATGTTAATCATGTTCAGCTGGTAATCATCCTGCGACGTCGACGGAAAACCCTTGATAATCTCCATACTCCTCCCTCCTTTTCTGGTTGATTGAACTGCCGACGCTGATCGATCCACTTCTATTGTATGCTCTGAAATTATGCGGCAAGACCGCCTTCCAAACCCATCCAGCTTGAAAATCTGCCTTGAAACACGTGATCAAGCAAGTTCTTGCCTGAGGGTGGCGGGGGAGAGGCCGAAGTTGGCCATGCCGGTGTAACACCCCCTCCAACCGTCGCTGGATGAGGAACTCTCCCGGTTCAAGGATAAGCCGATTGAGGACACCGTCGAGTTTCTCTTTCCAGACGGCATCAGCCATAAGGTCCGTGAGATCGGCATCGAGAAGAAGGTCATGCTCTGCGCCTTTGCCATCCACCGGAAGGAGGCTGAGAAGGAACAGGATAAAGACATTCTCTCTTTTCAGCTGGCGGACACGAACTCTGGAAGTCCATTCGGACGACTAATATTCTGGAGAGGGCCTTCCGCGAAGTGCGGCGGCAAACGAGGCCCATGAATAACTTCTTTACCAATGAGGCGAGTGCCAACCGCATCATGTATGGCATCTCGGATATGCTAAACCAGAACTGGAAGGACAAAACCCTGAAGGTAATTTC
>JBHGBI010000045.1:0-13588 GCA_041946925.1 Syntrophales bacterium | reverse complement strand
GAGAAATTTTCCTTTGACTTCGATTCCGATTTAAGGTACATAGCCTGCGCTTTTATATATGGACTGACATAAACCGACTTCTTCAGTTTTCATCCGTTTTTTTACGCGGACGGAAGCGGCGTATTGTAATGGACAGAGCGCCCATTGCAAAAATGACAGGAAGAGCGCATCCTGTACAGGCGTTCATGTAAGACCACATGAACCGGCGAAACATCCATCCAGTCTTTCACTTCACGGAGGATCGATACCCTTTTTGTATCTGTCCTTTTTTCCGCCCGTACTTTTTCGTTCCCGGAAATTATCCGTACGGAAAGTGCGGATCCGGGCCAATACATCTTCGCTGAAAACTCCAGGCAACTGAATCCCCTTCGGATTCTGAATCCAGGTGTCGCGAAACGACCTTGTCTGTAATGACAAGATTTGTCGGTTCATGTTTGTTGAAAGATGCTGTCTTGGCTGTTCAAAATTACAGGCTAAAGGCAAGGGCGAAAGGAGTCTCTCGGCCCTTTGTCCTGCGCGAAAGTGAGCTGCTTATTAACCTCCCGGAAGGGGATCGGCCTCCCCTCCGGGGCATGGTCTTCCTCTGCCGGAAAAAAAGAAAGGAGAAAGACCATGTACTCGGAACCAAAATCACACACTAACCCGGATCAGCTTGCCCCTATAAAAGGAAGAACAAGCCCGAACGCCGCAACCTCTTCGAGCAGAGTCAGCGGTTTTTCGGCGAGAATCTCCTTAAATTCCTGGAGGCAAAAGGATGAAAAGACGCCCGGGCCGGAAAAAGTACTTTTGCCCCAAACGGAAGGGAATTCCCGGAAGAAGGGTCTATCCGGCTGTTCAGCAGTATCTTACATGCTGAGTATCGCGTTTAAGAAGACGATGAAGAGTTAACACCATCTGTAAAAATCCATCCGGCGAGGCCGGGCAGTCCAGTTGACATGGCACGGACCCGGCCGGGGAGATATCTCCCTTTCCGGGTTTTTGTGCCCGGAAAGGAGATATCGTCATGCGCCAAGACCTTGATAATGTCAGTAACGCTCGGAAATACCCGGGCCGATTCTGCCGCGTATGCGGCCGAATACTCGAACAGGTCAGTTCTGTCTGCTCCTGCGGAGACTTTGAAGAAAATACTTCAACCGGCGTTTACAATGGAAGAAGGGAAATTGCCAGGGTTCCATCCGATGGCCTTCTGAAAGAATACATCATCACTCAGAACCCCGTCGACGGAGCACTGAATTGCAATTGTCCGGAATTCGAAGAGCAGAGTGATCTTCAGCCCGGTCTGCCCTTCGGAAGCTGCAGCCACATGCTTTACCTGAAAAGGCATCTTCTGAGGCAGGCTGTCGAGCGGTTCAACTCCTGGAAAGACAAGCACGGGGGAATCATCGGGCCCTCACTGAAACAGGCAGTCCTGATGAAACCCCTGGGAGTGCGCGTTCATGAGCGGTTAAGTACAAACCAGGCACACTTTCTCCTGGCCGACGCGCTGGCCAGGCTGGGTGTCTCCATCCACGAATATGAAGCCATTATGAGACGGCACGGAACGGTTTCCGTCATCCCGAGAACCGTCTTCGGAGTGGAGTTGGAGTGTTTTTACAATTCCAGCAACGGAGGACAGGTGACCCTGATGGAGCGGGTCCGCGATGAGGGGATAGAGATGGAAAGGCAGTTCTATAATCACCATCTCTCCAGAGCATGGAAGCTCACAACTGATGCGAGCGTGCATGACCACCCGAATCCGGATTACTGCCCGCAGGAAATCGTCAGCCCTCCCCTCTACGGTGAGGAGGGATTCAAACAAATCGAGACAGTACTGCGGCTGCTGAAAGAAATAGGAGGGGGGGTCAATGAGACCTGCGGTTATCATATCCACATCAATGCCGGCGGTATTCCCGATGAGGCGCTGGTGCGGCTTATGCAAGTCTGGTACATCATCGAGAGGAGATTTATATGGGGGCTGATTTCCCCTTCACGCCGCGAGGCCCCCTACAGGGACAGGTACGGACATGTCAGTACGGGGGGCGCATTTTGCAGAGAAATCCGCGCGGATATTGTGCGCAGGTGCATTTCGAATGGACCGCGCAGTCTCCCCGATTACGACAGATATCACAGTCTCAATTACGCAGCATTGCGCCGGTACGGAACGGTGGAAATACGCTCCGCCGCCGGGACCGCCCAATACGAGAAAGTAAAAAACTGGGCGATCTGCATGCTGAAACTCACGGATTCCGTATGGCATCGGGGCAGAAAGCCGGAAGATTTTGTAAGATGCCGGACAATCGAAGAATTTCTTGACGCGATCGGTATGCCGGAAGGAATGTCGATACAGCCGGTCATGAATGCCCGTAATTGGGCCATCCACAGGTACCGCGGGCAATGGCACTGGCATAAGAACCGGATCGCGCTGCAGGCATTTCAACGAAGCGGAGCCGAGCTCCTGATGCCCTTCGTTGAAAATGAATTACGGACCGATGCCCTCCGAAATTACACCCGCAGGCCGAACCGGCCCCTGACTGCATTTGATCCGCAGCGGGCCGGTCATACCGTGCATAACCTGTGTTCCCGGCCCGTGCGCGGGATGCAGGACGAGGAGACGATCCTTTCGGGCCTGAGTGCAAACCGCTGGCGCATAGCCTCTGCCGGTCAGGGAGTGTATCATACGGTATCCTACGATCCGGCGCAGGACACGGTGGACTGCACGTGCGGCGCGTACAGGCGAAACGGAAGACGCTTCTGCTCCCACGCAGGCTCGATTGCACGCTATCTCTGGCATCTCAGACGGGCGATCGAAGAGAGATTCCGGGATTGAGCCTGAGTCCCGATAAATGAGTAACTGGCACCACTCCCTGTGGTGTTCAGGATTTATTTGAAAAGGCATCGCGGTTGGGGACCCCCGACCCGATGCCTTTTTCTTTCTTTGAAAAATATTTGACTCATATGTACAAACCTAATATGTAACGAAAACACGAGAGAGGAAAAGCAGCGAAGCTGAAGTTTAAATATCTTGAACAGGAAAGCTATGCATCACAACCCTTCTTCCGTTACAAGATATCGCCCGCATGCCCTTCCCCTGGCCCTTGTCTTCCTGCTCTCTTCAATCCTGCTGAATGCCTGCTCCACGCTTCCGAAAGCAAAGGGGCCCCGCAAGGAGGTCCGGAAAATGCTTGTTACCGCATACGATGCCGGACAGAAATCGACCGGCTGGAAATATAAATACGGATGTCTCCTTCTTCCGCCGGTCTACGCTTACGGCCCCAATGAAGGTAAAAGAAAGCAGGTGGGTGTAACCTCGGACGGCACAAAAGCCAGGAAAGGGACCATTGCCGCGGATATCACGAGATATCCCTACGGCACCCGCATGTATATCCCGGGTTACGGATGGGGAGAAGTACATGATACGGGCAGCGCCATCAAGGGGGACCATATAGATATATTCTTCCCCAGCAACAAGGATTGCATGGCCTGGGGAAAGAGGTATCTGGATGTGATAATTGAAAGGAAGTAACAGTTACCTGCCTCGTTCTTTTCTTCTCCTTATCATCTCCAAAATGAGGAGTATGGCACCTGCTGAAATGGCCGAATCCGCGATATTGAAGGCCGGCCAGTGATGCGATCCGATATAGACGTCAAGGAAATCGATCACTTCTCCGAAGCGCACGCGGTCGATCAGGTTGCCGCCCGCCCCGCCCATTATAAGCGACAGGGAAAAAGTCAGAATATCCTCTCCCGCCTGACTCTTCCTTATGTAATAAAAGATCAGGACAATCGCCCCCGCCGACACCGTGATGAAAAATACTGACCGGAAAAGGGGTCCCATGCTGGCGAGAAAGCCGAATGCCGCACCCGGATTGCGAACGTAAGTGATGCTGAAAAGCCCGCTGATGACGGGGATGGATTCATGAATGAACATGTAAGAATCCACATAGAATTTGGTCAATTGATCAAGGATCAGCACCGCAATCGCAGTGATAAAAAAAATGAGGTAGGATTTCTTCAAGGCATATCTCCTGATGTATAAGAGTTATTGTGAAGATACATCGGCAGCTTTATTGGCTATTTCTCATGAGCCAGATTTTCGACGCACCGCCCGCAAATATCCGGGTGTCCTGGATCAGAGCCCACCGTTTCGCTGATCATCCAGCAGCGCTGGCATTTTTTGCCGCCAGCCTTCGAAACGCCGATGGTCAACCCTTCCAGTTCCCCGCTCTTATAAGTTTCTCCGGATACCCTGTCGACTATACGAACCATGGAAACAATGTTCAGGGTCTTGATCTGATCAAGATTGTCTTGCAGCAGTTTCCGAAGCTTTGCAGGCGCGGAAATTTCCACGAGGGCATCGAGAGAATGGCCCACCATCTTGTTTTTCCTCGCGGCTTCTATCGCTTTCGAAATCTCCCCTTTGACCGCGATCAGCGTCTTCCATTTCTCCATCAGGGATGCATCCATGTAGTCCCTGCGGACCTCGGGAAACTGCGTCAGGTGCACACTGGCCTGCCTCTCTTCTCGGGGCGGCAAGGCGGCCCATATCTCTTCCGCAGAAAAAGTAATGATCGGGGCCAGCAGACGCACCATGGAATCGAGGATCGTGTACATCGCCGTCTGGGCAGATCTCCTCTGGGACGACTGAGCCCGTGATGTGTAAAGACGATCTTTGGAGACGTCAAGATAAAGGGCACTCAAATCGACGGTGCAGAAATTGTAAAGAGTGTAATAAACGATATGGAATTCGAAATCCTCGTAGGCCTTGCGGACCCGCTGGATGACCTCCTGCAGGCGGTGGAGCGCCCACCTGTCAATCTCCTGCAATTCCCCGTAGGGCAGCATATCCCTGTCGGGGTTGAAATCGTACAGATTGCCGAGAATGAACCTGCTCGTATTACGGATTCTGCGATATGCCTCGATCAGCCGATCCAGAATCTCATTCGATATCCGGATGTCCGCGGTATAGTCTTCCGCGGCAACCCATAGCCGCAGTATCTCCGCTCCGTATTTTTCTATGATCTCCAGGGGATCGATCACGTTTCCAACCGACTTCGACATCTTCTTGCCTTCGCCGTCGACGACAAACCCGTGCGTCAGGACACTCTTATAAGGCGCTCTCGCCCTGGTCCCTACAGATTCCAGAAGGGAGGAATGAAACCAGCCTCGGTGCTGATCGCTCCCTTCGAGATACATATCTGCCGGAGAACTGAGCCCGGGACGCCTCTCCAGGACAGCGGCATGGCTCACTCCGGAATCGAACCATACATCGAGGATGTTGGATTCCTTTTTGAACTGATCACCCCCGCAGTGCGGGCAGGCTGTGCCCGCGGGCAGCAGGTCTTTAGCTTCCCGCTCAAACCAGACATCCGCGCTGAATTCCCTCACCAGCGCCGCAACATGGTCAAGTATCTCTTTCGTCGCGACATAGTTATTGCATTTTTCACAATAAAATACGGTAATGGGAACTCCCCACAGACGCTGGCGCGAGATGCACCAGTCCGGCCTGTTTTCGACCATGCCATAGATCCTGTCGCGCCCCCACGAGGGAATCCAGGTTACACGGTCGATTGATTCAAGCGCCGTCTGCCTCAGGCCGTTCTTTTCCATGGAAATGAACCACTGCTCGGTGGACCTGAAGATGATCGGGCTCTTGCAGCGCCAGCAATGGGGGTACGAGTGCTGCATGTCGGCCCTGCCGAGCAGCGCCCCGACTTCCTGCAATTTTCGGATAACCGATTCATTGGCGTCGAATACGAATTCGCCCGCAAAAAAATCGACATCAGGCGTGAATCTGCCGTTCTCATCGACCGGGGCGTAATTGTCCAACCCGTACTCGAGACCGATCTCGTAATCCTCCTGCCCGTGTCCGGGAGCTATATGGACCAGCCCGGTCCCTGCATCGAGGGTCACAAAAGGTGCCAGAATCATTACACTTTCCCTGTCAATGAAAGGATGCCTGCACTTGAGACCTTCCAGCACGGCCCCGGGGAATTCGTCCAGGATTTCGTAGTCCCTGTAACCGAATGCCTCCATGCAGTAATCGAGCAGCTCCTTTGCGAGGATCAGCACTTCTCCTTTCGCCCTCACGGCAACGTAAATAAACTCCTTATGCGCCGCAATCGCCAGGTTTGCGGGAATCGTCCACGGCGTAGTCGTCCAGATGACCACATTGACCCTTTCTCCTTTCAACTTAGGCCGTATCTGGGCAATATCGGAGATCATGGAAAATTTCACATAGATGGAAGGAGTTTCATGGTCGGCGTATTCCACCTCGGCCTCCGCCAGGGCCGTCTTGCAGTTAGCGCACCAGTAGACCGGCTTTTTCCCCTTGTACACATCTCCCTTCAGCATCAGCTTGGCGAATTCCTCCACCGTGACCGCTTCATAATCGTACGACATCGTAAGGTAAGGATTATCCCAATCGCCGAAGACGCCCAGACGCTTGAACTGATCGCGCTGGATATTGACGAACTTCTCCGCATAGGCCCGGCAATACCTCCTCTTTTCACCCTGAGGCATGGTCAGTTTTCTGTCTCCCAGCTCTTTGTCGACCTGATGCTCGATCGGCAGGCCGTGGCAATCCCAGCCCGGCACGTAAATGCTGTCGAAACCGGACATATTCTTCGATTTGATGACCAGGTCCTTTATGATCTTGTTCAGGGCTGTCCCCAGGTGGATGTCACCGTTAGCGTAAGGAGGACCGTCGTGCAGAATATAGGGTGTTCTTCCCTTGGAAGCCTGCCTGAGGGCTTTGTAAATATTCATTTCTTCCCATTTTTTGAGCAGTTCCGGCTCTTTCCGGGAGAGATTCGCCTTCATGGGAAAATCGGTTTTCGGCAGATTCAAAGTATCCTTGTAATCCATTTGGAACTCCTGAAATTGGAAATATCTGAAATATATATTATTTTTAATGAAAAAGACGCTATCACATATGCATATCACTTTCAAGCATAACTGATACACCCTCGACTATAAGTCGAGGGGTTTGAGGGGATCGATTTTAATCGACTGTTTTGTCACACCGAACCGAGTCAGGAGCAGGCTTTGATCCCGTATCCATCATTGTGGATGCGCCCTGCCGGGTGCATCCACAAAAAAAGCCCCTTGCATTTCCAAGGGGCTTTTTCGCCGTATTGAGATATTTTTACATCTCCATTCCGCCGTATCCTCCTCCGGGAGGCATCGGGGGCATGGGGGTCTCTTTCTTGGGTTTTTCGGCAACCATGCACTGAGTCGTAAGCATCAGGCTCGAAACACTGGCCGCATTCTGAAGCGCGAAGCGGGTCACCTTTGTCGGGTCAATAACACCCGCCTCATAGAGATCCTCGAATTTATCGGACTGCGCGTTGAAACCGTACGAGGGGTTCTTTTTATTTTCCCTTACTTTCTCCAGGATAATCGATCCCTCGAAGCCGGCATTGTAGGCGATCATCTTCAGAGGCTCCTCAAGAGCCTTCCGGATGATGTTGACGCCGATCATCTGGTCGCCTTCCAGTTTCAACTTATCCAGCGCGGGAAGAGCTCTGATATACGCCACGCCGCCTCCCGGGACGATTCCTTCCTCGACCGCCGCGCGGGTCGCGTTAAGGGCATCTTCCACCCTGGCCTTCTTTTCCTTCATCTCCGTTTCGGTGGCTGCTCCAACTTTAATGACTGCAACGCCGCCGACCAGCTTCGCCAGTCTTTCCTGCAGCTTCTCACGGTCATAATCCGATGTCGTCTCCTCGATCTGGGCCCTGATCTGCTTTACCCTTCCTTCGAGGCTGGCCCTGTCGCCGGCGCCGTCGATGATGGTGGTGTTGTCTTTGTCGATGGTAATCTTCTTTGCACGCCCAAGGTCATCCAGTCTCGTGCTTTCGAGCTTGGCGCCCATCTCCTCGGAAATGACCTTCCCGCCCGTAAGGACCGCGATGTCTTCCAGCATGGCCTTCCTTCTGTCGCCGAATCCGGGGGCCTTGACTGCGGCGACATGCAGTGTGCCGCGCAGCTTGTTCACGACCAGGGTCGCGAGCGCCTCTCCTTCGATATCCTCGGCGATGATAAGAAGGGGCTTCCCCATTTTCGCAATTTGCTCCAGAATGGGGAGAAGGTCTTTCATGCCGCTGATCTTCTTGTCATGAATGAGAATGTACGGGTCGTCGAAATTTACTTCCATCTTCTCGGGATTGGTCACGAAATAAGGGGATACATAACCTCTGTCGAACTGCATACCTTCCACGATTTCAAGTTCAGTCTCCAGCCCTTTCGCCTCTTCGACAGTAATGACGCCCTCTTTGCCGACCTTGCCCATGGCCTCGGCGATGATATTTCCGATCGCTTCATCGTTATTGGCGGAAATCGTGCCGATCTGGGCGATTTCCTTCTGGTCCTTGGTCGGCTTGCTGATCTTCTTCAGCTCTGCGACGACCATATCAACAGCCTTGTCAATCCCGCGTTTGATATCCATGGGGTTGTTGCCGGCGGCGACCATCTTGGCTCCCTCGCGGTAGATGGCCTGTGCAAGAATGGTCGCGGTCGTTGTGCCGTCGCCCGCCACGTCACTGGTCCGGCTGGCCACTTCCTTCACCATCTGGGCTCCCATATTTTCAAACTTGTCTTCCAGTTCGACTTCCTTGGCAACTGTTACTCCGTCCTTCGTGACCGTGGGGGATCCGAAGGTCTTATCCAGGATGACATTTCTTCCCTTGGGACCAAGGGTTACCTTGACTGCGTCGGCAAGCATATTGACACCTTTGAGGATGGATTTCCTTGCCTCTTCATCATATAGAAAGATTTTAGCTGCCATTAATATAACCTCCTTTATAAATTATTTTTCAATAATTCCAAGAATGTCGTCCTCTCTCATGATTAGGTAATCAACGCCATCGATCTTGACTTCCGTGCCGGCATATTTGCTGAAGAGGATCTTGTCGCCCTCGGACACATCCAGTTTCATCACCTTGCCGTCTTCGAGGATTTTGCCTTTCCCGACGGCGACGACTTCGCCTTCCATAGGCTTTTCTTTGGCCGTATCGGGGATTATGATTCCGCCCTTTGTCTTCTGTTCCTCCTCCATCCGTTTTACAAGGATTCTGTCGTGCAATGGTCTGATTTTCATCCTAATCTTGTCCTCCTTTCATATTTTTGCCTTGAAAATCGAGGCTTTTTCACCTGAAAATGAATTTCGGGAGTAAAATAAACACGAAATCCGTTATGTCAAGTAAGTTGATCGCAAATTTCTGACAGGAGCTTTTCCTCATAGCATATTCTCCTCTGAAAGACCATGATTATCCCGAAACATGCCCGGCCGGTACGGAAGAGATATTTGCATTCGAAATTCAATTGTGCTACATAGTCGCCGCCCGGCATTGGACTAAGTAAAGAAGAAAGGACCTGTTCATGAGAATCATTCCCAAAGACGAAAGATTCTATGAGCTTTTCGAAGAGCTGGCGGACAAGATCGAAGAGGGCGGGAAGCTCTTTACCGAAATTCTGGAGAGATACGAATATTCCGAACCAAAACTCTCCAAGCTGAAAGAAATAGAGCACGAAGCGGATATCATCACTCATCGTACCTACGAAAAAATGCACAAGACCTTTCTCACGCCGCTTGACAGAGAGGATATTTACGCTCTTGTGAACAAAATGGACAGTATTCTCGACATGATAGAAGCCGCTGCCGTAAGAATGCACCTGTATAAAATCAAGAAGCCGAACGAAGAGATAATAGAGCTCGCCAGAGTTCTGAATGAAGCCATAGGAGGAGTCAAGAAAATCGTCTACGCCCTAAAGGACAAGAAAAATTCAAAAATGATTCTAAAAGCTTGTGTCGAGATCAACACGCTTGAAAACGAGGGCGACTACATTCTGCGGACGACGGTGGCCCGGCTTTTTGAAAGAGAGAAAGACGCCATCGAGTTGATCAAGTGGAAAGAAATCTGCGAACGGATCGAAGAAGCACTCGATGTCTGCGAGGACGTCTCGAACATCGTAGAAGGAATCGTCCTGAAGCATGGATAGCCTTTCGTTGGCTCTGGTTATCGGCATTATATCCATTGCCCTGATTTTCGATTTCATCAACGGCTTTCACGACGCGGCAAATTCCATTTCCTGCGTCGTCTCTACCCGTGTCCTTTCCCCCCGCAATGCGGTATACTGGGCCGCATTTTTCAACTTTGTCGCGGCCTTCACCATCGGGGCCCCTGTCGCCGTCACTATCGGCACGGGAATTATCAACCTCGCCATCATCGAAAATTACCTGATCCTTTCCGCACTCACAGGGGCGATCATCTGGAATATCATTACCTGGTACTTCGGACTGCCGAGCAGTTCTTCCCATGCCCTGATCGGGGGATTGATAGGCGCAGGTCTCATTAAGGGCGGAACAAAGGTCCTGATCTGGAAAGGCATCGTCAAAACGGCGAGCTTTATTGTCCTGTCGCCGGCCATCGGTTTTGTCCTGGGCCTGACGTTCATGATTGCTGCGCTGAATATCACGCGCCATTTCAGTCCGGTCCGTTCCGAAGACATATTCAGAAGGCTCCAGCTTGTTTCCGCGGCCATCCACAGTCTGGGGCACGGCATGAACGACGCGCAGAAGACGATGGGCATCATCGCCGTTATTCTCTTCAGCAGCGGCCTTCTGGGGCCGGCCTTTCACATTCCTTTCTGGATTGTGCTCCTGTGCAATCTGACTATAGCCTTAGGGACCATGGCGGGAGGATGGCGCATTGTAAAGACAATGGGGACCAGAATCACCAAGCTTAGGCCTATGGGAGGGTTCTGCGCGGAAACCGCAGCGGCTTCCTCTCTCATAGGCGCTTCACTCGCCGGCATACCGGTCAGCACCACCCATACCATTGCAGGCGCGATTATGGGTGTAGGCACCACGCACCGGCTGACGGCGGTTCGCTGGGGAATAGCCGGTAACATAATATGGGCATGGATACTGACCATACCCATTTCGGCTCTGATATCAGCCCTGATTTATGAATTTTTCAGGTTGTTTATCTTCAGATAAAGGAAAGGAGCTTTCGAAAAAGCTCATCCGCAAGGTGTTTTTTAAGACGGCATCAGGCGGCAAAACCAGGAAAGTGATCTTTCCAACGTTGACTTCAAAAAATAAATATTGCTCCTTTTGACCTTAGCCCTGTGCCTGTAGTTAGCCACTAGGGGGAATATACCGGGAACAACAAAGTAACCGTGGTTCCTTTCCCCAATTGGCTCTGTATCTCCATCCTGCCGTTATGAGCTATCATCAAGTGTTTGACAATGGACAGGCCCAGCCCTGTTCCGCCAAGGTCCCGGGAACGGGTCTTGTCGACCCTGTAAAAACGCTCGCCCAGGCGCGATATTTCATCTCTGGGGACGCCTACTCCAGTATCGCTGATCCGGACAGAGACATGGCCGTCACCCCCGTCGAAGGCGGTGATAGAAACCTTCCCCTCCCGCGTGAATTTAACCGCATTATCCAGAACGTTCAGCAGAATCTGCACCAGTCGGTCCCGGTCGGCCCGGATCGGGGGCAATGCTTCGGGAATCTCTTTTTCAACAGCGATCCCCTTCTCGCGAGCCCTGGATTCAACAATCGGCATGACACTCTCGACAATGCCGCCCAGGGAGACGCTTTCGAAAAAGAACTTCATCTCGCCCAGCTCGATATTGGATATCGTCAAGAGGTCTTCCAGGAGCCGGTCCAGGCGATGCGCATGCTGTGAAATGATATCGAGAAATTTCCTCGCTGTCTCCTTGTCTTCCAGCGCCCCCTCCTCCAGGGTTTCAATGAATCCCATAATCGCAGTAAGCGGGGTCTTGATCTCATGGGTAACATTGGCCACGAAATCCACGCGCATTTTTTCCAGCTTCTTGAGTCGCGTGACATCGTGAAATACAAGCAGGGTCTTCTCTTCCCCGGCCGGCAGACCGTGTACCGGAGATATGCTCACATCCAGAAGCATCGGGTTGATCTCGCCGAGTGCGATTTCCACCGATACGTATGTCCTTGTTGCTTTGAAGGTATTAAACGCTCTCTGGAGCTCGATATTGCGGAACGCCTCGATGAGTGTCTTGCCCGCAACATCCCCGTACTGGGAAGCGATCATTTTCCGGAAAGCACGGTTGCAAACTTCGATTCTCTCTTCCTTGTTCAGAAGCAAGACCCCTTCTGTCATGCTCGCGAACGACGCGAGCAGTTTTCCTTTTTCCTCGTTGGCCGATTGTATCTGGTTCTGCAATTCCATAACCAGGTAATTTATATTATCGGCCAGTTGTTTCATTTCATCGCCTTCCCTGATGAGGAGAGCCCCGGGTGTCTGGCCCATTCTCAATTTTTCGGTAAACCTTTCCATCTCCCGGATGGGGGAGACAAGACGATAGGAGAAAATCAGCGCCATCAGGAAGGACGGGACAATCATGACAAGAATGGAGGTAAAGAGTCCGCGGTAAAGATCATCCATCGATCCCTGGATGGAATGGAGCGGCCGGGCCAGTCTCAGGTACCCCTTGGTTTCGGAATCCCCGGCAATCCGGACGGCCACGTACATCATGTCCACGCCGAGTGTCCGGCTGTAACGTATAGCGACGCCCTCTCCTTTGAGCATCGCTTCCTGGATTTCCGGGCGGGTCAGATGGTTTTCCGCGGAAGGCGTCCTGCCTTCAGAGTCGGCCGCTACATTGCCCGCGGAATCGATCAATGTCACCCGAGCGCCGGAAATGCCGGCGAGTCTTTCCACCCCCGCCCTGATTTCCTCCGCGGGACTCAAGTTGATGAGGCGCGCAAAAACCAGCAATTCCTGCCTGATCGCCTTCATTGATGATGACCGTATCTGGTGCCCCACGAAGAGATAAACGATCGCAGCCGCCAGAATGATGGTGAGGAGATAGGTTCCGAAAATCCGGATGAACAACCGGCTTCTCATGGCGCTCCCCCCTCGGTTTCTACGGCGAACTGGTGCCGCACACTTTTTCCCGTCACCATGTAAATCACCATTTCAGCGATGCCTTTCGCATGGTCGGCGATTCTCTCCAGGTTCTTCGATATCTGCATGATAAGAAGAGCCCTGCGGATGGTCCGAATGTCCTCCATCATGAAAGTCAGAAGCTCCCTGAATATCTGCTCGTTCAGACCGTCCACCTGGTCCTCGTCGCGCCTCACCTTTTCCGCAAGCTCCACATCCCCGTTGACCAGGGCATCCAGGCTGCCCTTTATCATCACGCGGGTGATGTCCGCCATGCGCGGCAAGTCGATATATGGCTTCAACTGCGGCTCCTGATTGAGCTGTATCGCCTTCTCAGCGATATTGACCGCCATATCGCCGATCCTCTCCAGGTGCCCGTTGATCTTGATGGTGGTCGTGATGAATCTCAGGTCCACGGCCGCAGGCTGTCTCAAGGCTAGAAGGCGGATGCATTTATCCTCGAGTTCCATGTCGATTGAATCGATCTGCTCGTCATCGAAAATAACTTTCCGGGCGATATCGGAATCTCTCTCCAGGAGCGACTTCATCGCGGACTGAATCGCTTTTTCAGTAAGCGCCCCCATGTAAATCAGCATGTTCTTTATCTCCTGGAGTTCTCTCTCATACTGCAGACTGGTGTGCTTTTTTTCAGCCATGAATACTCCTGTTGCTTT
>JBHGBI010000044.1:0-13705 GCA_041946925.1 Syntrophales bacterium | reverse complement strand
TGGATAGAGCGTTGGCCTCCGGAGCCAAAGGTCGCGCGTTCGAGTCGCGCATTGCCCGTACAATAAGAGGGTGTCTGAGATAGCAGTGATCGCCATTTGCTAAGGAGGTACCGGGATTTTTCCGGTAACCGCTAGCCGCCTCACCATCAGGCGGATCATGGCGAGGTAGATCCAGGCCTCCTCGGTTTCCGGGAGGTACTCGTAGTCTTTCGACATCCGGCGGTTGCGGCCCAGCCAGGCAAAGGTCCGCTCCACCACCCAGCGGCGGGGCAGCACATGAAAACCGCTCGGGATCGCCGGTGGCTTCTGGCCGGGGGCCACCCACACCTTGCTCACTCCTGTCCACCAGTGCTTGACCACCTCCAGCTCCCAACCGAACGTCTCCATCATCCAGGTTTTCAGCCCCGCATAGACGCTGTCGACCCACACCTTCTTCAGGCGGGGAAACACCCCCCGCAGGGGCTCCAGCAGCGCCTTGGCTCCCTCTCTGTCGTGCAGACCCGCCTCAAGTACTTTCACCGCAAGGACTAATCCTTGGGTGTCGACCAACAAGTGGCGCTTGCGGCCGGTTATCTTCTTGCCCCCGTCGTAGCCCCGCGGCCCCTTTTTCGCTGGTCTTCACCGTTTGGCTGTCCAGGATGGCGGCGCTGGGGGAAGGCTGACGGCCCAGGCGAAGTCGTTCTTTCTCCCGCAGCGTGTCGTGGACCGCCTTCCAGGTGGCATCCAGGCGCCAGAGTCGAAAGTAGTGGTACACCGTCTTCCAGGGGGGAAAGTCATGGGGCAGGATTCTCCAGGGAATCCCTCCACGCAGCACGTACAGGATGGCGTTCACCACCTCCCGCATCGCCACCTCCCGGTGGCGGCCTTTCGGTTTCGGGGGCGGAAGCAGCGGCTCCAGGATGGCCCACTCGGCTTCGCTTAGATCGGTATCATACTTTTTTCGTTCCATAACAGGACAAATTTGCTCAAATACCGATTCTTAAACAAGCTCTAAGTCTTCCTGCAGCAGAAAGTTGCAACGGGCATGAGGAGCCGCCACCGCAACCTGAAGTAGTGCTCAGAGAAGGCCGCTGCTCCGGATCGGTGGCGGCGTCGCTCAACGCTCCTTCTTGGCGGCAGAACCGCTTCTTCCTTTTTCCTCGAGGTACAGCTGCCAGGCCTGATCGGCTCTTTCCCCTTCATGGACGATCGCATTGATCGCTTTGAGCAATGCGATCGGATCCTCTGCCTGGAAAATGTTTCTGCCCATGTCGACTCCAGCGGCACCGCAATCGATGGCCTTCCAGGCAAGCTCGATTGCGTCTCTTTCTGGAATCTTCTTCCCTCCTGCAATGACCACGGGTACAGGCAGCGCTGCGACGATTCTATCGAAACCGGGCTCGCAGTAGTAGGTCTTGATCACGTGGGCACCCAACTCCGCGATGACTCTGGTCGCCAGCAGGAAGTATCGTTCATTTCTTTCCATCTGCTTGCCGACCGCGCAAACGCCAAGCACGGGTATGGAGTACCGGTTGCCCGCATCGACGGTCTCAACCAGGTTTTTGATGTTTTGAGCCTCATGAGGGGAACCAATAAAGACCTGGACCGCCATCAAGGAGGCGTTCATCCTGATCGCGTCTTCGATATCCACGCCGATATATTCAAGGCTCATATCCTCGTCCAGCACCGTGGAACCGGCCGAACATCTGAGGGCGATCGGCTTGTTGGAATTGGGTGGAACAGCAGCACGTATCGCTCCCCGTGTTCCCATGAGAACGTCGACGTAGTCGATCAAGGGGGGAATATTCAGATCGAGTCTCTCGAGCCCCGTGGTGGAGCCCATGATATAACCATGATCAAAGGCCAGCATGATGGTCTTTCCGCTTTGGGGCCGGAAGATCCTGCTCAATCGATCTTTCATTCCCCAGTCGACATCGTTCATCCCTCTGACGTGAAATCGTCCGCTTCCTTTGAAAGGAACCCCGACCGCATAGTCTTTGGCCAATGCATTTCCATCGACATTTGGCATAATGAACCCTCCTGTTCGCTTGTTATCTGCCCACTCTCAAATATGGCGTATCACACGGCGCGTTCCAGTACCTCAGCAATTCATCATCCATTCGGGCGAAGAAAAGCTGGAACCCAGCGGCTTCCTGCACAGTGAGTATCTCATCGACCCAGGAGGCGACCGTTTTCACCCCCATGGATTCCAGTTTCCGGTACGCACGCCTGAAGATGATTAGTAACTCCATGTGCGTAGTGGAGCCCGAGCCGTTCACGATGATCATGACGTTATCACCGCGTTTGATGTTGAGTTCTTTGATGAGGGCGTCGGCCATGATGTCAGTCGTCTCATCGGCCGTCTTCACCTTCATCCGGCCGCCTCCCCCTTCCCCATGCTGTCCCATCCCGATTTCCATTTCATCTTCACCGAGCACGGAGATCATATCCCCGGTTTGCGGATGGGTCGCCCCTCTCAATGCGACCGCGAGGGTCCCCATGTTCTCATTGAATCGCTGGGCAATGGCGTACACTTCCTGCAGATTTTTTCCTTCCACCGAAGCGGCAGCTGCAATTTTATAAAGCGGCACGCATCCTACCAGACCCCTCCGATCGTTTCGGTTCTCCCTGGAGGCGTTGGAGATGTCTTCCTGGGTGACGAGCTTCAACACATTGATCTTTTTTTCTTTAGCCATCTCCATGGTCATGTTGCCGGTCATCATATCGCCGGCGTGATTGAGGACGACGAATAGCACTCCGGCCCCGGCGGAAGCCGTGTAGGCCATTTCCAGCGCTTTGAGGCAGGCGGGCGGGCCAGGAGCGGCGAAAATGTCGCCTGGCACGCTGATATCCACCATGCCTTTCCCGACATAACCGCTCAGCGCTGGTTCATGGCCTGTTCCTCCGAGAGTGACGATGTGAACCCTTTTTTTGTCGCCGAGGTACTTGCTGACGACGAGCTTATTTTCACCAATGTAGAGTCTGGAAGGGTTGGCCAGTTCGAGTCCTTCGAGCACCTCTTTGGTCAGATTCTTCGGATCGTTTATGAATTTCTTCATTTTCATATTCATAGCTTCCTCCTGTGATTTCTTGTTCGCTCAACAATAATTCGCTTCCATGCTTTTTAAGGCTTTCAGGCTTTCCGTCGCCAGTATTTCAGCGCATTTTGCCGGATCCCGCCAGATTTTGGTGAGTCCCGCGAGTCCTTGCGAATCTCTCGTGAAGCCTTCGATGGTCAGCCAACCGTTGTAGGAAATATCCCTCAACGCCCTGAAGAGCTCTTCCCACTTGACCAGCCCCGTTCCGACAATCCCTCTGTCGTTTTCGATGACGTGCATGTAACCGATCTTTTTGCCTGCCGCTCGGATTGGCTGGCCCCAACTTTTTTCTTCCATGTTCATGTGGTAGGTGTCCAGTTGCACCTTGGCATTCTCGGATCCGACATCGGAGCAGAATCTGCAGGCATCCGTAACTGTATTGAACAGATGCGTCTCGTAGCGATTCAGAACCTCTACAGCCATGGTGATGTTTTTCTTCGCCGCATAACCGCAGACATCCTTGTAGTTCGATACTGCCCATCGCCATTCGTCCGCAGTCGGAGATAATCCGGTCAAATAACACCAAGCCGCATAATTGGGGCCTCCGATGACACAGTTTCCGCCAGTTGTTTCGTAGGCGACATCGATACAGGCCTTGAGAAAAGAGTTGCCTGCTTTTCTGGCCTTTTCATCTGGAGATATGGTATTAGTTTCTGGTCCAAGGGCAACTGCGAAGTTGATCGCCATATTCTCCTCTTTCAGGGTATCCTTAACCGCTTTCACCGGAAAACCAGTAGGATCGCCTATCAGTATCTCGACACCATCGAATCCGAGGCTCTTAGCTTTTTTAATAAGGCCTATTTTATCTTCTGCGAAAGAGTCCGTAAAAAGGAGCATTTCTACGCCATATTTGATCATTCTCTTCCTCCTTTGTTTTCTTTTCGATATTGATCGCCCGAATGCTTCTTATGTGACTTACGCTTCCTTTACGCTAAACCCGTGCTCCAGTAGCCAATCCCCTGAAAATCAACGCCAGTGATGTTGCACCCGGATCCTTATGGCCTAAAGATCTTTCGGCAATGTTTTTTGCCCTGCCCTTTTTGGCCGTCATATTGATAGTCGACTCCGCACCCTTTTCGGCGGCCTCTGCAGCCGCCTCCAGCAAGTCGCAAATATCGCATTTCCCCTCCCTTTTAATGACCGCATCGACTGCAGGGATCAGCGCATCGATCATGGTCTTATCGCCGGCAGAGGCACCCGACACTTTCAGGACGCGTTCCTCCGCTCTCTTGAACATCTGCGGAAGTGCTTTTAAGTTTATCTTTTCTCCGGCCGTCATTCCTTCGGCCAGTCCCAGGAATAACGATCCGAACAGCGGCCCGGTCGCCCCTCCACTGACTCCAAGGATCTCCCAACCGATCTTCTCCAGCACCGCTTTCAGGTTGTCCTTAGGGCCGTTGGCCACGGCGGCAAGCATAACCTCCATGGTCCTGGCGATGGTCGTGCCGTGGTCTCCGTCACCGATGAATGCATCGAGTTCGGACAGATGGCCCTTGTGCTGGTTGATCTCATCGGCAGCTGCCTGAACCATTTTCTTCAACAGGTTGAAATCGATCTCGTCCACTGTAGGCTCCTGCTCTACCGCGATTCCTCTCACTCCGTGGTGATTTCATCGAGCTTGACTTCTCTGCTTTCTCGTGCCGAGCGTTGGATCGCCCTGCAGAACTGGTGAACACGCCGGCCCTCTTCTCCTGTGAGGTGGGCCTGTTTGCCTTCGATCACCGAGTCGATAAAATCATGGACGCCATTCCTGAAACTGGCGGCCCAGTCTGAATCAACGTTTGAAAACGCGGTTGTCACGCCGTCTCGCCACATCGTTACAGGCGGTTTATCCAGCAGCATGGAGGTGCAGCGGTTGACCCAGATGAATCCCCGGCGCCCCGATATTTCGAACCACTCGTCTTCAGGCCAGTATTTTGTCGGGATGATCAAATCTCCCGAGCTGATCGCTTCATAGCTGCCGAACTTCTCCACATTCTTGTACTTCCATGTGACCACAGCCGGACTGTCGAGCAGGCCGAATTTGGTATTTCGGTAGGATATATAGGAATGGACTTTTTCCACGTCCCCAAGGAACCATATGGCGATGGAGAACAAATGATAACCATAGTCGAAGATGACTCTTCCTCCGCCGCTGCGAGCCGGATCGAAGCGCCAGGACACGGTCTCGTCGGGTATTTCCCAGCCCTCGCTCATGGACCCCTGCATGACCTTCATACGTATCGACAGAGGTTCACCGATGGCGTCTGATTGCACGAGGGAGAGAGCCTTCATCAAGGGCGGATAGTGCCTGAAATTCTCGAACACTCTGAACATTCTGCCCGAGCGTTTCGCCGCCTCGATAAGCGCATCACACTCGGGAACCGTCATAGCCATCGGCTTCTGCATAGACACATGCTTCTTTGCGTCGAGGGCAGCGACACCGATCTCCTTGTGCAAATGGTGGGGCGTAATGACTTCGACGGCATCGATGCTGTCGTCCGCCAGCAATTCTCTGTAATCTTTGTATGCTTTTTTTACCTTCCACTGTTCTTTGCGCTGTTCGACGGTCTTTTCATTCACATCGCAGATGGCGTTGAGCTCGACTTTGGGATTGTCCTTATAGCCTTCGTAGTGCAGATCGGCTATTCTTCCGACACCGATGAAGCCGACTCTCAATTTGGACATCTTTCACTCCTTTGTAGCAAAATGTGTTTCGGTTCTGGATCACGATTCACCTTATGGTTCATCTTCTTCATATCCATGAACCCATGGTCCTGTGCCCCTATCTTCATTCATGCCAAGCTCATTTTTCTGCTTGCCCTCGACACCGTGATCGAAACAGCGGCTATCAGAATGATTCCTACAGCTATCTCCTGCAGGAACGTGCTCAATCCGAGCAGACTCATGGCGTTATAGAGCATGGCCACCAGGATCGCTCCTATGGCTGATCCTACGACGGTGCCCCTTCCTCCCATCAGGCTTGTGCCTCCCGAACATACGGCAGCGATCGCCAACAGCTCATAGGTATGCCCCAGCATTGGCTGTCCGCTGTCCAGGCGAGCCGTGTAGAGTATTCCCGATAGCGAAGCTAGAAGACCGTTAAGCACGTAGGTGATCAGTATTATCTTGGTCACGTTGATACCCGAATACTTAGCAGCCTCCAGGTTTCCCCCAACCGCGTAAACGTATCTGCCGTAGGGGTGATATCGCTGGAATATGGCGGCCGCTATGACCAAGACGATCCAGATGATCCCTGGGAATGGAAATCCCAGAACGAGCCCTCTTCCGACCCACAGGAAAGGCTCCGGAAACCCGTTGATAGGCTGGGAATCGGTTATGACCAGATCGACACCCCTCAAGGCTCCGAGAAAAGCCAACGTTGCCAGGAAGGGCGGAATCTTTAACCTGCTGATCAGGGTTCCAATGGCGGAACCAGAAAATGCTCCGACGAAGAGCCCGATGACCATGCAGAGCCAGATATTCACGCCATTGTATTTGAATAGAGCCGCGACAACCACAGAGGTGAGCCCCATCAACGAGCCGACGGAAAGATCGATGCCGCCGGAAACAATAACGAATGTCATGCTGACTGACAGTATACCCAGCAGAGAAGCCTGTCGCAGAATGGTGATGATGTTGAACGCGCTCAAGAATCGAGGTTGGATCGTCCCGGTGATGGCAGCGATGACGACAACGATGAGAATAAGTGGGTTCTTGGTGATGTAGTCCCTTGATGCTGTCAAGATGTCCCAATCACGCTTCATTTCTGATTTCCTCACCAATCTTTGTGCCGTTTTTCAACAGTAGTCTCGCATTGTTGGACTCTTCCCGCAGCCTGTTGATCAGTACGGCTATGATCAGCACGAAGCCGATGAAGATCTCCTGATAGTAGCTCGACAGGCCGATGAAACTGATTCCGGTGTAGATGATCGATATCAATATCGCCCCGTACACTGCACCCTTTATGCTTCCGATTCCGCCGGTAAGACTCGCCCCGCCAACAACCGCGGCGGTGATGGCGAACATTTCATAGCTTTTGCCGATCAAGGCTTGCCCGCTGTTCAGGCGTGCTGTCATGAAGAGGCCGGCGATCGTCGCCAGCACGCCAGAGATCATATAGTAGATGTAGATGGATTTTTTTATATTCACTCCACAGATGACTGCCGCCCGGTAGTTGCTCCCTATCACGGCGTTGTTTCTTCCGAAAGCGGTGTTTTCCTTGACTATGTGTGCAATCATAGCCAAACCAAGGAAAATCAATACGGGCAATGGAATGCCGATCACCTCGCCGGTCCACAGAAAGTTGAAAGCGTCCGGCAATCCGGAAAAGAGGTTGTCCTCGCCGATAAACCTCGCCAGCCCGGAGAACATGATCAGCAGTCCCAGTGTACTGATGAAAGGAGGCAGCTTCAGATACAGGATGAACGTCGCACCCAGTATTCCGGAAAGGAATCCTACCAAGACTCCGAGTATCAGCGAGATTATGAACGGGAAACCCATCTGCAGATTCGTCCAGGCGGTGATGATTGACGTCAAGGCCATCACGGAACCGACAGACAGGTCAATACCGCCCGATATGATCACGAACGTCATTCCAATGGACAATACCCCGATGATCGACGCTTGGGTGATTATATTCTTGAGCGCCACCAGGCTCAGATACTTATGATTGATTCCGCCTACGATCAAATAAAGAAAAACGATGAAGAAAAGCAGGAAGTTATTCCCGAAAAAGGTAGTAAAGGCTACGCGATTGACCCTTAAAGTCCGCATCGTTTGATTCCCCTATTCCTTGATTATCATTTCACGAATCATTCTCTCATCAACATCGCAAGCCTGCACCACTTCACTGAAGGTGCCGTTTTTTCTCAGCACAACAATCTTGTCGGACACCATGAGCAGCTCGGGTATTTCCGTGCAAATGGCTACGATAACCTTACCCAGTCGCGCGAGGTCACTGATCAGTTTGTGTATTTCGGCCTTCGCACCGACATCAATACCGACTGTCGGCTCATCAAAAATGATCGTATTGGCATTGGCCATCAACCACCTCGCCAGTACAACCTTCTGCTGGTTTCCTCCGCTCAAGCTCATCGAAAGCTGATTGACATCGGTGATTTTTATGTTCAGATCATTGACGAGTTCCTCGACTTTTTTTCGCTCCTTTGATAATCTGATGAAACCCATGATCGACAGCAGATTCTTCAATGCGGAAATAGAGATGTTGGTGACAATGGTCTGATTATAAAAAAGTCCTTCATTCCTGCGATCTTCCGTTACATAGGCGATTCCATATCTCAATGCTTCCAGGGGGCTTTTGATTTTTGCCAACCTTCCGTCGATATATATTTCGCCGGATTCCTTCTTATCGACGCCAAGAATGGAACGAAAGAACTCGCTTCTACCGACACCCAACAACCCTCCTATTCCGAGGACCTCGCCTTTATACAAATCGAGTGAGAGGTTCTTGAAGTAACGCTTTCTCGAAAAATTGGATAGCCTGATGAACGGTTTCTTTCCATTTAACTTGTTAGTTGCCTCTCTTTTCGACATCTCTGCTATCTGATCGGAGGTCATGTAACTCGCCAGCTTATGCACGTCCAGATCTTTCGAGTCAAACACGCCAACGTTTTTTCCGTCCTTGATAACCGTAACCTGATCGCACAAGGAAAGGACCTCATTTAGCCTGTGTGATACGAATACGACGGAAAGGCCCTTTTCTTTTACGGTTCGAATCAGTTTGAACAGCCGATTTACTTCTTCCTCCGCCAGCGAGGCGGTCGGCTCGTCAAGAATGTAGATCTTTTTCCCTTCTCTGAAACCTTTCGCAATTTCGACCATCTGCTGCTCGGCCCGGCTCAGGTTCTCGATGATCTCTTTCGGATCTATGAAAATCCCTATTTCGGCCAGCAGTTCCTTGCTTCTCTGGGTGATCTTTTTGTTTGAAAAAAAGGTCCTCGTACCACAGATTTCGTTTTCGACACCCAAAAAAATGTTCTCAGCCACCGTCAAAGTGGGTATCAGTGAAAACTCCTGGTATACGGTCACGATTCCCAGCTTCTTGGAAGCCGCAACTCCATCGATATTCACTTTCTTGTTGTCTATCAGAATTTCACCACGATCCATCGTGTATGCGCCGGAAAGTATCTTGATCAGCGTCGATTTGCCGGCGCCATTCTGTCCAACCAATCCCATGATGCTGCCGCGCATCAAGTAAAAATCGACGTTGGATAATGCTCTGATACCGGGAAACGCTTTTGTAATGCCGGTCATCGTCAACATGGTACCGTTCTTGGGCTCACGGCTGGATTGTTCCATAATTCTTCTCTTCCCGCTTTACTATAGAGCTAGCTCCCCTTTTGCGGGGAGCTAGCTCAACTATTATTGATTACTTGACTCGATACTCGACGCCCAGGTCGAAGTCCGTACCGTATTTCTGACGGTAATTGAAGAGCTTGAAAGACTCCCATGTGGAGGGCTTTCTCATAGCCTCCGTTTCACTGGCTTCCACCAAGAGGCCAGGGGCATACTTCTTGTCGATGAGCGTCAGCCTCAGCAGGTTTCTCTTCGGCACAACCGGGTTGCCTTTCAGAGTCTCGAACATCAGGTCGACCAGCTGGATCCCGTAGCCCATCCAATGCATGTCGCAGGACACCGGGAAGATTCCATCGGCGACGGCTTTCGTAAAGTCCGTGGCTCCATCCCAACCGCTGATGATCAGCTTGAGCCCAGCGGCCTTCGCGGCTCCGTATACACCCCAGGCCATCTCATCGTTGAGGCAAAGGACACCATCAAGCTCATCGCCATATCTGGCGATCCACTCTTCCGCGCGCTTCATCCCTTTGTCTCTGTCCCAGTCGCCGGTCTGAACGTCGAGAGTTTCGATGTGGCTGTATTTCCGAATGCCGGCGGTGATTCCTGCGAATCGTCCCTGGTCCCACAGGCACTCATAAACGCCACGCATGATGGTGATTTTGGCTGGATTGGGAAGAACCTCAGCCATGAAATCGCCGACGTACTTGCCGCCCTGCTCATCGTCGTTATAGAGCCACCATTTGACGGTCTCTTCATATCCGACGGGAGGATCCTGGCTGGTGATGAACAACCCCATCGGGATGCCCGCTTTATTGATCTTCTTGATCAGGTTGTCGTAGGATCCCGTTGTAACCGGAATCGCGACAATCATGTCGACACCCTTGGCGATGAAATCGTCAATGATGTTTGATTGACGAATGATATCGACATGCGTCGGGGGAGCCTGGATGTCGAGGTTCAGCCTGAATTTGTATTTAGCGCTGAGCTCTTTTGCCCTCATGATCGCCGCGTTCTGTAGGATTTTCCAGGGCGGCATGTTAGTATGGCAATACAAGCCCACTGTAAAGGTCTTACCCTTTACTTTTTCCGCCCCCTTTGCTTCGAACTCCGCTTGCGTTTTCTGCGCGAAAACGTAGCCTCCGACAAAAAGCAAAGCCAGTGTGATCAAGCAGATCTTTTTCATTTTTCCAAACCTCCTTACCTTGTCTGGTGTTCTTGTTCCCGCCAAAAGCGATTTTTTACACAAACCTTGATAAGAGTTGCGAGCAACTCTCATCAATCGACTGAAACAGAGAAGCGGGTCATATTCATTCTTTGACCTGTTCATTCCTCCTTTTCCTAAACAGTTTCACTAGCCATGTACTTTAAACGATTACGGATTGAGATGCGATCCCAGACTATAACATCTGTCAGTACATATGTCAAGAAAAATTTTAAATCAAACATTTCGACATAAACCCATTCCTTTTTTGTAAGCTTGGAAAATCCAATCCTTTTCTCCTCAATCACGATCAAGAATTGAGTTTATAATTTTTATCTATTTACTTTACAAACAATTATCCATCAATAATGGAGTGTTTTCGCCAACTTGATCAGAGTCTTTTCTCAAAAAAATATCAATTTATGCAGAACTGTGCAGTCGCTATCGACCTAATGAAATAGCGACTTTTCACACCTACTGCTAGAATAGCATCTTGACATTTGTCAGCACATAAGTTACATTAAGCCACCTGTATGTTATTCGTTCTTTACGATCGATCTTTCTAAAGGAGCATGACATGAACATCGTGATCGCGGCCGATCCATTTGCTACTGCTTTGAAAGACGCCATAAAAAGACATCTGGAACAAGCAGAACACTCGGTCATCGACGTGGGGACCAAATCGGCCCAGGAGGTCACCTTCTTCAATGCCTCAAGACGCGCCTGCGCCGTTATACAAGAAGGCAGGGCGGAGCGGGGCATCCTTTTCTGCGGATCCGGCATGGGAGTTGCGATCGTGGCGAATAAGCATGTAGGCATCACCGCCGCATGCGTTGAGTCGGTTTTCGCCGCTCGGCTGTGCCGCGCCATAAATAACGCCAATGTTTTGTGTCTCGGTGCTATGATCTGGGGCGAATGGATGGCAAAAGAGGCGGTCGACGTCTTCCTCAAGACCGAGCATACGGAAGGCCTGGACAATCTCAAGGAATTCCTGATAAAAGCGTGCGAAGAGGTAAACGCCATTGATGAAAACACAAGAAAAAGATAAATAGAGAATCAGATGATAATCTTCTGGGATTCAATAGCCGGGTAAATTCGTTCATTACTTTTGCTTCGAATGGCGGTAGCAACTTGCAGATGGATCCAAAGAACGTTCTGACACTTGTAGAAGTTGCAAAGATGTACTATGAGCAGGAGTTGACTCAGGCGGATATCGCTGCTGCCTTGGGCGTGTCCAGGCCACTGATCAGCAACATGCTCCACAGGGCCAAAGAAATAGGCATTGTGAACATCGAAATCCGGTCTCCCTTGCAAAGCGATAAGGAACTATTCAGTCGCCTCAAGAAGCGCTACGGTCTGGTCGATGGTCTGATCATCCCGGCCAATCCACACAATCTAGATTTTTCACTGAAAAACGTGTTGTCTCAGGCCGCCCTTTTCGTCGATAAGAGGCTGGCGAACAGCCAAAAGATCGGCCTGGGCTGGGGAGGCACGGTAGCAAAGCTTGTAAGCGTCCTCGATGTGACCCAAAGCAAGACCGGCAGCCAGAAAGTCGTCTGCCCGCTTATCGGCTCAATGACTTCTCCAGCCAGCGATTGGCATCCCAACGAACTTGCTCGGCGGCTTACGGAGCGGATCGGGGGAGAAACGGTCTGGCTCCATGCCCCCGCTTTTCCGGGAACCAACGAGAACTACAAGAACTTCCTGGCTACAGAGGAGTTTCAACACATCTTCAAATGCTGGCAGAAGCTGGATGCAGCCATCGTGGAAATCGAGACCTACCCCAGCGTCCCGGATCAGGCTACGGCCATGCGATTTGGAGGTGCGTTGCTCGAGAAACAGGCTGTCGGCGGACTGTTATCCTATTTCTATGACATTTCAGGTAACATCATCGATGGGGAAAACGACTACGTGATCCGGATTCCTTTGGAATTCTTGCGAAAAATCAAGAAGATATTCCTGATCTGTTCGGGGAACACGAAAGCGCAAGCCTTACTCGGGGCCCTCAAAATGGGCTTGGTTACCCACTTGATCACGGATGACATCGTGGCAAGCACGATCCTTGAAGTGGACATCTGATCGAGGTGATTGGCGACTCCTAGTTTCTGATTCAACTTCCTACCAAGAAACCAACGAGGTTCCGCAGAGCCCACGGATCCTAAGCGACTTGCGTAAGCTGTACCTCATAGCCCAGCTGGCGTATCCGACGCGCCATGCGCAGGACCACACGCGCCGCATCCCGCCGGACCAAGTAGGTGCCGCCCGCACCGTCTACCGCAGCGACCACCCCCTTGGCAATGGGGTGCCGGGAGTGCGCCTCCACCGCCGCGGCCAGCCGCAGGAGCTCCCGTTTGCCGCCGCCGACCCGGGGCATTCTGGCTTACCCGTCCGAGTCTCCGACAAAGATCAGCGTGTCGGCCACCCCGAAGCAGCTTTCGTTTAGGGTGCCGGTCTTGTCGAAGATCAAAACCCCGGATACCGCGCGCCGCCTTGAAGGCGATGCGGTTACGGATGAGCAGGCCGCTGCGCGCCAAGATGGCTGTGGAGATGCTGATCACCCACCACGTGTTGGATCGCCTGGATCTGCTGGCCATCACCGACCGGTCGCCAGGTGATTCGCTCTGTAGGGGCGCGAGGGCGCTACGAGTGCAGCTGGCGCGGCAGGCGTGGCAATCTATGAGCGCCTGGAGGCGCTGCGTTGCGGTTGCCCGAGGAGAACCTGTGGGGGTGACCCGCGGAGGGGCGGTCATGTACCTGCGGCAGGTGCTGTAGACGCTCGCGATCCCAGTTCTGCCGCAACCGTGCTGATTGATAGGCCACCCTGTTTGTTTTGTTCCCAGGACTGCACTGCGCATACGCTGCCCAATCTCGGGCAGTTGCCCATCCCGCCTGCAATGTACGACGTTTAGAAAATCCACCCGCCGTGTACCACTTGTGTAACAGTCATTTTCTAAAAAAGACTCCCAAAGATTGGGAAAATCAACAAGAGATTGTTGACTAACTCTTTGGACCGCTGTAACTTATTCGTAAATTTGACGAATGCCTGCGAACGGCTGGTAGGGTGCTGATCCGCCTCCGGAGCCAAAGGTCGCGCGTTCGAGTCGCGCATTGCCCGTCTTCCTCTCTCTAC
>JBHGBI010000043.1:0-28306 GCA_041946925.1 Syntrophales bacterium | reverse complement strand
GCGTATCTGAATGGGGTTCAGAGGGTCGGAGGTTCAAATCCTCTCGCCCCGACCATTGATTTCAAGTGCTTTCTTGATTGAGTAGTATTTTTTTTCAGACCCTGGCGCATAGCGTCCGGGTCTTTTTTATTGAAAAAGTCCCCGCACCGGTATAAGGAATCGGCAGACTTTGAGAGTTACTGTTTTGCAGGCTTTCCAATGAGGCTGAGGGCGCAGGGCTAACGCTAAAGGCCGATGACTCTCTTTTGAAGTTAAGAAGTTGGGAAGGTTGCCGGGCAGATAAAAAATTTTCAACTGTCTGGCAAATACAGGACCGGAGATGATCTCGCAGGAGCCGAAAATCAGGGTCGGAATACTTGACTGCAGCGAGGAAATTCGGGGGAGAATGAATGGGATGTTCCGATCACCGAAAGGCGAATTATTGTCCGGAGGATTCACGGCAATAGCGCGGGGCCGCAAGGTCGTGCTTGCCGGGGAGGATGGGAGGGATATCCTGGAGGACGGCGAAATCCGCCTTGCAGGACAGGCGGGTTCCGCTTTTACACTCTTCGGCGTTACGATTGGAGGGGGCTTTCATTGGGCAAGGGATGAAGGTCAAACATTCCGGGGGGATCTGGTCCTGGTGCCGAATGAAAACGGGACTGTAACGGCAATCAACGTTATACCCCTTGAAGATTATATCTGCAGTGTCGTTTCCTCGGAGATGAGCGGAGAAGCGCCGCTGGAATTTCTGAAAGCACATGCGGTCGTGTCGCGCAGTTGGCTCGCGGCGATGCTTGATGCCCGGGACCGGCCAAGGGAGAGGATTGTCCACTCCGGAGGGGTAAAAACGAGAGAGGAAAACATCCGCTGGTACGGGCGGGAAGATCACAACCGATTTGACGTGTGCGCGGACGATCACTGCCAGCGATATCACGGCATAGAGCGGAAAATGAACGAGCGCGCCGCGGACGCTGTTGCCGGGACGCGCGGCCTGTTTTTGGTCTATCGCGGCCGGATATGCGATACGCGGTTCTCGAAGGCTTGCGGTGGCATTACGGAGAACTTTGAAAACGCATGGGAAGACGTACACGTCCCGTATCTTTCCTCGATTCCGGATGCGCCCGTCAGGCATCGTCCGATCAGGACTGAAAAGGATGCCGGGCGGTGGCTTCTTTCGGAGCCTCCAGCGTACTGCAATGCCCCCGATATCGAATTTCTGACGAGGGTTCTTCCGTCAATAGACCTGGAGACGAAAGACTTCTTCCGGTGGAGGATAGAGTATGAGCGGGAGGATCTGGAAATAATCCTGAGAGAAAAATCAGGAATCGATTTCGGAACTCTGGAATCGCTAGTGCCCATCGAGAGGGGACCTTCAGGCAGGATTGTCCGGCTGATGATTTCCGGATCGAAAAAAACGGCGATTGTCGGGAAGGAGCTTGAAATAAGACGGTGGCTCTCTAAAAGTCATCTTTACAGCAGCGCTTTTGTTGTATCGGTTGTGCACGGTTCCGATGGAAAGCCCGCGCGGTTCATTCTCCACGGTGGGGGCTGGGGGCACGGAGTTGGTCTTTGCCAGATCGGGGCGGCATGCATGGCGGAGCGGGGCTTCACGGCGCAGGAGATTCTCAGGCATTATTTCAAGGGAGCCCGATTGAAGAAATTATATTGACGCTGAGAGAATCGGCAGGCTGTTGACCGGATGGCAAACTGTTTTTTCCTTTCACCTTACGCTCTTGGCCTGTATTTTTTGAACAACTTTTTCAGTGCTGACAGACGGAAGCGGAAAGCCTGGGAATGGAAAAAGGAAGGACCCTGCCGGCTGATTCCCGGAATGGGACACAGGTAAAATCCGGCATGGAATACAGAAAACCCGCCTCCCGCAGACCATGGACATGGGTGCCCTCACTTTACTTCGCCGAAGGGATTCCTTATGCTATAGCCATGACGGTTTCCGTTGTCATGTACAAGAGGCTCGGAATCTCGAATGCGGATATCGCTCTTTATACAAGCTGGCTCTACCTTCCGTGGGTGATCAAGCCCTTCTGGAGCCCTTTTGTGGATATGCTCAGGACCAAGCGGTTCTGGATCGTCGCAATGCAGGTGCTGATCGGAGCCGCCCTCGGCTCGGTGGCTCTGACTCTCCCCGGACCGGATTTTTTCCGTTACACGCTCTGCGTTTTCTGGATAATGGCTTTCAGCTCGGCAACACACGATGTCGCCGCGGACGGCTTTTACATGCTCGGACTGCAGCAGTACCAGCAGGCCGCATTCATCGGGATCCGCAGCATGTTTTACCGGATTGCCATGATCGCCGCGCAGGGCGGCCTGGTTGTTCTTGCCGGATTTCTTGAGGCACGGGGCTCCTGCACGGTGGCGGCATGGTCAACGTCCTTTTTGATCGCCGCCGGCATTTTCCTGTGTCTCGCCTTTTACCATTCTTTCATTCTGCCGTGTCCCGTATCGGATAAGGCGGCGAAGCGGAGACTATCGGTGAGCTTCGCGTCCGCATACCTTCATACGTTCGCACTGTATTTCAAAAGGAAGGACATCCTGGCTGTCCTGGCGTTTTTCCTCTTTTACCGGTTCGCAGAGGCCCAGCTCGTGAAAATGGTCGCTCCTTTCCTGCTGGATGCAAGAACCCGGGGCGGCCTCGGACTTTCGACCGCCGAGGCCGGCTGGGTTTACGGAACGATCGGGACCGTCATGCTTGTGGTGGGCGGCATTTTCGGCGGTATCGCCGTTTCCAGAAAGGGATTAAAATTCTGGCTCTGGATCATGGTCTTCGCAATGCACCTGCCGGATCTGATTTTTGTATACCTTTCCTGGGCGATGCCGGATAATATGCTGGTCATTTCAGCGGCGGTCGCCGCCGAACAGTTCGGGTACGGGTTCGGCTTCACAGCGTACTCACTCTTCATGATCATGGTTTCGGAAGGGGAATACAAAACTGTCCACTATGCCGTTTCAACCGGCTTCATGGCTCTTGGTATGATGATCCCGGGCATGTTCAGCGGGTGGGTGCAGGAACTGACCGGGTACCGTTATTTTTTCCTATGGATCATTCTGTCCACGATTCCGGGATTTATCGTCCCCGCGATTGTGAAGATCGATCCGGACTTCGGAAGGAAGAGAGAGGGGCAGGGATGCCATGGAGATTAAAACCGCGTTCATTCTGGGCGCCGGCCTCGGGATGCGCCTTCGCCCCCTGACGGTCAATTGTCCGAAGCCGCTTTTGCAGGTGGGCGGCCGACCCATTATCACATACGCAATGGATCATCTCATCTCCGTGGGCATCGGGAGGTTTATCGTAAACACGCATCATTGCGCCTGGGTTTACAATAAAACATTTCCCGCAGGGCAATGGCGTGGGATACCGATCACTTTCCGCCATGAGCCCGTTCTGCTGGAAACGGCGGGAGGGATAAAGAATATTGAGGACCTTCTCGTTGAGGATAAGGCGATTGTGGTATACAATGGCGATATTATCACTAACCTGCCGCTCGAAAAGCTCATCGCGGCGCACGCGGCCGCCGGAGCTGAAGTGACTTTGGCCCTCCGGAGCAGAGGTCCTTTGCTGAACGTGAGCTTGAACGAAAAAGGGGAGATATGCGACATACGAGGGCTGATCGGCCATCCAGGTGTGATGAGATGCCTTTTTGCCGGCATCTACATCGTCGAAAGGCGCTTTCTGGAGCGGCTGCAGGCGGGTCGAGTCGAGTCGGTCGTGCCGGTGTTCGCGCGCATGATCCGACGGATGCCGGGGTCGGTGGCGGGAGTACTCATCGATGAGGGACTGTGGTACGACATCGGCTCCATCGGGGAATACGAAAGATTGAACGAATCGCCGCCGGTATGGGAATCATGAGAGGAACGATTCTGAGTGGTGAAATGGAGTCCTTTGTCCGACGCGGGCTTTGCCTGGGCGCCGCTGCCTTCCGCTGTGTTGCGGTTTACGGCGGAGGCTCGGACCGGGATTTTTACCGCATCCTTTACGGGAGCAATGAATCCGCTATATTGATGCGTTACGGCCGTGCCCGCGAGGAAAACGGGTTTTATGTGCGCATAGCGGAATTCCTGCGATCCATAGGAATCAGGGTGCCGCGGATCTATCATCACAGCCCGGAGCAGGGACTCGTCCTGATGGAGGACCTCGGAGAGGTGAGCCTGTGGATGCTCCGCCTGGCTCCGGAGGAAGTCAGGATGAAGTATTACAAAAGGGCGCTGAAGGAAATCTGCACGCTCCATGCATTCCCCGCGGATGCTTTCCCGATAGAGACAGTTCCCCTGATGGAGGGCTTCGGTCCTGCGCTTTACCGCTGGGAGCGCGATTATTTCAGAATTAATTTCGTCGCCGGATTCTGCAGGATCGATCACGGTTCTTATGATGCCGGGCTCCTGGAAGAAGAATTGGATGCGCTGGCCGGCAGGCTTGAAAAAACAGGCAGGTCTCTGATTCACCGCGATTTTCAATCTCAGAACCTGATGGTTCTGCGGGACGGGATTGCGCTCATAGACTTTCAAGGCATGAGATATGGAACGTGTTTTTACGACTTGGGCGCGCTTCTTTATGATCCGTACGCAGCCCTTACAGAAATGGAGAGGATGGAATTACTCTCCTACTATTACACTATATCCGGTTCAGGCATGAAGTGGACCGAATTTCAGAAATGTTTCAGAGAAGCGGCTGCGCAGCGGCTGATGCAGGCTCTCGGTGCTTTCGGATTTCTGGGACTCAATCAGGGTAAAAAGGATTTCCTCGGCCACATCCCTTCCGGAGTCGAAAATCTCATCGATGCGGCCGGCCGTTCCGGGCGCCTGCCGCAGCTCAAACTTCTGGCTCTCAATTGCAGGACGGCTGTCTTGCTTGGGAAAGGGGAAAAATGAACGGCATGATCACCGCAGTCTTTCCATTCAGCCGGGAAGATCATTATGAAGAGATGAGCCGTGTTTTCAACAGGTCGCCTCTTGTCAAAAAAATAATCGGTGTTTACGGCCGACCCTCGGGGACCGCTGGAAAGCAACGCGGGAAATTATCCCGGAAATCCGTAATCTGCAACGGGGTCCTCACATCCGGGCAGACCCTGAGCGCCGTCCTGGAAGATATCCGTTCAAAATATATCCTGCTGATCACGGGTAATGATCCGATCTGGTGCGGTCCGGGTATGGTGGAAAGATTCGTGGACGTGGCGGAAACGACCCGGGCCGGCATGGTGTATTCCGACTTTTTCGAGAGACAGGGAGCAAACAGATGGGAACACCCCCTTATAGATTATCAGCTGGGGAGCATCCGCGATAATTTCGATTTCGGCCCGATGGTACTGATATCCATGGATGCGGCAAGACAGGTTTTGAAGAAATACAGGCCGATACCGGATGTCTCTTATGCTGCGCTGTATGACTTAAGGCTGAAAATATCTGCTGATTTCAGTATATTCCGAATACAAGAGTTCTTGTATACAAGGATCGCCCGCAGTTTGTCCGCAGACAGTATTTTCGATTATGTAGATCCCCTGAACCGGACGGTCCAGATTGAAATGGAGACTGTCGCGACTGATCACCTTCGGCGGACCGGAGCCTATCTGGAGCCGGTGTTCAAGAAAGTCCCTCCGGCGCGGAAGAGATTTCCCGTGGAAGCAAGCGTCATCATACCGGTCCGGAATCGCGCCAGCACGATCGCCGAAGCTGTTCACAGCGCACTGGCGCAGAAGACCGACTTCCCGTTCAATGTTATCGTCGTCGACAATCATTCCGACGATGGCACCACGCGAATCCTTTCCTCCCTGGCAAAAAAACACCACGAGATAAAACACCTGATAGCCTCGCGGGACGACCTCGGGATCGGAGGGTGCTGGAACGAAGCTCTTCTTTACAATGAGTGCGGCCGCTACGCTGTTCAGCTTGATTCGGATGACTTGTACGGCGCAGATGACGTTTTGCAGAGGATCGTCGGCGAATTCAGGAGGGGAAATTATGCCATGGTGATCGGCTCCTATACCCTGGTCGATGCCGCTCTGCGGGAAATACCTCCCGGGCTTATTGACCACCGGGAATGGACGGACGAGAACGGTCGCAACAACGCTCTTCGCGTTAACGGGCTGGGCGCTCCGAGAGCCTTCAATACCGCCCTCATGCGAAGAATAGGATTTCTCAATGTGAGTTACGGAGAGGACTACGCGGCGGCATTGAGACTGTCGAGAGAATACCGTATCGGGAGGATTTACGACAGCCTCTATCTGTGCAGGCGATGGGAGGGGAATACTGATTCATCTTTGCCTGCCGACATCAGAAACCGCAATGATTTCTTCAAGGACAGGATCCGCTCTATTGAAATACTCGCTCGGCGGAAGATGAACGGGCTGCCATGACGGAAGAATCTTTGCGCAAGAGGATATTCTCCTCATATAGCGGCCCGGATTCGCCGCCGCTCAATGATCTCGCGGCGGAGCTTTTACGAGCGCAGAATGCCTCCTGGCCCGGACTCGCCGAGGCCTATCGGGCGCTTGATGCTGTGGAGATTCGTGAGGTTGCCTGCGCCGGTTTCGCCGTGAAGCTCCAGTACAATCCTCGCCGGATTACGAGCAGCGGTGCCAGGACGGATCCGGAATCCGTCAAAAAGAGGAGATGTTTTCTGTGCATCGGCCATCTTCCCGAAGAGCAGAAGGGGATAATATATCGGGGATCGTTTCTCGTCCTGATCAACCCGGCACCTATACTGACTCCACATTATACCATAGCGTGCATCCATCATGAACCGCAGTCCATCGAGAGGTCCCTGGATATTTTTCTCTCTCTGGCAAGAGATTTCGGGCCGGACATGGATGTCTTCTACAACGGTCCGCAATGCGGTGCATCCGCGCCGGATCACCTTCACTTTCAGGTTGTACCGTCCGGAGCTCTTCCTGTGGAAAAGGAAACACCGCCGTACGGGAGGCGATCGCTGCTACTGAGGCGGGACGGAGTGGAGATCTCCAGGGCGGCCGGCCTGGGACGGGAAATAGTGGTATTTGAAGGAAATAATCCGGATTCCATGGCGCACACACTCAGGAAATTCATTTCTGTCATGGAATGCAGAGGGTCGCTCCGGGAGCCGATGCTGAATATGATAAGTACATATTCAGCATCGGGATGGCGCGTCCTGCTGTTTCCAAGAGGGAAGCACCGTCCTTCCTCCTTCTACAGTGAAGGGGAGGAAAATATTCTGGTAAGCCCGGCTGCACTGGACATGGCGGGCTTGATCATAACCCCGCGCCGGAAGGATTTCGAGACCATGAATGCCGGGAATATCCAGAGCATGTTCAGAGAGGTATCGGTGGAGGAGAAATCCATTGCGAATTGGTGGAATTTATTCAAGAAAAATATGGGCGGAAGGCGAAAAACTAAGAGCGGATAGAAGAGACCGGCACCGGGCTTCATGCATCCGGAAAAGAATAGAATGAAGGCAAAAGGTGGAAGAAATTGCCGCCCGCCAAAGGGAAATGGCAGATAAATGCAGTATATACAGTTGGTTATAGACAAACCAATTGACTTCCAGTGGATGAAATGATAATAATCAACAAGAGACGGGCATAAGGCGGATATTATGTAAATTGATCCTTTTGTTTGGAGAGAGAGGTTAAAAAACAGCGTAACCGCCGTATAACAGGCGGTTTTTTGATGAATATGGTACGGTATTTGCTGTTGACAAAAAGGGGATCAAATATATAATAATGCTTTTTGGCGAGAGTGGCGGAACTGGCAGACGCACTGGACTTAGGATCCAGCCCGTTTCTTCGGATTAGGGGTTCGACTCCCCTCTCTCGCACCATAACAGTGAGGAGAGGAGCAGCTTCGTGAGTGAAACGGCATTAAATGTAAGAGTGGAAGAGATCAGCTCGATCAAGAAGAAAATTTCTTTCGACATTCCCTGGGAAGATGTGAAAAAGGAGCTCGACTCGGTTTACGGGAAAATAGGCAAGAAGGCGAAAATAAAAGGATTCAGGCCGGGCAAAACACCGAGAAAGATACTGGAGGCCTACTATAGGCACGAAGCGGAAGACGAAGCCATATCAAGCATTATCAATAAATTTTATTGGGATGCAGTGGAGAAAAATCATATTATTCCGGCCGCCCAGCCGGTGATTGACCAGGCCGGCATTGAAACCAACAAAGCTTATTCATTCTCGGCAACAGTCGAAATCAAGCCGGTAATCGAACCGAAAGATTATATCGGCCTGGAGATAGAAAAAGAGGAAATCGAGATAACCGATGAGGATGTGGCCCGTCGTTTAAGCGACCTCCAACAAGCCTACAGTACTCTGGAAACCATCCAGGATGACAGACCTGCCATCGCCGGCGATTATGTCTTCCTGGATTTCGAAGGGAAAATGGATGGAAAACCTCTCGATGGCATGAAAAGTGAGAATTACCTGCTTGAGATCGGCTCAAAGACCTTCGTGCCCGGTTTCGAGGAGCATCTGATCGGACTGAAAAAGGGGGACACGAAGGAATTCACAATCAAGTTCCCGGATAATTACCATAAAACGGAACTGGCCGGAAAGGACGTCAGTTTTTCCGTTGCCGTCAAGGAACTGAAAGAAAAGAAAGTGCCCGGCATTGATGAAAACTTCTTGAAAAATTTTGAACAGTATGAATCGCTGGACGCGCTCAGAGAGGATATTCGCAGGACCCTCGAAGAAGAGGGGAAAGAGAAAAGCAAAACCGAATTCACCAGAAAAATCATTGACCGACTCCTTGAGAGCAATCCATTTGAGGTGCCGTCGTCAATGGTCGACCGGCAGATATACATAATGATGCTCAATGCGCAAAGGCAGATGTCGTTCAGCGGAATGGATCCGAAGCGTGCCGCGGAGCTGTCGTACCAGATGCGCGAGAGTTTCAGGGATGAAGCGGCCCGCATCGTGAGATCCGCACTGCTTCTGGAAAGCATTGCGCAAAAGGAATCCATCAAAGCGCAGGAAGATGAAGTCGAATCCAGATTGAAAGAGATTGCGGCCAAGTATGCGAAAGATATCGATTCCCTCAGGGCTTCCTATGAGAAGGAAGGCATGATGGATGATCTGCGTTCCGAAATCGTCGAACAAAAAACCCTTGCTTTTATAGAGGGGAAAGCTAAAATTAATATCATTAAAAAAAGGCTTCAGGAAAAAGAGGATTGAGCATGGCATTGATCCCGATGGTGGTTGAGCAGGACGGAAGAGGAGAAAGGGCGTTCGATATCTATTCCCGGCTTCTGAAGGACAGGATTGTATTCCTGGGAAGCGCAATCGACGACGACATCGCGAACATAATCATTGCTCAGATGCTCTATCTGGAATCCGAGGACCCTGACCGCGAGATCTTCTTCTACATAAATTCGCCGGGCGGCCTTGTCAGCGCGGGAATGGCTATCTACGATACCATGCAGTACATCAAGCCGAGCGTCAATACGGTATGCATGGGGCAGGCCGCCAGCATGGGCGCGCTGATCCTCGCCGCCGGGGAAAAGGGAAAGAGATATGCTCTGCCGCACGCGCGGATACTGATCCATCAGCCACTCGGCGGTTTTCAGGGCCAGGCCACTGATATCGGAATACAGGCCAATGAGATATTGAGATTGAAAAAGGAATTGAATTGTCTTCTGTCGCTACATACAAGCCAGCCGTTCGAGAAGATAGAAGTGGATACGGAGAGGGATTATTACATGACGAGCGAGCAGGCATTGGAGTACGGAATCATCGATAAGGTGATTACAAGAAGGGGACAGTGAACAAAAGGGGGAGGTTCATCTCCATGGCAAAAAAGTACAGAGACAATGAAGGCACAAGAGGGATGCTTTTCTGTTCGTTCTGCGGAAAAACCCAGAACGAGGTTAAAAAGCTCGTGGCGGGCCCTTCTGCTTATATCTGTGATGAATGCATCGAGCTTTGCCGGGGCATCATTCAGGAAGAGACGGAAATCCAACGGGTGGAGTCCACAAGGAAGAGAATTCCCGAGCCCAAGGATATCAAGAAATTTCTCGATCAGTACGTTGTCGGCCAGGAACGTCCGAAGAAGATTCTGTCCGTTGCGGTCTACAATCATTACAAGCGACTTTACTCGGGTGGGAACCTCGACGGCGTCGAAATGCAGAAGAGCAATATACTGCTGATCGGGCCGACCGGGTCGGGCAAGACCCTTCTGGCCAAGACACTTGCGCGGATGCTCGATGTGCCGTTTGCGATTGCCGATGCGACGGCCCTGACAGAAGCGGGATATGTAGGCGAGGATGTGGAAAACATCATCCTCAGCCTGCTCCAGAATGCCGATTATGATGTCGAGAGGGCTTCGAGAGGCATTGTCTATATAGATGAGATCGACAAGATATCGCGGAAGTCTGGAAGTCCCTCAATCACCAGGGATGTTTCGGGGGAGGGAGTGCAGCAGGCCTTGCTGAAGATCATCGAGGGCACTCTGGCGAATATTCCTCCCAAGGGCGGGAGAAAACACCCCCAGCAGGAATTCATCCAAGTGGACACAACAAACATTTTATTCATCTGCGGTGGGGCGTTCGTGGGGCTTGAGGATATCATCGAAAAGAGAACCGGCGTGAACGCAATGGGATTCGGCGCGGATATCAAGACCAAAAAGGAAAAGAGGATCGGGGAGATCCTGCAGGAAGTTCAGCCCGAGGATCTTCTGAAATACGGATTGATCCCGGAGTTCATCGGAAGACTGCCTGTTATTGCAACTCTGAATGAACTGGACGAAGAGGACATGATCAAGATACTGGTGGAACCGAAGAATTCGATTATCAAACAGTACAAGAAGGCTTTCGAGCTGGAAGATGTGAAGTTGAAATTTACAGATGGAGCCCTCCGGGCCATTTCGAAGCTGTCGATTGATCGCAAATCCGGGGCAAGGGGTTTGCGGGCCATCCTTGAAAATATCATGCTGGATGTCATGTATGATATTCCCTCGAGGAATGATGTTAAAGAGTGCGTGATCAGCGAAGACGTGGTCATGAAGAAGGAAACGCCGATTCTGATTTTCGAAAAGAAGTCAGAAACGGCTTAGTTAGGAAGAAATAAATTACGATTAGGTTGAGATGATGTTTAATTTCAAGAAAAGTAACGAGAAAGAAGACAAAGGGCTGATGATCCCCCTTCTTCCCCTCAGAGACGTGGTGGTATTTCCACACATGATCGTGCCGCTTTTTGTAGGAAGGGAAAAATCGGTCAATGCCCTTGAGTCCGCGATGAAATATGAGAAAGGCATCTTCCTGTCGGCTCAGAAGAGCGCTCAGAAAGATGATCCGGCCGAAGAGGACATTTACAGTGTCGGAACCATCGGCATTATCATTCAGCTTCTGCGGCTCCCGGACGGTTCCGTTAAGGTACTGGTTGAAGGGAAGAAAAGGGGCAGAATCAGGCAATACGTTCCCAACACGGATTTCTTTATTGTTCAGGTTGACGAACTGGATGATCTATCCGGCACTCAGGTCAAGACGGAAGCGTTGGTAAGGAGTATCATTGAAGCGTTCGAGGCATACGCGAAATTAAGCAAGAAGATACCGGCCGAGATGCTGGGTACGATTTCCTCCATAGATGATCCGTCGAAACTGGCGGATGTGGTCGCTTCTCATCTGGGCGTGAAGCTGGAAGATAAACAGAGGATTCTCGAGATCATCGACGTTACGGACAGGCTTGAAAAGATATACAGTCTGCTGGTTTCCGAAACGGAGATTCTGGAAGTTGAGGAAAGAATCAAGAGACGCGTAAAGAAGCAGATGGAAAAAACCCAGAAGGATTACTACCTCAATGAACAGATGAGAGCCATCCAGAAGGAAATGGGTGAAAAAGACGATTTCAAAAACGAAATCGAGGAACTGGAGAAAAAGCTCAAAGCGAAGAAATTATCGGAAGAAGCCCATAAAAAAATAAAGCACGAGATCAAGAAGCTCAAGATGATGGCGCCCATGTCCGCGGAAGCGACTGTCGTCCGCAACTACATCGACTGGGTCCTGGATCTCCCGTGGTTTGAAAAAACGGAAAACAAGAACAGCTTGAAAGAGTCGGAGTCCATTCTCGAGGAAGATCACTATGGCTTGAAAAAGGTCAAGGAGAGAATTCTGGAGTATCTGGCGGTCCAGAGCCTGGTGAAAAAGAATAAAGGATCCATATTGTGTCTGGTCGGTCCTCCAGGCGTCGGAAAAACCTCCATTGCAAAATCGATCGCCAGGGCGACGAACAGGAAATTCGTACGCCTTTCTCTGGGCGGGCTGAGAGATGAAGCCGAGATCCGCGGTCACAGGAGGACATACATTGGCGCCCTGCCGGGCAAGATTATTCAGTTGCTGAAAAAGGCAGGCTCCAATAATCCTGTGTTCTGTCTCGACGAGATCGACAAACTGAGCTCCGATTTCAGGGGAGATCCCGCCTCGGCGCTCCTGGAGGTTCTCGATCCGGAGCAGAATTTTGCATTCAACGATAATTACCTGGAAGTGGACTATGATCTTTCCGATATCATGTTCATAACAACCGCCAACGTCCTGCCGACCATACCGGCTCCGCTGCAGGACAGAATGGAAGTGATCCGGATTGCGGGATATACGGAGCCGGAAAAACTCAACATCGCGAAGAAATTTTTGGTCGCGAAGGAAATGGAAGCCAACGGTCTGACGAGTGAAAATATCAATTTCTCGGAAGGCGCCCTCCTGCGTATAATCAGGCAGTATACGAGAGAAGCGGGAGTGAGAAATCTGGAAAGGGAAATAGCTTCCATATGCCGGAAAGTCGCTCGCGAAATTGTTACTGAAGGACATACCCATCAGATCAAGATTTCTTCCAAAGCAGTGGAGAAATACCTTGGCATACCCAAATTCAGGCATGGTGAGACCGAAGGAAAGGACGCGGTCGGCTTGACGGTCGGCCTTGCCTGGACGGAAGTCGGTGGTGAGCTCCTGCCGATCGAAGTCTCGACAATGCGCGGTACGGGAAAGCTGACGTTAACGGGAAAGCTCGGGGATGTCATGCAGGAATCCGGACAGGCGGCATTTACGTATGTGCGTTCGCGGGCGGATGAATTTGGTCTTCCCGAGAACTTTTACAGGGATACGGATGTCCACGTGCATGTGCCGGAAGGCGCCATTCAGAAAGACGGCCCTTCCGCGGGCATCGCAATTGCCACTTCGATAGCATCCGCGCTCACGAAAAGGAAAGTCCGGGGTGACCTTGCAATGACCGGCGAAATCACTCTGCGTGGAAGAGTATTGCCGATCGGCGGTCTGAAGGAAAAACTCCTGGCCGCACACCGCGGTAATATCAAGACGGTTGTAATCCCCAAGGACAATGAGAAGGATCTTGTTGACATTCCAAAGAATGTTATGAACGCCCTCGAGATCGTACTTGTGGACAGTGTGGATGAAGTGCTGAAGGTCGCCCTTTTGAAGGACGGGCTTGAGATAGAGAAGCAGGCTGGTGCAAACGGAGATGATTTCGACGTCAGCGCTAAAGAACAACCGGAAGTCCGCATGGGAGAGCGCCACGCTTACACCGTGGATGTCACAGGTTCAAGTCCTGTTCCGCCTACCATGTCAGGTATCTTTTCAAATTACAGCCCTTCATTGTTTTTGAAAAGATGTAATAGGGGTCGTAGTTAAGCTGGTTATAACGCCGGCCTGTCACGTCGGAGGGCGTGGGTTCAAATCCCATCGGCCCCGCCAGATTCAAAAGGGATTGACCCGATCGGGTTGATCCCTTTTTATTTGAAACGAACAAGCATTGTTTTCTGCTGTCCGATAGTGTAAAGAATTGGATCAGCTCAGGTATCAGGGAGAAATGGTTATGCGAATTACGGACGGTACGGAAGATTGCTGGGTCTGCCGAACGGAGAAGTCGGTCATTTATTGCGACGGCTGCGGGAAGCCCCTGTGCAGGGAGTGCAGGAAATTTGATCTGTGGGGATATGGGTGCGGACATGTGGATACGAAAGTGTTCTGCGCAGTATGCTATAATGATATACAGATTAATCCGTACGGCGGAGAAAGGGACTGAAAGAGCACTGATCTACAGCATGGAATGAGTTATTATGAAATACGAAGGAGACATTATCAGGCCGCCAAGCGAGGCAGGCAGTCTGCTGCTGCAGATTACTGTGGGCTGTTCTCATAACCAGTGTACTTTCTGCAGGGCTTACAAGAAAAAGCGGTTCCGGATCAAAGAGTTCGAAGAGATCGAGGAAGATATCCGCGAGGCTGCTGAGTATCCATATCCGGATAAAGTGTTCCTTTGCGACGGCGATGCTTTGATCGTTCCCCAGAAGAAACTGGTGCGGATTCTGGAGTCCATTCGAAAATACCTGAAGGGTGTCGAGAGGGTGGGAGTATATGCCAATGCGAAAAGCATTCTGAAAAAAACACCCGACGAGCTTGCGCAATTACGTGAGCTCGGGCTCGGCATCGTTTATTTCGGATTGGAAACGGGAAGCGATGAGCTGCTGATCCAAATTCATAAAGGCGCGGACAGCCGGAAAATGGTGGCGGCGGGGCGGAGGATCAAGGAGGCTGGGATCGCGCTTTCAGTTACTGTTCTTCTTGGCATTGGGGGTACGGAAAAAAGCATAGATCATGCGAGGGAAACGGCAAAGGTATTGTCGGAAATAGATCCGGACTATGTTGGCGCGCTGACGGTTATGGTCATCCCCGGCACGCCTTTGTACGAGCAATATGCGGCGGGCACATACAGAAGGCCGGAGCCGTACGATTTGATCCGGGAGCTTGGATGTATGATCGCAGGTTCGAATTTTACGAAATGCCTCTTTACATCCAATCACGCGTCCAATTATCTGGCGGTAAGGGCGAGACTGCCGCAGGATAAAGAAAGAGTGCTCGCCGCCATAGACGGCGTACTGCGCTCTGGAGGCCGGGGTATGCTGCGGCCGGACTATCTGAGAAGACTGTAGGGAGGAAGCCATTTTTCAGAGACTCGCGGCAAAATTGAGGAATTATTTCGGACCACACAGGGATAGAGACAAGCTGCGCCTTGAGAGGGAGATTCAGTCCATTATTAATGAGGGCGAAGAAAACGGACTTATCGATCAAAACTCGGGTGAAATGATTCAGAGCATTCTCGAATTTAGGGAGACTGTGGTCCGCGAGGTTATGGTACCCCGGACCGAAATGGTTGCATTGCCGAGCGACGCAAACATGGAGGAAATTATCGAGTGCCTGATAAAATTCGGACATACGCGGATGCCAGTTTACAGCGGAAATCTTGACAATATCATCGGAATACTGAACGTCAAGGATCTTTTGAAGTTCTGGTCCAGGCCGGTTACGGAAGCCGATATTATTGCGAGTCTGAGGAAGCCGTATTTCATTCCCGAGACAAAAAACATCCAACAGCTCCTGCCGGAATTTAAGCATAAAAAGTCACACATGGCCATCGTAATCGATGAGTACGGCGGCACGTCCGGGCTGGTTACGCTGGAAGATCTGCTGGAGGAGATCGTCGGCGAGATTCGCGATGAGCATGACCTGGAAGAAAAGGAGATAATAGAGCTTCCGGATGGTTACACCCTCGTGGAGGGTAGGACCAAGATCGAAGATATCGAGGAGTATTTTAAAATAGATATTCCGCAAGGCAAGTACGAAACGCTGGGAGGGTTTATTCTGCATCTGATAAGGAGAATCCCCCTTGCTGGGGAGATCGTATCCTATAAAAATCTTGTAATGACGATTGAATCAGCGGACGAAAGGAGCATTAAAAAAGTCAGAATCAAATTTAAAGAGGGACCGGAGTCGAAGGTGCAAGGATGAACAGGAAAGACATTGCCCTTTCTGCATTATCCGGCATTCTCCTCTTCCTGTCGTTTCCGAAGTTCGGAAACGGGATTGTTGCATGGGTATCGCTGGTACCTCTTCTGCTTGCGCTCAGAAACCTGAATATCCGCGAGGGGCTGGCGGCTGGCTTTATCGCCGGGGTGATCTATTATGTCGGAATCGTGTACTGGATAGTCCATGTGATCATCAAGTACGGAGATCTGCCGGTTTATGCGGCGTTCACGGCCATGCTGCTCCTGGCCTCGGTTCTTAGTCTGTATCTTTCGTTGTTTTCAGCGGGAGTTGTTTTTTTCAGGAGAAGAGGGGTCCCGGAGATCGTTTCCGCTCCGCTGCTCTGGATATGCATCGAATTCATCAAGTCGCATCTCTTCACGGGATTCCCCTGGGAAAATCTCGCCTATTCACAGTACCGGTACCTCGTCATCATCCAGGCGGCGGACATCGCGGGCATTTACGGCATCGCGTTCGTCATCGTATTCATCAACACTGTCATTTACAGCCTGATCGCGGACCGTGGAAACAAAAAAGAATCGATCGCCGTAGTCGTGGCGGGACTTGTCCTCTTGGGCGCCGTCGCGCTCTACGGAGTCCATCGCGTTCAGGAGATTTCGAACGTCGTGAGGAATTTGCAAAAGCACGATGTTGCTCTGATTCAGGGCAATATCGACCAGAGTATAAAGTGGGACCCTGCTTATCAGGATGAATCCCTGCGGATATACAAGGACCTGTCTGAGCGGGCTATCCGGCAGCCCGCGCCCGAGCTGATTGTTTGGCCGGAAACCGCAACGCCGTTTTTTTTCCAGGACACGGACGAAAGACATCGCGAGATCCTGGATATAGCGAGGAAAGGGCGGTCGTTTCTCCTGCTCGGAAGCCCGAGTTACCGGGCGGAAAGCGCCGTGCAATATTACCAGAACAGCGCGTTTATGATATCTCCCGAAGGAGATATTGTGGGAAAATACGACAAGGTGCATCTGGTTCCCTTCGGGGAATATGTCCCGCTCAGAAAGGTATTCCCTTTTATGAGCAGGCTTGTTATGGGCGTAGGTGATTTTCTTCCAGGCGAAGGTTACAAGCCGCTGGCTGTGGGAAAGCACAAAGCAGGAGTCTTGATATGCTATGAGGCCATATTTCCTGAAATCAGTCGTGCCTATGGGAAAGCCGGCGCCGAGTTATTCGTCAATATCACCAACGATGCGTGGTTCGGCAGGACATCGGCTCCTTACCAGCATCTTACCATGGCCGTTTTCCGAGCCGTCGAGAACAGAAGATACACTTTGAGAGCGGCCAATACCGGTATCAGCTCCGTTATCGATCCCACGGGAAAGATTCTATCGGAAACAGCCCTGTTCGAAAAGGCTGTTTTGAAGGGAAAAGTGGGGTTTCTCGGGAGCAAAACGGTCTATTTGGAATACGGGGATGTACTCGTTTATGCCGGATTTATTATTTTGGCGCTGAGCGCAATTATTTCAAGGAAGGAGAAGAAGAATGTTTGAGGAAATTACCGAGAGCATGAAAGAGCTGAGAACCAGAATCGAAATACTTCGGGGTTGTCTTTGAAATCGAGGAAAAAGAACAGAGAATAAGAGAACTGGAAAAAGTGATCCAGCAGGAAAATCTCTGGAGCGATCCGGAAAGAGCGAAAGAACTGCTCAGGGAAAAGACGAAACTGCATGATGTAATCGAAGGCTGGAAGAAACAGGACGACGCTCTTCGGGACATTGAGACACTCTTTGAACTGGCTGAAGAGGAAAACGACATGCAGGCGATCGAGGAAGTCCGGGGCGACATCGAGGAGCTGAGAAAGGCGATCCGGGACGAAGAGCTGAAGATGATGCTCGGGGAAGAGGAGGACAAGAAAGGTGCGATCGTGACAGTTCACGCGGGAGCCGGAGGCACAGAGGCGCAGGACTGGGTGGAGATGCTCTTGCGGATGTACCTGAGGTGGGCCGAAAGAAGAGGGTTTGAAACGAAAATCATCGACTTCCAGGCCGGAGACGAAGCGGGAGTGAAAAGCGTGACGTTTACGCTCGAGGGGGAGTATGCTTACGGTTATATAAAAGCAGAAAGCGGCATACACCGCCTGGTCAGAATTTCTCCTTTTGATGCCGCGAACCGACGGCACACTTCCTTTGCGTCGGTCTTTGTGTACCCGGAAATCGGCGACGATATCATCATCGATATAAACGAGAAAGACCTGAGGATAGATACATATCGATCCACAGGGGCCGGCGGGCAGCATGTAAATAAAACGGATTCCGCAGTCAGGATCACGCACCTGCCCACTGGAATCGTTGTGCAGTGCCAGAATGAACGCTCTCAGCACAAGAACAGGGCGATGGCGATGAAAGTTCTGAAATCGAGATTGTATGATTTAAAGCTCCGCGAAAAGAAAGAAAAAATGAGTGAAATAGAAAAATCCAAAAAAGACATCGCGTGGGGCAGCCAGATCCGTTCCTATGTCCTGCACCCATACAAGATGGTCAAGGACCACAGGACAGGCAGAGAGACCGGCAATGTGGGCAGGGTTCTGGACGGAGAAATCGATGATTTCATCGAATCCTATCTGCTCAGTGAGAGAACAGACGCCAAGTGCGCAAAATAAGGAGGGCCAATTTTAAAAGGAAAATAGCTTTATTTAACCCCAAAAATGTAATATGTTCATTCCGATTATCTGAGCAAAAACGGATCAAGGAGCTTCCAATGGCGGAATTCAGAAGAGTATTCTTTTTTTCGTTCTTTCTGATTTTTTTGCTGTCTTGCTCGTTTCCTTTGAATGCGACGTCTCAATCAACATACCAGAAAAATCAGCACGGCGCTCTTCAGAAAACCGGTGATGAAAAAACCGACCCTGCCAAAACAAGGTTCTCAGCGGTTGTTTATCAGCCGGACGAAACAGGCGGGGATTCGGGCCAGCCGAGGATAAAAAAAGTCGAACCTGCCGGCGATGTCCAGAACAGGCCGTCATTCAGGACGAACCAGGGGCAGGACAGCCAGGACGTGCAGGAACAGCAGGAGCTGCTGGACCAGGCCCTTGATCTTCTTAACCAGTCACGGGGTTTCTGGCAGAAGGGAGACATCGACAATTCGCTGCGCTGTCTGGACGAGGCCTACGCGCTGATCCTGGAAGTCAACGGAGAGCCGGAGATAGCACGCCAGAAGGATGATCTGAGATTGATAATAGCGAAACGAATTCTCGAAATATCATCGTCACGGCATACAATGACCACGGGGAAACAGAGCGAAATACCCATGATCATGAACGCAGATGTCGAGAGGGAGATCCGGAGTTTTCAGACTGTAGAAAGGGGGTTCTTTATCCGGTCCTACCAGAGGTCCGGTTTTGCCAGGCAGATCATTCTGAAGCATCTGAAGGAGGCGGGATTGCCGAAAGAATTGTCATGGCTTCCGCTAGTGGAGAGCGGTTTCCAGATCAACGCCCTCTCGAGGGCCAGGGCGCTTGGGTTATGGCAATTCATACCTTCCACGGGGTACAAATATGCGCTGCAGCGCGACCGCTGGATAGACGAGAGACTCGACATAGAGAAATCAACCAAGGCGGCGATTGCTTATTTGAAGGAGCTCCACGATATCTTCGGGGACTGGCTTACCTGTCTTGCGGCTTATAATTGCGGTGAGGGGAGAGTTTTGAGGGTGATTTCGAAACAGCGCATAAGTTATCTGGACCATTTCTGGGATCTGTATCGGCAACTGCCCAATGAGACCGCACGTTATGTGCCGCGTTTTTTGGCCACCCTGCATATTATAAAGAATCCCAAGAAGTACGGAATGGATCTTGGCGAGGAGTTGGAAAAACCGATTCCGTACGAAATGGTCAGAGTCGAAAAATGCATGAGGCTGCAGGATATCGCTCAGCATTTGAATATCTCCAAGGAAGTGATGACGACGCTCAATTCGGAGTTGCGGCTCCAGACGACTCCGGACAGGGAATATTTTTTGAAAGTGCCCCCGGGCATGGCGGTAAAGCTCGCATCGGCAGTAGATAATATCCCCAAGTGGGAGCCGCCTAAGCCGCCGAGCCGGACGCGCAGCGCGGCTCTGGTTCGCCATAAAGTCAGGAAGGGCGAATCCCTCAAGAGTATAGCGAGGAGATACAAGACAAACGTGCAGGACATTATGGAGTACAATGATCTATCGAGCAATAAGCTTAGGTCAGGACAGATTCTTCGGGTGCCGGCGAGAGGATACGCCAAGAAAAAATCAGCAAAGGGCGAGCAGCACGCTTCTAAAAGCGAGCGGCACGCCTCCGAGAGCAAGGTCGTAATAAGATACAAGGTCAAGCAAGGCGATTCCATTGCCGCCATTGCCAGAAGATATCACACGACGACAACGGAAATACGGAGATTGAACAGCATCAAGGGAAGCAAGATTACAGTCGACCAGATGCTGCTTGTCAAGGACGGCGCGCAATAACACACATATATTGCGCCGGGCTCGTTTATTCTATCTGGTATCCCTTCAGGGCAAGAAAAATTTCCCGCTCTTTTTGTCTCATCTTTCGGGCTCCTGTGCCTGAAGCTTCATGCTCATATCCGAGCAGGTGCAGAACTGCGTGGATCATCAGATAATCGATCTCATCTTCCAGCGCCAGCAGGCCCTTTTCGGCGTCCCTCCGGGCTGTTTCCACCGAGATAACGATGTCTCCGAGGACGCGGGGATTAATATATCTGAATTCTCCCTCTCGCATCGGGAAAGAGATCACATTGGTCGGGCGGTCCCTGTCCAGATATCGCCTGTTGAGATTGCGCATGCCCTCGTCATCGACCAGAAGCAGACTTACATCGTGATCGCCGCAGCCGAGAATATCCAGAATACGCTGAAGCTCGCAGCGCAGGCGTCTAGTGCCTGGTTTTATTTTTTTCTGCAGGTTTGTGATCCGGATAGCCATTTGAATCCTTTCGACTGCCGTTGTCTCTGAAAGCTGGCTCGGAGTAATTGATGCGATGGTGGAAGATGGCGTTAAGGGTTCGGACGAAGCTCTCCGATATTTTATTGAGGTCGCGCATAGTCAATTCGCAATCATCCAGTTGCCCATCCGTGAAGACCTGTTTGATTCTGCTCTGGACCAAATTCTTGATCCTCGACGGCGTCGGGTCGGACAGCGCTCGCGAGGATGCCTCTACTACGTCGCCGAGGAGAACGAGGCCGGCCTCCTTTGTCTGCGGCTTCGGTCCGGGATACCTGAAATCGCTCTCCGGTATGGAACGTATGGACGGGTCCTTGTCCTTTTGAGCTTTTTCGTAGAAGTAGCCTACGATGCTCATGCCGTGGTGCTGCCGGATTATATCCGTGATCGCCCTGCCCAGCTTGTATTTCTGGGCGAGTTCGCACCCGTCTTTGACGTGCGATATAATCACAAGACTGCTCATTTTCGGTGAGAGCTTGTCGTGCTTGTTTTTCCATCCCTGCTGGTTCTCTATGAAATAGAGAGGCTTGTTGATCTTGCCGATGTCGTGGTAATAAGCACTGACCTTCGCGAGAAGGGAATTCGCGCTGATTGCCTCCGCGGCGGCTTCGACCATGGAGGCCACGATGATGCTGTGGTGATAAGTGCCCGGTGCTTCCACAATCATCCGCTGGAGAATGGGCTGATCCAGATTCGAGAGCTCGAGCAGCTTGATGTCAGTGGTGTATCGGAAAAGAGATTCAAAAACCGGCGTGATTCCGGCGACGATGGCGCCCGACAGGACGCCTCCGATCAATCCCATGAAGAGCTTGAGGATGGTGTCGGCGGATGCGAAATTTCCAGAGATGAGAACAATGCATAAAATGACCAGCATATTGACCATGCCGGCGAACAGGCCTGCCTTGAAAAAAGCTGAACGCTGTTTGAAATACGCCATATGGTAAGAAGAAACGGAACTCCCGAGGAAAGAGAACAGGAACATGGAAATCTTCGCGTCGAACAGAAACGTAATCAGAAACGAGGAGAAAATGGAGAATACAAAAGCGATGTAGCGGTTCAGAAAGACGTTGACCATCAAGGCGGACATGGCGAACGGGATGGCATAAAAGAGGGCTTCCGCGGAAATATAGGGCAATGTGTGCGCGATGGATTCGGAAATAAAAATACCCGCCCGGACGAGAAACATCTGCAGGACGGCGACAACGGAGAGAAAGAGGATATCGGTGTTCGTCTTGTCGATGTTTTTTACGAGATTTTTGGATATGTGATACAGGACGGCGGAGAGAACCATGAGGATTAACATTATCCCCAGGAAAGTGGTCCGGCTGAAAAGAGTGCCCCCGCCTGTTTTGTAGAGCGCGTCTATCTTGAGAAGATCGTCCGGCGTGAGTCTGTCTCCCGCTCTGGCAATGACCTCGTTTCTGGATACTTTAAAATAAACAGGCTTGACGTGATCGAGTACAAACTGCTTCCTCTTTTCAGTCGCATCTTTGTTGAATGTCAAATTGGGCTGAATCAGCCTTTTCGCCAGGGATATCGACATCCTCCTCAAGTCCGCGGGTTCCCTGCCTAGGACGGCCAGGGACTGGTCTTGCAAATAACGGTCGATGTTTTCCATATCCAGAACGGAGGATAAATCCTTCCGATCCTCTTCCTTCTGGGTTTTTATATCTCTTACGATAACCCCGCGGCTCTTCGCCCATTTCATGTACTCCTCATGGCTGACCAGGTCAATGGAGTACAGGGACTGGATAAACTGCACGAGGCGGTCGCCGATTTCAGATGAGAACCGATTTTTGTGAAGGAATGCCAATTCCTGGTCGGTAAGAACCGTACCGACCGCTTTTTCGAAGTCGCCTTTGATTTTTCTAAGGGTATCGCGTCCTGTGGCGGGCGGAACAGGTTCATCTGTTTCGCCTCCATTCGAACGGTAATACCGATGCCGCACGATTGAAAAAGCCCTCGTCACCTGGTTGCAGATGGAGGAGGGGGCGTCTTTATCGTAATCATAGACAGGCTCCAGATTCCTGGCGGCGTCAATTTTCCGCTGCTGTGTCGCGACGACGTCTTCCACAAGAAAATCGTGATCCGCCTTGATGTCTTTTTCCAGAATCATTCCCACATTGAATTTTGTGGGGATGAAGCGGAATTTCGGCACGAGGAGGACCGTCAGAATCACACTCAGGAGAATCAGGATCATCCATCTCTGAAAGACGATGCTACGCACGAATTCCGGCAGGATATCGACCTTTGCCGGATGATTCTTCAATTTGATCGCTGCTTCGCTTCTGTGCATAGGGAGCAAGTGCCGCGCTACCGGACAGGCTTCTTTTTGATCCGGTCCAGATGATTATAGGCCCGGATGATTTCCTGGACGAGCGGATGCCTGACCACGTCTATTTCCGAAAAATATATAAACTTGATTGATTTCGATTTTTTTAGAATCTCCTCGGCCTCAATAAGTCCTGAAACCTTCTCCGGCGGAAGATCGGTCTGCGTGATGTCTCCGGTAATGACGGATTTTGACCCGAATCCCAGGCGCGTCAGGAACATTTTCATCTGTTCGGAAGTCGTATTCTGTGCTTCGTCGAGAATCACGAAGGAGTCATTTAATGTCCTTCCCCTCATGAAAGCGAGAGGGGCGACTTCAATAATGCCCTTGCCGATCAGTGCGGATGCTCTGTCGAAATCCATCATATCGTAGAGAGCGTCGTAAAGAGGGCGCAGATACGGATTCACTTTCTCGGCGATGTCGCCCGGCAGGAAACCCAGCTTCTCCCCGGCTTCGAGAGCGGGCCGGGCAAGCACGATCCGGCTGACCCTTTTTTCAAGCAGGGATGCAACGGCCATCGCCATGGCCAGATATGTTTTTCCGGTTCCGGCGGGACCGATACTGAAGACCATGTCATAATTCCGCATGGCGTCAATATAATGCTTCTGGGCTATGCTTTTAGGGCTTACAGCTCTTTTTTTTGAACCGATGAAAACAGTGTCCATGAAAATGTTCTCGATATTCATGGAGCTGTCTTCAGAAAGGATGCGGTGTGCATAATCGATGTCGGCCGGATACAGGGGATATCCCTTCTCGATAATGGAATAGAGCTGCCCGAGCAAGTTTTCCGCGAGATCGACGGCTGCTTTCTCCCCTGAAAAGGAGATGGTATTTCCCCTGACGTGCAGTTTTATCTTCTGCAGCTTCTCAATGAGCTTGATGTTTTTATCATGCTCACCGAGAAGAAGCTTGACGACCTGAATATCCGGAAAACTGATTTTTCCGTTGATGATTTCTGCTTTGTTCTTCAAAAGTTTTTACTCATGGGCGGTCGAAACAGGGATCGCCCGGGGGTTTTCATAAATAGGTTGTTTTTTATCATTTCCGGTAAAATATTGCAAACTTAAGACCCACTGGTGCAGCCACGGAATCCTGAAGGGCGCCTCTCAGGGGTGCAAAAACAAACAGGCATATACCTTTGCATTCCCGATCATATTCTCGATGGTGCAATACTCATTCGGCTGATGCGCCGTCAGCCCTAACCTGCACCACACCGCTGCCGGGTAATCGAGGCTTCGGAGGCAGGCCGCGATTGTGCCTCCACCGATGCCTACCGGAATAGGTTCGACGCCATAAACGGTCTTTACGGCCGATTGGAGCGCGATTACGACGGGAGCATCGCTCCGGGTGGCGGGAGGAGCCTGGCTCTGTTGAACCGGTGAGAATTCTATAGTCACTCCGAATCGCTTTTCCGTTTCATCGCAGATCATTCTGATTTCCGAAAGAACGTCCTCTAGTCTGTAAAAGGGAAGCACCCTGCTGTCCATATAAAAAACGTCTTCACCCGGAATGGTGTTCACGTTCGACACATTGGGATCCTTTCGCGTCGGTTCGAATGTGCTTGCCGGCGGATCGAACAGGGTATCCTCAAGGGCGAAAGACCGGTGGAGGTCGTCCAGCCTGACGACTAGATGGGAGGCGGCCCGGAAAGCATTCAGACCGAGATCCGGTCTGCTCGCATGGCATTGTTTGCCGGTGGTCTTGAATCGAAGCCACAGGATGCTCTTCTCGGCCACTTCGATCTTGTCTCCGCTTTCGCTTCCGAAATCAGGCACGACATAGATATCGCTTTTCCCGAAAAGAGACGGTTCAGCTTTCAACAGGTATTTCAAACCCCACTCGCTTCCGGTTTCCTCATCTGATACAATGGCCAGCCGTATAGTGTTGGGGGGGGTGATTTCGGCGTCAAGGAACGCTTTGGCCGCGAAAATCGAGGCGACCATATCCTGCTGGTTGTCCTCAGTTCCCCTTCCATAGATTTTACCGTCATCGACGCGCGCCTTGTAAGGATCCGAACTCCAGAAGGAAAGCTCCCCGGGCGGGACGACATCCATATGTGTCAGTATCCAGGTGCTCTTTCCGGGATTCCTGCCCCTCAGGGTGACAACCAGATTGGGGCGGACGCCCGAGGATACCCGTCGGTCGAGGGCATTGATCAGTCTGATATCCGTAAATCCCATATCCCGCAAGCGGGCCTCAAGGAAACTGGATTTTTCCGATTCTCCGTCGCCTCCGCTTTCCGGGGAAATGGCGGGGATTGCCGTCAATTCGGTCTGGAGGCGGATCATGTCGTCCCGGTACGAATCGATTCTCTTTGCGATGCTTTCGTAATCAGTCATCTCATATCTTCTCTTTTACTTTCCGGACTTTTCCAAAAATCGAAAGGGGCTTGCCGAAGTCCGTCTCATTCCCGACGATCAGGATCACGGCGCTGCCGGCGGACAGATACGATTCAGCGGCCTTTCGTACAGCTTCCGCCGAGACGCGCTCTATGTTGCCGCGGTAAGTGGAGAGGAAATCATCGGACAGTCCGTAAAATTCCATCATCAACTGCTGCATGGCAATCTTTTCCGCCGAATCGAGGGAGAAAATGAAGCTGTTATCGATAGACTTCTTGGCCCAGGACAGTTCTCCGGACGTGACCCCTTTCCTGCCGATATCTTCAATGATCTCCTTCATCGCGGATATCACTTCCGGGGTGGACGATGATTTTGTCAGTGAATAGATATCGATCACTCCGTATGAGCCGCGTGCGGAGTAATTACTTCCCGCGCTGTAGGAGAGGCCTCGCTCATTCCTGATTTCACGGGTTATGCGGGACGCGAAACCGCCACTGCCGAGAATGAAATCAAGGACCGTGAGCGTGTAATAATCGTGGTTCGTTTTGCCGGGCACGATGTATCCTATAAGGATGATTGATTGAGGAGCCTCCTTCCTGATGTAATAAATCGACCCGTCTCCTTCCCTCCGCGGATCAGGAACGGCCCGCTTTTCTCCACTTGCCCGCCAGTCTCCGAAATGACGGATGATCAGTTCCCGGGCTTCTTTTCCTGAAATATCGCCAGTGACGGCGATTATCATGTTTTCCGGAAAATAATGCAGCCTGTGGAATTCCCGCAGATCGCCTGTTGTAATCTTAGCGATCGACTCGATTGTCGGCACTTTCCCCCTGGGGTTGTCCCGGTAGATCAGACGCTTGAATTCCCTGAAAGCGATCTTCTGCGGTTCATCCTGGATTCTCCTCAAGGATTCGATTTTCACATTCCTGGCCGATGCGATCTTCTTTTCCTCGAAGGCGGGGTATCTTATCATCCAGGAAAATATCCTTATCACTTCGTTGATTTCGTTTTTGTGTGCCGATATATCGACGGTGCACGATTCTGAATTCGTTGAAAAAGATATCTGCGATGCTGTATGATCCAGTATTTCGTCTATACTATCCCCGGTCATGAAGGATGTGCCCCCCGTCCTCAATCCTACGGCGGTCATCTCAGCCAATCCCTCTCTGCCGTCGGGTTCGTAAACGGAGCCTGCGCGTATGACGACTGTAACATGGACCAATGGAATCTCCCGGTTTTCAAGGGTATGCAGGATGATTTTATTGTCGAGCACAGTTCTTTCCGTCCTCGGCGGGTTGTACATGAGGGAAGGGTACCGGATGTCGTCGGGGCGGGGCAATGTATCACCGCCTGAATATGAGGATGCCGGAACGAAGAAGAAAATGGCGGCAAGGAGTATGAAAAAGGTCCTTTTCATCGGGTATCCTTTCGGTTGAGAATGGCCACTGTTCGATTCTCCCGGTTCAGATATTTCCTGGCGGCGGCCATGACGTCCTCCGGGGTTATCTTTTCTATGATTTCGGTATGGCGGATCATGTAGCGATAATCGCCTGCCACCGATTCATAGTAGGAAAGCTTTCCCGCCATCCCCAAATTGGAGTCAAGATCCCGGAGATAGTCCATCCTAATCTGGTTTTTCACTTTATCCAGCTCCGTGCGGGTAACCGGTTCCTTTTTCAGCTTCTCGATTTCCGCATAGATTTCGGATTCCAGTTCCTGAGCAGTATGTGGAGAGCGGGGAGCGGCAAAGATCGCGAAGAGGTTGGCGTAGCGGCTGCCGGGAAAGCCGTTTGCGGTTTCCACGCTTTCCGCCAGGCCCTTGCGCTCGACAAGGGTGCTGTAAAGCCGGGAGGTGCGCCCTCTTGAAAGCAGGACTTCAATTACGTCGAACACGTAATCGTCGAAAGAGGGCAGAGCGGGCTTGTGATACCCGATGGCTATGCTGGGATTGGCGTCATACACCAGTTCGACCCTCCTTTCGCCTGTCTGTTTCGGCTCTTCCGTAATGTGGGAAGGCGGCTCTTTCTGGGAGTGTATTTTTCCGAAATACCTCCGGATCAACTCCATTGTACTTGCAGCGGACACATCTCCGACGATCGCGATAACCGTGCGGTTCGGCGCGTAGTGCATCTTGAAAAAATCCCTTACGTAATCGAAGCCGAGGTATTCCATGTCCGAGGGCCAGCCGATGATCGGCTTGCGGTAGGGATGGGCGATAAAAGCGGCGGCCATGAACTGCTCGACCAGCATTCTCTCGGGGACCGATTCTATGGTCTGCCTCCGCTCCTCCCGGATTACATCGCGTTCGGAATAGAACTCACGGAAAACTGGATTCATCATGCGGTCTGATTCGATCCTGGCCCAGAGCTCGATTTTATTGGATGGAAGACTCACATAATAGGAAGTCAGATCGTGTCCCGTGGAGGCGTTCATGTGAACCCCCCCGTTTTCGGTATAAAGCCTGTCTATCTCGTTCTTGACGACCAGGCTTCCTTCCCTTTTCTGCAGGTCGGATAATCTTTTTTTCAGGGCTTCTATTTTCCGGGGATCCGCCTTGTCCCCTTTTCCTTTTTCCAGATCAAGTGCGTTTCCCACTTCTATTATCGAGGCCAGTATTTTTGATTCCGCGCGATAATCCTTTGTGCCTATTGTTTCGGTTCCTTTGAACATCAGGTGCTCCAGAAAGTGGGCGGTTCCCGTCCGGCCGGAGATTTCGTCGACGGCGCCGGCCCGGTGCCTGATATACAATGACACTGTCGGGCTGATATGCCTCTCCAGAATGAGCACTCTCAGGCCGTTTTCCAGAGTATACGCATGCACGTTTTTCTCCAGGTCATAAGAAAATGCCTGCGCGGCAGCAAAGAGATACAGGAAGGCCACCGGGAGAAAAATCCGTTTAACGGCTGTGCCGGTCTTCGTCATGCTCATGT
>JBHGBI010000042.1:0-14861 GCA_041946925.1 Syntrophales bacterium | reverse complement strand
CGGTTGTATGTCATGGGAAGACCCTTCATGACCGTCAGAAGGGCGACCAGGTTCCCGTAAACCCTTCCCGTCTTGCCCCGGATCAATTCCGCGATATCGGGGTTTTTCTTCTGGGGCATGATGCTGCTGCCCGTCGTGAACGAATCCGATATCTCGACAAAACCGAATTCCCCGCTTCCCCAGACGATCAGGTCCTCGCAGAACCGGCTCAAGTGCATCATGATGAGACCGGCATCGAAAATGAATTCCGCTATGAAATCCCGGTCCGAAACGGCGTCCATACTGTTCTTTGCGATTTTTGGAAAACGGAGGAGCCGCGCAGTATACTCACGATCAAGCGGCAGGCCGGAACCTGCCAGGGCAGCGGCGCCGAGCGGCATTACATTCACTCTCTCCAGACAGTTCTGAAGCCGTTCTTCATCCCGGTCGAGCATCTCCCAGTACGACAGAAGATAATGAGCCAGGCGCACGGGCTGGGCCTTCTGCAAATGCGTGTAACCCGGAAGTATCGTGTCGATCTCGGCCTTCGCCGTTTTTAGAAAGGCCGACTTCAGAACGGACGTCAATTCCAGTATCCCGCGTATCTCATCCCGCAGGAATAGCCGCATATCCAGAGCCACCTGGTCATTGCGGCTCCTCCCGGTGTGCAGCTTCCCGCCGGTCTCTCCGATCCTCTCCACCAAGGCCTTTTCAACAGCCATGTGAATATCCTCGGAATCGACGGAAAATTCGGTTTTGCCCGCTTCGATGTCTTTCCGGATATCGTTCAGACCGGATATGATCTTTTTGCCTTCCCTGGCGGAAATGATGCCCTGCCTGACAAGCATCCTGCAGTGAGCGATGCTCCCTTCGATATCATGCCTGTAAAGGCGCTTGTCAAAGGGGAGTGAGGCCGTGAAGACCTCAACGAGTTCATCGGTGGGCTTGCTGAATCTTCCGCCCCAGGGCTTTTTACTTGCGGCCATATTCTACTACTTCAATCTTTGCCTGCTGTTTTCCGTGTACGAGAAGAGACACGAGGAGACGAATCCTTTCATATCCGGAAGAGGATGGTAATTGCGGTCCGAACAACTTACTTTTCACCTTCGGGTACAGACCTCTCACGTAACATGGCCTCTGTCTTCAGCCTGAGGGCATTGAGTCTGATGAACCCCGTGGCGTCTTTCTGATCGTAGAGGCCGCTTCCTTCAAAAGTTGCGAGTTTTTCGCTGTAGAGAGAGCGTGGGGCCTTTCTCCCCGCAACAATGCAGTTCCCCTTGTATAATTTCATGCGGGCGGTTCCCGTCACATTTTCCTGCGTCTCGTCTATCATTTTCTGGAGGACTCTCATTTCCGGCGAATACCAGAAGCCATAATAAACGAGCTGCGCATATTTCGGAATCAACGAATCCCTCATGAACATGACTTCGCGATCCATGGTGATCGATTCGACCGCACGGTGGGCGGCCCATAAAACCGTGCCCCCCGGGGTTTCGTAGACACCCCGCGACTTCATTCCCACGAAACGGTTCTCCACCATGTCCACCCTGCCGATTCCGTTCGCTCCCGCAATCCTGTTCATGTGGTCAAGCAGCCCGGCCGGAGACATCCTCACGCCGTCAACGGCGACAGGATTCCCTTTCTCGAAATCGATCTCCACGTACGTCGGGATGTCCGGCGCCGCCTCCGGCGACACGGTCAGAACGAACATGTCTTCATCGGCTTCAACCCAGGGATCTTCCAGAATGCCCCCTTCATGAGATATGTGAAGGAGGTTCCTGTCGCTGCTGTAAGGTTTTTCTTTTGTCAGAGGAATCGGTATCCGGTGTTTTTCCGCATAGTCGATCATGGATTGCCTGGAATCGAAAATCCACTTCGGATCGCGCCAAGCGGATATAATACGAAGCTCGGGAGCAAGGGACATATAAGTCAATTCAAATCTGACCTGGTCATTCCCTTTGCCGGTCGCCCCGTGGCATACGGCGTCCGCCCGTTCTTTAACGGCGATCTCTATCTGTTTTTTGGCGATCAGAGGCCTCGCCAGGGAGGTCCCCATCAGATAAACTCCCTCGTATACGGCATTCGCCCTGAGTGCCGGGAAAACGAAATCACGAACAAACTCTTCTCGTAAATCTTCTATATAAATCTTTTTTGCTCCCGTATCCAGAGCTTTTTTCTCCAACCCCTCAAGTTCTTCTTTCTGACCGAGATCGGCGGCGAATGCGACCACCTCGCATCCGTAAGTCTCGATCAGCCATCTTACAATGACCGATGTATCCAGGCCGCCCGAATAGGCCAAAACCACCTTGTTGACTTTCTTACTCACCCGCGTTCTCCTCCTCCCATCAATATTTCCATGACCGCCTTCTGGACATGAAGGCGGTTTTCCGCCTGGTCCATTACGACTGAATGCGCTCCATCAATGACGTCCGAAGTGATTTCTTCCCCCCGATGAGCCGGCAGGCAGTGCATGACTATAACATCCTTTTTTGCCAGGCGAAGCAGCCTCTCGTTGACTTGATAGTTCTTCAAGTCACTGCACCTTCTCTCTTTCTCGTTTTCCTGTCCCATGCTCACCCATACATCCGTGTAGATGACGTCGGCGCCGGCCACGGCTTCGTCAGGACTGCGCAGAAGCTCGACTTTCAACGCCGCCTCCTGCAACCCTCTCTGCAGAATCCGCGCGTCCGGATCGTAACCCTCGGGACAGGCCAGGGACAGGTGAAAAGGCAGCCTGACCGCCGCATCTATCCACGAATTGGCGATATTGTTGCCGTCACCGACGTAAGCGACTTTCAGTCCCTCATATTTGCCTTTCTTTTCCAAGATTGTGAAAACATCGCTCAGTATCTGACAGGGATGCAGGAGGTCTGTCAGGCCATTGATGACGGGAACGCTCGCATGCCTCGCAAACTCCTCGATGGACTCCTGAGAGAAAGTCCTCACCATGATGCCGTTCAGATATCGCGACATGATTCTCGCCGTGTCGGCGACGGTCTCCCCGCGTCCTAGCTGGATATCGCGGTTGCTTAAAAAAATAGCGATCCCTCCGAGCTGATACATCCCCACTTCAAACGAAAGCCTGGTTCTAGTAGATGACTTATAAAAAATCATCCCCAGCACCTTGCCCTTTAAAGGGGTGTGCGCAATGCCCTTTCGGCACAGGTCCTTCAGGTGTTCCGCACTCTCAAAAATTTTCAGTATATCCTCTTTCCGAAGGTCGTAAATGCTGAGCAGATCTTTTTTCATCGGTCTTCCAACGCCTCTTCCAGGGCCCTGACGACCAGATCGACATCCTCTTTCGTTACAGTCAGAGGCGGAACAAATCTCAGGATATGATTGCCCGTGCAGTTGATCAATATCCCCTTTTCTCTGCACCGTTCTACGATTTCCGAACCTTCCACGGAGAGCTCCATGCCGATTATGAGCCCCTTGCCCCTTACTTCTTTGATAACCGGGTGCTTCTTCTTCAAGCTGTTAAGCCTTTCCATGAAATAGGAACCCGTCAGTCGGCAATTTCCAAGCACTCCGTCCCGAAGCATTACCTCCAGTGTCGCGGCGGCCGCGGCCATTCCAAGAGGGTTCCCTCCAAAGGTGGAGGCGTGCGTGCCCGGCACAAAGACCGACGCCACATTATCCTTTGCCAGCATCGCGCCCACGGGAAAGCCGTTTCCCAGCGCCTTTGCGAGCGTCATGATGTCGGGTTCAATCCCATATTCCTCATGGGCGAAGAGACGGCCGGTTCTTCCCATACCTACCTGGACTTCGTCAAGGATGAGCAGCAGCCCTTTTTCATCACACAGTTTCCGCACGGAGGGCAGATAATCCGGATCAGGGACATGTACGCCTCCTTCCCCTTGTATCGGTTCCAGAAGGACGCCGCATGTCCTGTCTGACACGGCTTTCTCCAGAGATCTCAGATCATTGAAAGGCACATACCGGAACCCGGCCAGGAGCGGATCAAAGCCGTTTTGGAACTTCTTTTGCCCGGTGGCGGTAATGGTCGCCATGGTCCGGCCGTGAAATGAGTTTTCCATGGTAATCAACTCGTATCTGCCGTTGCTCATCTTCTCGTGCGCGTACTTCCGTGCGAGCTTGATCGCCGCTTCATTGGCCTCTGCGCCGCTGTTGCAGAAGAACACTTTGTCCGCGAAAGAGTTTTCCACGAGAAGCTTCGCAAGCCGGATCTGAGGCTCAATGTAATACAGGTTGGAGACATGGGTAAGTCTCTGCGCCTGCTTCTCAATCGCTTCCACTACCTTCGGATGGGAATGGCCGAGGCTGCATACGGCGATTCCGGCGACGAAATCGAGATACTCCCTGCCGTCGCTGTCCCACACTCTGGCTCCCTTTCCCCTTACCAACACCACTGGTATGCGGGTGTAAGTATTCATTATGTATCGATTGGAAGCCGCTATCAATTCTTCTGTGGTCATCTTCTCTCCTATTTGGAACCGGCATCAGGCTTGCGGGCCGAACAACTGTTTCCTCTCGCCCTAAGCCTTTTCTATATTATCTCCGTTCCTATCCCGGTATCAGTCAAAATTTCTAGAACGATGGAGTGTTTCACCCTGCCGTCTATAATATGGGTCTTGTTGACACCCCTTTTCAGGGCCTTAAGGCAGCATTTCACTTTCGGGAACATCCCTCCTTCTATTGTCCCGTTTTCAATCAAACCGAGCGCCTTTCGGTCGTCCATCGTGCGGATCAACCTGCGGTTTTCATCAAGCACACCTTCCACATCGGTGAGGAGGAGCAGTTTCTCCGCTTTCAGGGCCGACGCGATCTCTCCGGCGACAATGTCGGCGTTGATATTGTACGTCTCTCCTCTATCCCCCCCGCCCGTCGGGGCGATCACGGGGATGAAACCATCGTGGACGAGAGAGACGATAAGATCCGAGTTGATCGAGGCAACCTTGCCGACAAGACCGATATCGATGATTTCCGGAGGAGTATCCTTCGCTTTTTCAGCGCTCAGAAAATATTTCTCCGCTCGGATCAGACTTCCGTCCTTGCCACTGAGACCGACCGCCTTTCCGCCGCGATTATTGATGAGTCCTACGATTTCCTTATTCACCTTGCCGACTAGAACCATCTCTACGATGTCCATGGTTTCCTGGTCCGTAACCCTCATTCCCTGTACGAATTTTGAGTCCTTGCCCAGCTTCTTCAAATAGTTTCCGATCTGCGGCCCTCCTCCATGGACGACGACCGGGTGTATGCCGATGTATTTAAGCATAACCACATCCATGGCGAATGCATCCTTCAATTCCTGATCCACCATGGCATGGCCGCCGTATTTGATGACGATGGTCTTGTTGTAAAAACTCTGAATATAAGGAAGCGCCTCGAGCAGAATTTCCGCCCGCTCCATCGATTTTTTGAATGTGTCCAATCTTTACCTCAATATGAAATCCATTAGTTCAGGTTAACAAAATCGCAATGCCGAAGCCCGGTGACTACAATATATATCTCGTCAGATCCTCGTCTTCAACGATATCGCATAATCTGTCTCTGACGTAAGCTGCATCGATGGTTATTTCTCTGCCGGCCATCTCCGGCGCATCAAAGGAAATCTCGTCGAGAAGATTCTCCATAATGGTATACAGTCTCCTCGCGCCGATATTTTCCGTCCTTTCATTGACCAGCGAAGCAAACTCCGCGATTTCGGCAATGGCATCCTCGGTGAATATTACATTCACCCCCTCTGTCGCCATCATTTCCCGGTACTGCTTCAACAAGGCATTGTAAGGTTCCTTCAGTATCCTTATGAAGTCTTCTTTTCCCAGAGAATCAAGCTCAACGCGTATCGGGAACCGTCCCTGAAGCTCAGGTATCAGATCGGACGGTTTTGTCGAACTGAAGGCCCCCGCCGCGATGAAAAGTATGTGATCCGTCTTTACCATTCCGTATTTCGTATTCACGGTGGAGCCTTCGACAATGGGCAGCAGGTCTCTCTGTACGCCTTCTCTCGAAACGTCCGGCCCATGGGGTGAGTCACTCCCCACGATTTTATCAACCTCGTCCAGAAACATGATTCCCGACTGTTCCACTCTCTCGATCGCCGTTTTGGTCACTTTATCCATGTCGACGAGGCGGTGGGCCTCTTCTTGTGTCAATATCTCCAGGGCCTCAGGGACTTTTACTCTCCGGTGTTTCTTTTTCTGAGGAAATATATTCCCGAGCATTTCCCTGATATTCACGCCCATGTCTTCCACGCCAGAGGAACCGAATATCTCGATCATGGGCATGGGAGCGCCTCTATGTTCCGTCACCTCAATGTCGACATAACGATCATCAAGTTTCCCTTCCCGCAGCAGGCGCCGGAGTTTCTCCCGCGTAGCCGAATGCTGATGAGCGCTCTCATAAACCGTAATGCCGGACCGGCCTTCAACATCACCCTCGGCCCTTTTTTCCGTCGCTCTCATGGGAAACAGGATGTCCAGAATCTTTTCCTCTGCATTCTCGACGGCTTTCTCCCTGACATTCTCCTTCTCTTCGGATTTAACCATGTTGACGGCAAGATCCACGAGATCACGGATCATGGATTCCACATCCCTTCCGACATAGCCGACCTCGGTAAATTTCGACGCCTCCACTTTCAGGAAGGGGGCATTGTCGATCTTCGCCAGTCTCCTCGCTATTTCCGTCTTGCCTACGCCGGTGGGGCCGATCATGATGATATTCTTGGGCGCAATTTCATCCCTCAGTTCCTTTGGGACATTCTGGCGCCTCCACCTGTTCCTCATCGCTATGGCGACCGCCCGCTTGGCTTCGTTCTGGCCGACAATGTATTTATCCAACTCCGAAACGATTTCTTTCGGTGTCAAATTCTTATAGGACATATCGTACCCTTCATATTTTTATTATTTTGATGCCTTCCTCGTGCCGGTCCTTCTGATCCGACCCTCCGCTTCGAGAGAGGTGTCCAGCTCTTCTGTGGTAATGTTCGTATTGGTGTAGATGCATATGCCGGCTGCAATCCTCAACGCTTCCTCTGCGATTTCTCTTGCACTCAAATCCGAATAGCGGATCAAGGCTCTTGCCGCCGCCAGGGCGTAAGGTCCGCCGGAGCCGATGGCCATCACTTCATCATCCGATTCAACAACATCCCCGTTTCCGGATATTATAAGCGAGTAATCTTTGCTGACCCCTATCATCAGGGCTTCCAGATGCCTCAGGACACGGTCCGTCCTCCAGTCCTTGGTCAGTTCCACTGCCGCCCTCAGGAGATTGCCGCTGTATTGCTCCAGTTTCTGATCAAAACGGTCGAAAAGTGTAAAGGCGTCGGCAGTCGTTCCGGCGAATCCGACAATAACATTATTGTGATACAGCCTGCGGACTTTTTTCGCGCCCTGTTTCATAATGGTCGTATCCAGCGTTACCTGCCCGTCGCCGGCCACGGCGACTTTTCCGTTGTGCCTTACGGCCAGGATGGTTGTGCCGGTAAGTTTCATCATATATAGCTCCGTATTTCGGTTAGTCTCTATTCTTCTCCCCCCGTTATTACTTTGCCTTCGGATGGGCCTTGTCGTAAACCTCCATCAGCTTTGCGGCGCTCATAGACGTATATCGCTGAGTCGTGGACAGGCTTTCATGTCCGAGAAGTTCCTGAATAACACGGAGGTCAGCTCCCCCGTCCAGCAGATGGGTTGCAAATGCATGCCTCAGCGTATGGGGACTGATCTTTTTCCTGATGCCGCTCAAGGCGACATATTTGTCCAGAATCCTCGCGACACTCCGGGGTGTTATTCTGGAGCCCGTCTTGCCCAGGAAAACGGGATTCTCGCTGGAGTTGTGCACCTTTCTTCCGAAAAGTTCCGGCCGCTTCTCAAGGTACGCCCGCAGTGCAATGAGAGCCGGCCCGCCGACAGGAATGATTCGCTCTTTTTTACCCTTCCCCATCACTTTTACCAATCCCTGTATGAAATCAATATCCTCCATGTTCAGTTTTGTCAATTCATTAACCCGCATGCCGGATGAATATAACAATTCAATCATGGCCCGGTCTCTCGAGCCGAATGCATCTGCGGCAAAATCCACATCCAGGATGGAAAAGACTTCTTCCACGGGCAGCGCAACAGGCATACGCTTGTCCGCTTTCGGGGACTGGACCATTTCGGCCGGATTATATTTGATTGCGCCCCGGCGTAAAAGGAACTTGAAAAAACTCCTGAGGGTCGCGATCTTTCTGCCTATCGTGATCTTCTTGATTTTTCCCTGATGAAGAAATTCCAGAAAGGCCCTGATCGCGACTGACTCTAAATCAAAAAGATCGTCCTTTTCATTCCTGCGCACGGGAATGTTATGCTTTTCGAGGAATTCCTTAAATTGTTTCAGATCGGAGATGTAATTTTTCCGCGTGTGCGGCGAAAAATTTTTTTCAATCTCCATGAACTTCTGAAATTCCCTGATGGCTTTTTCCATTTCGATCCGGGTCTATTTGTCTTTAAAAAATAATAGCCACCGGGGACATATGTGTATATATTTCTCTCTCGTGCGTCCCGATGGCGAATCAGCAGCGCCTGATCCCCGCGTAATAACAGCAGCAGGAATTGGCGAAGTTATTATCAAATATCCTGACCTGGCCGTCTCTGAAGGATATCTTTACGTAGGAAATTCCACCCAGGATCTGTGAGTTCCATTCTTCCACCACAACGCCAAAACCCCATTCCGGAAATCTCAAATGGATCACCTGATCCCCTGCCTTTAAATACAGTCTGCGAATTTCCTCCCTCATACATCCCCGGTCACATTTTATATTTGCCGAACTCTTCCGGCGAAAGGTTCTCGAGGAATTCTCTCAATTTTTCGTTTTTGATATTTTCCAGATTGATCGCCTTTTTCCCGAAGTCGATGTTTCTTGATTTCTCGAGCACTTTCAGTGATACAAAAATGGGTGCATTTGCCCTCAATGCCAGAGCGATAGCGTCGCTTGGACGTGAATCGACTTTGACATTATTACCGTTGATGATGATGTGGATAAGGGCGAAAAACGTATTGTCCCTGAGGTCGTTTATTTCTATCATCGTCACGCTTGCTTCAAGGGCCCTGAGGATGTCATTCATCAAATCGTGCGTCATCGGCCTGGAGAAAGCGATTTTTTCCAGCTCGGTTGCAATCGCGCTCGCCTCGAACAGACCAATCCATATCGGAAGAGCCTTTTTCTCTTCCATGTCCTTCAAAATGACGATAGGCGTATTCGTCAGAGGATCTATGGTCAATCCGGATACCTTCATCTGTATCATTTTAGGCCTCCTTGTCCTGAATTAATTCGCCCCTGAGAGAATGCAAATAGGCTCTTTCAATCCTCACCGGCACCGTCTTTCCAATCCATTGCGAACCGCCTCTGAAATTGACGATTTTATTTGATCTTGTCCGCCCCATCAAATCACGCCTCGTATTCTTGCTGTAACCTTCCACAAGCACTTTTTCAACAGACCCTCTCAGCATCTCGTTTCTCTTGAGAGTGTGCGTCTCCTGCAGTTTCTGGAGCAGCGATAAACGACGGTCCTTTATCGCTTCATCGATTTTGCCGTCGAACCTGGCAGCCGCTGTACCGCCACGATCCGAATATTTGAATGAAAAAACGCTGTCAAACCGGATTTTCTCCATCAGCTGCAGGGTGCACTGAAAATCCTCTTCTGTCTCTCCGGGGAACCCGACAATAATATCGGATGTTATACTTATATTCGAGCATATTTCTTTTAATTTATCCACTTTTTTTAAATAATCCGCAGAAGTATATTGCCGGTTCATCCTCTGCAGTATCCGATCCGATCCGGACTGCACGGGCAGATGAATATGCTCGCATAATTGTTCTATTTCCGCATAGCACCTTATAATGCGATCATCGAGATCTTTCGGATGAGAAGTCGTAAATCGTATCCTTTCAATGCCCTCCACCCTTGAGACGGCTTTCAGCAATCCCGCGAAATCAACCCCATTACCAAGCGAGCGGCCGTAGGAATTCACATTCTGTCCGAGTAATGTAACCTCTTTGATGCCCTGCCCGGCAAGGAATTTGATTTCATCTACAATATCGTTCAACTTCCTGCTTTGCTCCCGGCCACGGAGAAATGGAACAACGCAATAGGCGCAATAATTGTCACAGCCCTGCATGACAGTCACAAACGCACTCACAGAACCGTTTTCAGGTTTCGCGAATACGCCTGCCGACTCCAGGCTGTCGTGAAATCCTGTTTCGATGGCGGGCGAGCCGCACATCCGGCTCCTGTCAAGCAATCCGGGGAGCAAATGGATATTATGGGTCCCCAGAATCACATCCAGAAAATCAAACTTTCTTGCCAGCTCGGCGCCTTTCTGCTGCGCGAGGCATCCCGCCACGCCGATCAATACGCCGGGGTTCCTTTTTTTTAATCTCCTGAGTCGTCCTATATGGCTGTATGCTTTCTGTTCGGCCTTTTCCCGGATACTGCAAGTATTCACGATAAGAACATCCGCCTTTTTTTGGTCTTCAGTTCGAAGATATCCGGCATTGCTGAGGAGCTCCGCCATCTGCCGGGAATCCTGCACATTCATTTGACAGCCAAATGTCTGAATATAGAAAAGTTTTTCTCTCAACTCTCCCCCTTACCCTTTTTATCCGCCGTTATCGAGAACATCATTATTATATCGCCGGTTCCATAGTCAACAAATAATTTTGTTACCTGATAATAGATACTTGCAAATTCATCCTCTCGCCCGCACCGGCCTTCGCCGATGAGACGTACCGGTTGTGGGTGAAGAATTATGAAAAATTTCGGTAAAATTTGCTTGCACAAGATATTGTATTATGTTTAATAATAGAACACAACATCTTGGGCTCGGAGGAAATCTCGATGCACAATAAAATAAGAAAAAGAGACGGGCGGTTAGTTCCATTTGACGCCGAAAAGATTACAAATGCCATAGCGAAGGCCGGAGGAGCCACAGGTGAGTTCGATGTCACGGCAGCCAGACGACTGACCATCAAGGTCCTGACCCTGGCTGAAAACCTCTTTGACAATAAAATCATGACAGTTGAGGAGATCCAGGACATCGTCGAAGAGGTTCTCCTATCCTCTCCGTATCGCAAGACCGCAAAAGCTTACATCATTTACCGTGATCAACATGCGCGCTTGAGAGAACTCGCCAACAAGATGGAGATCGATCTCGTAGATCAATATCTCAAGAAAACCGACTGGAAAATAAACGAAAACAGCAATATGGATTATTCCCTTCAGGGCTTGAACAACTATATTTCTTCGGAAGTGAGCAAGGTCTACTGGCTGAATGAAATCTATCCGCCGGCGATAAAAAAGGCGCACATGGAAGGGGATTTTCACATCCACGACTTGAGCCTCCTGTCTGTTTACTGCGTTGGCTGGGATCTGCAGGATCTTCTCAGAGAAGGCTTCCGAGGCGCTTCCGGAAAGGTCGAAAGCAGACCGGCGAAACATCTGCGAAGCGCACTTGGCCAGGTTGTTAATTTTTTTTATACGCTTCAGGGCGAGGCGGCCGGCGCACAGGCATTCTCCAATTTCGACACTCTCCTTGCCCCTTTTATCCGGTATGATGGACTAAATTTCAGGGAAATCAAGCAAGCCCTTCAGGAATTCATTTTCAACATCAATGTCCCCACGAGGGTCGGCTTCCAGACACCCTTCACCAATGTAACTCTGGATGTGATGGTCCCGAAATATTACGCAGACCAGAACGTCATCATCGGCGGCGAAATGAGAAATGAGAAGTATGGCCAATTCCAGGAGGAAATGGACCTCTTCAACAGAGCGTTCCTGCAGGTGATGGCGGAAGGGGACGCCAAGGGAAGAGTCTTTACCTTCCCCATTCCTACTTATAATATCACCAAGGATTTCAACTGGGAAAATGGAAACCTGGATTATTTATGGGAAATGACGGCACGATACGGCGTGCCCTATTTTTCGAACTTCGTGAATTCCGACATGAACCCCGAAGACGCCAGAAGCATGTGCTGCCGTCTGAGAATCGACAACCGCGAGCTGGAAAAAAGGGGCGGCGGGCTTTTCGGCTCCAATCCGCTTACAGGTTCGATTGGCGTGATCACGATCAACATGCCCAGAATCGGTTACCTGTCGCAGACGGAGGACGACTTCATGGGACGGCTGGAGCGGCTGATGGAACTGGCGAAGGAAAGCCTGGAAATCAAGCGGAAGGTTCTCGAAAAATTCACCGACGCCAACCTATATCCTTATACAAAGTATTACTTAAGAGACGTGAAGAGGCGTTTCAACGAATACTGGAAAAATCATTTCTCTACGATCGGCCTTGTGGGAATGAATGAAGCCTGTCTCAATTTTCTCGGCAAAAGCATAGGAGACAAGGAGGGCCGGGAATTTACAGAGAAAGTCCTTGATTTCATGAAAGCCAATCTCGTTGAATTCCAGAAGGAATCCGGTAACAATTTCAACCTGGAAGCGACGCCGGCGGAGGGAACCTCGTACAGGTTGGCCAAAATCGATAAACAAATGTATCCTGATATCATATGCGCGAACGAGGAGCAGTACCGTTCCCAAAAAGCCGAAGTGTTCTATACAAACTCGACACAGCTTCCCGTTAATTTTACTGACGATATCTTCGAGGCCCTTGATCTTCAAGACGGCATTCAGGTCAAGTACACAGGCGGAACCGTTTTTCACACTTTCGCAGGCGAAAAAATCGATAATCCTCTGGCCGTCAAGACGTTTACCCGTAAGGTGTGCGAGAATTACCGCCTGCCTTATTTCACATTCACCCCCACTTTCAGCGTGTGCCCCAATCACGGTTATATCAGCGGACAAAGCGAGACATGTCCGGATTGCTCGTCGCCGTGCGAGGTTTACTCGAGAGTAGTGGGTTATCTGCGTCCGGTAAAACAGTGGAACAAAGGGAAGCAGGAAGAATTCAGGATGAGGAAGGTATTTAAAGTTTAAGTTGCCACAACGCCGATATGGAAATAGGGGCCTTGCAGAGATTTTCTTTAATCGATTACCCGGGTAGGATCTGTGCAATCGTCTTTACCCGGGGGTGTAATTTCAGGTGTCCTTACTGCCATAATCCGGAGCTTGTCCTTCCGGATGCCGCGGAATCCCGTGTGCCGGAAAACGAGTTCTTCTCTCTCCTGGAAAAGCGCAGGGGGAAGCTCGACGGAGTCTCGATAACCGGAGGAGAACCCCTCCTGCAGCCCGGCATGATCCCCTTTGTACGTCAAATTAAAGAACTCGGCTATTGTGTCAAGCTCGATACGAACGGATCGCGTCCGGATATTCTCGAAGAAATGATAGCGGAGCGGCTTCTTGATTTTATCGCTATGGATATAAAAGCGCCCCTGGAAAAATATCAGGACGTGGTTCGGTCGCCGGTCGACACAAGACAAATAAACCGCAGCATCTCTTCGATCATCCGTTCCGGCGTCGATTACGAATTCCGAACCACGATTGTCAGGTCTCTCCTGAGCGAAAAGGATTTGCTGGAGATCGGCAGGAAAATCGAGGGATCCGAGCGTTACGTGCTTCAAAAATTCCTGCCCGCAAAAACCCTCGACCCCTCTTTCCTGAAAGACTCATGCTATTCCGATGAGGAGCTGCAGGGAATAAAGAAAAGCCTCGAAAAATACATACAGTCGGTATACATACGATAGGATCGCAGAGGGCATATTTAAGAGAGATTAGAGGCTAAGGAGATTGAAGCGTGGAAGATATTTTCGCTTTCTCAACTCCTCTACTTGATGCCTCGTCATTCATGTCTGCGACGAGCGCACGCCGGTTACCTGAACGAGGACTTTCCGATCTCTGGGCCGGTTGTCGAAATCGATAAACACGATCTGCTGCCAGGTTCCCAGCGCCAGGCGCCCCTCGATTACGGGGACACTCAGGGAGGGACCCAGAAGGGCCGCCCGGACGTGTGAATACCCGTTTCCATCGCCCCATCTCTCATCATGCCGATAGGTTTTCCCCTCCGGCACGATCTTTTCGATAATATCCTTCAGGTCCGCGATCAAGCCTGGTTCAAATTCTATGCTCGTCACGGACCCTGTCGAACCGGGCACGAAAATAAGAACATGCCCTTCTTTTATTCCCGATTGTTCTACCTTGGCGGATACCTCGCGGGTGATATCGATAATATCCGTTCTCCCTTTCGTGCGGAAAGAAAGCTGGCTGCTGGAAATATTCATGTGCTGCTGCCTCGTTGATTTTTTTCAAAAATAACACACGGGTAAATACAGGGTCAAGAGTATGCATTGTAAATATATTCATTTTCTGGTAATGGTGCATCGCTGGGAGCGATATCAATGAATTCCCGCGGATTAAAAAAATGAAAAACGATCACGCAATCAGACAGGCAAAAGAGGTCTTGAAAATCGAAGCCGAAAGCATTCTCAACCTGATCGGGAAAATCGATCGAGGATTTTCACAAGCAGTTGAAATGATTTTTCTGTCTAAGGGAAGGGTTATTGTCACCGGCATCGGCAAATCGGGTCTGATCGGAAGAAAGATCGTCGCGACACTGACGAGTACCGGCACACCGGCCATTTTCCTCCATCCTGTGGAAGGGATGCATGGCGATCTGGGCATCGTTACCAAAGATGACGTCATTCTGGCAATTTCCAACAGCGGCGAGACTGGTGAACTGAACATGCTCATTGGAAGCCTGCGCGGGCTGGGTATACCGCTCATCTCCATGACAGGAAAAACTTCTTCGACCCTGGCAAAATGCAGTGACATCGTGATCGATGTAAGCGTGTCGAGAGAAGCCTGCCCATTCGGACTCACGCCGACATCCAGCACCACGGCGGCGCTGGCCATGGGGGACGCCCTTGCCGTGGCCCTCATCGGCCGCAGGGGATTCAACGAAGATGATTTCTACAAGTTTCATCCGGGGGG
>JBHGBI010000041.1:0-15135 GCA_041946925.1 Syntrophales bacterium | reverse complement strand
CGGAGAGATGGCTGAGTGGCCGAAAGCGATCGCCTGCTAAGCGATTGTACGCCCATAAAAGGTGTACCGCGGGTTCGAATCCCGCTCTCTCCGCCACTTTAAAACAGAAGTTAAGAGAGTGAGAAGGTGAGATTAAAGGCAAGGAGGATTTAACTTTGCCGGATAGCTTCCGATATAATGCAATAGATTTCAAAAATCTCTGTTTTTTGCAGGTATTCGAAAATCAGGCCAAGGAGGATCCAAATGAAGATAACGCCTGTTGCGACGCCGCAAAAGCCGCTCCATCCGAAGCAGGATATAAAGACCGGGAATCCCAATAATTCATTCGATGCGGTTCTTCGGGAATCGATGGACAATGCATCATCTCCCGCAGCGAATCGGCAGATCGTGCTGTCCCCCGTGCAGCCTATGCACGACGTGAAATGTCGATACGCCGACACTACATTCAGAGATCAGGTGCTTCAGGAGATTGAAGGCCTGCTCGATATAATGGACGATTACCGGATGAACATGGAAGACCCCCGCGCCACTCTCAAAGAAGCTTATCCTTTTATTGAGCGCATGAAAGACGAGACCGAGCGCCTGAAACCGCTTCTGGAAAGTCTCCCCGAGGGGGACGGAGCGCGGGAACTTCTGAACAGGGCTCTTGTAGCATCGACAGTCGAAATTATAAAGTTCAACAGAGGAGAATATTTAAAATAGGCGGAGGACACACTTATATTTTAGATCGAAGTTCTCTTTCTATCTCGAATATCTTGCCGCCCAGCAGGTAATTCAATCTCCTGTCAATATTCAGAAACTGGACGGAAACATATTCCAAGAATTCCTGTCTCCTCTCCGTGTACGGAGACCAGGCCCGCAGGACCTTGGTGTCTATCTCAAATTCCTCGCCGTCAACAATAAGAAGAACCTTCAGTATTTCGTTGGAACCGATCATCCAGCCGCTCCTTTTATGGCTGAACCTCGCCCCGCCGATGGAAATATCAATAATGCTGACCCGCTCTCCCCGAACCCGCAATTCGAGATTGGAATCAGAAGTCGGTCTCACCCGGAAATGCATCCGCAGATCGTACTGTTCCCGGCCGCTCTTGAGCTCAATGACGACCGCCTGGACCATTTTAGAAGAATGCAGGTTATAATTGATGATATCGGTCAGCCTTCCGAAATATCCGACCCTGGTAAGTTCCCCTTCCCGCCGGATAAAGTAGGTGACAGTCACGCCTTTATTCAGATAAAATCTCGTGAAGGGTGGATTTGTCTGTGAGACAATGATCTTGTTTTTCTCCATGTCATAGATTACCGCCCTCCTGACATCTGTAATTTCACGCACGTAATCCGTATTCACAACAATATCGACACTCAGTCCGGGCTTTATTTCGCGCATATCATCGGTTTTCATGACATGGGGCCACACTGTGTTTCGAAACTCGAAAAGGCTGTTGAAAACCTTTTTTTGACGAGCTGTTCAATTACTTGTCCCGTACTCGATACTTGCAGTCCTGAGTGCAAAGCTGAGCATAGCCGGTTATAAATATATCATTCGCCTCAAAACAGCAAATGTTTTTAAGTCTGTACGGCGCGGCCTTCCGGCTGAATTTTCAATTTATGATTTGACAAATATGAAAAATATGATACAGATATACTTCCTATTTTGGGCGGTGATGGAGTTCACCGTAGAAATGCCCTATCAGGCTAATGACTCCTGCAAGGATATTCAACTCCTGGTAGGATAAGAGAACTTTGACGAACTCCTCCAGGAGAAAAAACTTGGAGGAGTTTTTTTATGGATCCAGAGCAGAAAACCATGTCAACGATTCTCTTGCAAGGACTGGCGGCCGATTTACTTGGTAAGGTCGGAGATATATGCGCTAGATTTCAGATTGTCTCTCTGGAGCGTCCGCTGGAAGCTTGCAAGAGTCTACTTTCAGAAAATCCCTTTATCGATATCGCAGTCCTGGGTCAATTCAAGGCGGGAAAGAGCTCTTTCATCAACAGTCTGATAGGAAAATCCATCCTCCCTGTCGGCGTCATACCCGTTACTACGGTAATCACCCGCATCCACTACGGCGAGAAGGAACGGGCGGTTATTTCCTATTTTGACGGAACCAGCTCCGAAGTCGGCATAGACAGGCTCGACGAGTTTACTTCGGAAGCGAAGAACCCCTCCAACGAAAAAAATGTGGAGATAGTGGATATCGAGCTCCCGTCTTTCGGACATTATCCGGGACTCCGGCTCGTCGACACCCCCGGCCTGGGAAGTATTTTCAAATATCACATGAAAGTCTCCGAAAACTGGCTTCCCGAGGTAGGGGCGGCACTGCTCGCTATAAGCTCCGACCGGCCGCTGTCCGACAACGATCTGCAATTGATCCGGGAGCTGATGCAATACACGCCGAAGATCGCGTTGCTCCTGACAAAAGTGGACCTCCTTTCGCCTGAACAGCAGACCGAGGTCGTAAAATTTTTCAAGGATACGCTGTTACGCGAGCTGAACCGGGAGCTTCCGATCTATCTTTATTCCAACCGCATCGGCACGGAACAATTCAAGGACAGGATGGAAAAAGAGCTCCTCTCCAGATTATCGCTGAACCGTGATTTCGAGTTCGGGAAGATACTCCAGTATAAGACTTCTTCCCTGGTGAGAAATTGCCTGAGCTATCTGGATATCGCGCTCAGGACATCCCTGCAGGCGGATCTCGACAGAGAAGGACTCAGCAAACAGATCCTGGACGAAAAAGTCAATTACGACCTGATTCGGGAAGAACTTTCCATAATTTCAAGAGAAAATCAGAGGCAAACGCGTCTGCTCATCATGAACTACCTGGATGGGCTCCAGAGACCGCTCAAGATAAAGCTCGTTCAGAAGCTCGCCCGGGAAATGCGTGAATGGAAGGGGAATCTCTGGAGATTGACCAGGAGATACGAAGAGTGGGTGGCGGAAACGATGACCGAGGAAATGAGGCAGGTCTCAAAAACCGAGCACCGGCATTTTTACGGAACCCTGAAAAAAGCGCACGCAAGTTTCTCCCGCTCTCTGGAAGCTTTCAGAAATCTTTTGAACAGCAACGTGGAAAAGGTCCTCGGCGTAAAGCTCGCCGAAGCGGATTGGAAAATCGAAGTAATGGAGCCTTTCCAGCCGGATATAAGAACGCCGCGGTCTTTTGACATTCATCTCGACCTGATCTGGTTTCTCATACCCATGTTCCTGTTCAGGGGGGCCTTCGAGAGATACTTCCTGGGTAAAATTCCCCGCGAGGTTGAAACGAACCTCTCCCGTCTCGCCGCGCAGTGGGAGGACAGCATCAACAAGACTATAAAAGAGATGCAGAAACAGGCGCTCCAGTACGTCAAAGACGAGCTCTCCACGATCGACGCCCTGCTTTCAAAGACGCAGGGGCAGACCGACGAGATCCGCCGGACCATCAACGAGCTGCGGAGCCGGGCGGAACAACTTTCTCGTTTCGAGTCCGATCCCGCAGTATCGCCGCCGCTCAGGGAAAATGTCATGTCACAATAAGAGCAAGGATAAGACAGCCATGAAATGCAAGATTGCTTCCATTCGCGCCATGGAAATACTGGATTCCCGGGGAAATCCGACAGTCAAAGCATGCGCTGAAGGGAATCCTGAGGCCGTCGAGGAGCTCAGATCGAAATACTTGCGGTGATATGGCGAACTTTCAGCCGTGGCGGTCCGCGAGCTTGATGAAATCGCTTCGGAGCTCCAGAAAATTCTCAAGCGGATGAGCGCGGGCCTGACCGGTAATCCGCCGAGGCGGAATTGAACCAGGGATCGGAGGAAATATAATGGAATCCTGCATAATGAACTCTTCCTTTTTCGATTTTATAATGGATCATGATTTCAGGGGAAAGGTCATTCGCTATGTTCTCGATCGTGCCTGTGAAGGCGGCGGGTTCTGCTTTTACAAGCTGGAAGAGCCGAACGGATCGGATACTTTTTACGCCCTGTCAGTCCTCAAAATGTTAGGACAAGTATTCCGCGACAGTAAGACTGTGGAGTATCTGAAATCCATGCAAAATGACGACGGCTCCTATGAGAATATTTTCATGGCGTTTTACTCGATCAAGAGTCTGGGGATATTGAATGTAAATCCGGCGCTGGAGCCCACCTCTTACTTGCAGAGCCACATAAAAACATACGATATCTATTTGCTGCCTGCTGAAGTTACATCAATTTTCAAGCAGATGCATATACTGATGGATCTATGCTCATCTCTGGGGATCCGGCTGGACGAACATAAGAAACTGAGTATCACCGATTTTATTCTGAAATATCAGAACATCGATTGCGGTTTCGGCAGCCCTTATTCCAACCTTATCGAAACCGCACAGGCATTGCAGATTCTGAGGTGGCTCGACTACCCGGTGGAATCGACACTTGCCCGGAATTTCATCGTCAAGTGCAAAAACCCCGTTTTCGGCTTTGTAAACGTCCCGGGCACTTCCCCCTCATTTCTCGAATATGTCCATGCCGGGGCGACGGCTTCGTTCATTTTATCTCATCATCCGGAATATCTGGCCCAGTGCATCGAGTTCATAAGAGCATGCCAGAACAGCAACGGCGGATTCTCCAGGGCAACGCACACCGGCATAGCCACACTGGAGGATACTTATTACGCAATACACTCTCTGTGCCTCTTGACAGCTTCGCTGCAGGCAAAAGGATCTCCCGGCAAAGAACTTGCCTTTTCTGAAGAAACATGAAATCCTTTCTCTTGATCCATCACAGATCGCCGCACTGCACCCGAAACAGGAATATATAAGGGGTTGCTGCTTTGGCATCATTCACTGAGCAGATCAAAAAAAACAGCGCACCCGATACGCGGGCATTTCTATTCGTTGTATTGGTCGGCGCCGTGAGTCTTTTTGCAGACATGACTTACGAAGGCGCCAGAAGTATAACGGGACCGTTTCTGGGAAGCCTGGGCGCAACCGCGACAATAGTCGGCATAACCGCAGGCATGGGAGAGTTGGCCGGATACGGAGTACGGCTTGTTTCGGGTTATTTGACCGATCGAACAGGACAGTACTGGACAATCACCATTGTCGGCTATGTGATCAATCTTCTCGCCGTTCCCGCGCTTGCGCTGACTGACAGATGGGATCTGGCGGCTGCCCTTGTCATCGCCGAGCGCCTCGGCAAGGGAGTGCGGACTCCGGCGCGTGATACCATGCTTTCCCACGCCACCCGCAAAATCGGCCGCGGCCGGGGTTTCGGGCTGCATGAGGCCCTGGACCAGGTGGGGGCGGTGCTCGGCCCGCTTATTGTCGCCATGGTTCTGTCCCTGACGGGTGATTATAAATACAGCTTTGCCGTGCTACTCGTTCCCGCGCTTTTTGCCGTCGCTATCCTCCTGGCCGCCAGGCTCCTTTACCCATCTCCACGGGATATGGAAAAAACCCTCCAGAAGACCACGGGACGTTTTCCGAGAATTTTCTGGCTCTACCTCTCCGGCATCGCTTTCATAGCGGCGGGATTTGCCGATTACTCGCTCATTGCATATCACTTCGGCAAAATAGCTTCCGTTCCGAAGGACTGGATTCCTATATTTTATTCCGCGGCGATGGGAATCGATGCACTGACCGCTCTGATATTCGGGTATTTCTTTGACAGAATCGGTTTCCGAATTCTCATCTGGGGGACAGTTATTTCGTCATTGTTCGCGCCATTTGTCTTCTTCGGCGGTTTCTGGCTCGCTTTGTTCGGGGTTGCGCTGTGGGGAATCGGCATGGGCGCCCAGGAATCGATTATGCGGGCCGCTGTCGCGGAAATGATATCCTCCGAAAAGCGGGGAACGGCATACGGCATATTCAACTCCGGATACGGCTTCGCCTGGTTTCTGGGAAGCACGTTGATGGGCTATCTTTACGACCTTTCCGTGACCGCCCTCGTCGTGTTTTCGATCACGGCGCAATTGCTGTCCATTCCTGTTCTGATAATCGTGAATCGCAAGTGGCCGGCCGGATGACGATGTTCAAAAACGGCAACCCCTGAGGAAAACCCTTCCGTCAAAAACCATTGCGGCAAATTCAAAATCCTAGTACAAGAGAAATAATTTTAACCTGATGAGGGGGATTTATGATCGGAGAGGAGGGAAAAGATTGCGTGTTCTGCGATATCGTGGCGGGGAAGGCGCCGGCTTACAAAGTTCACGAGGACGATCATTCCATGGTCATCTTGGATATCCACCCTTATACGAAAGGGCACTGTCTTGTCCTGTCAAAACGACATGTTCCTTGGTGGCACGAGTTGAATGGAGACGAAACGGCCAGCCTCTTCAGGTGCGCAAACATCATTGCCAACCGGATGATGGCGAAGTTCAAGCCGGATTTCATTTTTCTCTACGCCCGGGGAAGAAGGATCCCCCACACCCATCTGTTTCTTATCCCCACTTACAGCGGCGATGTCCTGGACCGATTTTTCAATGCCCTGGAGAATTTCCAGGAATCCCCCGCAAGCCTCGCAAAACTGAAAGAACAAGATTCCATGGAAGAAGCAATGCGGCTCCTCAGGACCGAATGATTCCAGGGAAAGAATCTCCCGGATGCGCATCATTGGCGGCCGATCACGCATGATTGTCTCATCAGAGCAAACGAAGGAAGGACAAAGCATGGAGGACAAAGAAAATCCCAAGAATCGGCTGGAACTCGAACCATTGCAGTTGCTTCATCTGCTTTCCGAGGTGAAAAGTCAGGACAAGCACGGGGTGCTTCTGGAGATAGCCCTCTCCATTGTAGAGTCCGCGGGCGACTCCATCTATCTGGTCGACAGGGATTGCAGGTATCTGTTCATGAACAGGACCTATCTCTCAAGGTTGGGGGTGTCGCTCGAAGGCGTCATCGGCAAATCGTACGGTGAATTTCATACGAAGAAACAGGAGGAGGAATTCAAAAGAAAAATAGAGGAAGTATTTGCTACCGGCGGGCAGGTTCAGCACGAGCATATAAGCAGAAGAGATCAGAGATACTTCCTGCGGACGTTCAGCCCGATGAAAAACCCCTCGGACGGAAAAATCATCGGCGTCACCGTCTTATCCAAGGACATCACGAGACTGAAGCTGGCGGAGGAACGGCTGAGGGAAAGCGAAGAAAAGTATCGCGGCATCATCGAAAACATGGACGAGGGATATCACGAAGTGGACCTCGCCGGCAACTTCACCTTTTTCAACGAAGCCTTCCGGAAAATGATGGGATATTCCAGAGAGGAATTGCTGGGAATGAATTACCGGAAGTATGCCGCGGATGAGGAAAACGCAAGAAAAGTATTCCGCGCTTACAATGAGGTGTATCGGACCGGAAAACATCTCGAATGGTTCGAGTGGGAAATCGTCAGGAAAGACGGCGCAAGGAGGACACTGCAGGTAACCGCGACCCTTTTGAGAAGCCTGGAGGGCCGTCCCGCGGGATTCAGAGGAATCGTCATCGACGTCACTGAACGCATACGCGCGGAGGAGACCCTCCGGATGGCTGAAGAGCTCTACAGAACTCTCGCGACCCATTCCCGGGTCGCCATCTATATCGTTCAAGACGGAAAAATTCGATTCACGAATCCCTATCTCCCCCATTATTCGGGATATGCCGAAGAGGATCTTATCGGCATGGATATCCTGGATTTCGTCTACCCCGAAGACAGGGAGATGGTCAGGATAAAAGCAGTCAAAATGCTGAAGGGAGAATCCACAACTCCATACGAATTCCGCATAATCGATAAGAACGGGCAGATCAGGTGGATTGTAGAAACTGTCTCTTCGATAACTTTCCAGGGCAGGAGAGCGACACTCGGCAACTCCATGGACATTACAGAGCACAAGATGCTGGAACAACAGCTTAACGATACACGGGAAATGCTTCTGCAGTCGGAAAAGCTGGCCGCCGTCGGCAAACTCTCCGCCGGGGTCGCCCATGAGATTCTCAATCCAATCAATATCATTTCCATGAGATTGCAGCTCATGGAAATAACCGAAAACCTACCGGAAAAGGTCAGGGAAACATTGAAAATCTGTGAGGCACAGATAAAACGGGTGGTGAAGATCGCAAAGGATCTGAGCCAGTTTTCCCGCATTACGCCGAAACATATCGCACCGGAGGATCTTAACAAGCTGATCGAGCAGGTCCTTGCGCTTACAGCCCCGAAACTGAAGATGGACGGCGTGACAGTTGAGAGGATCTATAAGGAGGGCCTGCCCTTCGTGTCCATGGATAGATTCCGGATTGAGCAGGTGATTTTGAACATTATCATCAACGCCATGGATGCCATGGCCGGCAGGGAAGAAAAAAAACTGCGGATATGCACATCAGTGGAAGAAGCGGACGGCAGAAAATTTGCGAGAGTCTCTTTTTCTGATACGGGAACGGGAATCAAGTCCGAAGACATGATGAAAATTTTCGATCCCTTTTTTACCACAAAGGAGATAGGAAAAGGGACAGGTCTCGGTCTTTCCATCTGCTATGGAATCGTCAAGGAGCACGAGGGAAGGATATGGGCGCAGAACAACAACACAGGGGGGGCGACGTTTTTCATTGAACTTCCGTTGACTCAGGATTCTGAAAGACAGGTGTAAGGCATCGGTATGCGACGTCAGGATTTGCCCTGCACGAATTTTTCCTTGAGGTCTAAAGCAGTGCCTTAAGCTTAATCCATTGAGCAGCCTTCAAAACAGGCGTTTTCCAACAACCCGCTGTTACCGAGAAAGGAGAAACCCGTGGAAAAAATACTGGTTGTGGATGACGAAGTACAGGTGGTGGAGACGCTGAAGGAATTCCTCTCAGCTAAAGATTATGAGGTCCATACAGCCACGAACGGCCTGGAAGCCCTGGAAATAATGCAGAAGGTGAAACCCCGCCTGGTGCTTCTCGATATCATTATGCCGGGAATGGGCGGAATAGACATTCTCAAGGAAATGAAGAAGATCGATCCCCACGTGGGGGTGATCATGGCCACCGCTGTGGTGGACGAGGAAATCGCGAAAAGGACGCTCCAGTTGGGCGCTTATGATTACATAACAAAGCCCTTCAATCTGGATTACCTGGAGACTGTCATGATGGTTAAAATCGCCGAGCTGACAGGCTGAGTTTCCCGGGGGGGCTAAGTCAGCCTATGTCTTTCTTCTTTTCTTCGAATTCCTCCTTGCTGATTTCCCCCCTGGCGTATCTCTTCTTGAGGATGTCCATGGCCGATTCCGTCCGACCGGCGCCGCCTGTCTGCGACCTGTCGGCCGAGACCAGCCAGCGAACGAGAATAACGACGGCCGCGATGATCACAATCCAGAATATCAGCATCATGACGGCTCCCAGCCAGCCCATAACCCCCCATCCCATCATACCGTGGCCGGTATACCAGTCATCCCAACGGGGCTGAGCGAATGCGTCGGCTAACGGAAAAAGAAAAGCGGAAAGAACACCAACCATTTGTATACTCATTTAAATCAACCTCCTCTCTTACGCTTTTTGCCCTCAGCCTTTTGCCACTTTTTTTCAAAGCTTAGGTAATGGAACAGCGGATGTCAACAGAAATAGCGACTCGGGATATCATCGGGAAAATCGAAACGGGAAATCAGGTATTTCCCCATGGCCTTTTAGCCGGAATTTCGGCTAAATTGGATCGAGGAGACGAAAATGGGATCCATATTCACCAGGCATGAAAAAAACCCGATCCTGACCATTGACGATCTGTCGTTTGACGCCCATGCGATTTTGAATCCCGGCGCCACAGAACACGACGGCGATATCGTCCTGCTCGTCCGCATAGAGGATAATGACGGGTTCTCGAGCATCCACGTGGCCCGGAGCAAAGACGGCATCTCGAACTGGAAAATCGATTCAAAAGCAATCCTGCAAAGAGGAGAAGCCGGATGGCGGTACGAAGAATGGGGATGCGAGGACGCACGAGTAACTTATATCCCGGAGATGATGGCATGGTATATCACCTATACCGCTTACTCTCCAGCGGGCGAAGCGGTCGGGCTGGCGCGCACCACCGATTTTGTCAGCGCCGAAAGGTTGGGTCTGATTTTTCCTCCCAACAACAAAGACGCCGTTTTGTTCCCCACGCGGTTTGACAATCGCTGGGCGGCCCTCCACCGTCCTGATGCGGGAGGAGTAGAAAACATCTGGATCGCCTATTCGCACGACTTCATCTACTGGGGAGAACCCCATGCCGTACTCCTGGAGGGGATGGGACCGGCCTGGGATGCCGCGAAGGTCGGAAGCGGACCGCCTCCCATTGAAACAAAAGACGGCTGGCTGCTTATATATCACGGGGCGAAGTATTACGCCGGATCACTCGTCTACCGGGCGGGCGCGGTATTGCTCGACCGCTACAAACCGCATAAAATAAAGGCGAGCACCCCGGTCTGCATCTTCCGCGGGAGCGCTCTGTACGAGCAGGCGGGTCTCGTCCCCAATTCCGTATTCCCGACCGGCCTGATCCAGCGGGGAGACGAGCTCTGGATGTATTACGGCGCGGCGGACACATCGGTGTGCCTGGCGATCGCCAAACTGCAGGATTTGCTCGATTCACTGGAGCCGGGGCCCGTTACGAGAAGATGAATTCCAATCCCGGCGCGATCCTTCTGACGAAGTCAACAGGACTACCCGCGGTCTTCCGGAGTCCTGAGCGCCCTTTCTCCCACCCTCGTGTTGTCGAAACAATAAGTTTCCAATCCAGGGACGATCATCCGGACGGTGGGGATCCCGATATCCGGTCTCGTCAGATTCACCGCTATGACCCGGGAAAGACCCCGTGATTCCAGTCTGGCAGTCATGGCCTTTATGTCCCGAAGGATATCCCGATCATAGCCGATTTCCAGTTCCTTCAGTCCCTTCTGCCGGTAAGCATAGAACCTGTGATCATCCTCCTCACCGTCTCCCTGCAGATACAGGGGCATCGCTTCGCACATCCTCTCGATCCCGTGTTTCTGGATGAAAAGGGCCCTGGTGGTAGCGATCTCCAGAAGGGCGCGGACCATGGCGACCCTGGGATCAATATGGGCCCCGAAGCCGTTGACAGGAAACATATTCCGGTACACAAGATCCCGCGAAAAAGCGCCGACAACAGGCACGCCGATATCGGAAGTGATGTCCTTGGCGACGATCTCGATATCCGCTTTCTCGAACCTGTCCAGGATATCGATTATAAAGCCGTTATCCGGAGCCTCTTCAATATAAAGGGAATCACTGAATGATCTGTTATAAAGGGCGATGCTCCAGGAATCCCGTTCGATCAGTTCCGCCAGACCGTGTATGACGGCCTCCTCAAAGGTGTTCCCCGCGGCAACGCCGTTGGTGTGAGTATTTATCACAAAGACGTCGTCGAAATCATAGGGGTGATACACGGCACAGGCCGGGACCAGGATATCTTCTTCCCTCAAAATGTCATATCCGGGGGTCCAATATAGTTGCGCATCGTCGCGGTAGCCGCTTCCGTGAGAAAGGATCATATCGCGTGGATCAAGGATATTGAACGAGGTTTTCAGACGGCTGTAACTACCTTTGATCAATCTTTCCACGTACTCGTCGCGGAATTCGGAGCAATACCGCTCGATGGATTCCATAGTAATCGACACCTGGGCCTGTATCGGAGAGACACCCTTTCCCGTATGGCTGGTCTTCGACCCGTCCGGCCGAATACGGTCGCACGTAAAAACCGATATCCCGATCCGGTCCACATCGGTGGCATCCCGGAATGACCGCATCTCGACTGTTTCCTTTACCTTCTGAATAAATTCCAGGGTTGAATCGGGCGTCCGCGAACGGTGCGTCTCCAGGATGTACACTTTAGGGCATTCTTTCAGGGTTATTCGGTGCATGCCTATCTTCCCTCTGCTCTGTTACGCGCCCCTGTATTTAATCAGGGGCTTCGCTGTTTCCGGATAATATACTACACTCGGACCCGAATCGACATTCAAGGAATCGACTGCACCCGCACGGCTGCGGCTTCAGATTCCGCACCTTCTCAATCAATCCCATTCAATGTCTTTTCAATAATTCCGCCTCCCAGGACGCCGTCGCCGCGATAAAAAACAACGGACCAGCTAATGATCCAGGACCTCCCGAATCTTCGTCGAAAGCTGATGACTGTTGAACGGCTTCTGAATAAAACTCCGGCAGCCTCTGTCCATGATTTTGAGCGCATCGCCGTTAAGGCTGTAACCGCTGGAGAGGATGACCCGTACCTCCGGATTGATCTTCCTGAGCTGGTCGAAAACCTGCCCGCCGTTCATTTCAGGCATGATCATGTCGACGATGACGAGATCGATTTTTTTGAACTCCGCCCTGTATATCCGAATCGCTTCCGCGCCGTTGCCTGCGGTAACGACCCTGTAACCCAGACTCTCCAGAATCTCTTTCGTGACCTTGACAATCACTTCCTCATCATCCACGAAAAGAACGGTCTCTGTTCCTTTCTTCGTCTCATTCTGGACAGTGTCTTCATTGTGCGCTTCTTTTCCCGATGCGGGCAGGTAAATGTGAAATGTGGTCCCGTGGCCTTTCTCACTGTAAACGCTCAGGTAGCCTCCGTGATTCTTGATGATCCCGTAAGCAGACGCCAGCCCCAGTCCGGTGCCGCGCCCCATTTCCTTTGTAGTGAAGAACGGCTCGAAAATCCTGTCCCTCGTCCTATCATCCATCCCTATTCCCGTATCGGTAACCGATATTCTGATATATTTCCCGGGATTGATGGAATTTTTTCTTGCCTGATCCGGATCCAGTACGAGATTCTGCGTCTCCAGATAAAGGTTCCCGCCCGCCGGCATCGCCTGCCAGGCATTGACGTACAGGTTCAGGAGGACCTGTTCGATCTGTCCCCGATCGACATCGGCCGTCCAGAGGTCCTCCTGGAACTTTTTGAAAATCGCGATCTCCTTCTTGGTGCGGCCGAATATCAGAGATGTTCTGTCCAAGATATCGTTCATGTCGACGGTTTTTGTCTCGTACTTGCCCCCTCGTGCAAAGCCGAGCAGCTGCCGCGTCAGTTCCGCCCCGCTCCTCACCTGCTCCTCGATACTCTTCAATCTCTCATACGTAATATCCCCGGATTTGGTGTCGAGCAAAAGCAGCGATGTATATCCCTGGATGCCCATCAACAGGTTATTGAAATCGTGCGCAATCCCTCCTGCCAGCGTGCCTATGGCCTCCATCTTCTGGGCCTGGCGCAATTTATTCTCCAGGTCCCGCCTTTCTTCCTCGGCTTTCTTTCTCTCCGTCATTTCCATGGAATTCCCCAGAATGGCCGGCTTTCCCCCGTAGTGGATCGGGCTGACGGCCTCCAAAATCCAGCGAACCTGTTTCTGCTTCGACACTATCCTGAACTCGTATGGAGATGTGCTTTCGCCGTTAAGCATTTTCCGGGCGCTGGATTTGATCCGCTCGCGGTCTTCAGGATGGACGATGGAATCCGATTTTACGCCGATCAGTTCTTCCGGCTCGTAGCCGGCAAACGAGGCCGCATTTCTGTTAATGAAAACGAATTTCCCGTTCTGAACAACATAGACTCCGGCAAATGACCTCTCCGCAAAAGAGCGATAGGATTCTTCTACTTTTTTCCGTTCGGTGATATCTCGGACAATCGCCTGGACATATTTTCCTTCGGGCAACTCGACCAGATTAAGGCTTACCTCAGTGTCAAAGGGGCTACCGTCACGCCGGCAGTGTTTCCACTCAAAGAACTGCGCGGTACCTCCCAGAGCGCCGTTGATTTTCTCAAGGGCTTTTTCCCTGGAATCCCTGCCGTCCGGCTGCCGATCCGGCGAAAACTCGTACGGACTCCGCCCGATCATCTGCTTGCTGCTTCTGCATCGAAACATCTTCAGCGCCATTCGATTGCAATCGATGAATTTATCATCCTTCATGAGAAATATGGCGTCGCCGGCGGAATCGAAGAGTGTGCGGAATTTTATTTCGTTTTCCCTGAGCGCGTTCTCGTATTTCTTGCGCCCGGTGACGTCCCAGACGATCCCGCAGAACCCGGCAGGCCTGCCAGCGGCATCCTTAAGAAGCGCCGCCGAGAGCTCCACGTCTCTCACCGATCCGTCTTTCCTTACGATCCTCCATTCGAAATTCTTGGCCGGCTTGCCTGTCCTGAATATCCGGTTGTAGACCTGGAATATTTTTTGAGCTTCTTCCGGCTTCGAAAATTGCCTGTAATTCATGCCCATCAATTCTTTCCTGGAATAACCCAGGATCTGCCGGCAGGCTTCGTTGAACATCGTGAGATTTCCCGCCAGGTCCGCCTCGTGATAACCGTCTTCTATTGTATCCAGGATGGACCGGTATCTCGCCTCGCTCTTTTTCAGGGCCTCTTCCATCCGTTTTCTTTCGGTGATGTCTTTGGAAACAATCAGTACGCCCTTGATTTCCCGGTTTGCCCTGGGGTGCCGCACCGGGCTGAATGTCCGCAGGAAATGCGTATTGTTCTCCGAGATGATGTGTTCGTCCTGGAGTGACCTGCCGGTCCGGAGGACCTTTTTTATCAGTCGGGCGAAGATTTTCCCCTGTTCAGGGGAATGAAAGTCTACGTATTCCTTGCCGATGATGTCTTTGATGGATGAAAGACCGAGTCTCGACAGATGCCCCCTGTTCATGTAGAGATATCGGCAATTCTTATCGACAAGATAGATGGAATCGGGTGTCGCTTCTATGAGCGCATGATAAATATTTTCTTGCAATCCGGCCTGGAAAATTTTCAATAATCGGTTCATGCCAATCTATCCAGGAGTAACATTGTCTTTTTGAGAATGCATATTTTATGCCAAAAATTTGAGAAGATAATCCGGTGGCGGCCCTTACATTCTCGGGAACCGGGGGGCCGTGTCGTATTCCTGTTTTCTCATTCCCTGCGCGCAAGCGCGACACGGGCGCTTCGATCTTTCGGCAAGCTCAGAGCCAAACAGCTCAGTGTGACAAACGAGGATATTATTTACATATTCTGCTGAATGGGAGAAAGATATCTCCTGTATTGTCAAATTTTCAGCAAACAGGAAAGATATTGACGTCTGACAAGTGATGATTTCGTAAAAGGTCTGAACTGTCACTCTTCTATGTTGAAAAGCAAGTCTCTTTACATAGATGGTTTTTGGTTTTTATTTTTGCAATCTTCAAAATCAGTCTAAGCCCATG
>JBHGBI010000040.1:0-15516 GCA_041946925.1 Syntrophales bacterium | reverse complement strand
ACGGGTACTCCCCCGGGCATCTGCACGGTCGACAGGAGCGCGTCCATTCCGTTGAGAGGTGTGGCGTGGATTGGAACGCCGATAACGGGAAGACGGGTCTGCGAGGCGATAATCCCGGCCAGGTGGGCGGCGGCTCCGGCCCCGGCGATAATGACTTTAATTCCTCGCTCCTCCGCGCCTTTGGCGTGGGATGCCGTCCGCTGCGGCGAGCGGTGGGCGGAAGTTATGACCACCTCGTGGGAGACCCCGAAGGCCCTGAGGACTTCCACTGTATTTTTCATAATCTGAAAGTCGGAATCGCTTCCCATGACTACACTGACGAGAGGGACGGAACCGTTCTTCTTTTTCATTGCGGACCCCCTTCTGATATTAAAGCAAGCACCAAATTCCGATTCCAAACAATTCCGAGTCACCCGGCCGGAAAATCCAAAATTCCGGATCATTGAAAATAGGAGTTTGGATTTTGTTTGGGAGTTGTGATTTGGTGCTTTGAATTTCTCTCCTGCGATCAGTGTTTGAAGTGGCGCCTACCCGTAAACACCATCGCCATTCCGTGTTCGTCGGCGGCTTTAATGGATTCCTCATCCCTCACGGACCCTCCCGGCTGGATGACGGCTGTTATTCCTGCCTCTGCGGCAATATCCACAACGTCCCGGAACGGGAAAAAGGCATCAGACGCCAGGACGGTTCCGGCTGTCGGTAGGGCGGCTTTCATCAGCGCGATTTTCAGCGCATCCACCCGGCTCATCTGGCCAGCTCCTACACCGACAAGTTGATCCCGCTTCGCCAGCACAATGGCGTTGGATTTGACATATTTCACGACGCGCCAGCCGAAGGCGAGCGCTTCGTATTCCTCTTTTGTAGGTTTTCGTTTTGTTACAACACGGGCTTTCCTGATATCGGGATCAACAACATCCCTTTCCTGTACAAGAACTCCGCCGACGACTCTTCTGAGATCGTAGCCGCCGGGATTCCTTTCGCAGTCCGAGGTCTGAAGGAGTCTCAGATTTTTTTTCGCCTGAAATATTTTCAGCGCCTGCGGGTCGAAACCGGGCGCGATGATTACTTCCAGAAATGTCTTCGCCATTTCTTCCGCTGTTTTCTTATCGACCGGTCTGTTTAACGCGACTATCCCTCCGAAGGCCGATACGGGATCGGTCTGCAAGGCTTTCTTGTACGCCTCGAAAATCTTTCCCGAGGTCGCTGTGCCGCACGGATTGGCATGTTTTACGATGACCGCGGTCGGCTTCTCGAAATCGCAGACCATTTGCCAGGCGGCGTCGCTGTCCATGATGTTATTATAAGAGAGTTCCTTTCCCTGCACCTGCGCTGCCGCTGCTATGGACGAGACCGCTGTATCCTTTTCCCTGTAAAAGACAGCTTTCTGATGGGGATTCTCTCCGTACCGGAGATCCCGGGCCTTGATGAACTGCAAGGTCAGGGCTTCGGGAAAATCTTTTTTTTCTCCTTCCGGGCCCACTCCGCCCAGATAATTCGAAATGGCCGCATCATACCTGGCTGTCAATTGAAATGCCTTCACAGCCAGAGAGAAATTGATCGCTTCGGAGATCTTTCCCCCCGTTTTCTTCATTTCGTTGAGGATGTTCACGTAATCCGCCGGGTCTGTGACGACACTTACAAAGCGGTAATTCTTTGCAGCGGCCCGGAGCATGGCGGGTCCGCCTATATCTATATTTTCGATCGCCTCTTCGAGAGTGCATCCCTCTGTGGCAACCGTGTTTTCAAAGGGGTACAGATTGATCACTACCATGTCAATGAGGCCGATGCTGTGGGATTCGGCCGCCTCCATGTGTTCCACATTGTCCCTTAGGGCCAGCAGGCCGCCGTGGATCATGGGATGGAGGGTTTTTAACCTTCCGTCCATCATTTCAGGAAAACCCGTGTATTCGGATACGTCTTTTACCGCGATGCCGCTTTTCCTGAGGCGGGCCGCCGTTCCGCCGGTCGAGAGGATCTCCACTTTGAATTTTGACAGTCCCCTGGCGAACTCAACGATCCCTTTTTTATCTGTAACACTGATCAGCACCCGTTTGATTTCATTCAATCGCATCCTACTCTCCTCTTAATATCCTCATATGCTGAGTTCTTTTTTCGATCAATAAAGCCGTTCCGATGTCCGGCCGGTGAGCGACAGGTCCCTTGACGGCCTGGACCGCCTGTTCAGCGATCCGTTCGGCTTCGGCCAGGTTTCCGGCGATGCCTACGATGCCGATCGCTCTTGACGAGCTCAGGTATAATCCATCTGCACGCTGGTCCACGGAAGCATAATAGAGCCTTGCCTTACCCGGATCACCGATTTCAATTTTTCCGGAGGTGGATGCGGCATCCGGGTGATCCTTCGGAAGGCCGTATCCTCTGGGGACGATATACTTGCAGACAGTCGCCTTGCGGTCGAATTCAATAGGGATCCTGTCCAGTGTCCCCTGGATGATATGGCTGCATATCTCGACGAAGTCTGTTTTTAAAAGGGGGAGGATATTCATGGCTTCCGGATCGCCGAACCGGGCGTTGTACTCCAGCAGGCGCAGACCTTTCTTCGTAATCATAAAGCCCGCATACATAACGCCCTTGTAAAACTCCCCGGTCTCTTCATATATAGCTCTCGCAACTTCACGGGTGATGGAGAGACCTTCCCTGACATCTTCCTGCGTCATGAAGGGTAAAGAATGATCCTCGCAGGAGTAAGATCCCATGCCCCCTGTGTTGGGCCCCTTATCATCGACAAATCTGCGCTTGTGGTCCTGTACGGGAGGTGTTGACGCCACGTTCTTGCCGTCGCAGAGACACTGCAATGAGAATTCCTCCCCTTCCAGTTTTTCTTCGACGATCACGAAACGGTGGGATGACAGTATTTCACGGCAGTGCGCAAGAGCCTCCTCCTTTGTCAGGAAATGGTCTCCCTGAACCATGACTCCTTTGCCGCCGGTGAGGCCGTCCGGCTTTACAACCACCGAGTCAAGCCCTTTCATATACGTCTCGATACCGTCCATGGAGGAGAATACCCTGAATTCCGGGTTCCCCGCGATGCCGTATTTATCGAGCAGGTTCCTGGTAAATGATTTAGATGTTTCGAGTCTTGCCAGGTCTTTTGTCGGACCGACCCCCGGGACGCCTATTTTTTTCAAAGAATCCACCACTCCGCTGTTCAGGGGATCCTCCGGACCTATGACCGCAAAATCTATCCGGCATTGCACAGCGAAAGAATTGATCGCTTTGAGATCACGGTAATCTCCCGTCATCGTCCGCTTCGAGAGGGAGGCGATTCCTGGATTATTCGCTTTCATGTATGAGAAGAGTTCCGGGTTATCCCGGGAGCGCTTAATCGCTTCTGCGATCGCGTGTTCCCGGGCGCCGTTTCCGATCAGGAGAACCCTGGCCATTTTGCCTTCCTTGTCCTTCTATAGTAATCTTTGGATGAGGGGGTAATAGATTGAAAATTCTCTGATATCATCCTGTAAATAAAGATCAAGATATTTGAATATATAAAAGAAAGGAAAAAGAGTCAATTGAGATTCGGCTATGGAGTGTAAGGAACGAGGAGTTCACCTTTCATCTCTGCTCACCTCTTTACTCTTAATCCTGACTCCCTATCGCAAACCGGATATTGACTTTTTCCGGAGAAAACGATAAATTTTCCATAACTTAAAGAATTAGTCGAAATAAGGATAAATTGGATTCATACATTTCATTCAAGCTGGTATTTCTGGTATTCCTCTTTGCCATTTCCGGATTCCTGGCTTCGTCCGAAGCGGCCCTTTTCTCATTGACTCCGTTGCATCTCCATAAAATGAGGGAGGAGAGATACCCGTTTCTTGCCGCCGTGCAGCGTCTTCTGGAGTTCCCCAGGCGGCTTCTGATCACCATTGTCGTGAGTAATGAAATAGCCAACATCCTGATGTCTACGGTGATGGCGGGTCTTTTTATTCAAATTTTAGGAGACGGCGGCAAGTGGGCAGCCATTGCCGTGATGACTCCTCTTCTCCTTGTATTCGGGGAGACCATTCCGAAAACCCTCGCCAGGACGAACCCGATGAAATTTTCTTCTGCCGTTTCCCCGGTCTTGTCCGTTTTGAGCCGTCTCGAATATCCCATTGTGTGGGGGCTGGAAAAGATTTCAAGATGGGCGCTCGGTCCCCTGGGGCGGGCGAAAGGAGGAGAACCCGAGGGCCTGATGGAACACGAGTTCAAGACTCTTGTCGATATCGGAGTGGAAGAAGGGGTGCTCGAAAAATCCCAGCGCGATCTGATCCACCGCGTATTCGAACTAGCGGATATGGATGTGTCCGACATCATGACGCCCCGGGTGGACATGTTTTGCCTTCCACTTTCTCTCGGTGTAGAGGAAATCAAGAAAGAGATCGTGAAATACGGCTATTCCCGGATTCCCATCTATGAAAACGACAGGGACAATATCATCGGCATCCTCTATTCAAAGGACCTTCTTGCGGGGCTGACGATCAACGGCCGGATTGCCGATATCCGGTCGCTCCTTCGAAAGCCCTATTTTGTTCCCCTCGAAAAACGAGCAGACAGTCTTTTCAAGGATTTTCAGACGAAGAAGATACATATGGCCATTGTTGTGGACGAATACGGCGGCATAGCGGGGCTGGTGACTATGGAGGATATTCTGGAAAGCCTCTTCGGGGATATCTACGATGAAAGAGATACAAGAGAGAGACTCTGCCGCAGGATCGATCAGCAAACTTTCATTGTGTCCGGTATGATGCCTGTTGACGATTTTAACGAGCTTTTCGGGATGTCCCTTTCTTCTGAAGATTATGGCACAGTGGGCGGCTATGTCCTGCATCTTTTCGGGAAACTTCCCGGCAGGGGTGAGGAAATTGCCGCCGGAGATTACGTCTTCAGGATAGAAAAAATGAGCAAGGCCCGGATCATGCGAATACGAGTCAAAAAAAAAGAGAAAACGAATGCCGGATAATTTGATATCCATTTTATTAATACTGGTGTTTCTGGGTCTGGAAGGACTTTTCTCGGGAGGAGAAATCGCCCTGGTTGCTTCCGATATGAACAAGATCACCCAAAAAGCCAACACCGGTTCAAAATCCGCCGCCCTCCTGCTCAGGCTCCTCAAAAAGCCGGAATGGTTTTTTGCCACCGCGCTGACCGGTACCGATATGTGTATTATCACTGTTTCCGTACTCGCCGCCTCTCTTTCCATTTCCATTTTTGGTCCCGTGCAGGGTGAATTTTTTTCAGCCCTTGTTATGATCCCGGTCATCCTTGTTTTCGGGGAAATCATTCCCAAGAGCCTCTTCCAGCAGAACGCTGAGTCGGTCGCCATGCGGATATCCTGGTTCATCTGGGTCTCTTCCCGGCTGTTTTACCCGATCGTCTTCGTGGTCGCGGGGATATCACGCTGGATGGTCGCTCTGATTTCAGGTTCCGGGGAAAGCGTCCATTCAACATACATTACAAAAGACGGCTTGAAATTTCTGCTCCGGGAAAGAAGCGGCATAGTAAGCGATGTGAGGGTATCGGAGAAGGAGATGGTGAGGCGGATCTTCGATTTTTCCGAAACAACGGTCGACAAGATCATGGTTCCGTTGTCCAATGTGACCGCCCTGGAAAAAGACACGACCCTGCGGGAGGCTTCCGTTGCACTCAAGGGCAAGTGGTTTTCCCGCATTCCCGTCTATAAGGAAAAAATTTTCAATGTGATCGGAATCCTCCATGGATTCGACCTTCTGAGATTCCTCCCGGATGCGGCCGACCGGCCCGTGGGTGATTTTATCCGGACGGATGTCCTGTACGTGCCGGAGATGAAGCGCGCGAACGAGCTTCTGATTGAAATGCAGAGGAAAGGCCAGCAGATGGCGGTCATCGTCGACGAATACGGCGGCGCCGTGGGTATCGTGACGGTTGAGGATATGCTGGAAGAGATCGTTGGTGAAATCGAGGACGAATATGATAAAGGAGAACGCGCGTACAAGAAAATCGGACGGGGGAAATTCCTGTTCGATGCCAGGATGAGTATCGAACATGTCCGTGAATTGATTCATGTAGAGATACCGGCAGGCGCTTACGAGACACTGGGAGGGTTTATGCTTGACAAGTTGGGAAAGATCCCCAGGCGGGGGGAGACGCTCCGCTATGGAGATGTTCTCTTCCTGATCCACAGCGCCGACACGAAGTCGATAAAGGAGATCCTGGTGGAACTGCCGTACGATGTCGAGATTGTATGAGCCGCAAGGCCTGAAGACAAAAAGTTAGAGGTGGATATGCAGGGGAAAAGCAGGCTGGCGGCGATAATTTTGGCTGCCGGCAAGGGGACGCGGATGAAATCAGAACTTGCAAAGGTTCTTCATCCTTTGCTCGGCGCTCCAATGCTGAGCTATCCGGTGGCCGCCGCAAAGGAGGTCGGGTCCGAGGAGATTGTCGTTGTTATCGGCCATCAGGCGGATTCGATAAGGAAGGCTTTGGACGATCGTGCAATTACCTTCGTCCTGCAGGAAAAACAGCTCGGGACGGGGCATGCTGTTCTGCAGACCCGGTCCAGGTTCAAAAACTTCCGGGGGACCATTCTGATTTTATGTGGGGATGTGCCCCTTCTCCGAAGCGCCACAATCCAGGCGTTGCTGAATCAGCACCTTTCTTCCGGTGCCGTTCTGACAGTTCTGACGACTGTGCTTGAAAATCCGGGCGGATACGGCCGGGTTATAAAGACGGGCGATGATGTGCTGAAAATCGTCGAGGCCCGGGATGCCTCCGATGAAGAAAAGGAAATTCGCGAGATCAACACCGGCATTTATTGCGTGGACAGCGGTTTTCTTTTTGAAGCGGTCGCTGCTATAAGCAACGACAATGCCCAGAGAGAGTATTACCTGACGGACATCGTGGAGATTGCCTCCAGGAGCGGAAAAAAGGTCAAGACCTTCATTGCTTCCGATTCCGCGGAAGTCATGGGGATCAACACGAAAGACGATCTCGAAAAAGCGAAGAGGGTATTGAGGGAGAGGGCAGGGATGCCTCATCGATAAAAAGCCGGAATCTCCGACGGATGCGCCAGCCGCAAACGCCCGGAACATACCACCCGATGACCAGCCTTCCCATAACGATGAGCATCTGGTTTTCTTCCGGCCGCCGGAAAGACAGAATGCGGGGCCTGTATTTTTCAGGCAGGCGACGCATGAGAGCACCGGCCTTCGGAAGCGGACGCAGAAGAGGATCAAGGCAGTCCGCAGCCGATGAACGGATGGAACTTTTCAGCCGCAGCACGTTACACCGGAGCCGGCCGGCAAGCCCTCCGGAGACACGGCGGCGCTTACCTTCCCTTTGCAGATGTGTCACGCGTCCAGTGATCTCACCGGGGGTCAGGACCCACGGATCGGGGCGGGGATTGCCGTCCCCGGATGTCCTGATGCCCGCGGGACCCGCCGAGATCACGCGGTGCATTATTTTCCGGCCGCTTCCCCCCGGCGTGAAAATGATCACATCTCCGCGGCGGATTTCTTCTCCTGCGCAGGGGCGGTAATAAACCCTGTCCCCCCTCATGAAAGTAGGCTCCATGCTGGAGCCGGTATAAATCATGTGCAAAACGGACGGGTTTCTCATCCGAGCGCCCCTTCGATCTCTTTCCAGAAGCGGCCGGCGGGACTCGTCCGGAGGATGAAAGCCGGAATGGAATTCGCCAGCTCGCAGGCATTTTCGAATAATCTTTTTCTTACCGAGATCCTTTCTTCCTGGTCGAGACTTTCCAGATTGACATGACATTTTTCCGAAGACAGCTTGTAGATAAGCATGGCCGTACGTCCCTTCCCGGCGGGGATGACCCTGTCAGTAGAGGACTTTTCCAGGAAAAATACAGCCTCCAGGAGGGCGCAATATTCCACATTCCATGAGATTCTATACGGTGGGTCGAGAAACCGGCTCCACGTCGGGAACGGATGCGCCAGGTATCGTCCTTTTCCGTCGCGCACAATAAGCGCCTCTTCATCGCAGAGAACCCGCCATGGCGGCGGGATTCTGCGGCAGCACGTTGATTTCCCCGCATTTGAGGACCCGGCCAGCAATACTCCCCTGCCGCTTTTTTCTATCAAAGCCGCATGCAGAGGAAGTCCCCCCGAATTTTGTGCCCGGCTGTAAACAGGATAGAGGGACTCCCACATCCGGAAGACATCCGGTCTGCAGGCGTCGCCGGAAATCTCACAGACCACATCCGCAGACATCCGATCCAGCCGGATGTGGATTCCGCCGAGATCACGGATATACCGGCCCGCAACGGCGGTATTCTCCAGTGCGTCTTCGACACCGGCGCATTTTTCTTCTTTCCTGAATCTGAATATCAGGTTGGGAAAGCCTTCCACCTTCCCTTTTCTAAGTTCCAGGATGCTCCCCAGCGACTCCACCCAGGACTTTGCCGGCTTATCGTGAGCGGCGAAATTCCATCCTTCTCCATTGGCGAGTTTGAGATAAAACAGGGTTTCGGGAGATTCCTCTTGAAGAGGGTATCCGGCTTTTTTCGATTTCATAATGGAATCAAATCCGGCAGAAATGAAACGCCCTCAACTGGGGCGGATCTTCGCGCCGTTCATGCATCGCGTTCCCCTGGCCCAGTTTCCGTTGTAGCACGTCGGACGGGCCCTGTTGCCGTTGGCGCACCCGCTGGTGTTCGTCTGTCCATTTGTACACCCGGGAGGGCTACTGGCGAAATCACCCTCGCAGACCTCGTTTCCGGAGAGGTCGTACAACGCAGGTTTCTTGTAAATCAGCTTTGTTCCCATATCAGAGCCTCATAAATCCTAGAGCTGTTTCCCTATGCCCGCGTCCTGAATATCTACCTTGCCGCAGACCGATTGTTACCACAAATTCGTGTGGATTGAAACAGGATTCCTCGTCATCACAGGGACTTCCGGCTGCCCGGAAAGAGTCCCCGCCTGTCGGCCTCTGCACAATACCAGAACGGCCCCCAGAAATTTCCGCCGTGGTAATAATTCTGTGCGACACAACCTCCCAGGCAGCGCCGCTTCAGGAGGCATCTGCCGCAGACTCCTCTTAATCTGCCGGGGAGGCCCCTGCGCAGTTCTATCAGGGCAGATGACCCTTCCCAGACAGTCTTGAGTCGGTCTCGGCCTGCGCGGCCGAAAACCAGTTCGGGAACAATCTCTCCGATGCCGCACAACGCGTACGATCCGTCCGCAAGCACACCCATGATGCCCAGCACGCCACATGTGCCGCAGCCTTCTCCTCCGTTTCGCCCGAAAATCCTCCCGAGAGGTCGAAATGCGGGCGGGTGGTCGTAATAGACGGGAAGGCTGCTCGCCGGAGCGAGCGTGTGCTCCACCCATTCGCCCAGATCCAGGAGTTCCTCGATAGCCAGTGCTTCCCCATCCAGATACAGCCCGGCGCCTCTTGCAGTCGGCTGCAGAATATTGAATTTTACGGAGTCTGCGCCGAGAGAGCCGGCCATTGCGATCATGTCCGTTATCCGGTTCCTGTTACGGCGGACCAGCGTTGTGATGATCTGCGGCGCTATCCCGGCGTCGACCAGGTTCCGGATTCCCGAGACGGCGGCCTGGAAACAGCCAGCCACGCCTCTGATCCATTCATGGGTTTCAGCGTCTGTGCCGTCCAGGCTGACGGACACAAACGGATCCCGGCAGGCGGCGATTTTTCGGCTCAGGTCTTCTGTGCAGTGTGTCCCGTTTGTTTCAACACTGAGGGATAGATTCCTGGCGCGCACCAAGTCGAGAATCTCATGTATCCGGGGGTGAATCAGCGGTTCCCCTCCTGTCAGCTTCACTGCTGTAGTGCCGAGGGGCATGGCCTCATTCAGGATGGAGCGGAACAAGTCCAGGGGAAGTACAGTACTTTCGCCTTCCGCTCCTCCGGGATGAGGCGAGATCCAGCAATGCCGGCATCTGAGATTACACCCCCTTGTCAGATAGAAGTATATTTCGTTCAGGGGATAAGGACCGATTCGGGCTGAATTTTCACCTTGTTGACCCATTCTGAAAAGCCTCGATCACTCAATGCGGACAGGCAGTTGCCCGCCTTTTTCCAGAAAGCGCCTGAGGCAGGCATCGGGACTCGGCTCGCAATAGTTGCCGGAGTACGTATATGAAAGAGCAGGGCAGTTGCCGGTACAATAACGGACATAAACGCAATCCCTGCAAGCAGGGAAATCCGTGAGCGCGATTTTGTATCTTTCCCTTAGCCTTTTAAGTTCCGGGTGATTGAGCCAGAGCTCTTTCAAGTCAACCTGATTGATCCGACCCAGTTCGATGTGGCTCAATTGACTGCACGGGACAATCACGCCGTCAGCCCTTACGGCCAGCTGGCTCATGGTTGCGCCGCAGCCGCTCAGGCAGCCCCTGCCCGGAATGGTCTCTTTTCCTTCAACGCGGGCTTTTTCCATTGCGATCCATGTTTTTCCATCCGCCAGAGGGCCTGCTGTTGCGCTGATGAGTCCCGGATACTTCAAATCGAGTTCCAGCAGGACCTTCATTGCCAGCGCCTTCTCTTCAACACTTAACTGAATTTGTTCTGCAGAGAACCGGCAGAGTCCCATATGGGCTGCCGAATTTGTGGAAATAGAGCGGATTCCCATGTCTTCGAGAAGCATCCGTGCAATCTTTCCCAGTTCCCTGACATTTCTCTTGTGTACGGTCACCCGCGCCGATACAGGGACCCGGTGTTTCTGCAGATACTCAATTCCCCTTACGGCTTTCTTAAAGCTCCCGTTGCCCCTGAAGGCATCGTGTGTAACGGGGGTCGAGCCGTCTATAGAAACCTGCACATTGTCGCAACGCCCCGTTTCCGCCAGAAATGAAGCCAGGTCGTCCGTTATCAACGTGCCGTTGCTGAGTATGGAAAACCTCATCCGGTTGCGGATGATCCCGAGCACTATTTCTCTGAAGTCATCCCGGCAAAAAGGTTCCCCTCCCTGGAGGGTCACACTCATTACGGAACATCTGCCCAGTTCACTGAAGAAATCGAGCCACTCCTCGGCCGGAAGGTCGTTGTCCACGTCGGAAGCACTGGTAAAATGGCTGCAGTAAGCACAGCGCAGATTGCACCTGCCTGTTATCGACAGGTCCAGGTCTCTCGGCGTGCTCATGATTTTCATGAACTTCTCACAGACGGTTGGACCGAACGCCGGGCATCGGCATCGGGCTTGGTAAAGAGGCAGGCTGGACAAGGGACGAGAGTTTTTAACAACGCCTGAGGTTCTGTACTTAAAACTTCATCGATGCACCTGGCGGCAATGCTCTATCCGATTTCGTATCCCGCCAGCCCCCGGTCGATCAACAATTGGACGAATTCTTCTATTTGATTCATCAGGTCCTCAGGTATGCCATCGGCATTTTCCTTGAGGTCTTGAGCGATGTCTTCCAGGGTATGTCTGCCGTCCAGCCTTTCCCAGATGAACACCCCGACGGGATTTATTCCAAAGGCCTCTCCCGAGTCGGGATCAAAAAGGACCGCCCAATCGTCGAATTCCTTGCGCAGGACAATCATCGGGTTCACGACGGGCCTGTGGTCAATGGTCATTTTGGACTCCTCGTTCATCGTAGCAAAAAGCCACCCGAGGGGTGGCTTCGTCGGCATCAGCGGCGCGGGACCTCTACGAGGAATTTCTTGTTAAGAAGCTCTTCGATAAAATCTATTACATCTTTTTCCATCCGGCCATTGGCGGCATCAAATACATCCCGCAACTCCTCCAGGACTGTCCTTAGACTTTTCTTGCGGCTCAATCTTTCCCATACGGCCTTGCCGGTATCGTTCACACTGAAGAGCTCGTCATCGCCTTCTTCCGTGAACAGAGGCACGATAATCAACTCTCCTTCGACTTCCCTGGCTATGACGTCTTCCGACGGAATGTAGCAGGCATCCAGATAGGCTTTTATCTTCATGATGATCTCAAATGGGTGATTCAATTTCAGGAAGCAGAGAAGACAAGAACGGCGCCAAGCACATATAACATACAGAGCTTATGATGGTCGAAAAAGAAGAAGATGCCCTTTTTTTGTATCCCAAGTTTGATTATTGATGTGTAGGATATTCCCTGATGGCAAAGGTAGGATGTCAGGTGATCAACTTATTCTGTATAGCATAGTGAATGAGATCGGCATTGCTCTTCATTCTCATCTTTTCAAGGATGCGGGCTCTATACGTGCTGATCGTCTTGACGCTCAGAGACAGACTCTCCGCGATATCTTTTACTTTTTTCCCTGCGGCGATCATGCACATTACCTGATACTCTCTGTCGGAAAGGGTTTCATGCGGCTCCTTTCGATCGTTGCGCTCCAAGAAGAACGCCAGGCTTTCGGCAAGAGAAGGACTGATATATTTTCCGCCCTTGAGGACCTTGCGAATAGCCTTGATGAGATCATCGGGCGCACTTTCCTTGGTCATATAACCGGCTGCCCCTGCCTTCAAGGCCCTGACGGCGTACTGATCTTCAGGATGAATACTCAGAATCAAAACGGGAAGTTTCGGCCTTTCGTTCCTTATTTCCTTCAAGATATCCATGCCGCCCCTGCCCGGCATGGTGATATCCAGGATAACGATATCCCATTCGTTTTTTCGAATAAGATCCATCACTTCCTGAGAATTCTTGGCTTCACCGAATTCTCCGATGTCAGGCTCCTCGGCCAGTATCTGCTTTAGGCCCTGACGCACAATAGGATGATCGTCTGCGATCAATACCCTGATCATACATCCTCCCCTTGAAAAATAATTTTAGCGGATTTTTATATCATAGAATTGATGGTGATCGAAGCAAAAAATCCTACATAATGGATGGAGAACGATGAGACTGCAGGCGGCAAGAGGAGGAAGTTGCTGCACATGGTGCGTCAATTCAGTTTCTTTTCAATAATCCCCGCCAGATTATTTGCTATTGCAAGCACTTCTTTTTTCGAAGGCCCTTCCACCATAACCCGGCAGATCGGCTGGGTTCCCGAGTAGCGGACGAGGACACGCCCCATATTGCCCAATTTCCTCTCCGCCGCCGCGATGGCGTTCTGAACGGCCGGTATACAATCAAGTCCTTTCTTTTCTTTGACGGATACATTAACGATATGCTGGGGAAAAGTCTTCATGACTCTGTCAAGCTCAGAAAGTTTCTTTCCCGTTTTCTTGATGACGGCGAGTACCTGGAGTGCCGACAGAATCCCGTCGCCGGTTGTTGTGTGGTCGAAGAAGATCAGATGTCCTGATTGCTCTCCGCCGAAATTATAGCCTTTTTCGATCATCTTCTCCAGGATGTAGCGGTCTCCGACTTGCGTTTTTACAACATGAATACCCGCTTCTTTCATCGCGAGGTCAAATCCCATGTTGCTCATGACAGTCGCCACAACTGTGTTCTTCTTCAATCTTTTTTCGGCCTTCATATCCAGGGCGCAGATGGCCATGATGTGATCGCCGTCGATCTTATTGCCTTTTTCATCCGAAAAAATCACCCGGTCGGCATCCCCGTCAAGGGCAATGCCGATATCGGCTTTATGCTCGCGGACCGCGGCGCTTATTACTTCCGGATGCATAGCTCCGCAGTTCAGATTGATATTCCTGCCGTCCGGCCGGGCGCCTATCGGAATTACCTCGGCTCCGAGCTCCTCGAAAACGAGCGGCGCGACTGCAAATCCGGCGCCGTTTGCGCAATCGATGACGATGCGCAGTCCGTTGAGAGACAGCTCCCTGGGAAAGGATCCTTTAAGATAGACTATATACCTGCCCTCCGCGTTATCTATTCTGGATGCCATCCCTATGTTGTTGCCCGTCGGGAGCGCTGAAACGAGTTCTTTTGAGCCGATCAGCCTTTCTATTTTCTCTTCCATTTCATCCGGCAGCTTCAGACCTTCGCCGGAAAATATTTTGATCCCGTTATCATGGAATGGATTATGGGAGGCCGAAATCATTATCCCGGCATCTGCTCGCATATTGGATGTCAGAAACGCTATCGCCGGGGTGGGAAGCGCGCCGACGCTGATGGCGTCGACACCCATTGAACATATGCCCGAGATCAAGGCGCTTTCGATCATGGATCCCGAGAGGCGGGTATCTCTTCCAACCAGAATCTTATGCCTTCTCTCCTTGTTCTTGAAAAGGTAGGCGGCTGCCCTTCCAATCTGCATGGATAACTCGGTTGTCATCGGATAGGTATTGGCTTTTCCCCTGATTCCATCCGTTCCGAATAGTTTTCTCATCTGAATGGGCTAATGGCTAAAGGCTCGGGGCAAAAGAGATCAAAACGCCTTCAGACTTGTTCCTTTCTTGAAAGTATTCAGTAATACCCAGCCAGGGGTAAAGAGTTACACTTCGCGCCTGACCTTGGCATATATACTGCGGCCATCTCTAATTAGCATGGTTCTAACCTGAATTAAAGAATTTTTCTTGAAAAGAGGATTCAGAACAAGATAATTGAAAGGGGATATATTTGCCCCGGAAGCGCCTGTTTCGGATAAGAAATGCAGAGCGGTCTTTTGCCATGAGAATTGGAAACCTGCTCCTGAATAACGACCTTTGTCTTGCCCCGATGGCGGGGATCACCGACGCCGTCTTCAGAGCCCTGGCAAAGGAATTCGGGTGCGCATTGACCTTTTCGGAAATGATCAGTGCTGACGGGCTGGTTCGCGGATTGCAAAAAAGTCGCGGATTCCTGAAGCGTCTGCCTGATGAACGTCCCTTCGCTGTTCAGTTATTCGGTTCTGATCCGTATATTCTGTCTGAATCCGCCGGAATCGCAGTGGAGAACGGTGCTGAGCTCATCAATGTGAATATGGGCTGTCCGGCAAAGAATGTCTTGAAGATCGGGGCGGGAGCGGCCCTTATGAAGGATATGCGGAAAATAAGAACTATCTTCAAAAAGATGAGAGACACCGTAGCTGTCCCCTTGACGGTCAAATTAAGGGCAGGGTGGGGGAAAAACGGGGGCGATGCACTTGAGGTGGCCAAACTGGCGGAAGAGTTGGGATGGGATGCGGTAATTCTTCATCCCCGGACAGTCGAACAGGGTTTCAGCGGAAAGGCGGACTGGAGACTTATCGGAACCATGAAACAGAGGTCAAAGCTGCCTGTGATCGGCAACGGGGATATAGTCTATCCTGAAGATGCTCTTGCTATGAAAAAGGAAACTGAATGCGATGGAGTCATGATCGGACGCGGGGCGATCGGCAATCCGTGGATTTTTGAACAGGTCATATATTACCGAACATGGGGAAAACAATCGGAAAAACCGACAATGGCGGCCAGAGAGGAAGTAATCGGGATGCATTTGGAGATGAACCTGCGGTATTTTGAAGAAAAGATTGCCATCAGAAATTTCCGGAAATGCCTGCCCTGGTATGTAAGAGGTCTCCCCGGATGCTCTTATCTCAGGAAAAAGGCATCTGCGGCCGGAGATAAGGAGGCGATGAGGGAAGTCATTCGTGAATATTTCCAGCACTCCCGGGCTTCTCAAATAAGGTCTTGACTTTTATAGAAGGATTTCATATTTTGAATGTACGACAAGTGTCTGAAATACAGTTATATATA
>JBHGBI010000004.1:0-102447 GCA_041946925.1 Syntrophales bacterium | reverse complement strand
AACCGAAAGGAAGTAAAGAAATCGCAGCCTCTCCATTTCTCCTCCCATCTGCTGATCGACCATGACAACGGTCTATACGTACAGGATTTTTTCAACGAAAGGCTCTATCTGGAGAGAAGGAGAACCGAGCGCTCAAAGACGCCCTTTCTGCTCGTTCTCCTGAACATCGAAGAAGCCGTCCGATCCGCCTCGAACAGGAACAAAGTGGTTTTCGACATCGCCTCGACGCTGTTTTCAGTCACGCGGGAAATCGACCTGAAAGGCTGGTACCGGTACAGCTCCGTGGTCGGGATAATTTTTACCGAAATCAACGCGAGCCTTCCGAAGCAGACCAAAGAAAATATCCTGCATAAAATCTTTGGAAACCTGAGTAAGCGTCTGACGGGCGACCAGTTGAAAAAAATAAAAACGTCCTTTCATTTTTATCCGGAAATTTACGAAATAAAAAAGGAAGATATCAGCTTCGACAGCAGTCTGTATCCCGATCTGGTTCTGGACAGGTCCCGTAAGATTCCTCTGTTTTTCAAAAGGGCGATGGATATCGCCGGCAGTCTCGCCGCTCTGATATTTTTTTCCCCTCTCATCCTCCTTATTTCTCTCGGGGTCAAAATATCTTCACGGGGCCCGGTCCTGTTCAAACAGGAAAGAGTGGGGCTCTTCGGCAAGAAATTTATGTTCATGAAATTCCGCTCTATGTATGTGAATACCGATCCCCGCGTTCATCGCGAATACATCAAGCTGTTCATCAGCGGCAGGTTGCATGAACGGGAGGACAGCTCGCGCAGTGGCTCTGCTTACAAACTCAGGGGTGATCCGAGGATCACGCCTTTGGGCCGGCTTCTCAGAAAGACGAGCCTGGATGAGTTGCCCCAGTTCGTGAATGTACTGAAGGGAGATATGTCCCTTGTAGGACCCCGCCCGCCGATACCTTACGAGTGCAAAGACTACGATGTCTGGCATAAATCCAGGATCCTGAACATGAAGCCCGGAATCACCGGACTCTGGCAGATCAAGGGCCGCAGCGCCACTAGTTTTGATGACATGGTCAGGCTCGATCTGAAATATATCAGGACTTGGTCGCTCTGGCTTGATCTTGTAATTCTCCTCAAGACTCCATGGGCCGTACTCTCCTGCAGAGGGGCCTACTAACCGCCTTCCTGAAGGCCCCTTCACGTGCATTCCTTCCTTGTGCCTCCTCTATTAACCTACACTGAATTCAGGTATTTCGAAAAACAAAATCAGGAATAGCACTATAGCTTTGAAGGTTTCTTTGTAATAAAAAAAAGCAGGAAAGTTGCTCCGGCAGAACCGCTATGTCGCCGGAGGAACTTTCTTTCTCATGCTGATATCTGCTGCTCATCAGTGCGGTTCACATATCCCCTCCGCAATCTGTTCGATTCTCTCCATTGCTGTGCAGTACCGAATACCGGCAGAAAGAGGATTCTATGATTCGAGTTGGCGTCATCGGCTACGGCTACTGGGGACCGAAAGTAGTCAGGAATTTCAATGAAACCGAAGAAGCGAAAGTCGTGGTTATCAGCGACATGAATGCGGATGCGCTCCGGCGGGCGCGGCGTTCCTATCCCGGAATCGAAACGACGGCCTATTATGAAGATATTATGAACTCTACCGGGATAGACGCAGTGGCAATCATCACCCCGGTCGCTACGCATTATGAGATGGCGAAAATGGCGCTGCAGAACGGAAAAGCGGTATTCGTGGAAAAACCGTTCACCTGTACCGTCGACCAGGCCGAAGAGCTCATAGAGCTTGCCGAGAGGAAGAACCTGAAAATCATGGTTGACCATACCTTCCTCTTCACTGGCGCAGTAAGAAAGATCAAGGAGATCATAAGTGAAAACGGGGCACTCGGACGCCTGTATTATTTCGATTCGACCAGAGTCAATCTGGGCCTATTTCAACACGATGTAAATGTGGTCTGGGATCTTGCCCCTCACGACCTGTCCATCATGGATTATCTTATCGAGGACGACCCCGTCGCGCTCATAGCGACCGGAGAGGCTCATTTCAACCACGATCTCGAGGATGTCGCCTACATCACCATCTATTTCCCCGACAAGATGATCGCTCACATCAATGTCAACTGGCTATCTCCGGTCAAGGTAAGGACGACCCTGATCGGCGGGCATAAAAAAATGCTCGTCTGGAATGATCTCGACGCCGATCAGAAGATCAGGGTCTACGATAAGGGGGTTGAAGTCACGAACAGTAAAAACCTTTACGATCTCCTTGTCAGTTATAGGTCGGGCGACATGTGGGTACCCAAGATCGACCACATGGAGGCCTTGAAAATAGAAGCTGAACACTTTATCGACTGCATTCTTTGCAATAAGCGGCCGATTAATGACGGTTATGCCGGGTTGAGAGTGGTAAAGATGCTTGAAGCCGCCAACAAGTCCCTGAAGAGAAAGGGAGAGATGGTTTATTTATGAGCGGCCTTCGCAGTGTCTCTGAAGACGTCAAATTGGGGAAAAACGTCAAACTGGCGGCCTATATCAATCTTTACGGCTGCCATATTGGAGACAACACAAAAATAGGAGCTTTTGTGGAAATCCAGAAGAATGCGAAGATCGGGAGCAACTGTAAGATATCCAGCCACACCTTTATTTGCGAAGGAGTAACCATCGAAGACAATGTCTTCGTCGGTCATAATGTTACTTTTATCAACGACCCTTACCCTTTTGCCACAACAGCCGACGGCCGCCTGCAGACAGAAGGCGACTGGCGGGTGCACCCCACGCTGGTAGAAAAGGGAGCCTCCATCGGCTCAGGCGCGACAATCCTCTGCAATATCGTCATCGGCGAGAACGCAATCATCGGGGCGGGCAGTGTAGTCACCGGCCATGTCCCCCGCGATACGATTGTTGCCGGAAATCCCGCGCGGATATTGAGGAAAATAGAGAGAAAGGAAAATACGCCGCCCTTCCGTCAACGGCGGGGAAAAAGCACGCGCGAAAATCCCTGCGCATGGAGAAACAAACAGCCCCGTTCTTCATGACATGATGATCATGGCGGCGCATTTTGCAGACCACGTGACCTGGAGATTCTATAAAAGGCTGTTCAAATTAACCGCCAGGCATGTCCCTGGTTTCAGGGTCCGCCGCATGTTTCTAAAAATGGCGGGGTACCGGATAGGCAAAGCCGTGTACATCGGAGAGGATCTGATCATCAAAGATGAACTGGATGACCGGGGCATGGTTATAATCGGGGATCGCGTCTCCATAGCAGAGCGGGTCACTCTCGTTACTTCGTCAAAAGCCAATTTTTCACAGTATCGCGCCATCATGGGTGAACTCCACAGCCCCATTGAGATCATGGACGACGCCTGGCTGGGAACGGGCTGTATTGTGCTTCCCGGTGTTAAGATCGGCAGAGGGGCGGTCGTGGGGGCTGCCTCACTCGTGACGAGCGACGTGCCGGAGTTCACTGTAGTTGCCGGCATTCCGGCAAAACAACTGCGGAAAATCGAAATACCGGAAAGTCGGCTTGCTTCAAATCCCGGGAGGATCGTCCCATGAGATTCAGAAAAGTCCTTCTTGTCAGCCCTCCCGCAGAGAGCCGCTACGGGGGCCTGCGAGTGCCGGCCGGAGTCGGTTATATAGCCCAGGCGCTGCATGACAACGGGATCGAATACGAATATGTCGACATGAGGATCGGCCGTTCATTTATGTATCTGAAGAGAAAAGCTTTTGCCCTTAAACCGGATATAGTCGGCTTCAGCATGAGCTCTCTCGGTTACAGGAACACGTATCGCCTGATATCCGGGATAAAGGAAGTTCTGCCCGGGGTCAAAATCGTCGTCGGGGGACATCACGTGACTGTTTTGAAGGACAGGGTCCTTCGCGAATGCGCGGACATTGATTTCGGGGTTGTCGCCGACGGTGAGCAGACTATCATCGACCTCTGCAGGGACAGGATCCCCTATTGCGGAATTCCGGGTCTTATCTTCAGGGATGGACAGCAGGTCGTCTTCAATGGCGAAAGGCCGGTCACAAAAAATCTGGATTCGATCGCCTTTCCAAAATACGAAAAATTCGAGATGAGGAATTACTCGAAGCAAATACCTGTTCATTCCAGCAGGGGCTGCGTAAACCAGTGCACATTCTGTCCTAACAGGATGATCGCAAGGAAATTCCGTACCCGCAGCGTCGGCCATTTTGTCGACGAAATCGAATACTGGTACAGCCGGGGTATCCGCCAATTCGCAATCGATGATGATAATTTCAGTCTCAACAGGCGGCGGGTGTTGGATATCTGCGACGAAATCGAAAAGAGGAAGCTCACGGGACTGTTCATAAGGTGCTCGAACGGCCTCAGGGCCGACACCGTTGACCGGGAATTGCTGGAGAGGATGAAGGAGGTAGGGGTCAGGGAGGTGGGGTTCGGCGTGGATGGGGGCAACAACCGGATGCTGGCACACCTGAAAAAGGGTGAAACTATCGATGTCATCGAGAAGGCTGTACGAGAGGCGTGCGGACTGGGGCTGGACGTCCGGTTGTTTTTCATGATCGGCACCCCCCACGAAACGAAAGAGGATATCGAAGACAGCCTCCGGCTGGCAAAAAAATATCCGGTAACGAAAGTCAACTTGAACAACCCGATCCCGTATCCGGGGACGGAGATGTACGATTACATTGAGACGAATAACCTGTTCCTGATCCCGCCGGAAGTATATCTGAACAACGTGGCGGAACACCAATCCACGCCCGTTTTCGAGACACCAGAATTACCGGCGGAAGCCCGTTTGAAAATATTGAAAAGATGTCAGAAGATAGAAAGGGAGATCATCAGGAGCGCCGTAGCGAGGGCATTCAATAGATATGCAGTCGTGAGTTACTTGTTGAAATACTTTTTTGCGGTCGGCTTGTTTGAAAAACTGTTCTTCAACAACATCTTTTTCCGTAACCTCTTTGAACGAATCCGGTACAAGAAACTGATCAAGACATGATAACGCCGTCCGAATCATCGACGAGGGGTGCAATCATTATCGGGGGTGACTACCAGGGTCTCGGTATCGCGAGGAATCTGGCTCATCTTCGTATCCCGATTCATATATTCGACCCGGATTTCTGCATAGGACGCTTTTCAAGGCATATCCACCAGTATCATAAATGCCCTCCTCCGACGGACACGGACGAGTTTATCAAATACCTTGTGCGGTTCGCGGCGGAAAGACAAATCCGGAACTGGGTTGTTTTCCCGACAACCGACACCGCGGTATACACTCTTTCCAAATCACGGTACCTGCTGGATTCCTATTACCTTGTACCGACGCCGGAATGGGATGTAATTCGCTTTGTCTACGACAAGAAACTCACATACGAGATTGCCTCGCGGATCAGGATACCAATACCGAAAACTCATTTCCCGCGCAACGAGGCGGAGCTGGAACAGCTCGACCTGGAATATCCCGTGATTCTGAAGCCGTCCATTAAGGATCATTTTTTTTCCGTAACCAGGAAGAAAGCCATACAGGTCAACAGCAGGCAAGAACTTCTGCATTTCTATCGCCTGATGGCCTCCATTATCGACGCCTCGGAGATCATGGTTCAGGAATTGATCCCCGGGGGACCGGACCATCTGTACTCATTCTGCTCTCTGTTCAGCAGCGGCGGTATCAAGGCAAAAATCACTGCCAGGAGACCGCGCCAGCATCCGATGGATTTCGGCAGCGCCACGACTTATGCGTATACCTGCGATATTCCGGAACTCGAGGCGCCGTCCGAAAAATTACTGCAGAGGATTCATTATTACGGACTGTCCGAAGTGGAATTTATGTATGACATGAGGGAAAGAACGTTCAAGCTTCTTGAAATCAATCCCAGGACATGGGGGTGGCATACCCTGGGCGCCAGAGCGGGAGTTAATTTTTCATTGCTCCTTTTCCTCGACATCAACGGCCTGTCAGTGAAAACCAATTCTTATGAGAAGAATGTGAAATGGATACGCGAGTTGACCGACACCGGCATCGCCATCCAGGAAATCTGGAAAGGTCGAATGAAGCCCATGCAATACCTGAAAACCATCAGGGGGAAAAAAGAGCTTGCCGTGTATGACAGAAGTGACCCGCTCCCTTTTTTCCTGGAATTAGTGCTTGCACCATATTTCTGGTACAAGAAAGGACGCAATCGTAATGGAATACGTTTTCGCCGGCTTCATTATGGCGGAGCTGATTCTCCTGCCCCTCGCCCTTAAATGGGAGCTGGATATGAAGACGGTCTTTCTCTGGGGCATGGTCTCTGGTATATCCGCCGGGATTGTCACTAACGTAGTCTTCTTTTTCTTCGCAATGGAGTCTTTTTACAGGATGACAATGATAGTCCTGTTGATCATCTTCTCCTCGGCCGCGGCGCTCTTGATCAGATTTTACAGAGACGATGAGCGCGAGGCTCCTCCTTCCGGGAATCTCATTGTCGCGCCCGCGGACGGGAGGATCAAGTACATCAGGAGAATCGCGGGGGCACAGCCCCCTTGTTCGTCAAAAGGAAAAGAAACGGTCCAGCTCGGCCCGCCCCTTTCAGCGATCACGCATGTGAGCGGCGGTTACCTGATCGGCGTGGGGATGACCTTTCTAGACGTCCATATTACGAGATCCCCCATAGAAGGCAAAATCGTGCATCTTGAACATATCAAAGGCTCTTTCTTCTCTCTAAAAAGACCAGAGGCGCCTTTCAGAAACGAAAGGATGACTGGAATTATTGAAAACGACAATGAGCGGATCGGGCTCGTCCATATCGCGTCGCGCTTGGTCCGGAGAATAGTCTCCTATGCGCAGCCGGGAGACCAGTTAAGGATCGGACAAAAAATCGGGATGATCAGATTCGGGTCGCAAGTCGATATCCTCATCCCGGACTCCCCTGGTCTCAGCATTCTGGTTTCCACCGGCGACAAAGTGCGCGCCGGCGAATCCGTTATTGCAACCTTCGCATGCCAGGAGCGGGAAAATACGCCGGCGCTGGAACATTCATTGCGGAACTGCTGTTTCGAGAGGAGAGGGTAAGGTCGTGTTTATTCCATTTATTGACCTCAAAGCGCAATATGAATCCATTCGCGATGAAATTACATCCGCGCTGCAGCAGGTCTTAGACCACGCCGGATTCATCGGCGGTACTTTTGTGTCCACATTCGAGCGGGAATTCGCCGCGTTCTGCGGACGTCGCTACGCCGCCGGCGTGAGCAGCGGGACATCCGCGCTCTGGGCCGCTCTGCATGGCCTCGGCGTCGGACCCGGCGATGAAGTAATCACTGTACCCAATACGTTCATCGCAACGGCGGAGGCCATCAGCCGCTGCGGCGCTAAACCCGTCTTCGTGGATATACGTGAGGACACTTACACAATGAATCCTTCTCTGCTTGAATCCGCAATCACAAAGAAGACGAAGGCCATTATACCCGTCCACCTTTTCGGACAGACGGCGGATATGCAGCCCATCATGGACATCGCCAGAAGGCGCGGGCTCTATGTTATCGAAGACGCAAGCCAGGCCCACGGCTCTGAATACATGGGCCGGCCGGCCGGCTCCATCGGAGACGCGGGATGCTTCAGTTTCTATCCCGGGAAGAATCTGGGGTCGTACGGCGACGCCGGCGCCGTCTTAACCGACCGTGAGGATCTGGACAGAAATATCCGGCTCCTCCGTGACCACGGGCAACCGAAAAAATACCGCCATGAAATTATAGGATGGAACGATCGAATGGACGGCCTCCAGGGCGCCGTATTGCGCGTGAAACTAAAACACCTGCAATCATGGAACGAAAAGCGCAGAAGAAACGCTGTCATCTATCACGAACTGTTATCGCCCATGGAAGAAATTATACTGCCTGAAGAGGCCGGCTATGGAAAACACGTTTACCACATATATGCAATCCGTGTCCGCGATCGCGACGGATTGATAGCCGCACTTCTGAAAGACAACATTCATTGCGGCATTCACTATCCCGTCCCCATTCACCTGCAGAAGGCATACCGCCATCTGGGACTGAAGAGAGGCAGTTTCCCTGTTGCCGAGAGGTGTTGCAGGGAACTCCTCTCGCTGCCCATGTTCCCCGAGCTCAAGGCGAGCCAGATCGAATATGTCGCGGACGCGATCCGTGAATATCTCAGGTCAGGGATGCGGATCGGGACCGCGACATGATCATGAAGGGGAGAGAAGCCATGTCTGTGCATTTCCAGAAAATGAGTATCGATGAATATGCGGATCTGGAAAGGAAAAACGGGAGTAGAATCCTGCAATCCGGAGGGATCTTCTGGCAGGAGGTCCGCCCTTTCTTTTTCCGGCCCCTGTACCCTCTTTCCGCGATTCCCCGGGGTTCGGCAAAACCACCCTGGTCCTCCGGACTCATCGGATTCCAGCATATGATACCGGATCCGTCCGCCGCAAATTCCAGGATGAATTTTTTCGTGCTGGACAACCTTCGCGGCTACTCGATCCGGACACTTCGGCATAAATACAGGGCGAGCCTGAAAAAAGCGCATAGGCACCTGGTGGTCAAACTCATTGACGATCATGAAGAACTAATCTCCGCCGGGCATCGGATTTACACGGCCTTTTTCAAGCGGACGCACTATGGATGGAAAGGCGATAGAATCGACCGCGCATCCTTTGAGAAGTGGGCCGATATCTTCTATTATCATCCGAAGGTCTTGCTTTTCGGAACATACCATGAGAAGGGACTCTGCTCGATCAACATCGCTTATCAAGTGGAAGATATCGTCTTCTTTGCCACATCTTTCGGAGATCCGGAAGCCTTGAGAGCGAAAGGGCCGGAATTGGCCCTGCACTGGGTCCGCGAAGCCGCCCGCGGGTGCGACTCGGCGAAATATATTTTCATGGGCAGCCCCAGTATCCGGCAAGGTCTGGATGATTTCAAGATAAGGAGGGGATGCACGCTGCTGAGTGTGCCTGCTTACTATCGGATAAATCCTGTGGCGCTATTCCTGGTCAAGATGCTCTCTCCGTCCAATTATCGGAAACTCGTCGGCTGATTCCCCGGACGCGCGGAGGAAAAATGGGTATGGACCGGCCGAGCTTCGGGCAATAACGTGAGTTTACTCGCCATCGGCATGAAAAAATCCTCTATGGAACACAGTTCTCTGCAAGTCATGAATCCTGCGGACTGCCCGCAATGGGATAATCTGCTTCTTGAAACGGAACGCCATTCTTTTTTTCATGCCTCGAATTGGGCAAAAGTCCTGGCGGAATCCTACCATTATAAACCGGCGTATTTCGCCGAACCGGACGAACGCAGGTTCCGCGTTCTGGTGCCGATGATGGAAGTGGGAAGCATTCTGACTGCGAAAAGGGGGGTTTCTCTTCCTTTTTCCGACTACTGCGAAATGATCCTTTCGGAAGGAGGGGATTTTCAGTACGTATTCGATCGGATCGCCGCCCACGGGAAAAACGCACATTGGAAATACATGGAATTCAGGTGTGAGAGGAATTTCCCCTTCGAGGCGGTCTCTGCATTCTATTTCGGACACACTCTGGATCTCCAAAAGAGTGAATCGGCTATTTTTTCAAACCTTCACGGCAGCACGCGAAGAAATATCAAAAAGGGAATCCGAGAGGGATTGAAGATAGACGTCTGTTCTTCCCCGAAAGCGGTTCGAGAATTCTACCGATTGAATGCGATGACCCGGAAAACACATGGCCTTCCCCCACAGCCCTGGTATTTCTTCCAGAAAATATGTGAACACATCATGAAAAACGATCAGGGCATTGTTGTCCTCGCCTCTTACAGGAATCAGCCGGTCGGGGGGGCGATGTTTTTTCACATCGGCAAAAGGGCGATTTACAAGTACGGAGCTTCTGACAGGCAATGCCAGCACTTGCGCGCCAATAATCTCATCATGTGGGAAACAATACGATGGTACCGTGAAAGAGGGTTCCAGGTATTGAATTTCGGCAGGACCGATCCAGGCAACAGGGGACTGCGGCGATTCAAGACTGGATGGGGGACGGATGAATACATTATTAAATATTTCAAATACAACCTGGCCAGTGAGAGATTTGTCGCGATCCGTCCCCTTGTCGGCCCGCTCCACCAAAAGATCTTCCGGTCTCTACCGGTCCCTTTTTTGAGACTTATCGGGAATATCTTTTACAGACACGCGGGATAGAAAATTCCATGTAAGACTCATCCCGCGAAGGAGCCGGGAATAAATTTCTCCAGAGGTCAAGCGATGCACAATCCGAAAAAAACAACCGCAACAAAGAAAAAAATATGGATAGATCTGGACAACTCGCCGCATGTCCCCTTCTTCAGCCCGATCATTCGGAGACTCCGCGAAGCAGGTTATGAAGTGATGATCACGGCGAGAGACTGCTTCCAGGTCTGCGGGCTGGCCGATCTCCATCAAATAAGATACCAGCGGATCGGAGTCCATTATGGGAAAAACAAAATGATGAAAATCGCGGGCCTGCTTATCCGGTCCGTTCAGCTTACACCGGCCGTTCTGCGCGAAAAACCCCACATCGCCGTTTCGCACGGTTCGCGCTCTCAACTGGTCGTCACGCAGGTTTTCGGCATTCCGTCCATTCTGATCATGGATTATGAATTTTCACAGATGATCGCGAACCCGTCCTGGATTATCATGCCGGAGGTCATTCCGGATAGGGATATTCATTTCAAATCGGAAAGGATAATCCGATATCCGGGAATCAAGGAAGACGTTTATGTTCCGGACTTCAAGCCGGACTCCGGGATTCTCGATGAACTCGGCATCCGCGGAGAAGATTTGATAGCAACCGTGCGCCCTCCCGCCACGGAAGCGCACTATCATAATCCGGAGAGCGAATCACTTTTCTTTGAGGTGATCGAATATCTTGGCCGCTGCGACAATGTCCGTGTGGTCGTCCTCCCACGCAATGAAAAACAGGAAATCCAGATACAAAAAAAATGGCCGGAGCTCTGCAACTGCAGAAAAACCGTCATCCCCCGAAAAGTCGTGAACGGACTCAACCTGATCTGGCACTCGGATTTCGTCATAAGCGGAGGAGGCACTATCAACAGGGAGGCAGCCGCCCTCGGGGTGCCTGTCTACAGCATTTTTCGCGGCAAGCTCGGCGCAGTGGACGATTATCTGTCCAGGCAGGGACGTCTCCACCTGATAAGGAACAAAGAGGATGTTATTAAGAACATCCCGCTTGTCCGGCGCAGACGCCATCCCCGTCCGGAATATCCGGAGCGAAAAGCACTGGACGCTGTACTGTCCGCCATATTATCGATCACGGAGGGGGGCTATGAAACCAGGTGAAATTCCGGAAGGAGTATCCGATGCGGAAAGGAGAATCAGGCCTCTGTTGCACCTATCCATCGCCGGACTGGAAGAGATGTTCGATAAAAACAGGCTCCTCTTCTGCAACAGGCTAAGTTTGAATAAGGGACGCCTTATAAAGGAAGGTGATTACTCGGTCCGCTACACCATCATCTCCCTCCTGGGACTGCAGGCCGCGGAAAAGCACGGGTTGCGCTCTTCCATCGACGTGGAGGCGTCGACCGCAGCCGCTATGGATCACCTGCGCAACAAAAGAGAGCTCGGAGAAACGGGATTGTACCTTTGGCTTTGCTCTGCCGCGACTCCCGACCGCCTGCCCGGATGCTGCAGGGAACTCTCTGTCGTCGGCTTGTGGCGTGATTATGCCGAATACGGCCCCCTTAAGACTATGGAAATGGCTTGGTTTCTGGCAGGACTGGCTCATGCGGCCGCCTCGCCGGTCGATATCCAGGAAGACCTGCAGAAGCTCGCCGGGTCCGTCTTCAAAAAGTTAAAAGAGAATTACTGCGGAAAGGGAGTCTTCGGACACCAGGGCGCCAGAGCGGCCGTGGGCTGGATCCGACGCCGGGTCGGAAGTTTTGCAGATCAGGTTTACCCGATCTACGCGCTTTCACAATATGGAAGTATCATGGGCGACAAAGAGGCCGTCGCAATCGCCCTGGATTGCGCCCGTCATATCTGCAGCACACAGGGAGCGCTCGGGCAATGGTGGTGGCACTACGACATGTACACAGGAAAAGTTCTGGGCAGGTACCCCGTGTATTCCGTGCACCAGGACGGCATGGCCCCCATGGCCCTTTTCGCGATCGGCGGCGCGGCAGGAGCCGATTTCAGACCAGCCGTTTACCGCGGACTCGATTGGATCACAGGGAAAAACGAACTCAACTGTGATCTGGTGAATCCCCCGCTTAACGTGATCTGGAGGTGTCTTTACCAGGGCAAGAGGCGACGGTATACGGAAGAGATATTATCTCTGCTGAACCTTTCAAGGCGGGATCGCGACTCCGAGCTGAAAATTCTATTCGAGTGCAGACCCTATCACCTGGGATGGCTGCTGTACGCCCTTGCAGGCAGTGGCTGATCGGTATTTGATTCAGGCTTTGCTCGGCGGTTCTGAATCCGCAGTTCCGAGCTTTTCAACAATCTGTTTGTGACAAAAGGAGTCCCCATGGAAAAAGAACTGTTGCTGAAATACGGCGGCTATGGGCAGACCACGATCCATCCCCTGATCATCGGCATAGTTTTTGCCGTGGCTGTCCTGATCTTCATTGTGCCAAGGCGCTATGTTATCATCCCGTTTATTCTCGCGGTTGTCCTTATACCCATGTACCAGGAGATAGTCGTCGCGGGGATCAATTTATTTGTCCTGCGCATCCTTTTGTTCGTGGGCTGGCTCCGGGTTCTGGTGCGGCAGGAGATGCGCCCCATCGGATGGAACAGAATGGACAGCATCGTTACCGCGCTCGCCGTATCGAGCATCGTGACTTTTACCATTATGTGGGGAACATGGGGGGCGTTCGTCAACCGCCTCGGCATGGCTTACGACCTGATCGGCAGTTATTTCCTGATCCGCTGTCTCCTCGTCGATTTTACGGATGTCGAACGCGTCGTCAGAATACTGGCACTGATTTCCATACCGATCGCCATTCTCATGCTCATCGAGTACCTGACGGGAAGAAACCCTCTAGTATTCCTTGGAGCTCCCGAAATCGCGGGCATTCGCGAGGGCAGGTTCCGGAGCCAGGGGCCTTTCGCCAACCCAATACTGGCGGGCACTTACGGCGCCACTGTTTTCCCTCTGGCCGTATCGCTATGGTGGGCCGAAGGACGCCGCCGGAAAACTTTGGCCGTTACCAGTGCTCTTGCGGCCACCATGATTGTATGGACATCCTCGTCATCGGGACCCGTATTCACATATCTCGCCGCGGCGGCGGGTCTGCTGATGTGGCGTTTCAGATATTACATGCGCCCCGTCAGGTGGGGGATCCTGTTTGCGCTGATCGGCCTCCACCTTGTCATGAAAGCTCCCGTGTGGGCGCTGATCGGCCGCCTTCAGGCCTTTGGCACGTCCATGAGCTATCACAGGTATGTTCTTATAGATCAATTCATCAACCGGTTCAATGAATGGTGGCTGATCGGAACGAAGTTCACATCGGACTGGGCCTTCGGCATGTGGGATATTACAAACCAGTATATCCTGTTCGGGATAAACGGAGGGCTCGTTACACTGCTTCTTTTCGTCTTCCTGATCGCGGCCTCCTTCCAGGCAGTCGGGAGGGCGGTCCGCCATACTGCCCACATCTCTCTTTCACAGAAGCTGTTGTGGGCTATCGGCGTCGCTCTTTTCGCCCACACCATTGCCTTCATCGGCATCTCGTATTTCGATCAGATACTCCTGATATGGTACATCCTCATCGGCATGGTCTCCCTTATCAGCAATCTCGATTTCAGCATGCATAGCGCTGCCTATGAGGCCGTCGTTCGATAAACTGCTTCTTTCTCCTTCGTGAATGACCTTCATCTTGCAGACGAGTGGTTCCTGCCGTTCCCGGGAGGGATACTGATCTTTTCTCTGACGATGAATTCAGGTATTTCGAACGGGGAAATCAGCGGATCCATGATGGTACATGCCATCGGGCTGTAATAGAAGTTAATAGGCTGTTGACGGGGGTGAGCTCTCGCTCAAATTAAAAATTCGAAACCCCGAAAAAATTTTGATCATTGGATAACTTACGTTGAACAAAGAAGACATACAGATTGAAATTTCCGCCGTTATCGCGAGCTGGAACACGAAGGATATTCTGCTGCAATGCCTTCGATCGCTGGTGGGAAGCCTCGGCCGGTTCAGATCCGAAATTATTGTGGTCGATAACGCATCCTCCGATGGATCTCCGCAATCCGTGGAGGCGGCCTTTCCCGAAGTGCGGGTCTTGCGGAATTCATCCAATCTTGGTTTCGCCAGGGCCAACAACACAGGCATCAGGAACAGCACAGGCCGTTACGTGTGCTTGGTCAATTCCGACGTGATTGTCCGTGAGGGGTGCATCGATAGGATGCACGCTTATATGGAAAAGCACCCTGAAACGGGCATGCTGGGCCCGAAAATTCTGGGACCGGATGGTTCCGTCCAGAGGTCGTGCATGGGGTTCCCGACGGTCTGGAACAGCCTCTGCCGCGCAATGGCGCTGGACTCGATCTTTCCAGAACGAAAAATGTTCGGCGGACAACTGCTTACTTACTGGCCTCATGATACCCTCAAAAAAGTAGATGTCATCAACGGGTGTTTCTGGCTGATCAGAAGGTCGGCCCTGGATCAAGTGGGCCTGCTTGACGAGAGCTTTTTCATGTACGCCGAAGATATCGACTGGTGCAGGAGGTTTCACGAAAAGGGGTGGAGCGTTGTCTTCCTGCCGGACGCCGAGGCCGTCCACTACGGAGGTGCAAGCTCCGCTCTTATGCCTGTTCGATTCTACATTGAAAAACAGAGGGCCAATCTCCAATACTGGAGAAAATATCACAGCGCGCCCGCCCGGAGCGCATACTTCAGCACTCTGGTACTCCATGAGATCGTCCGGTTGCTCTTCCACTGTGTACCGCGCCGGAAAAAAGGGCCGAAGAGCTCCGAATCCGTGCTGAAAATCAAAAGGAGCATCGCCTGTCTGCGCTGGCTTTTGCTGGATCATGCCGGTCCACATTGATTCCACCGGCAAATTCGACAGAAAGGATGTGGTACGTCTGCCCAAAAGTCATTATGTTCTGGTTACTGCAGCCCGCAACGAGGAATTCTTTATCGAAAATACGCTGCAGTCAGTCATCCGTCAGACCATCCGCCCCGTGAAATGGATCATAGTCAGCGACGGCTCAACCGACGGTACTGATGAAATCATCCGGCGATACACGAAGGAACACGATTTCATCCGTTTGTTGAAACTTACCCGCGACAACAACAGGAATTTTAGCTCGCAGGTGTACGCCATCAACGCCGGGTACCGGCTGCTGCAGGGCCGTTGTGCCCCGCAGTATGACTGGATAGGGAACTTGGATGCAGATATCTCCCTGGAGCCGGATTATTTTCAGAGAATAATGGAGAAATTCAGGTTGAATGCGAAGCTCGGACTGGCCGGAGGCTTCGTATATGAAAATTACGACGGGAAATTCAAAAGCCGCCGCTTCAACAATGTTCGATCAGTCCCCCATGCCGTCCAGTTCTTCCGCAGGGAGTGCTTCGAAGCGATCGGAGGCTATGTTCCGCTGAAATACGGCGGTCCCGACTGGTGCGCGGAAGTCATGGTGAGAATGAAAGGATGGCAGGCTGAATGCTTTCCCGATATCCGGGTTTATCACCACAGGCATACGGGAAGCGCCGAGGGCGTTCTGCACGCCAAATTCCGGCTCGGACAGATGGACTATTCCCTCGGCAGCCACCCCCTGTTCGAATTGATCAAGTGCCTTTCCCGTATTCGGGAGAAGCCTTATGTCATCAGCGCGATTCTCAGAATGACGGGGTACTTCTGGCTATTGTGCGCCGGAGAGAAAAGGCCGGTCTCCGGGGAATTTGTGAAATTTATACAACAAGAGCAGTTGCAAAGGTTACATTCTCATATCAGGAAAATGGCTGCAGCACCACTGCCGCATTCTCTGCGCCAGCGATAAGGAAAAGAGAAATCAATGTTCGTTCTTCCGCGGAGAAAACATGTTCGCCTGAAAGAAACCTGGTATTTCACCGGACCGGTCAATCGCGATGCGGTTTCCGGTTTGGGATTTTATGCCACTATGAATATGAGAATTTGCTTCATTTCACATTATTCCGGAAAAGGCGGTGCCGAAAGAGCGCTCCTCGAGACTATCGATGCGCTTGGAAATCTCGGCATCGAAAGCCTCGTCATGCTCCCGCACAAAGGGCCTCTATGTGAAGAATTGAAGAATCGCGGCATCAGCTTCAGCATCCTTCCTTACCGATGGTGGATGAACTGGAAGGGCACACCAGAATGGAAAAAATGGAAGGACCTGATTCTGACTCTGGCCGCGATCTTTCCTCTGGTCTTGATAATCAGGAGATGGAAATGCGATCTCATTTATACAAATACACTCACTATCTGTATTGGCGCCATTGCCGCCCGGCTCCTCCGAGTTCCTCACGTATGGCACATTCACGAGTTTTTCGGCGAGTCGGAGAACAATCTCCTCTTTACGCTCGGGACGCGATTCTCGCTGAAAATGCTGGACCGCTTCTCCTCTTTGTGTATCGCCAATTCGAAAGCGGCCGCACGGAAATACGAAAGATATGTGCGCCCCGGGAAAATCATACCTATCTATCAGAGCGTTACAGCAACGGGAGCCGGGCCATCAGCCGGTATCAAAAACAATGTGTTCCGATGCGTCATCGCGGGAACGGTCTGCGAGTTGAAAGGTCAGGAAGACGCAGTCAGAGCCATATCAGATCTTGCCGCCGGTGGGAGGACAGGGTTTGTTCTCGATATAATCGGGCAGGGCGATGAACGATATTTCAATTACTTGAAAAGCATTGCCCGGGAATATCGGGTGGAAAAGTATGTTCAATTTCATGGATACATGGAGAATGTCTTCTCTTATATCAGGACTGCTGATGTGGTGCTGGTTTGTTCGCGATCCGAAGCATTCGGCCGCGTGACGGTGGAAGGAATGCTTGCCGGCAAACCGGTTATCGGCGCAGCCTGTGCAGGGACCGCCGAACTCATCAACGATGGTTTTAATGGTCTTCTCTACAAGGCGGGAGAACATCGAGAACTAGCTGAAAAAATATATTACCTTCGGACAAATCCCGGTCATGCCGCAAACATGGGCAGATGCGGCAGGAATTGGGCGCAACGCACTTTTTCAAGCGAGTCCTATGGCCGACGGCTGCTAGCCGCTATTGCCCCCCTTGTGAAAAAGGATCGTCCCCGGAAGTGACCTGTGACACCATTAAAAAGATCCGAAAAATCCTTTGCGGGCAACGATCCTAAAAATCCCGGGGTATTACTTTACTTGGAGAGCGGGCGTTTCAATGAAACCTTCCCTGGTCATTAATGCCATCAGCAATTGGACTTCCATCGGCGTGAGTATTATAACGAGTTTCGTCCTGACCCCGTTCATTATTTTTCGACTGGGAAATTCCGGTTACGGAATATGGGTCCTTGTCCTCTCTATCGTGGGTTATTACGGACTTCTGGACCTCGGCCTTCACTCGGCAACAATCCGCTACGTCGCCCGCTACGTGGGGCAGGGAGATAAAATCTCCCTTAACAGGACCATTAACACGTCTGTCACTATTTTCTTCTACTTGGGCGTGTCAGTGGTCTTCATTTCTTTCCTGCTAGCTGACCCTCTTGCCATTTTTTTCCAGATTCACGAAAATCAAGCTCTTGAGTTTCGCCACATGGTTTGGCTGGTGGGGGGGGCGGCCGGCCTCGGTTTTCCCAGGAGGATTTTCGATGCCATCCTTATGGCTTACGAACGGTTTGTCATATTAAACGTGCTGGAAACTATTTCGCATATTCTGCGGGCGGCGACGATATTACTGACCCTGATTTCCGGCTGGGGGCTGGAAGGAATAGGGTGGGCCGAACTGGGAACGGAAATTTTCAATTTTGGATGCAAGTTCGCCATCCTGCTCTCCATGAAGCACGAGTTTAGTCTTTCCCTGTTCCGAATCCACGGCGCAACGGCATGGTCCCTGACGGGGTTCGGCATCCTGACCTTCGTCACCGTGATCGGCGATACTCTCAGGTTCAACATAGACTCCGCCATTATCGGACGCTTCCTTACAATGGAGGCCGTTGGCATATACGGTGTCGCCTTCACGCTGATCCGCCTTCTGATACGGGTGAGCAATGCATGTACTGTAGTCACCTTTCCCCGCCTGTCACAACTTGCCGGCCGGGATTTCCAGGATTTTCAGAAAAATTATTTGATATACTCCCGCATGAGCTCCATATTTATAACCGGCCTTACACTGGAATTAGTCCTCCTCAGCCCTGGGTTCATCAGGCTCTGGGTCGGGCAGGCTTTCCGGGAGGCGGAGGTCATTACTTTCATCCTTGCCTGTTCCCTGGCCACTGACTTTGCGACAACAATATCCATCAACGCCCTGAAGGCTCTGAATAAACTTCATTTCTATGCGGTGCAGACCATTGCCGAAGGAATATGTAAATTGATCCTGAGTCTTATTCTGGTTCGGTATTTAGGGATCGCCGGCGTTGCTCTGGGCACGGCTATTCCTCTTGTGATCAATAAAATATTTATCCAGCCAGTCTATACCTCCCGCTTGATCGGAATCGACTTCTGGATGTACCTGCGTGAGGTGCTGCTGCGCCCCGCGGGAATTGCATTGCCCGCTGGAATCGGTCTCTATTATTCCGGCCTTGTTCTCTCGTCTTCTTTTTTCAGCCTGGCACTCAGCGGTTTTCTCATCGCTGCCCTCTTTGCCTCCGCAGTAATATTTTTCTATTTGAATGCAGGCGAACGGCTGGAACTCGCGGGCATCCTCAGAAAATACCTCCTCGCACTCCGCTGTGGAAGAAAAACGGAAATCAGACAGGAGGAGACTCTGTAAATGTACACGTCAAAAATCTCCGTTTCTTTCGTCGTTGCAGTCAATTGTTTCGCTGTTTATAATAAAAACTTTCTTGCTTCTCCATGTCTGAAAGAATTTCACCGCTCTCAGATCCTCACTTTCTCCGGATACAAATCCGCATCGGCCGCTTATAATGAAGGCATCCGCTGTGCTGATCACGATCTGATAATTTTTGCCCACCAGGATGTCTTCCTGCCCGAAGCCTGGTTTTACGATTTGGAACGATCACTGTCGTACCTGGAGGAAACCGATCCCTCATGGGGGGTCCTCGGCTGTTACGGGATTACAGAAAACGGCTTGCCCCGGGGTCACCTTTACACGACGGGTTGGGGGATTATCGGGGAGCCCCTCAGCCACCCTGAAGAAGTAAAGACGCTTGATGAGGTGCTCCTTATTGTCAAGAAATCCTCCGGCCTGCGATTCGATGACGCCCTGCCTCATTTCCATTTTTACGGAACAGACATCTGTATGGCTGCAGCCGAGCGGAACATGAAATGTTACGCCGTCCCCGCCTTCCTGATCCACAATACTGATCAGATACTTTTCCTCCCGAAAGATTTCTATGATTGCTACTACCATATCAAAAAGCGCTGGAAGCGATTCCTGCCGATCCAGACGAGTTGTATCAAGATCACGAAATTTGATATGCCGATATACGAAAGAAAATTAAGAGAGTGGTATTCGAGGGTTTTGCACAGCGACCGGTTTGCCCGATCCCGGTCGGAAAACCCCGCTGCGCACTGGGAGGGATTGAAGAAAAGTCATCCGGAAGCAGTGAGGGAGCTCTCACTATTCTCTCCGAAGGAGAACTCCCCCGCCGGATTTCAGGATAATGACGGATGAAGAAATCCTGAGTGTTCGACATGACAATATTGCAATGCTTCCTTCTCTTTATTGAATAATTCTCAGATTCCGCGGCGCACTGGGGGGTGAGCTGCCACCCGCGGAGCTGCCGTACTCATAGGCGCCGATGTCCCAGGCGGAACCGGATGGACGCGCCGCGCCGTCCTTGTCGGTTGTGAAATAAGATGACAGGCTCACCCCCATATCCCTGGCGCCAGTATCGGTGCTCTTCAGGTGGTAGTCGTTGCCGGCCCCCCGGTACGAATAAGCCACGAATTGAGGAGCCGTCGTCCTCGGGTGAGGCTGGGTGTAACTCTGACCGCCCTTAACATCGATGAGACTGCCGCCTTGGCCGCCATCGTTGATCAGGTTGTAATCGATAACAACGTCCGTTCCCATCGTATAGACGCCATTGTCGATCAGGATCACGGATCCGCCGCCCATCAGACCGCATTGGTAGAAGATATTGTTCTCGATCTTCCAGTTTGTCAGCTGTATAGCTGAACTGTGCACATGGATGGCGATGGTCTGGATGTGGTTGATCCCGGTTACCGTATTGTTCGCGAATATCATGTCTGTACAGTTAGAAACGGTCGAAAGGATATTAAGGTCCCATGCCTTCATATACCCTACCCACGATGGGATAGTGCACTCGATGATATTGTTGAAAATATAGTAGTGTCCGTCTGCAGCGCCTCCGTAATCCATGGAGATCGCCGCATTAGGGCAATTCCTGAATACATTATTGTATATCTTGTCCCAGCGGCCCGCAATCTGGCACCCATCCGGATGCTGCCACCCGTAATTGGGCCCTACTTGGTATTCGATCAGATTGTTGTACACCGAGAGGGCGGAAGTGCCCTGGATCTGATCGGTCGCCATGCCCGAACCGTCTGCAGGGGCATCGGCTTGAAATATGTTATCGTGTACTTTGTTGCTGTCCCACCATCCCGGTCCTTCCGATCCTTCGCCGCCTGATCCGTCCAGTTTTATAGCGGCCTCACCCCTCATATCATGGAACCAGTTGTGGTCGAACTCTGAAGCTACACAGAAGATAGAGTTAAGGCCGATTGTGGCTGTCTTGAATTCGCAATAGCGGACGATGAAATGGTTCATGTTGCTGGAATCGATCAGGGCGTTCCATCGGTCAAGCAGGCCGTTCTGAAACAGGAAGTGCCTCGAACTCCCCACGGATCCATCGATCGTGATATAGCTTAAATTGTACGCTGTAATGCATCCCGAGCTGTTCCCGTTGAATATCACGACGCCGTTATGGCCGCTTTCCTGACCGGGCCTGATGGTGATAGGGGCCCCGCTCGTGCCGCTCGCGCCGATCGCCAGGGTGCCGTTGTACGTTTTTGATGTCGTGCCGCCGCTGATGTAGAGAGTATCTCCCGCCTTCACCCCTGAACCACCCCATATGACATCCGAGAGATTCCGCCAGGCATTGTTCCAGGATGTGCCATTATTGGTGCCCGTAGCCGCGTTATCGACGTACCAGTTGGCTGAAAAAACAGCCGGGGGACTCAGCAGCGCGGGAATCGTCAGCACGGCAAAAAAGATCGTCTGCCACTTGAATCTAAGCATAATTTTACTCCGAAAATTTGGTTTTGAATTTTTCAACAGCTTTCATCGCAATCCAGGGTTGGATCAACCGTAACGCAAGCGGAAGCGAAAAGGCGAGAAAGCAGCCTCTGTAAGTCCGGCGGAGATGAGCCGATGGAAATGGAGCAAGGGGATCTTGTCCTGCCGTCGACAAAACCCCTTCTGTATCCTACCCAGTGTACTATCGTTTTACAACAATTGCACTTACTTTTGCAGAGTCCACCCGGGAAACGAACTTGATATTGAGGACGCCGTCCGAAACGATCACAGGCACGGTAATATCGAGAGCCTTGTTCTTTCCCCCCGCCCTGACGTATATATCAAGTCTGCTGACGACCGTTTTCCCTTCCATGAGCACATCGAATATCCGCTTTCCGGCGGCATTCCAATATATCTCTGCGAATTTCAGGGTGACATTGTATGCGCCGTTCGCCAGCGCAATATTGTAGGAAAAATTCCCGGCGCGCTCGCTCCTGTACAGGACCTGGTCCGCCGTGCCCGCAATAGTCGCCGCGGTCGTGTACGTCCAGCCGCCGCTGTAATGGGTGTCAGCATTGTAAGCAAGACCAGTCGAATCCGTGTATTTCGAGCCGCCGCTGTTTACTGAAAACACGGCCGCCCCGGACTGACCGGGAATCGTATAAGAGACTTCGGCGCAATACTCGCTCTCAAGACCGCCCGTATCGTAGGCGGTAGCCGCAAAGTAATAAGTACTCCCCGCACTGAGCCCGGAAATAGTGCAGCCCGTCCAATTCCCGACGTCGATGCGGCTGGAATAATTTCTGCTTGATGTCCCGTAGTAGACTTTATATCCCGCAAGGTCCGATTCGCTGTTTGCGTCCCAGGCCAGGGTCACGTCGGCCGAGTGGGCGACTGGGGCGAAGAATAGAAAAGTCAAAAAGAGAAGGAGAAGACGAGCGGCGGATCGGACAGGCATTGATGTCCAAAACCGATAATCCATAGAACACCTCCATCGTGAATACTTATTTTTCCGACTTACGGGTGACAACGAGGCGGATGATAACGCCGCATTTGCACTCCGTCTTCATCAAATGTATTCCCGGCGGCTGGGAGTATGGCCTTCGGCTTTGCGTCCCGCATCTTTACATCATGTATTTTTTACTTGCTTTACGGATTCATCCTCCTTTCTCATGAATTCGCCGCTTCATGCCGGAACGGATATTACCCTTCTGGGACAGAACGCCTTGAAGGCTTGTTCTTCCTCCGGAAGCGGGGATACTGCGATCATGAAGAGAGACGCCGCCTGCAAAGCCCGGTAAGTCTCACATACAAGACCAGTAAATAGAACACAGTGACGACAATCACAATCAACGCTTTGGGATATTTTATCGCATATACAATGGGTGTGATATACCACCGGATCAGCAGCCGCAGGTATTCATTTTTTGCAATAAAGGCGGCGACAGGTGGAGAAGTGCTGTAATAGAATTGAACGAAACGTTTTCCCGCCCAGTTTGTCATCAGCCACCTATCCCGGAAATTCCTCAGGATTTCCACCTCCGGCGCGAGATAACTGCCGTATGCGGCCGTTGCGATAAAACATCCGCCCCCGCCGCTCGACGGCTGCGCCGCTGAAGATGACGTATCACTCACCCCTGTCGAAACCTCGTTGGAATAATCGCTCTCATTTCCGGCGCTGTCATATGCAGTGACGGCGAAGTAATAGGGCTTCGAGTCTTCCAGTCCGGATATTGTATAACTTGTTTGGTTCCCGACATCGACGCTTGACGAATATTGGCGTGAGCCGCTTCCATAATAGACTTTGTATCCTGCCACATCCGGCTCGTTGTTGGCCGCCCAGGCCAGTTTCACCTCGGCGGCAAAGCCCATCTGCACAGTAAAAACCGCCAGCACGGCGATAACAACTGCGATCCGGGCAACCGCTGCATTCACACGAATAAATTCTGCTGATCTTCTGGACATGCTGTGCACTCTCCTAGTTGAAATTCCTGCCATGGCGCAATCCGGCGCAAACTGGCCGCATTCGCCCGGCGGCCTGTCCACCGCCACCTTAAAAACCCGGGGTCAGGCGTAGGCTTTGCGTTCCATTCTCTCGAATGGCCCGCTGTTTTTGAGGGCAGCACTTCGATTGGAAAAACAACAGATATAGAACTAGATGAACATGGAAGCTGATAAACTGCCAAAAACAGGCAGTACGGAATTACTAAAGGATGGAAGGCGGGACAATCAGACCGTAGCTGATTATGTTGTAGGATAAATTGTGAGTACCTTTTTTATTTTTCATGTTCTGCGGCCCCGGATGGGGGATTCTTTCCGGAATCGGACTCCGGCGCGGCACCCGGCGAAGTATCCGGACTCTTTTTCGGGTCTTCCGGCTCTTTTGCATTGCTGGCGCTTTCGGTTTCGCTCTTTTCCTGGGGCTCTTTCATGATCTCTTCATACTCTTCGATCACAATGCCCCTCCTTACCATGATGTTATATATCCGCTCGGAACGATTCTCCACGTACCGCGAGTTCCCGATCGGTTTATACCGCCTCGGGTTGGGAAGAACAGTAACCAGCTTGGCGGCTTCCTGCGCCGTCAATGCGGATGCCGGCTTCCCGTAGTAGTGGTGCGAAGCGGCTTCGATGCCGAATATGCCTTCTCCCCATTCGGCCACATTCATGTAAAGCTCGAGAATCCGGCGCTTGGAAAGATTATGCTCGATTCTCCAGGTGAGGACAGCCTCCTTGATTTTTCTCATCGGATTGCGGGACGGTGTCAGATAAAGGTTTTTGGCAAGCTGCTGGCTGATTGTGCTGCCCCCGTAAGCGAATCTGCCTTTCTTTATATTTTTCTCCATCGCCTTGTGCATGGCGTCGAAATCGAACCCCTCATGGGACCAGAATTTGTCATCTTCAGCGATAATCACCGCTTTTGCGGCATAGGACGATATCTGTGAAAAAGGGACCCAGACATATCTGATTTTCTGTTTCTTCCCTGCCCTTTGCCATTCCTTTTCGCGGTATTCCATGAAGGATGTCTTTCGGGGGTTGATTTTTTTGAGTTTCGCCACATCAGGGAAGATGAAGTAGTAGCCTATATTCAGGAGGGATAAGGCAATAAGAACGCCGACAAACAGGGCGATTTTTTTTAAAAACGATATCCTTTTCATCGTACGAAAGCCCTGGCCTTTGCGCCTTTCATTTTATTTCACCCTCGTCCAGTCGTTGGTTTTGCCGATCAACGATATCCCCACAAATCCCCTGACTTTGAGATGATCTGGGTTATCCATGCTGATCCTGCATTTATACGTTTTTCCTTCCTTCGGGTTATAAATGTAGCCGCCCTCCCACCGGTTTTCGCCGGAGGGGACAAAGCCCCAGAGAATATTCAGACCCATCAGAAAGCGGGACCTTTTGGCGACGTCCGGATTTTCGCGGTCCACTTTGGGCTTTCCCCCCATTCCCCTTGGATCATTCTGCGGGTAGACAGGTTCTTTGAGCCAGACAATTCTTCCGCAGAATTTGCCGTTGCATGTGTAAATTTCTATCTGGGCGTCTTTCTCCTGGTTCCACCATTTTCCGATAACGGCGTCGGAGCCGGCCGCATACGCCGGCGCTGCCGCGATGAACAATAACACGGCCATCCAAACGATACCTGACTTTTTCATAAGGACCTCCTATAGGGTGGGAAATCGAAGGCAGCATACAAAATGGACCGGATTTTTTCCAGTGTGAAATGTTCCGACGGAAAGGGCCCGTTGTTTTACCACTCCGCCGGGGTGAAGGTAATCCATTGACAATCCCCGAAAATTATTTTATTTGAGCAACAACGCATTGTAACTCTCTTGTCTCACGTGATATTGAGCTGAAAATGGATCGGCTGCTGGGACATATCGGCCGGAGCACCCTGGCGCGGACAAACCATCTGCTTGACCTCTTTGCTTTCGTCTACCGGATACTCCAATTGTTGGCCAGGAGGCCGAGGGAAGGCCGGAGCATGCTTCGCATCATCATCGCGGAGCAAATCTATTTCACGGCGGTGCAGGCCCTTGCCATTATCATTCCGATCGCGCTCATTCTTGGTAGCATGCTCCTGGTGCAGTTCGCAAAAATTTCCTCCCAGTACGACTTGGGAAAGATCACTGTATTGCTCATCGTGCGGGAATTTGGACCCATTATAACGGCCCTCGTCGTCATCCTCCGTTCCGCCACTGCTGTCACCATCGAAACCGGCTACATGACCGTGCTCCATGAAATCGAATCCATTGAAATGTCGGGAATCGATCCCAACTATATCATCTCCCTTCCCAGGCTGATCGGTATCACTACTGCCATACTGTGCCTTTTCCTCATTTTCGATCTGGTCGCCATTCTGGGGGGATATTTAATCGTATGGACGACCACGGATTATCCACTGGCCAATTTCCTGGGGCAAATAGGCAAAGCCGTCAGCGGCATGGATATCGTCGTGGGAATTGTTAAGGGGGTCTGCTTCGGAACAGCGATTACTGTAACCAGCCTTTATCGAGGCTTCAAGGCAGGCACTCAGATCACGGCTATTCCCGTAGCGACCTCAAAGGCATCCGTTGAGAGCCTGTTTTACTGTCTGGTCATCAATATTGCTATATCTGTTGCTTTTTATAGTTAGATTATGACGCCTCGGATCGAATTGTCTAATTACACACTGGCGCCGGTCGGAAAGGGGAACGGCCTCAATGAAATCGACTTCGTGCTCGCGGATGGTGACTCCTGGTCAATCACTGCGGATCTGCCGGACGACGCGCACCTGTTCATGAGGGCTATGGCGACACTGGAAAACCCCGTACGGGGAGATTACTTTTACTGCGGGACCCGGCTTGATTTTTCCGATTATCGCTTCCTGCTGCCCTACAAAAAGAAGATCGGATACATTTCGCCGGATTCGGCGCTAATCGGGAATAGGACTATTGAGGACAATCTTCTCCTTATGAAATCCTATTTCGAAAATGCCCGTGGCATTGATGAGGAAACAGAGGCCCTTTGCCGGTATTTTCAAATTGAAGATAAATTGAACCTGCGTCCGGCCCAGCTTGATCGCGAGGATCTAAGATTGGCCGTAATCATCCGCGAACTTCTCAAGCACCCGGAAATGCTCCTCCTCGAGCGTCCCCGGGATTTTCTCGGACCAAGGAAGTTCGCCCTGTTTTCAGCCGTTCTGAAAGAGAAAACCCGATCGGGCATACCCCTGGTTTTCCTGACGTCCGACGAGGAGTTCACGCGCGATTTCGCGGGAAGGGAAGCTGTTATTTCCAGAGGTTTTTTAACATGCAGTTGAAAAAATGATCGGGGGAATATGGAATTAAATTTCAGCAAGAGGGAGAAAATCGTCGGTCTTTTCATGATCGGGATTGCCCTGCTTCTCCTGGCCACCGTATTCGCCATCGGGCGCGGAAAGGACTGGTTCAAGAGCTATGTCCACTACTACACCGTGTTTGATGAAAGCTATAATCTGAATGTGAATGCCGCCGTGAAACTGTCCAAGGCCGATATAGGGAAAGTAAAAAAAATCAGTCTATACGGGGACAGGGTCAAAGTGGAAATCGCGGTCCTGAAGGATTACTCGTCGCGCATACGCGCCGATTCCCAGGCGGCAGTGGAAAGTCCCACGCTGATCGGATCAGAATACGTATCTATAAAGCCCGGAAGTCCGAAAGCGCCCGCCATAGCGCCGGGAGGGGAGATACCTTCCAGGGCAAAAAAATCCATTGAAGATGTGCTGGCCGAATTCCAGGTCGAGCAGACTGCAAAAAAAGTGATCCAGGCCGTGCAGGACCTCTCTGAAATTGTCGAAAAAATGCACGACCCGGACGGTCCTCTTTTTTCAGCCATGAGCACGACAAATAAAATACTGGCCCATATTGAAAATGTCACACGTGATATCAAGGACGGAAAAGGACCTGTCGGAGGCGTCCTGAAATCCGATAAGCTCCTGAAAAGCATCCACCAAGATATGGAAAAAATCGACCGGATACTGGTCCATATCGAGAAGACGACTGAGAAGACACCTGAAATAATGGAGAATCTCCGGACAAGCGTGCAGAATATCCGGGAAATCGTCTCCAACGTGGAGAAGGGAAGCCGGGATATACCCGAAGTGACCCGGGCGACAAAACGGGGGATCAGCGAGGTACGGGACGGCGTTAAAAACATAGACAGTGTGGTGCAGTCGATTCGACAGAATCCCCTGATCCGGCCAAATCTTCCTCCTGAGCCGAAGGGCGAGAACGTGGACGCGGGGCTGAGGAAATAGAAAGGGATTGCAGAGAGAAAAAAAAGAAGGTGAGAGTCCGGATGTCTGAATTCAATAAACGGTCTACGAGCAGGGCGAAAATCCTGCTGCTGTGCGCCTGCGCGCTTTTACTCTCCTGCGCCGGCGACCCTGCCAGGTCCATGCCGGCCCACTTGACGAGCGGTGCGGAACAAATAAAAAAAGGGAACGCATTTTATCAAAAGGGATGCTACAGGACGGCGCAGGAGCATTTCTATAGAGCCCACGATTTATACTCGGCATCCGATCAGCCGGGCGGCGTCGCCATGAGCCTTAATAACATCGGCTCCGTCTTCAGGGCTTCAGGAGACGCGCAAAGCGCCCTATTATTCTTCGATGAAGCAGTCTCCATATACACCGATATCGGAGACCGGGCGGGGCTGCGTCAGGCCCTCTCGAACAAAGCTGCGGCCCTGATCGACAAGGGTGATCTCGATGAGGCGGAAGCATTGATCGAAAAAGCATCCGGAATTTATCCCGATGAGAACAGAAAGCCGTTCATCCCTCTTTTGCGCAACAAAGGGGTCCTCCTGACAAAACAAAAAAAATACTGGGAGGCCGAAGAGGTCTTGAGGCGGGCCCTGGTGAACTCGAATCCGGATAATCTTCCGGAGAGGGCGACCCTTCATTTTGCACTGGGTAACCTGATGCTGGAAACCGGGAGAGCGAAAGAATCGATCGAACACTTTCAGGCGGCCCTGTCGGCGGACCGGATCAGCGGATTTTACAGAGGCATGGCGGACGACCTCTCGCGTCTGGGACAGGTCTGCTTTCAATCAGGGGATTATCGGGCAGCCGCCGGCTACTGGAAAAGAAGCGCAAGAATCTACTATCTGGTCGGATTGAAAAAAGAGGCCGAACAGACCATGGATCAATTAAGGACGGCGGCACAAAAAGCAGGGGTTGATACGGACGTTGTCGAACACTTCGCCAGGCGCTGGGAGGAAGGGAAAAAACTCGAGAACCCCTGCGAGGAATAGCAGGATTCGAAAAACTTTTTCCTGGGCGAAATATCTTGACTTAAATTTTTTTCCATGAAATGATCAAATTTTATCGTCACTGCGCTCAGAGAGTGCGTTGCAGGACGTTTCGGGGCCTTTACCTCGTAATGAAAAGGACAGATGGAACCTCCTGATTATCCCTGTCAGCTGAATACGCGACCGCAGCTTATGGCCTTCAGTTAAGCCCCGGGAAAAGCCTTCCCAGGATTTCAATTCCGGCATGGTGCTTCCGGGAGAAAGGCCCTGAGCCGGTCACCGGAGTTGTGCCATGATTCATGCCTTCCTCATGCACATTTTTTGTCTTCCGATTGTCGAAGGACAGGGGTCGTCATCATGCAAACAATGATGGGGATCGGCGTTCTTTTTCCCGGCTGATCTTCCGGAGGATGAATATGGCGGAAACAACGACAAGAACGAGAATTCCGGACCTGCCGAGGGGGATCGGGCCTTTCCGCTTCCTGTACTTTACGGAATTACTGAAAAGGCCGGTCTGCGTGGGAAACATAAAGAACCGCATCGGCAAGCTCGGCGATCTGGTATTTGTTCTGACGGAGCCCTACCCGGAGGCAGTTGGAATTTATATCGAGCACGGGTGGGGAAAGCCGACGGAGTTCATACCATGGGAGAAAGTGATCCGGATCGAGGAAGACGCCATTTTCGTCCAACCTCCTCCTGATCATGCGTATTCTCCCTTCGTAGACCAACCGGGCTGGATTCTGGCGGACAAGCACTTGATGGGCAGGACGATTCTGGATATCGACGGCCGTCGCAGCGAGGTCGTCAATGACGTTCACCTCCTCGAAGCAAGAGGGCGGCTCCTGCTCGTCCATGTGGATATCTCCATGAGCGGCTTCTTCCGCAGATTGGGGCTGGGTCGCCTCAAATGGATCAGCGACAATTTCATCTCTTGGAAATACGTCCAGCCCCTGTCGGTAGAGGATGCGGTCGCAACCGACAAGGTGACCCTTTCGATCACCCGCAAACAGATGCTGGAACTCCCGAGCGAGGATCTGGCGGACGTCCTGGAAGAACTCCCGGGGGAGGAACAGCAGGCCCTGTTCTCCGCTCTCGATTCCGAGAAGGCTGCAGAAACCCTGGCAGAAGCCGAGCCCAGGGCCCAGCGGCAGATTATCGCCAATCTCCGCACGGAGAGAGCCCGCTCCATTTTCTCGGAAATGTCCATCCCCCAGTTGGTCAGCCTTTTTTCCATCCTGCCCCATGACAACGTCACCGAGCTGATGTCGCTGCTTACGAAGGAGCAGGCCGACCGCGTCCGGGATATCCTCTCGGAAAGGGAAATTCAGGCAAAGGATATAATGTCGTCGGATTTCATCACGGTGCCGAAAACGGCACGGGCAGGAGATGTCTTGAATCAAATCAGGCGCTCCGGCCGGGAACCGGAAAGCATATCATATATCTACGTGGTGAACGATGACGGAAAAGTTCTTCTGGGCGTGGTGGATCTGCGCGATCTGGTCCTGGCGGGGGATCATGTAACCATGGGAGAGATCATGGTCTCGCCGGCGGTCGCGGCCGACGAGGACGACGTTCAGGAGGATCTCGCGGAGATGTTCGCCAAATATCATTACCGGATGATCCCTGTCGTAGACAGCCAGGACCGCATCCTGGGAGTTGTCTATTACAACGATATCATGAAGGGGATTGTGACAAGGGTTAAAATATGAAGTAACGGCATTTCCCCTTGCTTCGGCATTTTTCAGCCCCCTTTTTCTTTCGTTGCCTCCCTTTCGAAGCTTCCCTCTGTAAACATTTCTTCGGATTTTACAAGCGCAGGGTAATGCAATCTGAAAGAAGATACGATCAAATCCAGGGGCAGATCAGGAAAGGATCCGTGATCTCTAATATATTCGAGATGCTTTTCGCCTGTTTCATTATACTCGTGAAATATAGAATCATTTCTGCCGTCGAATTCGAGAGGCCTTACTTTGAAGCGCTCGCAGAGGGAAAGATTGAATGTGGGTGTTGCTTTCACCCACTTTCCTTCCAGAAAGAACTCCGTGTAGCCGTGATATACAAAGATATCCGTCTTCATTAAATCTCGGAGGCGCTGTGTGGAAAGATGATTTCTGACGTCGGCGAATCTCAGGCGGACCGGAACCCCTTGCGCCCTTCCGGCCGCGGCAAGCACCACCGCTTTGGCTACGCAATAGCCGAAGCCCCTGGAAATTATCGAGCTCGCCTTTAAACCATTGGGGGTGAGGTCAACGCGATATGGATCGTACTGGATTCCGTCACGTACTGCGTAATAAAGCCTGACCGCCTTTTCGACGGGAGAAACAGCGCCGGCGGCGGCTTTTCGCGCAAATTCGATAACTATCCGGGAATCGCTATCCAGGAACTCCGTCGGACGCAGATAGATTCCGATATCTTCAGCATTCTCTTGATTCATTATCCGCCCTCCTTATAATATTCAAAATTCCGACTTGCCTTAAGGTATGGCAGCCCGGCCTTACCCCTTTTTGCCTTCAGCCTTACTCAAACCAGCGGTTTGCCGCCGTTGAGCCTCTCATAAACGCGGATGTATTGCGCGATCATATTCCCCAGGTCGTATTTTTCCCTGGCCTCCCGCATAATCCTCTTAATCTGGGCTTCCCTGATTTGCGCCGGCATCCGATGGAATTTTACACTGTTTTCCATACCGTACCACAATCCCCCGGAATCGTAATCTCTGAAGAGAAATCCATTGCCGACATCCTGGGGAGAACCTGTAATCTTCAGCATCAATTCTCTGATCTTATCATGATAGCCTCCTGTATCTCTGTTCGTCGCCGTGGCGCCGAACAGGTTTCCGATCTGATCGATCTGGCCGCACGGCTCGTACAAAGAAGCCCCGAAAACATCGCTGGCCGCAGCGTAGCCGAGCATGGCAAGATCTTCTTCAAAGGGATGATATGCGATTTTCCCCCCCGAGGCCCAGGCGATCTTCCCCAGAATATCCACATGCGTCCGGTCGTTTCCCACGCCGTCCGCAATAAAAGCAATCTGCACATCACCGTGCTCGATCACGAATTTAAGCGCTATATCTTCGATCAGCTCCACACCCTTCTGCGATGGATCCAGCCTGGACGGCCAGAAGAAAAGAATCGCATCCGGGTCGGCAATCAGCCCCAGTCTCTTCTGAAGTTCCAGACGGTTTTCTTTTTTTGCCTCAAGCACATTATCTTCCGGTCCGTATTTCCTGACAAGGGCATCGCATCTTTCCGGATACATATACAGCGCCGGCGCATTCAGTATTGAAAGAGCCGCTTTATTGAAAAATTTCGCCTTGACTTCATTGCGCACACTATACGGGACGATCGGCCGGTCGAGAAAATAATCGTTTACGATCTCCTGAAGAAATCTCTCGCCCACAAAATTGATCAGCGTTGCGCTTTTGATGCCCGTCGCCTGGCAGTCGATGCATTTCTTGCCGTACTCATCCGCAAAATACATGTCGTAAGACAAGCCGGCGATATCGATTCCGTACATCGCCTCCAGAGGGATACAACCTGTGAATACATTATGCACCGTGTGCAGAACCGGCAGTCCCGTCATCTTGGCGTAAGCGGTGATCGCGCCTCCGGACATCCAGTCGTGACTGTGCAGGATCAATTTCCCCCGGCTTTTGGCTCTGACTGTCTTTATTATATTATTGACTATTTCCCGCTGAAATTCGGCCGCTGTGGCAATCGGATTTCCAGAATAGGCGCTCAGGTTTTCGGCGAATACGGCGGAACTGACCAGATGTATTCTCGCGGGATCGATCTTGTACCGGATCTCCCGCCAGATCATTTCATTGATTTTCGATTCTTTCTGGAACCTTTTCTTCAGGTTCAGGGTAGCTATATGTACCTCAATCCCCCTCTCCACGAGTCCATTACAGAGCGCAGAGACGACTTCCCCCTGCCCTCCGCTTTTTCCTGAAATATACTGGGCCAGAGCCCCCATTTCCTCGGGCAGCTTCCCTGTCTCCGGGCTGATGATCAGCACCGCTGTCCTTTCGCTTTTCTTCAGGATTTCAAACCGGACGATATCCGCTTCGAGGCTGTCTATTTTTCGGGTCAGGATGTGCGTGGGGGCGGCAATGGATCCTCCATACGGATTGAAATAGGAGTGGACGGCATGATCTTCTCCGAATCTCTCATGAAGGAAATAGACATGGTCCGAAGTAGTCAGCACTCTCCATTTTTCCAGCAATTCCCCGCCCGCCTTCCTGGCGGGTACCTCCAGTTTTTCGATGTCCTTGAACAGCTCATACTGCGTAAGATTTCCGATCCATCCCGCGGTATCCCGGCCCGCATCGGCCCAGGAGGACGTGGACAGGCCGTGTATATCGATGACGGGGCAGTCCGCATCCTGGAAGCGTCGCGCTATTTCCGTCGGCGTAACTACCTCTACATTTGGATGCTTCTCCAGGGCGGACGGCAGCCCGCGCCAGAATTCGAATATGCCCTTGTCCGTCCAGATATGCTCTCCGATATGCTCGTAATCATAGCCGAGCAGTACGGACTCCCCGTCGATCCTGGCGATGTAATCCGCATATTGCTCAGGCGTGATCCTCTGATGAGGAAAGCGGTATGCGACATCATCACTCAGCTCCCTGTTCCTTGGAATGACGATAAGATCGCTTCCCTTCGCCCGAAAAACCGCATTCGGGGAAACCGGCCGCCCGCTGCCGAGGAACATGTCATCCCTCTTCTCGCAGAGCATGGCTTCGTAGCCCATGTCATCGACGATTTCCGCGATGTCGTTATTGTACATGAGCTCCGTATTCCGGAAGGAAGTGGGCCTGACCCCGAAAAATTCCTTCATCTTTTCCCTGTGTAGAGATACCTGATCCCGGAACTCCTGCTTACTTGGATCAGCAAAAAGGCTGGCCAGAGAATGATAATAGGTTTCGTCCAGAAACTCAACCTGGCGCCGCTCTTCTCCGGCATCCATCAACTCACGGAGGTACTTGATGACGTCGGGCCGGTAAAGCTCCGCCTGTGAGAGGAACGTTCCCGTCATGCTGAGCGTAATCTTGAAGCTGGGGTATTCCGAGATGAGCTCGATGAACATGCGGGTCGCCGGCAGATAACATTTTTCCGCCACCTTTAGAAAGACATCCCTGTTCATTTCATCCCACAGGAATTTGTCCCGGTCCGGATGGAGCCGAAGAGGCTGATGGAGCTGAAAATAAAACGCCGCCATGACCATGGTTTTGTTACCTCAGCTTCGATGCGGGCAAAGGGGATAGTTCACGATGCAAGGTGAAGCATTAATTATTTTTACACGATGACTCCCTGATAGTCAATCCGCCGTGACGAGACAGCGATGAAAAATCTTTTCATCCGCATTTTCGCAATACGACGGCGAATACCGGGCAGCACAGGAATCGGACGGGATTTTGAGTGCGGATTGATCTTCTTCGAGGAGTGTTATTTGACAGTCTCGGGAAAGTCTGTCGGGTGAAAACCGGTGCCCGACGTTTTTATAATTATGTGATGCCGGTTCCGGCTTCCGTATCGCGCCGCAGTACGAGACGACGGAATGACGGCGTTTTAATTCGTCATACCGGACCTGACAAACCTGCCCCTGCTTGATACGGGCAGTTCATCGTTTTCCCTCCGGGACCTCTATTTTATCGCGAAGCAGGGATATCTCTCTGCTCAGATCAAGAGTCAACCTCTCTTCCAATTCCGCCATTTCCTTTTTCATCCTGTCCACTTCACGGCTCAGCTTTGCATATTCTTCCCGGATTTCGGATATTCTTTTTTCCGCCTTTATAGCCTCATGGAACTGCCTGACTGCAAGATAAAGGGGGCCGGCATAGACTGTCCCCGACTCCAGGATTTCAATTACCATGCGAACCGCTTCGGACATTTTTACGCCAGGCACCCGCTGCCGGGCATCTCCGTCTTCATAATCCTGTCGAGGCTCGTACACAGGAGAACCTCCTGTTTCCAATTCCTCCTCGGGACCGCAGACCTCGGGATATTTCTCCCGAGCTCCGGGGAAAGGCTCTCCCGCGCCCTGCAGCAACCACCCCGGGTTAAAACCATACTGCCTTGCCAGCCTTTCCAGTACAATACCCTTTATCAGCCCTTTTTTCCTCCTGTAATCACCGATAGTATTCTTATTTGTCGAGAGCTTTTTGGCCAGGTCTTCATCAGTGATATCTTTGTCCATTTCCCGCATCGTTTTAACGGCCTCTATCGCCCAGGCGACTCTTTCATGGAGATTATCCAAGTTCTACCTCGCTGTTTCAGCTCAAATACCCGAATGGATGTCTGGCCAGCCGGGCAACTATTTTGTTATTTATCGCTAATAAAATCTTGACAAGACACAAAATATTGTTTAAATCAGCTCATCCATCCAGGTATGAGCACAAAAATGGTGCGCATTAAGAACAAGATTACGGATATGTCCCCTACGGACATCCGTATCGCCCTGCTCCGCAGAGGTGTAACGCAAACTGATATCGCTCTGGAACAGAATGTATCCAAAGCGGCAGTCTACAGGACAATCGAAGGAAAATCAAAATCTCACAGGCTCCGCACCGCTATTGCGGAAAAAACCGGCCTGAGTATTCAAAAGATCTGGCCGAGCATCTATTTGAATGTCAAAAATCCCCCCGGGAAAGGGAGACCAAAATCCAGGATAAAAAAAATACCCTGACCGTGCCGGAGAAAAAAACTATACAGCAGTGAAATTAGTTCACTATTTAACCTATTTTTAGGGAATTTTCAACATATAATCAAAAATATGTGACCTGATAAAACCCCAATATTTTTGTTCGAAAATCCATAAAAAAAGAGACTGTGTTTGCCCCAGTGAAGAATTAGAAGCTCGTGCGAAATACTAGAGTCACTTTCACAATTGCAAGCAGGAAAGAGAAAAGGATATGGTTAAGATCACAACTCACAAAAAGATGGTTTCATGCGTTTTCTGCGGGAGAGAATGCTCCATAGACGGACGCTCGGAATGCGAACATTTTGTCTTCGTCAAGCCGATCTTCGGCGATTCGGACGGCAGAGAAATCCGCTACCTCTTCCACTTTCACAGCGAAAAGGAACTCCTGCAAAAAAAACAGAAAATCGATCCATAACAGGTCGGGAGGCGTAATCAGGCTTGAAACTTGTTCCTTAATCTCCTCCTGCGAATGAACAGAGAGTAATTACAGCAACAGCCGGTTCTCCTTCGACCTTGACTCGCCGAGACTGGTTATGTAAATGGCGGGCATGCCGAGAACAGGGCATTTTGTCTCACAAATTCCGCACCCGATGCACCGCTCGAGATCTACTCTGGGCTGTCTCAGGATCACTTCTTTCCCGTTTCCATCCTTGACCTTTACTTTCTCCAGCCATATGGCTTTTTTCGGGGTAGGGCACACCTCTTCACAGACAATACAGGGGGTGGAGTACGAGTGCGGAAGACACCGCCCCCTGTCGATAACAGCGAGACCTATCCTGGTTTTTTTCTTTTCGTCCGGAGTCAGTTTCCGGATAGCCCCGGTGGGACAAACCTGGCCGCAGAGAGTGCACCCGTATTCGCAATATCCCATCCGCGGAACGAGAACGGGCGACCAAATCCCTTCCAAGCCCGCTTCGGTGAGCGCGGGCTGAAGGCCGTTTGTTACGCAGACTTTCATGCATTCCCCGCATTTGACGCAGCGCTCCAGAAATTTTCCCTCTTCGAGGGAGCCGGGAGGACGAATCAATTTCGGATGACTATATCCGGACCTGGAAAAGGGACCGGTCCGTAAAAGAGGTACAGCGACGATCCCGGCCAAAAAAGAAGAGATCACATTTCTCCGACCGAGGTCCATGGCAGTACTCGCCGGACGGCCGAATCCGAAACTCACGGCATTGTGCGGGCAGAGATCGTCACAATTCATGCAGTAAAGACATTCCGACGTCTCCCAGGACCTGTCTGAACCATGCAATGCCCCGCCCTGGCAGGCCGCCGAACATAACCCGCAGTCGTTGCAGCCTTCGCTCAAAGACCTCCGGAGCGGCGAAAACCGCGAAAAGACGCCCAGAAGGGCTCCGAGAGGACAGAGATATTTGCACCAGAGCCGCTTTTCGACAAGATTCAAAGCAAGGATCACGAAGAAAAACAGCCCCAGGAAAACGCCCTGGATGAAATAGGGCTGCTGGAAAGAGAGGACGCTTTTTTTCAAGATCGAATATATCCATTCGGAAAAATCCGTGACAGCGGGTACCTGCAGGGCATAAAGGGTTTCAAAAACCGCCCGGACCGCCGAATTGAAGAGAGGGTAAATACTTAGGGAAAACGAGCGGATAAGGAGCGACAGCGGATCCACTATCCCCGTCAACTGCAATGTAAAAAGCGACGAGGCCAGCAGGAAGATGAGGAGGTAATATTTTATTCGCCTGCTGCCCGGGGGGATATGTCCTTTTTGCTTTTTCTTCAACAGGCCCGCCAGATTGTTCAGTGTGCCTAAGGGACATATCCACCCGCAGAACACCCGCCCCAGGACGGCCGTTAAAAGCAGGATGAGAACGGAAAGAAAAAAGGCGCCTGTAACCGCGCGGGATGATAGCAAGGAAGAAAAAGAAATGAGTGGATCGAAATCGAGGAACAGTTTTACAGGATAGCCGAGCGTATTATCACCTTTGGTTTCGGTCTGCAGAAACAGGAAGAGAAAAAGCAGCAGAAAGAATCCCTGTACTGCCCTCCTGAGATTCATAATATTCAAGAGTCTCACGCCTTGATCTTCTTGACCTTCAATTTCGTGATATCCATCCTGCCGAGGCCCGCTCTATGCCCGGCGACTACGTATCCGAGATCGCCTCCTTTCATTCCGAAGAGAGTGGCTCCGAATGAATCGACCGCCACCTGATCGACCCCGGCAATCACCGTGTCAAGCCTTTTGACATCCCGGAGGTCTCCTCCCTGGGGCCCGTTCGCAGTGAGTATCCGCACGGCGTCCAGGATGGTCAAAGCGGGCCTGACAGTGCGTGCAACATCGACCAGGGCCTCGTCCAGATTCTGGTGTATCCTCCCCCTTGATCCGCCCATCACGCCCATCCAGTTCTTCATGGCCATGGTCAGTGTCGCGAGGCCGTGATGCTTGGCGATGGGAACATTGATCACCTTGTCGGCCTCCAGAATATCCTGATACAGAGGCCATGATTTGAGCGCCAGGCCGCCCAGTCTGACTTCCTTGAATCTTCTCTCGTCGATATAGCTGACTTCGGCGCCCGCGGCCGCGGCCGCATCCGCGATGCCGCTTTGCTTATAACAGCGCCTCGCATCGTTTACGGGCCGATCGAATACCTTCACCTTCCTCGCGCCGGCTTCCAAACACAGGGCGACCACGGCCGCAACGACCTGAGGATTGGTATTGGCGGCCCGTTCAGGCGTCCTATCCCACCCGATATTGGGCTTGACTACGACGATATCCCCCCTTGAAACAAACCTTTTCATTCCGCCCATTCCGTCGACCGCCGCCCTGACTATTTTTGAGGGCGAAGATCCCTGCACGACAACGAGATCAATCTGCCGAGCCGCTTCAGCAGATCCAGCCAGGCTAATCAGACCGTCAGGCAGGGAAAGCGTGATTCCCGCCAGGGCCGCTTTTTTGATGAATTCCCTTCGATTCATCCGAGTCTCCCCTTAAAAATAGTATAGCACAGGATGGTCGAAATTTCCCGCAGGGTATGCGAATAATCCTGGACTTCAAAGGTGCCAATACAGGCTAAAGGCACAAGGCTGACGGCTAAAGAAAGAAGATGTGATCAATACAGTGTATTTTCGCTTTTCGCCCCGCAGCCAGATAAACATTTTTCAACAGCAAAAGAAAAAGGGGCACTGCGCATTATCCACAGAAACCCCTTTTTACCTTTATATCCGCGAGAACAAAGTGAAGATCGTTATTTCTTCTCAGGAGCCGGAGCTGCCGGAGCCTCTTCACCCTTCTTCTCTTCCTTCTTTGCCTTCTTTGCCTTCTTTGCCTTCTTGGTGACCTTCTTCTTTTCCACCTTCTTCTCAGGCTTTGCCTTCTCGTCCGCCTTGGCCTTTTCGCTGGCCTTCAGCCCTTCGTCCGACTTTGCCGCCGGTGCTGCCTGTGCAAAGCAAAGACCCGTCACAGAAAGAACAAAGAGGATAGATACGATGATGGCTACTAACTTCTTCATCTGGTTTCACCTCCTTTCAATTAAAGTTCTGGAAAGGAGCATCCAAGAAGCGTGCCAAATATGGATTAAAAAAAATGGCAATAATTTTGCTTAGTTATAGGAAGGGGTGGCTTTTACGGAAAACCGTCTTTTCCTTTTCCGCAAAGATTATCCCAATATGACAAGATAATTTCCCTTTCTACAAAATAATTGAACATTGGCCAAATGTTTATTTGCTTTTTCACAAACTATCACCTCCCATCTTTTTGGGAGAGAGAATTTTCCAGACTGTATTTTTCCCACCTGTTATAAAAACTCTTGTAACTCATCCCTAAAAGTCTGGCCGCCTTGGCGATTACATTTCCGGATCTGGCCATGGCTTTCCTCAGTAAATCTTTTTCAAGCTCCTCAAAAATAACGCCCGAATCAGGAATATCAAATTCGAAAAGATCTATTTGTACTGCCGGTTCTGAGCTGCCTTCGTATTTTTCCCACCTATTATAGAATGTATAATAGCTCATTCCAAGGAGTCTGGCGGCCTTGGCTGCAACACCGTTAGTTTTATCCATGGCTTTTTTCAACAGTGTTTTTTCGAATTCCTCAAAATTCAGCCCCTTATCCGGTATCTGAACATCAAATTTCTGTCTGGGCACCGGTTTCTGCAATTCACTTTTTATATCATTGATCGAAATCGTTTCCCCCTCGCACATGAGCACGGCCTTTTCCACGGCCGACTCAAGCTGCCTTATATTGCCGGGCCAGTTATATTCAAGAAGTGCTTTCATGGCGGAATCGTCAATCTTCTTTATCCTTTTCCCGAATACCTGGTTGTACCGGGCCAGAAAGAAATTCGCGAGTTCCTCTATATCCTCTCTCCGGTCGCGCAGAGGAGGCAAATGTATAGTGACGACCTTCAGACGGTAGTAAAGATCCTCCCTGAATTTCCCTTCTCTCATGGCTTTTTCGAGATCCTTGTTGGTAGCCGCGATAATGCGTACATCGACCTTTATGGATTCCCGGCCGCCCAACCTTCTGACTTCCTTTTCCTGGAGGACCCTGAGTATCTTGGATTGAGTAAGAGGGGGGAGGTCTCCGATTTCGTCCAGGAAGACCGTGCCGTTGTTTGATGCCTCGAATAGCCCTATTTTCCTGCTGGTCGCCCCGGTAAAAGAGCCTGGCTCATAACCGAAAAGCTCGCTTTCAAGCAGGGTCTCGGGTATTGCCGCACAGTTGATGGCCGTGAACGGCCTGGCGGCCCGCGGACTGTTGTAATGGATTGCACGGGCGATGAGTTCCTTGCCTGTCCCGCTTTCACCCAGTATAAGGACCGTGACGGGACTGCCTGAAACCTTTTTTATTATACGGATAACCTCGCCGATTATCTTCGACCGGCCGATGATTCCCTCTAACCTGAATTTGTCGTAAAGGGCCTGCTGGAGTTCGATATTTCTCTTCAGCAGGTCCATCCTCTCGAGAGCCCGTTTAACGGTCAATATGACGACATCCCTGTCGAGCGGCTTTGTCAGGTAATCGAAAGCCCCTTTTTTCATGGCATCGACTGCGGACGAAACCGTTCCGAAAGCCGTCATGATTATAACGGCCGGCACCACTGAATTTTCTTTGCCGGATACGACTTTGTGGAGCAATTCTATTCCATCCATTCCCTGCATCTTGAGATCCGTAAGGACGATATCCGGATGATAGAATTTAATCATCCTCAGGGCCTCCTCCCCCGAGGAAGCCTCGTACGTCTCATAGCCTTCATCCGCAAGAATGGTTTTAAGTATGTTCCGCTGAAGGGGTTCATCGTCTACGACGAGGATAACCGCCATGGGTATGAACTGTCCTCCTTACCATGATTAAAATCCAGCAGAGGAAGGCTGATCGTGATATCGCTCCCCTGGCCTTCCACGCTGGAAACATTGATTCTGCCGCCGTGCTCTTCGATGACGCGCTTAGTGATCGCCAGCCCGAGGCCGAGGCCGTTCGCCTTCGTTGTAAAGAACGGTTCGAATACCCGGGAGAGGCTTTCTCTGGAAATTCCGAAACCCGTGTCATTGACGTGCAGGACGAAGTTGCCGTTTCCCCTTTCCGTTCTCACTGACAACGTGCCTCCATCCGGCATGGCTTGCAGGGCGTTGATGATGATGTTGAAGATGCATGTCTTGATGAGCTCGGGGTCGACCATCAGCTCCGGCAGAAACCCGTAATTCTCCACGATGGTTATTTTGTCGGAATCCGCTTTCGCCTTGACGATTTCCAGCACGTCATTCAGAGGAGCCTGTATATTGATGCGACGGACATTGAGCTTCAGGGGTTTACCGTAATCCAGGAAATCGCTGACCAGCTTGTCAAGCCTGTGGATTTCGTGTTTTATACTGGAAATCAATGCCTCGAAATTGCCTGCTTGTGCTTCCTGCTGAGGACGGTATTTCTCCTTGATATGATCAATGCAGAGGCTGATATAATTCAGGGGATTTCTGATTTCATGGGCGATGCTCCTCGAGAGCTGCCCCACTGCGGAAAGGTGTTCGGCTTCCCGTAATCTCTCCTCGAGCTTCTTTTCCTCCCGCAATTTCTCCACCATGAAGTTAAAACTCTGCATCAGATCCCCTATTTCATCCTTCCGGTCTACGGGCAGGTTCTGGTTGAGATCTCCGGTTGCCACCCGCCTCGCCGCTTCAACCACGTGGTGTATGGGCTCCGTGTACCATAAGGAGAGGAAGACGGAAATGGCGATCCCGAAGGAGAAGACCAAGAGTGTGGCAACAATTCTCTTTATGGTATTGCGTTTTTGAAGTTCCGAAACATCTTCCGTATTGATCTGCAGGTGGATATAGCCGTAATGTGTCTTGCCGGCAATGACAGGGATCATGACATTGTAAGTTTTGCCTTCTTCCGAAAACTGCTCACCGAGCTGCGCTTTGATGATCAGCTCTTTCTTCTTGGGGCTCAACGGTTTGCCGACCTTGGTGGGATTGGAGCTTGCAATAACCTCGTCTGTTGTGCTGATCACGGAGATTTCTTTGATCCCCTTCGATTTTAAAGTCTTCAGATATTGCTCCAGGCCGGATTCCCGGGTTGTCATGCTCCCCGTCACCTTCTCGACGCCCACCTGGATGGCTTTAGAGAGATCGGCTGTCTGTTTTTCGAATTCCCGGACCAGGGCTTTTTCCGTCTGCCAGTGATGTATAAGCAAAATGGTCAAAAGAATAGCGCTCAGGAAAAGCATCATCAGAATGAGCTTCTTATTGAGAGAGAGATTAAGAAAAAAATTCTTGAAGAAGGAGAGACCCGTCAAATTTTTCATTTTCCCTCTGAAGACCTTTAGACGTTTGTGAACTCTAACACTTGGAACATGAGAATGTCAACGGTTCTGAACAGTTTGTCGGACCCGCGCTTTTCCGGCGCATTTTCATTCCGGTTTATCTTGACTTTTTGCGCCTTTCCTATAAGAAAGGGCGGACGGCAAAAGGATTTTGTCTGCAGCAAGAGAGAACGCAATGGATCTGATTCTTTATTTTTTCGATATTCTTATAAACCTTGACAAGCACCTGGATATTATAATCAGGACTTACGGCGTCTGGAGTTACGCCATTCTCATTGTCATCATATTCTGTGAAACCGGTCTCGTTGTAACACCGTTCCTGCCCGGCGATTCCCTTCTGTTTGCCGTCGGCACATTTGCGGCCCTCGGCTCGTTCCAGGTGGAATGGATTGCCCTTGCCCTGGGAGGGGCTGCCGTAGCGGGAGACACGACGAACTACTGGATCGGGCGTTTTACGGGTCCAAAGGTCTTCCACAAGGAAAGATCGCGCTTTTTCAACAGGCAATATCTGGACCGCACCCATTCCTTTTACGAAAGGCACGGCGCAAAAACAGTCAGCATAGCCCGGTTCGTTCCCATCGTCCGCACTTTCGCGCCTTTTGTCGCAGGGATCGGACACATGCCCTACAGGCGTTTTATCGTATACAGCCTGGCCGGGACTGCGGCATGGATCTCGACTTTTGTATTTGGTGGCTATTTTTTTGGAAATATTCCTGTCGTCCGCGCGAATTTTACGCTTGTCGTCATGGGGATCATTCTGGTTTCCGTAATGCCGGGTATTGTAGAATATATCAGACACAATATTGAACGGAAAGGAAGACCGGGATGATAAGAAATTACAGGCACCAAGCTCCAAATCCTAAACGAGTATCATGCCTTGACAGGCTCAGCATGACAGATAAGGGCCATTCGAATTCCTGTTGTAAATTCTTGAATTGCAGAATTTGGTCATCCTGAGCTTGCCGAAGAGTGGTGCCTGGGATTTAGGGGTTCGGATTTAATCAGAAATTCACCTGTTTAAAATTATGAAGATAAGTTTTCTCGGAGCTGCAAGAGAGGTCACAGGGTCCTGCTTTCATCTTTCCGTAAATGGGAACCAGATTCTTGTGGACTGCGGTATGAATCAGGGGGAACGGCCCGATCACGGGAGTCCCTTTCCGTTTGATCCTGCCCGGATTGATTGCCTTTTTTTGACCCATGCCCATATAGACCACTCCGGCATGATCCCGAAGCTGGTCAGGGACGGTTTCAAGGGGAGGATCATTACAACTTCCGCCACCGCGGATCTTTCCGAAGTCATGCTTTATGACTCCGCCCACATCCAGGAAAAGGATGCCCAGTGGCTGACGAAAAAATCCTTCCGCTCCGGAAACACCGAGGCCATCGAGCCTCTTTACACGGAGGCCGACGTGGCCGCCGCGGTTTCCCTTTTCGACAGGAAATTCTACGAACGGACTGAACAGCTTTTCGAAGGCGTCAGTTACAGATTTACCGATGCCGGACACATCTTGGGCTCCGCCTCCCTGGAACTCTGGTACCCGGGCGGCGGCGCCGCCGATAGAAAAATCGTTTTTTCCGGAGATGTCGGGAAGAAGGATAATCCCATCATCCAGGACCCCCGGCACACAAAAATCGCCGATTATGTTGTGATCGAATCAACATACGGAAACCGCTGCCACAGAAATATGGATGACAGTATCGACGAACTGGTGGAAGCTGTCCAGAGCACCTTCAAAAAAGGAGGCAATGTGCTGATCCCCGCCTTTGCCGTGGGCAGGACCCAGGATATCCTGTACATTCTGAACAATCTGGTACGGCAGCGCAGGCTCGGGCCGCTGGATGTATATGTAGACAGTCCCCTGGCGGAGGAGGCCACCAGGGTCTATCTGGCGCACCCGGAATATTTCGATGAGGAGGCATTGAAGCTCTTCCGGCGGCGCGGCGGGGATGCGCTGAAACTCCATTTCACCCGCACCACTGAGGAATCCCAGAAGATCAATCAAATCAGGTCAGGCGCGATAATCATGGCCGGCAGCGGCATGTGTGAAGGAGGGCGAATCCGGCACCACCTCAAGCACAACCTGTGGAGGCCGGAATGCAGTATTGTCTTTGTCGGTTTCCAGGCCCGCGGGACCCTTGGACGCAAGATCGTGGACGGTGCGAAGATAGTTCATTTCCTGGGCGAGGACATTGCCGTGAAGGCAAGGGTATACACCATTGGAGGCTTCTCGGCGCATGGCGATCAGAATGGACTGCTGGAATGGCTGGAAGTATTTACTGGGCATCCGGAAGTTTTCATTGTGCACGGCGAGGAAAACACTGCACTTGAATTCGAAAAAGTCGTCAGGGAAAAACTGGGACTGGTCACGCATGTACCGCACAAAGGGGAGACTTTCCGGATTTAGCCGGTTAAGGCCGGAATTCAGTGCTTCATTGTATGGTCCACCGCTTTCCCGGGGATGTCCGGGGACTTAAGGATTCTCCCTTTTCACTGTAAAAAGCCTTGATCCGTCGCAAAGACTCCCCTCAATGCCTACAGGGAATCCGTTTTCATCCTTGACGATCAGATCCCCTTCAAGAACAGCCCGGTACAATTCATGGCTGCAGGATATGAGGGCGTGCTTGACGTGCATGCCTCGATAGATCTCGACCGGCAGGTCATTCACATAAACGACGATGTGTTCTTGATTTTTGGGCATTGACTTCAGTCACCCTTTTTCTCCTCACCTTATTAACCGCCATATTATCCTTCCGCCGGCCTGCGGGTAAACGGGCGAGTGCTTTTTCAAATAGTTGATCATGGCTTCTCTCAAATCGTCTCCGTAAACAATGTTCTTTCCTTCCTTGAATATCCTGTATCCATCCCCGCCCGCAGCCAGGAAATCGTTCGTCACTACACGATAAATCCTGTCCGGCTGTAGTTTCTCGCGGCCGACATTGATTTCTACGATTCTGGAACCTCTGGATTTTTCCGGGTCGAGTATGACTCTTATACCGGATACCTGCAATATGCCGTGTTCCATGCCCGCGCTCTGCTCCAGTATTGCACGTATCTGTTCACCCGTAAGGTCCATGCTGACCAGCAGATTATCGAACGGCAGAAGGGTGAAGATCTGTTCCATCGTGATACGCCCCTTCTCTATATTCACCCTCATCCCGCCGGAATTCTGAAAGGCAATCCGGGCTCCGGAAGACTCACGCATTGCGTCGCAAACGAGGTCTCCTATATTCGATTCACCGCGGGAATTCCTGACCAGATTCACCGCTGTCTTGCCGACTGTCTTTGCGAACTCATCTTTGATCCGGTCGTGGTATTTTTGAACCAGTCGGGCGACCGAGGAATCAAACGAAGCGCCTGGCCCGGCGTAAACGACCCTGAGTTCCTCTTTCCTGCTATAGGAAATGACCTTCTTTGTCCTTAGGTCGACTTTGACATGAAGCACCCCCAGGTACAACCCGTAACACTTCGCCTGGACGATCGTGGTGCCGCCTTCGGCCACAGGCCTGAAGACGGCGGTATGACTGTGCCCGCCTACGATTATATCGATTCCCGGCACCCTGGCAATGATCTTGTCACAATCCAATCCCATGTGCGAAAGCAAGATCACGATATCCGCGCCGCTGCTCCTGACATCTTTGACAAGGCCGGGAAGAATCCGCTCCGGTTCCAGAAAAACAAGCCCTTTCACGTTTTCCGGCTTCGTCGTAACGACCGTTTCCGGCGTGGTTATGCCGATTACGGCGATTTTCAGGTTTTTCCTCGAAAGGAACACAAAAGGCTTCACCCCGGGGAGATATTTGCCCCGGCGATCAATGATATTTGCCGAAAGAAACGGAAATGCGGCGGAGGAGCCGAGATTTTCAAGAGTGCCCAGTCCCCAGTCGAATTCATGATTTCCGATCGCCATGGCGTCGAATTTGAGATAATTCATGATCTCCAGAACAGGCCTGCCGCGGAAGATATTGGATATGGGAGTGCCCTGAAACATATCTCCGGCCGCAAGGAGCAGGGTCCCACCGGGGTTCTTCCGCCGTTCGGCCTCGATCATGGAAGCCGTATAGGCTGCGCCTCCGACCGGCGTTTCTTTATCTACACTTTTTTCAATATACGGGAGGATGTGTCCGTGCATGTCGTTGACGTGGAGAATAGTCAGATCAGTCGAGGAGCGGTCTTTTGCAAAGAGCGAAACAGGGATAATAATACACAGGACGATGATGAAAAAGAGCAGGGCGTGCTTGATTTCCTTCTGCTGTTTCATAAAGCTGTTCTGATGCCGATTTGCCATAGCCCTTACCGTCTTTCACCCATGCCTGGAATGAGATCTGATCCGGAGTTCCAAATAAAAAAATCCCAGCCCTTCCTGGCCCTGAGACAAAGAGAACCAAAACCGGTTCAGAACGGCGTTTTTTAATAGCCGTATTATAGATCGTTGTCAAGAATAACAGGATCAGCCGCGCATTCATCTGGAACCGAGCCGGAATTCTCCGCGCCCGGAATCCCGCCCTGATTCCGGCATTCTTGTATATGCCCTCGCATTGTGAAAGCGCGAATGAAAGTTTTTCACCACCGCTTTGCTTCGGAGAAGCGCCCGGGATTCAGGCGATATCCTTGCAAACAGCATTGCCTTGCAATGCCCGCCGTGATAAACTGATCTTCAAGCTTTACCCCGGTGCTGTTATTTCCTTTAGCCTATATTATCTCAGGAGGTAAGGAATGCTCAAACACATAGTACTTATGAAGTTCAAACCCGGAATCGCTGAAGAGGACATCAAGGATATGGAAAAAAGCCTGAAAAATCTCCCGCGGGCTATTCCAGAAATCAAGGGGTATGAATTCGGACGCGATTTGAGGCCGGAGAGGGCGTATGATTTTGCACTCGTGTCAGTCTTTGACGATTTCGCCGCGCTGAACCGCTACCGCCCCCATCCCGATCATTTGCTTGTACTGAATAAAGTAAAGAATATCTGCGATGTAATACAGGCAGTGGATTTCGAATACTAGGAGGCTGCTCAAATAAGCCAGAAGCGCATCCGCCGCGGACGAACGGGAGGCGTTAACTCCTGTTAAAGGACAATACGGACAGCAGGATGGTTCCGGAGGGCTTCGTAGACGGCAATACGCTTTTCTTCGCTATCGACGATCATTTCGACATTCATGCAATGATACTTTCCTGTTGCGCTGCTGTTCGATAGACTGATCGTGTACGGACAATCCTGAAGAAGGCCGGCAACGGCCTCCCGCAACTCGCCACAGCTCAAGCCGATTATCTTGTATACCCAGCGGCTTGGATAGTCTATTTTAGCTTTTTGGTCCAATTCATTTAAGATCAAAACTTCACCTCATGGAATTTTTAATCCATTCTGTAGGAACTCCCTGTTCCTGTCAAGAAGATAAAGGTTTTTTCCTGATCACGTGGATTGCCGTCGCCTTGAACGAAGCGAACACATTCTTGCCCGGTTCCAGGCGGAGATCCTCAAGGGCATGGTTTGTCACATATGCTACGAGGGGAAAGCCGCAATCGAGCCTGACTTTATGGAAAAAACCGGCGGGGATAATCCTTTCGACCGTGGCCGAAAAGACATTGCGCGCACTCGAGGGTTCCGGAACAGGATTTGCGGAAAGAGTGACATTCTCTGGACGGATGCAGAGGATGACCTGCTCGCCCGGCAGTGCACCCCCGGCCGCCTCGATCAGCCGTCCTGAAACGGAGGTCGTAAAGGTACCCGCGTTTCCGCCGACAGCCGAACCGGTCAGAATGGTTTCAGTTCCGACGAATGAAGCGATAAACTCATCGGCGGGATGATTCATTACTTCGGCTGGTGGTCCGATCTGGGCGATTTTTCCTCTCTCCATTACTGCGATCCGATCTGACAGCCTTAGGGCTTCCATGCGATCATGTGTGGCCAGGACTGCTGTTGTCTGCGTCTCGCGGAGAACGCCCTCCAGATCCTGAATCAGGGATTCGCGGGCCGGCGGATCGAGGGATGCAAAAGGCTCGTCCAGGAACAATATCTCCGGATGGACAGCAAAGGCGCGGGCAAGGCTCGTCCGCTGCGCCTCTCCGCCGGAGAGCGTCCGGGCGGACCTCTGCTCCAGGTGGGCGACTCCGAAGCGTTCCAGTTGTCGGGATACGACATTGCGGATCTGTGCCCGGTTTACACCGCGTATCTTCAGCCCTGACGCCACATTCTCGAATACGGTTGTATTGAAAAGGAGGGGCTCCTGAAATACCATGGAGAGCTTCCGGCGGTATTCAAGAACCGGGAAACCATTTCCGATCGGCTTTCCTCCGAAACAGACTTTCCCGCGCGAGGGCTTGGAAAGAAAGGACAGCGCCTGTAGCAGAGTCGTCTTCCCCGCGCCGTTGGGCCCGATCAGAGAGAATATTTCGCCTTGCTCTATTTCAAGAAAAGGCACATCCAGGATGAGGTTTCTCCCCTTCACCACCTGAAGACCTTCTACCGCGACTATCGGGGGGCGGGTTCTCATCGCGGGCGCTCCTTTTGCTGTATCTGGGTCAGGATTAAGTTGATCACATAGGCGAAGAGAAGGAGAATGACGCTGAGGGCGATGGCGATATCAAAATTCCCTTTACTTGTTTCCATAACAGTAGCCGTCGTCAGCACGCGCGAGTATCCCTTGATGTTTCCACCGACCATGATAGACGCGCCTACTTCCGAGATAACGCCTCCAAAACCCGCCATCACCGCCGCGAGCAACGGGAGCCTCGCTTCCCTGATCAATATCCAGACCATCTGAACGGGGGTTGCCCCGAGGGCGAGGATTTGAAGGCGAAGTTTTTTGGGAAGCTGCTGCATAGCGGCAAGAGAAATTCCCGTCACGATCGGGGTCGCAATAATGGCCTGTGCCAGGATCATCGCGGTCGGGGTATAGAGGATGTCAAGGAAGCCGAGAGGGCCGCTCCGCCACAGGAAAATCGTGACAAAGAGACCTACCACGACGGGGGGAAGGGCCATTCCGGTGTTGATGACGCTGACCACGAATTTCTTCCCTGGAAACTCGGAAAGGGCTACAGCTGTTCCGACCGAAATACCTATCAGCAGGCTGATGAGTGTTGCCGTTCCGGATACCCTGAGCGACAGGAGCGTAATTCCTATGACCTCCGGGTCAAAACCGGCCAGGAGTTCGAATGCCTTTACAATACCGTCAAGAACGATGTCCACTATTTTCCGAGCATTTCTTCTTGTTTGCCGGCATCAGGGAAGAAAAGCGGGTATCCGTATTTCTCCACGCCGAATTTTTTTATCACTTCCTGGACCCTGGCGGATACCATGAAATCGGCGAATGCCTTTGCACCCGCCGCGTTCACCTTCGGCCACTTCGCGGGATTCACTTCAATAACGTGATAAATGTTGAACAGGGTCTTGTCTGCCTGAACCAGGATATCCAGATTGATCCTCTTTTTGACGGCAAGATATGTCCCGCGGTCGGTCAGCGTATAGGCCCTTTTCTGGGAAGCGACATTGAGCGTCTGTCCCATCCCGAGACCGGTCTGCTGATACCACTTCTGCCTTTCTGGGTCGATCTGCGCCGTCCACCAGATAGTCCTTTCCTTGGCGTAGGTGCCCGAGTTGTCCCCCCTGGACATGAAAAGAGCGCCCACCGCAGCGATCCTGCGAAACGCTTCCACGGCGGATTTGAGGCCCCTTATCCCGGCGGGATCACTCCCGGGCCCGACGATGATGAAATCATTGTGCATGACCAGCCTGCGGTTCACCCCGAAGCCGTCGGCCATGAATTTTTTTTCCGCATCCCGGGAATGGACCAGGAGAACATCGGCCTCTCCTTTGCGTCCCATCGTCATGGCTTGGCCCGATCCGACTGCAATGGTTTTGACGAAATATCCGGTCTCTTTTTCAAATATCGGGATCAGCATATCGAGAAGGCCGGAATCCTGAGTGCTGGTCGTTGTCGCCAGGATAATGTTCTTCTGGACGCCGCCTGCCGCCCACGCGTCGGAAAAACCGAAAAGCACGGCGAGGAATACCGCCGCCTGCAGAATAAAGGTCCGCCCCTGTGCTCGAATATTTTTTTGCATGACTCCGCCTCCTTTTATGAGCAATCAGAAAGACGGCAGGCCGGTTCGCCGGATCAGACTTCCGAATAGGTTATTTTTCCGGAGTCATGGAAATCATAGTCACCAAGGCGCTCCGTTTTTATACGGAATGCCTTTGACTGCAGGATCTCGATAAACGCCTGCACGCCTTTCTCAAAATAAGTCGACTGGCTGAGGATCATGTCGAAACTCTCCGTGGTGATCGGGATAAACGTCAGGCGGAGAAGTCTCGATATCGCGATCGTTGCTATGCCGACATCCGCCTCGTTCGACAGGATGGAGAGCCCGACTTCGAAATGTGTGTAGACTTCTCGTTCGTATCCTGCAATTTCCGACGGCGTTATACCAAGACGATGGAGATGATGATCAAGGAGTATTCTCGTCCCCGAGCCGGGCTGCCTGTTGATGAACTTGAGCCCTTTTTGCGCCAGATCTTCAAAACCCCCGATATTGAAAGGATTCCCCGGAGCCGTCAGGAAACCGAGCTTCCGGTAAAAGAGATTGACTACGACCGGTTTTATCTGCGGCAGATACCTCGAAAGATAAGGGACGTTGTACCCGCCGCTTTGCGGATCGTACAGATGGGACCAGGCAATATCCGTGTAGCCGGCGTTAAGGGCCTTGAGCCCGTCAGTGCTTCCGGTGTTGGCGGAAAAGACAAAGAGATCGGGATAAGACTGTTTCACGGATGTATGCAGCATATCAAGCACCGGGTCGTTGCTCCCCGAGGCCAGCAGGGCTCCTTTTATCCTACTGCTCTTCTTTCTGGCTTCCTTGATTCCCTCCCTTGCGCTTGATTCAATCCACTCATCGATCAACTTCCTGGGAAATATCCATTTTCCCGTGACCCGAGTGGCGGGGATTTTCTTTGCCTTGACCAGCGCATATACCTGCTTTTCATGAATCCCCAGATAATCGGCTATCTCTCTTGTGTTCATCATCTCTTCGCTCATGTCGTCTCCCATAAGGATAGGATACGGAAAAAAGAACCCCGTTACCTACGACTACGATGAATAACCTGTAGCCCCATAATTAGTACGAGATTTGCGTAGGGTCAAGTCGTATTCAGCAGGCCCGTACTCTCAGATGTGCTCGCTTTGCCCTTGGTTCATAAATTGGAATTTTCAAAAACTCTGGACCCTGGAGCCAGAACTGTTCTTGGTAGGTAAAGGGGCTCAAGGCGAAAAGCAAGACATCATTGACCGATTCTTTTTTCCTCAGCCTTTTGCTCTGTGCCTTTATCCTATATTATTGAACGGCCTGCAAACGGGAATTTCGGACAATCTTTCAGAAATTCAATGTAAGCCTGTGCATCAGCAGCCAGTCATCGGCGACCTGGGCGGAAGCGCTGGTGCCTTTCCAGGCGTCACCGGCCCATAGATAGCCGAAACCGACCATATAGGACAGGTTGTCATATATTTTATACGTCGCGGTGATATCCGCTTCGGTACCGATCTTATCATCCACATATTGAACCCCGTTTACAACGGGTTTTTCATTCAGTTTGACATACGAATAACTTGCAAAAAGCTCCAGCCGGGACATCGGTTTGAGGCCGACGTAACCTTGGTAGAGCTGAAAATTTACCGCCCCCCCCGTCGTATAGGTATTGCCGAGAACCGCGGTTGCGCCGCTCCCCAGGGCTCCGAGATACTTATCGCGGTCGGAGTTGAAAAGTATCAGACAGGGCTTGTATTCCCGGCCGCTGGGATAACCTTGCTCGTTCTTACCAGCCGTGCCCGGATCGTCACCGCCGACATAGGCGTACTGGGCTCCCACATATGCCGGACCTATATTGTATCTTCCGTTCAGATACCATGACCACCCGCGTTTGGTCGTATCTGAAGTAGTGCTCTCGTCGTAGTCCTTCAGGTCGCCTGTCATGTAGCTGACTTCACCCTCTACATAAACAGGCCCGATTACGGCTCGCGCATACGGATTGAACCTGTGATAGCGCACTTGATAAGAAGAAGACGCGGTACTGCGGGCGGTTTTGTCATTATAGAATGCCCCGGAGAGACCGGCGTCTCCGGTGGCCCATTTGTAGACGATGCTGTACTTCCATTTGTCGTAGTCGATATCGGACTGGTTGGCATAGGAAAGCGAGGCCGGATTGGTCACTTCTTTCTCGGTCAGTTTTACGTAGGCCAGAGTGAACGTCCAGGGACCTGTATAGTAGGTATACTTGATCTGCGGAGATGAATCGTCCTGATCGCCGAAAACAGTTCCGGATGAATTATCTCGCATGTACCCGATGTCGAGTTGCCCTTTTAATGCTTTGAACGACGCGTAAACGCGGTCGAATTCGATATTCTCTCTCGCAAACCTCGTGCTGTCGTTCAGCCGGTCCTTCGTATCCGCGCCGCCCGACTTATCGCCCCATATCTTGTCCAATGCCGTGAATCTCGTCACAAGGGAAAGACCTTCCGACACCTTGAATACTGTTGCGACTCTCAGCCGTTGATCGAAAATGCCTGTCGCGGGGGCCTTCGTCCCCGGTTCGTCCCTTAATGTCCTGTTGCTATCCAGCCAGCCCTCCGCCCTGAAATCACCGCTGAATCCGACATCAACAGCGTATGCCGCCGTCCCGGACGTTGCCATGGATACAGCGGCGATCAGAACAATCAGAAATCTCTCCATTTTCCCCATTCTCAAATAACCTCCAGCAGTTTCATACTTCACAATATCAGGAAAGAAGTATATACAACTTTTACCTGATATAACAACAAAAAATTACTAAATATTACATTTTATAGAAAATAATTACAAATTTTGAAGGTCGCAAAAGCCTTTTCACTCGCGCTTTCACATTACAATGACAAATAAGGGTGTACGGAATCGGCCGGAGTTGGGGCGTGATTTTTTTCGAGGATCATTCTTTGATGGTCTCGCAAAATCGTCACACCGGTAAAAACCGGTGTTTGACGGTTTCTCATTTATCAGTTAAATTTAATAAGAGGACATTCTTTTTCCAGGGCCCGGTGGGTAATCATTTAACGCCCAATCTTTCTCAATGCCGGATAAATTATAAATGAGGAGATGAGGATGATCGAGTTGGACGGATCGCTCTTTTCGGGCAGCGGCACTATCCTCAGGTGTGCCGCTGCCCTGGCGACCGTCCTGAGAGAACCTCTCCATATATATCGGATTCGCGCCAGGCGGGATAAACCCGGCCTTCGCCATCAGCATCGGCAGGCAGTAAGGGCGTGCGCGGCCATGTGCGGGGGCAGGGTACAGGGAGACGACATCGGCTCGCAGGAGATTTTCTACTATCCGGGAAAAGAGCTGAAAGGGGGAGCCTTCAATTTCGACATAGGCACGGCGGGATCTGCGACCATGCTTGCCTTTACGCTGATCCAGCCCGCTCTGTATGCTGCCGGAATATCTCGCTTCACCATCACTGGCGGGCTTTTCCAGGATTTCGCACCGACCGCTTTCCACATGGAACGGATATTGATCCCGCTGATCAGAAAAATGGGGGGTGATCTGGAGTTGCGGATAGACCGTCCGGGATACGTACCTAAGGGCGGCGGACAGATTTCTCTCATGGTGAAACCCCTGAGGAGAGCTCTTCGAGCCATAAGGCTTCCTCTTCAGGGAAAAGTGGAGAAAATCACGGGGCTTTCACTATCTTCGCATCTTGAGCAGGGCCGGGTCGGCGAGAGGATGGCGGGCAGAGCACGGGATCTTCTGTCGCGATCCGGATACAGCGTCGAAATGGAGATTCTCAGTGATAACACGGCCCCTCAGCCGGGAGCCGCTTTTTTCCTTGCGGCCGAAACCAGCACGGGATGCCTGCTGGGAGCGGATCAGGCCGGTAGGCGGGGCAGGAGATCCGAATCCATCGCCGAATTCTGTGTAAATTCCTTGCTGGAAGATCTCCGCTCGGGAGCTACGGTCGACAGGCATATGGCGGATCAGTTGATTCTGTTTGCAGCCGCTGCCGATGGGGAATCGGAATTCCGGATACCCTTATGGACGGACCATGTGGAGACGGGTCTCTGGCTCGTCAAGGAGATCCTCGGCGCCGAAACAGCTTTGCGAGACGGGTATTTGATCATAAAAGGAGTTCCTCTTACAGCATAGGGGTGCTCTTATCAAGTAGGTTGTTCAAAATGCAGTGGCTATTGCGCTCGGGTCAACATCCGCTGCTCCGGTGATCAATCCCGGCTCCAGCATGCGGAAAAAACGGTTTAATTTACGTTTCAGATCCATGCAGTGATATATCCCGGCTCCGGCGGGAAACCCGGCGGACCGGCCTCCATGCTATTCGCGCGTTTTGCCGTCGTCCCCGGGGGCGAGAAGAACCGCGGCTTGTCCCGGGATGAGCCATTCTTCTTCCGTTTCGAGAGGCGGCGTCCCCGAACCGCCGTAAAGAGGGCTTTCGCTGGACCAGAGAATTCCCCAATGCCGGCTTTCCGGAGGGGCGAGCAGCGGCTCGGGAGCGGGGCTCAGGTGCAGATTGCCCCCAAGATTGACAAAGAGGAGCCGGTCATTGCCTTCGGATCCGAAAAAACGAATAACGAAAGCCTGCGGGCTCAAGACCGCTCCGTCGATATTGCCGGCCACCCGATGTTTGAGCACAGGGTCCTCTCTGCGCAGGCGGATTAGATCGCGATAAAGGGCGTAAACCTCCTTATGCCGGATGCGCTCATCGAAATCCAGTATGCATTTCCGGAATGTGGCGGGATCGGACGGGTCGTCCATGCGAGACTGTACCTCGGGATCGGCCAGGTTGCGGAATCTGGCCAGGAACTCGCGCCTACCCTTGCGGGCCAGGGCGGCGAGATCTTTCTTGAGATCCGAAAAAAAGAGAAAGGGGCTGGAGGCGGCGAATTCCTGTCCTTGAAAAAGAAGCGGAGTCCCCGGGCCGAGGAGGAGAAGTGCTGTCATTGCCCGGATATTGCCTGGAGATGAGAGGAGATGATATCGAAGACCGCGTCCCGAATTGGCGATCTGATCGTGATTTTGAAGGTAAGTGACAAATGCGGCTGGTTTTACGCTGAATGAGGGCGAACCCCGACGTTTTTTTTGCCATTTGTTGTACTGCCCTTGATACAGGTATCCCCATTTAACCGCTGATATGAACTCCTGGGGCGTACCGCGGAAATCAGCGTAATATGCCTCGTCGCGGCCCGTGAGAGCCACCATGGCTGCATGGTGGAAGTCGTCGTTCCACAGTCCATCCAGACCGTATCCTCCGGCCTCGGGCGGACGGGCATAACGGCTCTGCTGCGCGTCATTTTCGGCTATGACAATGATTTTCCGTCCCGCTGCTTTTTGCCGGGCGCGTCGGGTCAGGGCAGCCAGGATATGATCGGAAGAAGCGTCGAAAATCATAGACGTCGCATCGAGGCGAAATCCGTCGAGGTGATATTCGTCTATCCAATATTCCGCATTGGAAATAAAGAATTCCCGCACGGGCCCCGAATTCGTCCCGTCGAAATTAATAGCTTCACCCCATTCACATACATACCGATCGGTAAAATAATTCTCCGAAAATTGCTTCAGATAATTACCTTCAGGGCCGAGGTGATTGTAGACGACATCCAGTATGACACCGAGCCCCAGATTGTGAGCCGCATCCACGAATGCGCGGAAATCATCCGGCTCCCCGTAAAGACGAGTAGGGGAAAAGAGGTCGACGCCGTCATAGCCCCACCCGAAAGAGCCGGGAAACTCCGCAACAGGCATGACCTCGATGACCGTAATGCCCGCCGCCGCCAGTTCCGCCAGCTCGCGCCGGGCGGATTGCCAGGTGCCCTCCCTGGTAAATGTACCCACATGCATTTCATAAATGATCTGGTTCTCGATGGAAACACCGCTCCATTCAGAATCCGTCCATTTGAACGAGCGGGGGTCGACAACGCACGATGGCCCGTGGACTCCCCCCGGCTGAAAACGGGATGCCGGATCGGGATAACGAATGTCTTCCCGGTCCAGCCGGAAACGATACAGCGTGCCTTCGCCCGCGCCTGCGGCCGAACCGGAAAAATAACCATCCTTCTCGGCCGTCAACTCAATTACGGCCGGCGCCCCGGTTCCTCCTTCCAGCCATACCTCGACTGTCCTGCGCTGGGGCGCCCAGACGCGAAAATGTACGCCGCCCCCCTCTATTAATTCCGCCCCAATGGGAAGTCGCCTGGAAAAGGCACCTCTCATCGCCAATTCCTCCGGAAGGCAGAATAGGCCCTGGCCGTCCTGGATTCCTGATCGCGGGGTGGGGCTAAGTGGATGATTAACAGAAGTCGGATTGTGTCCGGGATTACGGAACTGGAAAAAGACCGGCTTGCAGATCGGGCTGTAGGTTTCAGTGTAGGTGCTTTTCAGAGCTTTGTCAACGGATCATGTCCAGGTAATGTGCCATTTCTTGCCAAAGGAAGGAAGTGGTACCCCACCTATTTCTGTTGACACATGCCAATCCTTTCCCTAAGCTAAGAGCTGAAAGCGAATGGCTGAAGGCAAAAGATGATGCACAAGAGGGGCGGCTTCGCTGCCTTTTGCCTGCAACGGAGCTGTGCGATGAGTGTTTTTCAACAGCCTGCAGGAGCCCTGTAAAAAGGAGGGATAAATCATGGAGGCAAAGCACGTCATGGGAGAAGACAAGGGCCGTGTCATGCTCTATGCCCTTAGTACCTGCGTATGGTGCAGAAAAACCAAGGATCTGTTGAAAACCATGAATGTGAGTTTCGATTACACCGATGTGGATCTCCTGAATGCGAAAGAACGGGACGAAGCGATGGAAGAAATCAGAAAATGGAATCCCCTGTGTTCTTTTCCGTCCCTGATTATCAACAATAACTGCGTTGTGGGGTATGATGAAAAAAAGATCCGGGAGCTTTTGACTATATGAACAACGGAAAGAATTGGACGGAAGAAGACGTGGACAGGCTTTATTCAAAGCTCAAGAGAGAAGCCGAAGCAGCCGGATACTATTTGAACCCGGACGAAGCATTCACGAAGGACCTGGTCAGGGGCCTTCTCACCAATGAGGCCAGATACGGTTACCAGGCCTGTCCCTGCAGGCTCGCTTCCGGAATCCGTTCAGAAGACCTTGATATTATCTGTCCCTGCGACTACCGGGACCAGGACCTTACGGATTATAATACGTGTTATTGCGCCCTGTATGTTTCTCAATCCGCTCTCAGAGGAGAAACTCCCATATCTCCGATTCCGGAGAGGAGGCCCGCGCCTGATAAAAGAATTCAAGTCGGGCAGGGAGCCGCCCGAATGCAATCCTCGCTGGCTTATCCTGTCTGGCGCTGCAAGGTGTGCGGATATCTGTGCGCGCGGGAGGAGCCACCGGAAATCTGTCCCATCTGCAAAGTGAAAAAGGAGCGTTTCGAGAGATTCATGTAAATACGGCGCAAGAGCAAAACGCAGATAAGCCTCCGCATGGATCTCCAAAAATCCACATCTCCGGCGATGTATTTATGCATGGATCTTCCTAAGGAATGCGGACCACGAGAGCCCCGATGACGGCTGTAAGTAAAGTGCCGGCTGTCACCAGAACGAGCCCGGCGGCAAGGATACGTTGAGCGCGGCTTTCCTGCCTTCTTTCCTGATAGCTCAGGATGTATCCGAGGAGAAATCCGGCGGCTATCCCCCCACCGTGCGCCCAGTTGTTGATCCCCGGCACAAGCAGCCCGAAAAGTGCCAGTCCGATCACCCATCCGGTCGCCTGTTTGTAGATCATCTGGCCGTAAAACCCCCCTCTGCTCCTGCCATAATACATGATGGCGCCGATCAGGCCGGTCAAGCTCGCCGATGCCCCGATCGTGAAACGGATTCCTGCAAAGTAAGACAGCAGGAAGCCAGCAATTCCGCTCATGATATAAATGATGAAGAACCGGTTGACGCCGTATTCGCTCACGACGAAAGGGCCAAGCTGTCGGAGTGCTACCATGTTGAAGAAAATGTGAAGGATGCTTCCGTGCAAAAAAGAGGCTGAAATCAACGTCCACCAGCGATGAAATATTCCGATGGGGATTGTGCCGGTCGCGCCGAGAAGGAAAAGGCTTTCATCGGAAGGCGAAAGAAAGGTCAGCGGATTCGCCGACATTCCTGTGCTTGATGGATTGAGAAAAATGGAAAGGATATAAAGGGCGATATTCGTATATATCAGCAACCGAATCACGTCAGAGGGATCGCGTAAATAATTTCCCGGATTCCTGATGTTCCACCAGGAGCCGGGCCGCGACAAGCCGCAGTACGGACAGTTCAGCTCGTCGGAGCTGATCAGTTTTCTGCATGTGGGACAGATAATCGATTTTTTCCCCATGAAAAAATCCAGGCGCAAATGCGCTCGAAAGTAACAGCATTCTCCCTTTTTGTAAAGGGCAAATAATCCATTTGATTTACGGAAACGGGAAAAGATGATATAGAATCATATCTTTATAGGTCTGAGCTGTAAAATGAAGCCTCTCAAAAAAGGTGACCGGGTCCGGATCACCGTGGACAAAGTCGCTTTCGGCGGTCACGGAGTCGGCAGGCTGGATAATTTCGTTGTATTCGTTCCTTATGCTGCAGAGGGCGATCACCTCGAAATCAGGATTGCAGAAACAAAGAAGACGTATGCAAGAGGGCGCATCGAGAAAATCGCGACCCCCTCCGTGCAAAGGACAACTCCACTCTGTTGTTATTATGGTCTGTGCGGAGGCTGTCACTACCAGCATATAGCTTATGAGCATCAACTGGCCATTAAGCAGAGGCAAGTCGCAGAATCCTTCGAGAGGATCGCCGGATTCCGGTCTGCCCCGGTCCGTGAAATCATCCCTTCCGGCCGACGATTCGGCTACCGCTGCAAAGCCGAATTTCACCTGAATCCCGCAAGAGGAAGCCGCCCGGCCATCGGGTTCATGAGCGCCGGCGGGACACGTGTGGTGGATATCGAGCGGTGCGAAATCCTGGAGGAGAGTATCAATCGTGTTTTCAGTAAGTTCCGCAAAGCATTCCTTGACGGATGGCCGGTGTCGGAGAATGCGACCCGGATATTCTGGGCGCAGCCGCCTTCAGACCTGGATGATGAGGTCCGAACCGAAGATGCGGAAACAGGGTTCGGTATCCCGGAATATGTAACGCGCAACGTCCTTGGCAGGGTGCTGAAGGTGCCTTATCGCGGCTTTTTTCAGGCCAACACGTCCCTTACGGGACGGCTCATCGAGACCGTACTCGAGATGAGCGGGCTGAAAGAAGGAGAAACAGTTCTGGATTGCTACTGCGGATCGGGGCTTTTTTCCATGTTCATGGCCGGACGCGCCGGAAGGGTCTATGGAATCGAAACGGATCCGGAGGCGGTTTATTGTGCCTTGACGAATTTTAAAAACTCTGGAATATTTAATGCCTCGGTTTTCGGAGGGCAGGTGGAGGACCGGGTCTTCCAGTTGACGGAAAAGGGTATCAGGCCGGATATTGTCCTTCTTGACCCTCCCAGGACTGGCTGCGACAGCCGGGCTCTTTCGGGCATCCTGGATCTTGCTCCCCGGAAAATCGTCTATGTATCCTGCGATCCCGCGACCCAGGCGAGGGATGTAAAATTTCTCACGGCTCGCGGATTCAAGCTCGACGCATTGCAGCCCGTGGATATGTTTCCGCAGACAAAGCACATTGAAGTTATTGCCTGCCTCAGCAGGAACGGCGGGCCAAGTCTATAGAAAGATTCTCTCAGCGCGATGCCAGTAAAACCGCGCCATGCGGCAACCGTAATACTGATCCGGGAAAGCCGGGATCCCTCCAGAGGGCCTCTGGAGCTTTTGATGGTCCGCAGGCATCCGGCAAGCCGGTTCGTGGCTGATTCCTATGTATTTCCTGGAGGATGTCTGGATGAGGACGACTGCTCGGACGAGATGGAAGGCTTCTGTACGGGTCTCGATCAGAAGCATGCGCGACTCGTCATCCGGGACATGGTTCCCCCGGAATTCTCACTGGCTGCCTGGATTGCGGGCATCAGGGAGACGTTTGAGGAGGTCGGCATTTTAATGGCCTATGACTGGCGCGGTTGCCCCGTTTCCCTGGAATCCGGGGAAATCCGGGAGAGGATCAGCGGTTATCGAAAGGAACTTTACACCGGTCGGATGAAATTTCAGGATATACTCAGAAAGGAAAAACTCACACTCTCTACAGACAGGCTTCACTATTACTCCCACTGGATTACTCCGGAGCCGTTGCCTCTGCGCTATGATGTCAGGTTCTTCGTAGCCGAAGCCCCGCAGAATCAAAAAGCGCTCCATGATGGTTTCGAATTGACTGATCACGTGTGGATCACGCCTCAGGAGGCGCTGGTATCTTATCGGGAAAAAAGATTCAACATGGTCCTGCCGACGATCATGACCATGAAAGAGTTATGTAATTTCGACAAAGTGGATGAGGTGATCCTCTCAACGAGGGACAAGCAGATTCCGGCCATTCTGACAAGAATGGTAAGAAAAGGCAAGGAGTTCGTCGAGATAATGCCGGACGGCTCCATTTTCGGCCCCTCGCCTGTCAGATAAGGCCTCTGGGCCGCGGAACCGATTGCATTTCAAGGATTGCGGGAAAAAGTGTCTTATGGATGAAGGGAACATCCTGATTGTGGACGACGACCTCGAATCCCTGGAATGGATGGCCGGCGTCCTCGGGCAATGCGGATATAGCATCGAAACGGCGAAGAGCGCAGATGAGGCCGTCAGTAGAGAATTGAAGTCCATGCCGGACCTGATTATCTTCGATCTTTCCGCGCCGAATTCCGACATCCTGAGATTGACAAAAACCATGAGGGCTTACCCGGAATTCTCCCTGAACAAGATCGTTATCGTTTCGGAAGAAAAGAAGATGGGCGCGGCGGTCCTTGAAAGCGGCATCGATGATTTCATCGCCAGGCCTTTTGACCGTGAAGAGTTCGTATTGAGGATCCGTAACCAGATGCGGATCAAGAGACTGGAAGACAGGCTGATCGTCAGTAACAACGGTCTCCGGAAGGCTAATACGGAGCTGGAAAATAAATGTGCCGCTCTTCAGTGGCAGATAGAGTCTGTCAAAAAGGAGAAGGATGACCTGGAATTAAAGAATGCCAGACTGGAAGGCCTTAATCGAAAGCTTAAACGGAAAAAAATCACCATCCGGACGATCGGCTGGTTTCTGGTCCTTTTCCTCGCATCCGCTCTGGCGGCCGCCTTTATATTCGGCATGCAGCAGGTATTCAGAGGTTTTTACAAGTTTCGGGATTCGCTGTACCAGCCCATGGATATTGAACACCATCTGAAGAGAAACTCGACGGAGAATTTGAAGAAGGAATTCAAAGAAAATATTCACGAAGAGCAGAAATCCGGAAAAAAACAGAATGAGGATTAAGAAAATGAGAGTGCAGGATCTATTCAGATTGAACGGTAGGACCGCCCTGATCACGGGCGGCGGGCGCGGAATCGGGAAGTTCATTGCCACTGGACTGGCGGAAGCGGGCGCCGATCTGATTATCGCCTCACGAAAATTGAAGAATCTTGAATCCGCGGCCGCTGAACTGACGAAGGCGTTCGGCATCCGCGTCCTGCCGGTCGCGTGCGACCTGGGGAGCGAAAAGGATATCGAGAACTTGGTAGTCACGGCCGAGAAAGAATTCCGCAGAATCGACATCCTAGTGAATAACGCTGGGATGACCTGGGGAGCACCCACTCTGGATTTCCCGCTGGAAAGATGGGACCAGATGTTCAATATCAATGTGCGGGGGGTCTGGATCCTTACACAGAAAATCGCCAGGCACATGCGGGATCAGGGCGGCGGCAATATCATCAACATATCTTCCATCATGGGCTTCAGAGGTTCCGAAGAAGCAATGCACCCTGCAGTCCCCTATAATTCCACAAAAGCGGCAATCAACCTCCTGACCAGGAATCTGGCGGTTAAACTCGCTCCTTTCAATATCCGGGTGAACGCAATCGCGCCGGGGTTTTTCCGCACGGACATGATGGCTTATATCGAGAAACCTGAATTCAAGGCGGCTTACGAAGTTATTTTGAAAGAAATCCCCCTTCGGCGCACGGGTGACATCAATGACATGAAGGCCGTTGCGGTATTTCTGGCATCCGATGCGTCGGCTTACATGACCGGCCATGTTCTAGTGAACGACGGAGGGTATTTGGCGAAATAAGGCGTATGGCCAATGACAAAAGAGTGTTGAGTTTCCTTTTGCCTTCTGCCTTAAATTAAAATTTCACTTGCGGGGCCGTCCTTGCCGCCTGGGGGGCCTCAAAGAACGGAGCAGTAGAAAAACCTAACAGGCCCGCCACCATATTGGCCGGAAAGCTCCGCACCTGCACATTGTACCCGCGCACTGCTTCGTTATAACGCCTTCTCTCGACGGCTATCCTATTTTCCGTCCCGGCCAGTTCATCCTGCAGGCGGATGAAATTCTGATTGGCCTTGAGATCGGGATATCTTTCCACTACTACGAGCAGTCGGCTCAATGTATTTGACAATTCATTGTTGGCCTCAATCTTTTCAGAAACAGTCTTCGCCGCGCCGACCTTCGCCCGGGCATTGGTGACCTCGATCAGGACATCTCTCTCGTGTTTCGCATATCCCTTCACCGTTTCCACCAGGTTTGCAATGAGATCATATCTCCTCTGCAACTGGTTTTCCACCTGGGACCAGGACGCTTTCACCTGCTCATCGAGGGCGACCAGACGGTTGTAAGTCCCCTTGAAAAAGGAATACAGCGAGAAAGAGACGACAATGAAGATCGCCAGCGCTATAATGAGATTTCTTTTACTGCTCGTCATACAAACCTCCTTCGAAATGAATAAGCGCCGGCATCATTCGACCTTCATCTGATCGACAACCTCAGCCAGGCGCCTGACCTCCTTAAGGTAGCTCCTGAAAGACTTCAGGATCTCCCCCGCCTTGAATTCGGCTTTCCCTTCTTTCATGTCGACACACTTCAAAAAGACTTCCGGGTCCAGGCCGAAGGCATCCGCGGAGGCACGGATCATTTCACGCCTGTCCCGGGGTATCTCCGCTCCTTTAAGAAACAACAGGGCCGCGAAAACAGAAAGAAACGCCGTTATCGATGCTTCCATCAATTCCCTCACCTTTTTGCTTTCTCCCTCTGTCTCGAGGAATCTCTGGAGGAGCAGGAGGGATTTTCCCTTTAACTCCCGCTCGCATTGCAGCCGGATGAAAGCAGGATCAAATTTCAGCTCTCCCAGGACATCTTCGCCGTAAACAGTCTGATAAGTCCTTTTCATGTTCAAATATTCAATTGGATACGAATCGAGCGACGAACACATATCAGATCGTGTCATAAAGAGAGGCACTGCGACCTTTCTCTTGCGCCACTTATGAATTACGGAGAAAACCTTTTCGATTTTTTCCATGCCGGCCTCTGTCAGGATCACGAGAAAATTGATATCCGACTTCCCGGGGATATAATGTCCGCTCGCCCCGCTTCCATACAGAATAATGGAAACGAGATCGTTTCCGAAGATCTCCTGAAAATCCCGCGTAATTCCCGGAAAAATTTCGTCCGGCTTCCCAGGTATTCCTGCCATAATCCTCCCTTGTCCTTCCTTTTACTCTCAGCTGCGCGCCTTGGGGCTGCCCTAAAAATCTCTCCCCGCTCCTGCACCCCCGCTCGATCCGCCACCGAAACCGCCGAACCCACCGCCGCCGAAACCACCGAACCCCGTGCCCCCGCCGTGGCCACCGCTCAAAAACATGTATAACAGGATCCATCTTCCCGTCCGGGTACCCAGAAGGAGAGAGATGATCAGGCCCAGTAAAATCCATGTCCAGATATTCCCGTGCAGGGGAAGGTAATATTGCGGCGGCTGCCGGGCGCTTTCGGGCCGGCCTCTCAATGTGACGTTCGCATCCCGTGCTACAACCGACGAGACGTCCGCCATTGCATTATACAGTCCTGCGCCGTAATCCCCCTTTTTCAAATATGGAACAACATCCCGATCCAGGATCTCCCCCACCAGTCCGTCGGGCAGTATTCCTTCTACGCCGTAGCCCGTCTCTATCCTGATCTTGCGCTCCTTCACGGAGAGAAAAATGAGAACGCCTTTGTCCTCGCCTTTTCCGCCGATCCCCCAGGCCTGGTAGAGCCGGTTCGCAAACTCCTCCGGAAAAGCGTCCCCGATTGCAGGAAAAGCGGCGACGACAATGGATGTCCCTGTTTTCCGGAGCACCTCCTGCGCAAGATTTTCCATTTTCTCCCGGTAAGGCGGCGGGATGACCCCGGCAAAATCATTGACTGCTCCCGTGGGCGCCGGAAATTTCTCCGCTCCCCTGGCCGGGGGCGGCAAAAATATGACCCACAGTGAAAGCAGGATCAAAAGAATGCGCACACTGGATCGCATTATCAGACCTTCGATATGAATACTCGGCGTATATTATTCATGATCGGATGAAATAGCAAATCTTTCTTTGGATCCGATCCTGCGAATTTGATGGATTTTTTCCTTTTTTTAATATATCTCCATGTAGCGAAGGGCACGAACCAAACGCCAAGGAGGCAGATCATGGATAAGAGATTCTTATTTATATCGATTCTCATCATGGCATTTACGATCTCAGGTTGCAGCGGATTGACAAAATGCATGGACGGCAGCTACGAAAAAGAGATCAAGGAGCTCTCTGCACGCAACGAGGACCTGAAGAAGGAGCTCGCAAGACTTGATGCCGCAGTAAAAGCCCGGGATAAGGCCGCAGGCGAAAAAGACCAGACGATCGCCAGGCTTGAGGGGGAAAAAGCCGCCCTGAATACTCAGATCACCGGTATGAGTGAAGAACTGAAAAAATGTCAGAAACCCGCGCAGGCAACGGGTGAGACCGATAAGCAGAAAGCGATGAAGGCGGAGGCTCAGGCAGCGGCGGAAAAGGAGAGCATAAAATCCCTGCGGATCAAAATTCTTGCAGGCAACAGTAGGCTATCTTCAGCCCGGGCACTTTCCAGCAAGCTGACGGGGATGGGCTACAGGATTGAAAAGGTGGATCGCGCCCCCCGCTCTTTCGCGGCGACAACCGTGTTCTTTGCGGCTGATTCAGAAAACGAGGCAAAAAATATCGCGAACAAACTCGGCGCCGGCACAGCTATGAAACCCATAACCTGGTCTTCAGTATACAATCTTATTATCGTAGTCGGAAAGAAGTGAGAACAAGCAGGCCCAGACAGAAATTTCCGGAACCAGCGAAGGTTTTTGAAGGAAAGGCCCTGATCGCGGACCCCATATACCAGTATGCATGGTTTACTATCAACTCTCCGGATGATGCTCCGGAAGAAAAAACGGAACGCGACCTGATAGATTCGCCCTGGATGCAGAGGCTGCGCCGGATTTACCAGCTCCAGAGCGCCCGATGGGTCTACCCTTCGGCGGAACACAGCAGGTTCCAGCACTCTCTGGGAACAATGCATATTGCCGGTGAATTCGGAAGATACCTGTACCCAAGCCTGGCGAAAATCTGCAGAGAAATACCCACCATCAATTTTGTCGAAGAATGTCTCCGCGTGGCCGGACTTCTTCATGATGTCGGACACGGCCCTTACGGGCACTTTTTCGACGATCACTTCCTCAATCGTTATAATCTGAATCACGAGATGCTGGGACAGCAGATCATTATCCGGAGACTGGGAAAGATCATCAGGAACATCAGGAGAAGCCCCAACGGACCCTTCGGCAGAGGGGAGTACCTTGATCCCGGCCAGATCGCTTTCCTGATCAAGATGCCGGACGGCAGGGAAGAGAAAGCGCCGGAGTGGCTGTCGTACCTGAGACAGCTCTTTTCCGGAATATATACCGTGGACAATCTCGATTACGTTCAGCGCGACGCTTATATGACGGGATTTTCCCTTGATATCGTTGATATTACAAGACTGCGCTCATATACCTTCTTCACCAGGGAAGGGCTGACGCTTCACCAGGCGGGCACATCCGCGCTCAGCCGTTTTCTGAATGCAAGACTTAACCTTTATTCCAATGTTTATTACCACAGGACAACCCGGGCACTGGATCTTCACTTACAGGATATTTTCCACGATACCATGGCGATCCTGTATCCGAAGAATCCCGCGAAAGATCTGGATTCTTATCTGGACTGCGATGAATGGCACCTTTTCGAGGCGGTCAGAAGCTGGTTGCATGAAAAGAATGCAAAAAAGAGAATCCTGGCGAGGGAGTGGCAAAAACTCCATGAAAGAAGAGTCAAATGGAAGATGTCTTTCTCGGCGGAACTCTCCATCGACCAGATACAGAAAGGCGCCAGATTCGCAACCGCGGCGGATTATCAGGAGCAGATCCGGCAACAACTGCCCCGGAGGCTGAAAAGACTGGAATTCCGGGTGGATCTCGCAACCCAGGACCCCAGGCCAGTTAATCCGATGTCGGAGAGCGAGAAGCGGATCAATATTTACAATCCGGCGACAGAAACGACCTCTCCTGAACCGCTCCTCGATATTTACAGATTTATTCCGGCCCGTGTTGTGCATATGCGCGTGTTTTCATTGAATCACCTTTATGACAGCGAACTGACGCAGGCTGCTGGCAAGGTCCTTTGCGGACTCGGGGCTCAGGCGAAAACGAATATCTGAACGTAAAGGTTAAGGAGCTTTAAGGCTTACTGAAAAACATTGACAATCGATGAAATTACGAATATGCTTTTTGGCAACTTCGTATATATTAAGAGCTTTCAATGAGAATCGTCATGGCCATGTTTGCAGCAGTTGCAGCCGCCAGGGCTAAATAGCCCATGGCGTGTGACGGTTCTTTTTGATTTTGTCGACAATTCCACAGGCCATGGGCAGCAAAAATGTTTGCCCGTGGCCTTATTGCATAAAGGGCCCGGGACCTGTTACATACGGCCCTTTTTTATTTTGAAGAGATTACAGGAGAAGAAAAATGGAGATATCGGATGACTTTATAAGGTTCTCTGAAAGAATGGACCTCCTGCCGCCCTACCTGTTCGGCAGGATCAATAAAATCAAGCTGGAAAAAAGAAAAGCCGGGATCGATATCATTGATCTCGCAATGGGCAATCCCAGCGACCCAACGCCAAAGCCCGTCGTGGATAAATTGTGCGAAGTGGTCCGCGACACAAGGAATCACCGCTACTCGGTCGCCCCGGGAATTTACAATCTACGCAGGGAGATTTCAAAGTATTACGAGAGGCAATACCAGGTGAAGCTGAACCCGGAGACGGAAATCATCTGCACTATCGGGTCAAAAGAAGGAGTCTCGCACCTGTCGCTGGCACTGCTCGGACCCGGTGAAGTCGCCCTCGTTCCTGTCCCCGCCTTCCCCATCCATATTTATTCCGCCGTCATTGCCGGGGCGACCGTCCTGCGCGTCCCATTGTCCGAAGACGAGGTTTTTCTGAGAAGTGTTGATGATCTATGCAGGAAATCCTCTCCCGCTCCCAAAGTCATTTTCCTCAATTTTCCTCACAACCCTACTGCTCGGACAGTGGATATCGGCTTTTACGAGGAGGCCGTCAGGATAGCGAGAAGGCACCGCCTGATCATTGTCCACGATTTCGCTTACGGCAGGGTTACATTCGACGGCTACGAGGCTCCAAGCATTTTACAAGTCAAAGGCGCAAAAGACCTGGCTGTTGAATTCGGGACAATGTCCAAATCCTACAACATGGCCGGATGGCGCGTCGGTTATTGCCTGGGGAATCCGAAGATAGTGGAGGCGCTCGGGAAAATCAAAGGATATTATGATTACGGGCTGTTCCAGGCAGTTCAGATCGCATCCATCATTGCCCTGCGGGATTGCGACGAAACCGTATTGAAACAAGCCGCAATATATGAGAGAAGGCGAAACGTCCTTTGCGACGGTCTCAACAGCATCGGATGGAACGTAGAGAGGCCGAGAGCCTCCATGTTCGTTTGGGCGCCGATCCCCGATCCGTTCCGTGAGATGGGCTCCATGGATTTTTCGATCAAGCTTATGGAGGAGGCGGAAGTCGCCGTATCTCCCGGCATCGGTTTCGGTCCCGAAGGGGAGGGATATCTGCGCATTGCCCTTGTGGAAAATGAAAACAGAATCAGGCAGGCTGTCAGGCAGATCAGAAAACTCTCGAACAGCATGGAAAAAAAACAGGTTGCGTGAAAGTGGCCGGCAAAAATACTGATTCCAGGGACTCGACTGATATTACCCTTTTTGTCAGGACTTCCAGTGAGGATGTTGTCCAGTGGAACCGACAGAAGATCATAGACGCCCTGATCCTTGAGACTTACGTTGATAGCGACACGGCGGAAGCCATCAGCAGGGAGGTCGAAAAGCAGATTTTCTCATCCAGCATCGGAACACTCACGGCTCCCCTGATCAGAGAACTGGTAAATGCGAAGCTTATCGAACGCGGGCTCGAGCAGGAACGAAGGATGCACGCCCGCCTGGGTTTTCCCATTTACGATATCGGCCATCTGATCATGCACCGCAACCGGGAGAACGCTAATATCCCCCATTGGCCGGAAGGGACGAACCTGACGCTGGCCGGGGGCATTAAGCGGGAATATGCCCTCCACAACATCTTTTCCCGGGAAGTCAGCGATGCGCATCTTCGCGGCGATCTCCACCTGCATGACCTCGGGTATGCAGACCGGCCGTACTCATCAAAACAGACTCTTGAACATATAAAGAAATTCGGGCTGGACCTTCCCAATATCCCGTCCATTGCCAAGCCGGCAAAGCATGCGGAGGTGCTGCTGGCGCACATGATCAGGTTCAGCGCAGCCCTCCAGGGAAACTTCGCAGGACCCATTGAATGGGACGCGGTCAATATTTCCTTTGCGCCCTATCTGACCCGTTCAAGTGACGAGGAAGTAAAACAGCTCGCCCAGATGCTGGTCTACGAATTCTCTCAGCTCGCCGTTTCAAGAGGGGGCCAGGTAATGTACACGGATCTCGGTTTTTACTGGGAAATTCCCGACTATTTCGAGCACGTCCCGGCCATCGGCCCCGGAGGTAAACTCACGGGTAAAAATTACGGCGACTACGCGGGCGATGCCCGCCGTTTCGTTCGGGCGATTTTCGATGTCATGGGAGAAGGAGATGCCGCCGGAAAGCCTTTTTTCTTTCCCCGACCCGTCATCCACATCTCGGAAAAATTCTTCCGGACAGAAGGGCATGAGGATTTTCTGAGGCATGTGTGCGGTGTCGCCGCTGAAAAGGGGAATCCCTTTTTCGTCTTCGATAGGCAAGAGGCGGGTCGACCGCGTGGACCGGGGGCGAAGAGCTTCTGGAAATCAAGACAGGCGGCCGTCCACAACGCTACTCTAAATCTGCCGAGACTTGGATACAAGGCAAGGGGGGATGATGCCAGGCTGTTTTCATTGCTTTCCGGCCTGATGGATGTCGCCGCCAGGGCCCATGCCGAGAAAAAGTCCTTCATCGAAAAACTGCTCTCATTCGGCGAGAGCGGTCCCCTGGCATTCCTATCAATGGACGTGGACGGATCGCCTTACCTTGACATGAACTGCTCGACATACCTCATCGGCGTGGTCGGATTGCATGAGCTTGTCACGATTCACCGGGGCGCTGCAAAGAGGGAAGAAAGACATGGGGAGTTCGGGCTGAAGATCATAAAACATATGGGCATGATCGCAGATAAGCTCAGCCGGAAATACGGTCTGAAAATCGTCCTGGCGCAGACACCTGCGGAGACAGCGGCGCATCGATTCGCCCGGCTGGACCTCAAATGCTTCTCCCCTGATGCAGGACGCCATATCAAAGGGGATCTCCTGACCGGAGGCGTCTACTATTCGAACTCGAGCCTTCTCGCCGGCATCCCGAGCCTCGGGACACCGGAATTGATAAAAGCGGAAGGAGATTTCCATCCTTTCATCAAAGGCGGGGCGCTGAACCAGATATGGCTCGGCGAGACTCTTCCCGCCCCAGAGCTTCTATCCGCCTTTGTAAAAGAGGTTTTTTATAATACCAAAAACAGCCGGATTACATTCTCCCCTGAATTTACGCTGTGTAAACGGTGCAAAGAGATATCCAGGGGCCATCATAAAGAACAATGCGCTGCCTGCGGATCGAGGGAACTGGATGGAATCTCCAAAATCACCGGATACTTCGCAATGACATCGAGTCTCAACAAAGGGAAGCTCGCCGAACTCAGAGACGTCTCGAGGAGCATCAATTCAGGCTAAAAAAACAGTTCTGAGTCAAGGGTTTTTAATCTCGAATCCAGCAATATCGCAGTTTCATTTAGAAATTTGCGGGCTGTCTCTTCTTTGGGATGAAACTTCCAATTACCACGCGCCTTGACACGGCGAAATCCGTAAATATATTATCTTCTGAATTCGCGATCCGTAGAAAATTGTATTTGCAAGCCGCAATGGACTGATGGAAGATATTGAAGACATTCTTTTAAGAATTTTCAAAGAAAGCAGCCAGCTTAAGGAGGTTTTCATCAACGAAAACCTCGAAAAAATGGTAAAGGTCGTCGACGCGATAACAGAAGCCCTGAACAGGGGTAATAAAATCCTGATCTTCGGCAACGGAGGGAGTGCGGCGGACGCCCAGCATATAGCCGCTGAATTCATAAACAGGTTCATCATTGAACGCCCCCCGCTTCCTGCTATCGCGCTGAGTACCGATACTTCGGTAATTACAAGTATCGGCAATGATTACGATTTTTCTGAGATTTTTTCCAAGCAGATCAGGGCGGTCGGACAGGCCGGAGATGTGGCGTGGGGAATCAGCACCAGCGGGACATCCCCTAACATTATCAAAGCCCTCGATGCTGCGAGAAAAATAGGGATGATCACCATAGGGCTCACCGGAAAAGATGGGGGGAGCATAGCAAAAACTGTAGATTATTCGCTCATTGTCCCCTCAAACAGCACGCCCCGAATTCAGGAAGTTCATATCACTGTCGGACATGCTATCTGCGAGATGGTGGATTTTAAACTGTTTCAAAGGCCGGACCACAAGTAATTGATTCCGAACAGATCATCCGTCGCTGCCAAGACCGGACGGAAACTGAAAGGAAATAGGGAATATATGGGAAAGCACTCGGAAAAAAAGAACCAGAATACAAAAAATCAAGAAAAGCCGCAAACCGAAGAAAAACAGGAAAAAACAGACGCTGAAAAGGAAGCTTCCCTGAAAGAACTCCAATCAAGGCTGGAAGAAAAAGAAAAGGAAGCAGCCGAAAACTACGATAAATATCTGCGTATTTCCGCTGAACTGGATAATTATAAAAAACACGCCGCCAGAGAGCGGGCCGACCTGATCAAATTCGGCAATGAGACCTTCATCAAAGATATCCTGCCGGTCATGGACAGCCTGGATCGGGCGCTTGATCATGCGCAGAACGCGGGAGGCAATGATAAGTTTCTGCACGGCCTTAAAATTATTCACAGCCAACTGCTCCAATTCCTGGAAAAACATGGCGTAAGGCGTGTCGAATCGGTTGGTAAGGAATTCGATCCGAATATTCACGAAGCCGTTTTGAAAGTGCAGAGCAAGGAACACGGGGATAATGAAATCATTGAAGAATTTGAAAAAGGATACTTGCTGCACAACCGTTTGCTCAAACCGGCAAAAGTATCCGTTTCGAAACACGTTTCGGATGACGAGGATAAAAGCCAGGGAAATACGTAATATAAGGAGGATTATTAATCATGGGTAAGATCATTGGAATCGATTTGGGTACCACGAATTCGTGCGTAGCCGTAATGATAGGCGGTGATCCCGTTGTGATTCCCAATCAGGAGGGTGGACGTACAACGCCGTCCATGGTCGCCTTTACGGATAAGGGAGAAAGACTGGTCGGCCAAGCCGCCAAGCGGCAGGCAATCACAAATCCGGAAAATACCGTGTACGCCATAAAAAGGCTTATCGGGCGCAAATACACCTCGAAAGAGGTTCAGTACGACAAAAGCATTATTCCTTATAAGATCACGGAGGCCCCCAACGGCGACGCCCAGGTGACCATAAAGGGAAGAAATTACAGCCCTGCCGAGATTTCTGCAATGATCCTGGGCAAAATGAAACAGACCGCGGAAGACTACCTGGGCGAAAAGGTCACTGATGCCGTGATCACGGTTCCCGCTTATTTTGATGACTCGCAGAGGCAGGCCACAAAGGACGCAGGGAAGATCGCGGGCTTGAATGTCTTGAGGATCATCAATGAGCCGACCGCCGCATCACTTGCCTACGGGCTTGACAAGAAAAAAGACGAGAGAATAGCAGTCTTCGATCTCGGGGGGGGTACTTTCGATATCTCAATCCTGGAACTCGGCGAAGGCGTTTTTGAGGTCAAATCGACAAACGGAGATACACACCTTGGCGGGGAGGATTTCGATCAGAAGTTGATTGATTTCATCTGCGATGAATTCAAGAAAGACCAGGGAATCGATCTGCGGAAGGATAGAATGGCCCTGCAGAGGATCAAGGAATCAGCGGAAAAGGCAAAAATGGAACTATCCACAACTCTGGAGACGGAAATCAATCTGCCGTTCATAACAGCCGATGCAGCCGGTCCTAAACACCTGACCATGCGGCTGTCCAGGGCCAAACTGGAGCAACTCGTGGAGAGCCTCATTGCAAAACTGGAACAGCCCTGCAGGATAGCCCTTAAAGATTCGGGATTTTCGCCGGATGGGATCGACGAAGTCGTTCTCGTGGGCGGGATGACCCGGATGCCCCGTGTCCAGCAGAAAGTAAGGGAAATTTTCGGAAAAGAGCCGCACAAAGGGGTGAATCCGGACGAGGTGGTCGCTGTCGGTGCGGCAATCCAGGCGGGGGTACTCTCAGGCGAGGTAAAAGATGTACTGCTTCTGGATGTTACTCCACTATCGCTGGGGATTGAGACACTGGGCGGAGTGATGACAAAGCTAATTGAAAAGAATACGACGATCCCGACCAGGAAGAGCCAGATATTTTCAACCGCCGCGGATAATCAGCCCGCCGTCAGCATCCACGTCCTTCAGGGCGAGCGAGCCATGGCCGCTGATAACAAGACCCTGGGGAGATTCGAGCTGGTCGGCATTCCTCCGGCGCCGAGAGGCATTCCCCAGATAGAGGTTACGTTCGATATTGACGCGAATGGAATTGTCCATGTATCAGCCAAGGATCTGGGCACAGGCAAGGAGCAGAGTATTAAGATCACGGCTTCCAGCGGTCTGTCGAAGGAGGAAATCGACAAATTAGTCAAGGAGGCGGAGTCGCATGCGGAAGACGACAGGAAGAAGCGGGAGCTGATAGAAGCCCGGAACCAGGCCGACTCCATCGTATATTCCGCGGAAAAGAATGTGAAGGAGTTTGGAGACAAGATAAGTCCGGCGGACAAGACAAGAATCGAAGAGGCGATCTCCAGGGTCAAGAAAGCCATGGAAGGAGACGATATCGGAGCCATCAAATCCGCGCAGGAAGAACTCACGCAGGCCTCTCACAAACTTGCCGAGGCCATGTACGCCAAGACATCAGCTGAACAGGCGGGAGGAGCCGGTCCGCAGCCGGGCGCAGGGAAGAAAGACGATGATGTAGTGGATGCGGACTTCGAAGAGGTCAAATAGCGGCAGGCCGGCAATACTCGCCTGCGATATTACATGCCAGCGCTCATCAGGCCCGGAACCAGTCCCGGGCCTTTTTTTGCCTTGACTGCGGGCTCATTGACAAGCCAGCTCATAAGCAGTACATTAAAGGCAAATGCTTTGAGGAATATCAAACAGATGCGTTTTTTACTGACGAATGACGACGGGATATACGCAAGAGGCCTGAGCGCCCTTCATCGAGAACTCTCCAAAATTGCAGACTGCCTTATTGTGGCGCCGGAAACCGAACAGAGCGCAGTCGGTCACGCAATTACTATTTCACGTCCCCTGATGTTAAGGAAGGCCAACAAAAACGGTCATTTTCTGGGGTATGCGGTAGCCGGCACGCCAGCCGACTGCGTCAAGATCGGCATAAAGGCCCTGTCCGATGTCCCTGTGGATCTGGTGGTGTCGGGTATCAATCTCGGCGCCAATGTGGGGATTAACGTGATTTACTCGGGAACTGTCTCAGCGGCAACCGAGGGTGCTATTCTGGGCGTTCCATCCATTGCCGTATCCCTGGATAGCCATTCCCGGGAAAGCGACTTTTCGTTCGCGGCGAAATTTGCCCGGAAAATGGCTTTATTCATGGTAAGGGACAATCCGATGAAATACATCCCCCTGAATGTAAATATTCCCGCTCTTCCGGAAGATGAAATCAGGGGTGTTCTTGTTGTCAAACAGGGAAAAGCTCGGTTGATCGAGAATTTCGAAAAACGGGTGGATCCGAGGGAAAACATCTATTACTGGCTGGCGGGTGAAACTCAGATGACAGAAGCGGAAGGGATGGATTGCGACGCCAGTGCCCTGAGCAAGGGAATGATCACTATTACTCCCATCGATTATGATCTGACCCGGCACGCTGCCCTGAAGGACCTGAGGGCTCTTATGAAAAAGGCTTTTTCCGGGGACGTCGAGGAATGCTAGCGCGTCAACAGTACCGGAATTGTGCTCTTTCTTATAACGTAGGATGTTGTGCTTCCGAGCAGGAGCTCTTTAACTCTTCCCCGGCCGAATGCCCCCATGATCATTAATTCAACGGAACCTTCCTGGATATATTTCAGTATTTCCCGGTCCTCCCTCCCTTTCAGCACGACCGTTCCACAATCGATTTCATACTGTTCGGTGAAGGATTCGATCCTGCCCACGAGTTTTGAAGCAATATTCTGATCCTCGGTGATAATAATGACGGAAAGGGGCCAGCGCGTTGCCGCTGACAGCTCCGCCGCGATTTTCAGGGCATTTTCCGCGGGCGCGCTCCCGTCGTACGCCAGGCCCATGCTTTCGATCTCTGTGAACTTCATCGGAGTGATGAGTACGGGTTTTTTGGATTTCCGCACGACCGCCTCTGCTGTAGAACCGAGCAGGCCTCCTTTGCTGAGATGAAAATGTTCCCCCCGTTGCGCCAGCAGGGTCCAGTCTGCATTTTCACTCTCGTCGATTATGACCTCGTCGATGATGCCCCGTACCTTTCTGATTTCCGGGACAACTCCCGATTTCCGACAATACTCCTCAAAATTTTCCAGGATCTTGTCAGCCCTTTTATCCAGCGCCTCTTCAATCCTTGGGAGAAATTCGTAGTAGGCGGGCAGGCCGCTGTAAAAAGCGATATCGCTGAACAGAGGTCCCTGGACGATTTTGATATCGATTACGTGGAGTCCAGTCAGTTGCGCATCGAGTCTCTTCGCGATATAAATCCCGTATTCAAGAGCCGTCCGGCTGTAATCGGAACCGTCAGTGGGAATCAGTATTTTCTTGATCATAGTCTCTCTCCTGCAGCTCAGCCCCCGAAACCGTCTACTTGTTCTCGATCTTCTCCAATTTCTTGAGCATATTGTCGAACTCGGCGTTGGCGGATTCGCTTTCTTCTAGTACAAGCTCTCCGTTGTCCAGAGTCTCCCTGTCCGAAATAAGCCCGTTCTTCCTATAAAAGACAAATTCGCCGTCCAGCTTACCATCTCTGTAGCGGGCCTTCTCTTTTATACTGCCGTCTCGGTAATAGGCGACATATTCGCCTTCCCTTTTGTCATTCGCGAAGTATCCCCGTTCCCGGATTTCCCCGCTACGGTAATAGGATATGTATTCGCCGTCAAACCGGCCGTCTTTGAAATGCTCTTCTTCCTTTATAGTCCCGTCGGGCAGATAGAACATATACTTCCCATCCAGCTTGCCGTTCCTGTAATGCTCTATTTCCTTGATCCGGCCGTCTTCATAATAGGATTCGTATCTTCCCTCCAGTTTATCTTTCTTGAAAGTACCCTTTTCCCGAATGACGCCGTTGCGGTAATAGGATACTGATTCGCCCTCGCGAAGTCCGTTGCGGTAAACTTGCTTAAGCATGATTTGGCCGTTTTTGTAGTATGATATGTAATCTCCGTCCAGCCTGCCGTTTAAATAACTCTTTTCCTCCTTGATCTGGCCGGTATCGTAGAAAGTTTCCGTTCTTTTCGGCTCTTTTTTGAAAAACGACATAGGATATCTAAGTATCAGGACAACCCAAGTTCCTTTCTGATCATATCCGCCGGGAACGCGAGGATATCCGCATTCCTGATCCCCTTGCGGATCGCCCGCTCGTTCTGATTTTCCAGTTCTTTCAGGAGTTCGACCAGTATTCTTTTGCCATGAGGAGTTTCTATGGCTTCCATGGGAGTGATATTCCCGATGGCCGGCAGTTTTTCATGAACCCAGTTCTTGTAATGGCAGTGTACTATCTCTTTCAGCATATCCCGTGATTCGGGGTCTTCACACTTATCCGCCAACGAAACAGGAGGCGTCGGCGTCATGATCGCAGCCCCCTGGGGTGTGTCCTCCGGATCATCGTAAATGGCCATTTTCAATTCCACCATATCGCCGAACAGACGACTGAGTGTCACCCTTATTTTTTCCGCTCTTTCCCGTGAATTGCACTTGACCCTGAGCATGTTCTTCTCCAAAAAAAGAAGACCCCTGATCGTGTTTTCCCAGATTTTGTTCCGGCCGCCCCTCTTTTTTATCCAGATGTAATCGGCCCGGATCAGCTCTCCCTGGGTACCGGTCTGAATGCGATCACGGACGAAAACCGACATCCTGTCCAGTTTCTCGATCAATGCGGCGGTATCCCGGACATGATAAAGAAACGTTACAAAAAGCAGCGATTCTCCATCGGCGTTTTTAATCGCCGGTTTTTTGTCAAAATGATCGACCGACTCTTCAACGAGCGCATATACTTCGGCAGAATTCAACCTGAGGAATTCCTTCAAAGTCGGAAATACTTTTTTCTCCGCCTCGAAAATTTCACAAATGCCCCTCTCGATATGAGATATCAGTCTTGGCGGCATCACTACCGGAGTAAATCCCCCCAGGAAAAACATCCCTCGCGCTCCGACCAGGCCGGCATAGAGAAGATCCCATTTGAATACCTTCCTGGAAAGGTGATCGTCGATAACATAAAATACATCATTGTGAAAAATGTCTTTTACTTCCATGCCTTTGCCAGGGTCCACCTTCTGGACTTCGTAAACGCTCAAGAAAGATTCCGCAAAACTCCGGAGCATCTCCAGCTCAAGAGCGGACAGCCGGTTGCGCTTGCATTGCATGTACAATTCGGGAAAGTTTTTGTTGTATTCGTCCGTTACGAAATAATTACAATACCAAGAGAGGAATTTTATGAATTCATCTTCATCCTGGAAAAAATCATCCGAAAATTCTTCTTCTCCTTCAAGAGAAATATCCCGCCATTCAAAGTACTCATACAGGGCCAATTCGTATTCATCGTAAAACTGGTCGGACATGGCAAAACTGGAAATTCTGGCATTCAGATCGGAAATGACCTGCCTGAGTTTAAATAGATCGTAACGGATGATCATAGCAGTCCGGTCATGATTCGCTCTGAACCTGCCACGAACAAAATGCTCCGTATGATTGTGACCGATCGTAGACATACTCGCCTTTTCCAACTCCCTTCTGAACCCGCGGGCGGAGCCCGAGCACAGATTCGTGTAAAGACTAACTCATTTTAAATACCAAGTCGAGTCTAAAATACTTGAATCACATTGTGAAAAGGGCGATATCGGACAGGAGTAAAATCCTTTCCCGGGGCGGCGAACTCCCGTATCCTGTCGTACCTTTTTTTGTGCTGATGGCCGAGCCGGATGCCGCGGGCCAGTCAGACGCGGATCGGCAACACCAGCACGGGTATCCCGCTCTGATATAGCCTTTTTTGGATGGCGAAGGATGTGTAGTTATGCAGAATCCGAGTAATCATGGTGTCCCGGGGAAATACGAGCTGACCGGCAAAAAAGACACTGGATGGATATTTTTCCACGACCTGCAGGGCAAGCCTGCCGACCTCGGCGACAACGTCCGTTCCCATTGCATACACGCTTTCCGAGCGGTATCCGTGGGATTTCATGAGATCCACGTACTGGCGTAAGCTGGTTTCAACTGCCAGGCGAAGGTTTTCTATTTCTTCGACCCCTTTGAACCTGCCCGCGTCTATAACCCCGACCTGCAGAAATACGAATTGTTTGAAGTGGCCGTGAAAAATTCTCAGCACATTGAATAAAGTGTGCAAACCCAGCCCCCCGAAACCATTCACCAGGATAATCGCAGTATTTTCGCGGGATGATATCTTTTCCTTAGGGGATTCGGTTCTGGCCGGCACGGCGCCTGCTGGGCGCTTCGGAAGAGATGCGGTTAAGAGGGATTCCAACCGCTGGAGAAGGCGCGCGGTGCTGCTGTAATGCCTCTTGATGAGTAAAGCCAGGGCCACGAGAGATGTCGTCACAATCAATGTCAGATATCCGCCCTCATGAAATTTAACGATGGTTACCGTAACGAGAATAAATACGGTCAGGATCAACCCTATGCCGTTGATCAGTATTCTGGGGCGCCATCGCGGATCACGGTTGCGGACTTCCCACCAGTGCTTCACCATTCCCAGTTGCGAAAGTGAAAAGACGAGAAAAACGTTGATGCTGTAAAGGACGACCAGGAAACTGACTGAGCCCTTGGAAATCCACAAAAGGATCATGGAAGCGATCCCCATGAGCAGAATTCCGTTTTGAGTCACCAGATGATCGCTCAGCACGGAAAAGCGGTTCGGCATCCAGCCGTCGAGGGCCATATTGGCAAGAACAGCGGGGCCGCTCAGAAATCCCGTCTGGGTTGCAACTAACAATATCAGGGCTTCGGAAACCAGAGTGACCATGACGAAAACCTGCCCCCCGAAACCGTCATTGATAATACGTTCGAAGAAAACGGCGTTCAGAGTTTTGCCGGGCTCAGGTACAGCCTTCAAAAGAAGATATCCCAGAATCAACCCCCCTGCGACAAACGCCAGACTGACCGCCATGTATATCATTGTCCGCTTTCCGGTTTCCACGCGGGGCTCCCGCAGGAGGTTCATGCCATTGCTGACAGCCTCGATTCCTGTATAAGTGCCTCCCCCGAGACTGTATGCATGAAGGAGCAGGAGAGATACCCCCAATACACCGAGCTGGGATACTGAATTGCGCATCTCTACTGAGGTTCGGTTCAAAACGACGGGAATATTTTCAATATTGGCGAAAATGGCATACCCGATGGCGAAGACGTGAGTAACAATAAATAAAAAGAAGATTGGTATTATGGGAACAACGGATTCTTTCACTCCACGTAAATTCATAATTACGATCAGTGTAAGAATCACGAAAATAACAGGAAGTTTATACTGATGCCACTGCAGGGGAAGGAAGCTGAAGACAGCGTCCGACCCGCTGGCAATAGAGACAGTGATCGTCAGCACATAGTCGACAATGAGGGCGCATCCGGCTACCATGCCGGTCCTCGGTGATAAAAGCTTGCTGGCGACCAGGTATGCCCCGCCGCCGGTCGGAAACAACTCGATAATCTGCATATAGCTGGCGCTGATGACAAAAACTGTAATTGCTGTCATCAGCGCCAGGATTATGGCAAGATGGTAGTGTCCCTGAAGCGCCAAGAATGCCTCCGGAGGACCATAACACGAAGAGGAAATGCCGTCCGAGCCGAAACCAATCCACGCCATCAGGGCGATAAGCGAGAGCTTGTGAAAAATGCCCGGTTCCGTCGGGCTGCGTTCACGACCCAGGACGAGCCGCTTTAAACGTTCCAGGAGAGAAATAGACTCATTTTCCATATTTTTCTTGCCCGAAGAAGAAAGTACTCCTTGGGTACGCAAACGCTGAATCAGGCATCCACGGAGGGTAAACCATTATATTAGCGCAAGACCGCGCTTATATATTGAAAAACGTATCCGGTCAAGAAGATAATTGATGGGAGTTTCGAAGAGAAACAGGCATGAAACCTGCGGGACTTCCCCATTGTGATTAATTTACAAGATAGGCGGGTTTTTTGTTTTTCCAGTCGTCTACTGCCGATATCACATATTGCTCAGCTGCATGCTGTTTTTGTTTTTCCAGTCGTGGATTTTGGCTCCGGATGGGAGATGTCGCCTTTGGTCAGGAAAGACACCTAAATCCCTCTGGCTATTTTCCGGAAATGATCTCCGAAAATCGTGAGCGCCATCGCTTCCGGGAAAGAATCCGGGTATTGGAGGACCGTCTTGATGAGTGTTTTCCAATAATACCATTGAGAAGGGCCGCTGCCAAGGACGCCGTTGTAAAAAAGAGATTTCAAGAAGGCTATTTTATAAGCCGTGCTCATGCCTTTCCTCTTGTATGGGTGGGGTTTGTAATGATCCAGGAAATTGCAGATCCTCTGGTATAAATTCCTGGGAGTGTAAATGGTTCGGACCAGCATCCGGTATCCCTCGATGAGTTTCTCCCTGTCCATCTTCGGAATAAAATTCAATTCCGTATTACTGCCGCTCGCATTTCCCTCAAGACGATTCTCTTTTTTTAATCTCTGCCAGAGGCGTGTTCCCGGCAGGGCGTTCAACAGACCGACCATGGCAGCGACAACTCCTGTTTCCTGTATGAATTTTATCTGCTTGGAAAAGATTGTCTCGTCATCGTGGTCGAATCCGACAATGTAGCCGCCGAGGACCTGTAGACCCGCAGACTGCAATTTTTTAATTGCGGCAACCATGTCCCGCCGACAGTTATGGTTTTTGGAGCACTCCAGCAGGCTTTCTTCATTGGGCGTTTCAAGTCCGATGAAGACGCTGTCGAATCCGGCTTCCGTCATCAAATGGATCGTCTCGTCATCGTCTGCGAGGTGAATGGATGTTTCCGTTACGAATCCGAAAGGATAATCATGGATTCTCATCCAGCTGATCACTTCCCGGAGGAGTTGTCTGACTTCCTTCCTGTTGCCGATGAAATTGTCATCCACGATGAATATAGTTCCCCGCCAGCCCCTGTCATATATCGCCTGCAGCTCACGGATGAATTGTTCTGCTCTTTTCGGCCGCGGTCGCCTTCCGTACAACGAAGTTATGTCGCAGAATTCACAATCGTAAGGACAGCCGCGGGAATACTGGATGGAAAGGGTCACATAATTGCGGATATCTATCAGGTCCCAGCGGGGGATGGGAGTCTGCACCAGCTCAGGGAATTCACTCGCGCTGTAAATCTTCTTCGGCTGTCCTTTCCGGAGGTCTTCGAGGAAGGGCTTCAGTGTCGATTCCGCCTCGTTCAGGATCAAATGATCGATGCCGTAGGCGTATTCCTCCGGCATGCTGTTGACAAAAGGACCCCCGGCCACCACCTTTTTCCCGAAGGATCGGCATTCTTTCAAAACTGCATGAATCGATTCCCTTTGAATGAGCATTGCGCTGATCATTACGTAGTCGGCCCACATAAGATCCTTGTCTTTCAGCGCCTGCACATTCAAATCAACGAGCCTGCAATTCCAATCCTCCGGCAGCATGGCGGCCACCGTGAGCAGCCCCAGAGGGGGGAAAGCGGCCTTCTTGGACACGTACTTCAAGACATGCTGGAAACTCCAGAATGTCACCGGATACCGGGGATAAATCAGCAGAATGTTCATTTTTCGGCCTCTCAATATCTGTTTTTCAGGAGTCACGATCCCGGCAAGGAACTCTCAGCAGAATCGAATCCTGGATACGAGTTTCAATGCCTGTTCTTCAGGAATTCCCGATCCCAAATCTCCTGAGTCATCTCTCTTGCTCTGTTGCCGTATTCGATCATCTTCTTTCGGTAATCCTCATCCTGCAAAGCTTGACCCGCTTCCGCATCCATCGGTTTGACATGGAATTCGTTCATGAGTTTATACGCCTCTTCATAATGGTCTCTGATGAGGCACGGTACTATCCAGTTCTTGACCCTGTCGGGTCTGCGGTCATAGCCGTATTCATCCTGCCACTTACGGATGGATTCAAAATAAGGTGAAAAAAGGACATCATTGAGGGTCTTGTTCTGCCCGTAGAGGTCATAAATATTGGCGAGATAGTAAGGGAAAAAAACGCAAGGAGCGATGTTGCCATTCCAATCAATGTAGAAATATCTCCGGCCCGCGGATATGCATCCGAGCGAATACGGTCCGCCGTTCCAGAAGTCGACGAGGAACAGTTGACGATTGTTCACAACCTCCTGCTCTCTCATGAACATGGCCCTCCTCTGATCGGGGGTCACCATCAGATCCACCGTGTAACTACGGCCGATCGGCATATACTGGAAAACCCATCCGTAAAAGGCCCCTTTCTCCTGGAAATAGTGGTCGATCAGTTCATCGGAGAGGACGAGGTCGGCGTTCTCGCGCGTTGCTGTCACGCTCACGCCAAAAGGAACTCCTTCCTTTCTCAGATTGTCCATGGCCCGGTCGATTTTTCGGAATACGCCTTTTCCCCGCCTGGCGTCCGTCTGCTTCTCGAACCCTTCCACCGAAATAGCCGGAGAAATATTTCCGACTTCCGCCATACGCCGTGCCGTCTCCCGAGAGATCAAGGTGCCGTTCGTATACATCATGAAGTAATTATCGCGATGGCGTTCGAGTATATTGAAGAGAGTTTTCTCTCCATCGCGATAGAGCAGGGGCTCTCCCCCGGAAATAACTGTCAAATGGGCGCGCCACAATTCCTTGGCCTCACTTATGATCCGGTCGAATATTTCGAACTTCAGCGTGCCGAAAGTCCCGGACGAACTCGCCGCATAACATCCCTTGCACATTAAATTGCACCGCTGTGTCGGGCTGATTGTCAGGAGGGCCGGAGGGAAAAAACCGCATTGTTCCGTCCGTTCCTTTTCCCCCATGATTGTCATCCCGATCAAATTACGGACAAGAGACTTGCATACGCTTTGGGATATCCGGCCCTCGGAAAAGGCCTTGTCTAGGGTCAGCAACAGATTTCTGACCAGTTTGTATCTCACTTCCTGGATGCCTACAGGCCAGTTTTCCTCGTTTACGACAACAAAATGATTATAGAGCTGCCTGACGGCGTTCTTGAGTGCAATATCCCGTACAAAACCCTGCCGAAGCAGGAAAACGAGCACATCATCGGGTACATAGCGCCATATCTGCCCAAAATTCATTTTCTCTTGCCTCCTCTTAAGCGTCTTTCCGGATGAAATATACGCGGTTTGCCGGAGATGCCTTGATTTTCCGTCTTTTCCTGAACGGTAAAAAAGATTTCAGATCACATGGAAGCTAAAATGATTCAGGCCTTGCCAATGGCTTTTTCCCGTCTTCAGGCGGGCGCAGGACGGTACATCCTCCGCCCGCAGTTACCTCACCTCCTCTGCTTTACCATAATTTCAGCAAAAAAGATTATGAAATTCATCCCGTCTCCGGTCTGGGCGGCCGCAGGAGATTGCACCCGCCGATAATTCACTGTCGGAGAACATTCCACATCTTGGCGGTTACCGCCGTGCCGGTTAGGAAATCCGAAACACCGACAACGAGAACGGCCACCAGGGAGAGAACCAGCGGAACAAGACCGACCAGTGCGAGAATCCCCAGAGTAATGACGCCGATTCCCATGAGCAGTTCAACTCCCGTCGCTGCCGATACGGCTTCACGGGCCACCCCGCGCACTGCTTCATTCTGCGTCGAACTTTCGATCTCCAGATTATTCAGACGGGAGGCAAGGCCGCTGGTGAAGATCATCGTGCCGCCGTAAACAATCACCGCTGCCGGTACCAGAATCAGAGGAACCAGGCCCAGGAGCGCGAGAATCCCCAGGGCCACTCCGGCCACTCCGCCGACTATTTCGGAGGTCATCCCGAGTCCGAATTCCGCAGCATCCAGCACCCCCCCGCTGGTCTCCCGGATAAGGGTGGAAAACCGGGCCGCGACTGCCCCGCCCTCGAACAGAAAAGCAATACCAATACAGATGGTTGCAATCGCGAGCAGAATCTCGGGAAGAATATTGGCTAGACCTATAATTGCAAGCGCAACTGCGGCTCCTCCCGCGATTCCTTCCGCCAGCGATCCGGTCATCACAAACCGCATCGCCCTTACTGCCAACTGCTCTCTTCCTATAGCTTGTGTTTCCATAGAACGTCCCTCCTGAATTATAATTGATTTCATTTTTGTCAATAATCGGCGGTATTTCAACCAAGCAATCCCTTATTTTCCATTTCGAAATAACTGAATTCCAGTTCAGGGAAATAGAAAACAGGACAGGGGGGATTATTGATGAGAATTTCAGGATATGCCGAAGAAATGATTATAGGCGTGCTTTGAGACCCACTGAAGAGAATGGTGCAAGGAGCAGCTGTAGTGAAATGTCTGATAATTGCAGGTGGAAAGGCAGTGCCTGCTGCAACGGCTTTTCATCTTATCAAGAAAATCCATGTCGAATTTATGACCGGTATATATGCTTCCCCAGTCACGGTCTGACCCGTAGAATTCGAAACAGGGGGCGAAACTTCCGTCCAGACGTATAACCATCGTCAGTTTCCCGGCCTGGCATGCCCACGGAGAAAGCTCGTGCCGGATGAACTGTTTCATCAAGCGAAGGTGTTCGATCGAGTTTACCATGTTGTATCCCTGGCGGTTTCTCGCAATCAGCCAGTCCACGAGATCATCCACGTCCCTGAACTCCTCCTCAGTGATCCAGTCTCCGTCCTGATCATGCCGGAATGCATCGTATTTAATTGGGGGAGGTTCATTAATATGGTAATCAGTTGCAATTCCGTGCCGGCGGGCTATCTCAGTGAGTTCCTTTACGTCACGTACGTTCCGGCGGGTAATATTGATATTCAAGAAGGTGATATAATTATATTTTTTTTCCTGTTTCACAAGGTATTCGAACTGAGGTTTAATCCTATTGAGGGCCTTGGGAAGTCCCTCATACCCATCTACGGCGTCAACGGCGAGGTTCACGGCAGCCACTCCGGCGTTGCCGATGCTGTCGACAAAAGATTCATCCAGGAGGATTCCGTTGGTGGGGAGATACACGAACATGCCCTTGCCAGCTGCATAGCGGGTCAACTCCAGGATGAACGACTTTCGCAGGAGAGGCTCTCCTCCCATATACGCCAGGACACCGCAGCCTTTTTCCACCAGCCAGTCGACAGCGTCCCTGGCTACTTCCATCGTCATTGCGGGAATCCGTTTCCCGTGGCTGTAGCAATAATGGCAATCGAGATTGCAGCTGAGATCGGTGTAAAGATAGGAGACAATAGGTCTGAACTCGCCCGGAGATATCCTGTTGCGGATATACGGAATGAATATATTCCGGTAAGCCTTAAAGAGATTCTTGATATGGTAACCGGCCGTTCCAAACATGCTTTAATATTTGCAAAGCAGATTTGATCATTCCATCAGGAAATCCCTGATTTTTTGAATTCCATAATCCTATTTTGGCGTAAGGAAAAGAATAAGAATACAGGGGGGCAAGGCGACTTCCGGCATGTGTCCGGCCAGTCGCCCTTACTTTCGAAAGATGAGTACAGGGACGTGGGCGTGGTGCAGAACTCCCAGAGTTACACTGCCCAGGAGTATTGATTTGAACATGCTTCTGCCGCGGGAACCGAGCACGATGAGATCCGCCTTCGACTCTCTCGCCTCCAGAACGATCTCCTCGACGGCGTTTCCTCTCCTGATGACTTTCCTTACAGGAATGCCGAGCTTTTTCCCTTTCTCTTCGATTTCTTTCATGTACTCTTCTGCGGTCTGTTTCAGAAGATCATCCACCGGCTCGATTAAATGCGTCGGCGATAGGCGGCCCGGAATGGATTGCCCGGAAAGGGCCGTCAAATCGATTACGGAAAGGATGGTCAAGCCGGATCCCAAATTTCCGGAAAGATCAACAGCATAGGCCGCCGCCTGCTGACCCTGTTCCGAACCGTCCGTTGCGGCAAGAATTCTTTTGATCATGGCCTCCCCCTCCCGTGAGTCTTTCCTTTCACTTTGCCCGTTCTTTGCTCTCCGTTCTTTTGTAAGGTATGGGCACGTACTGGACGGACGGGCGCTGCTGCATCGTCTGTGGAAACAAGTCCATCAACTGGTATATCTCCTCCGGCATTTGCAGGAACACCGGCAAGCCCAGTTCTGCGGCCTCCTCGAAAGTGAGGGGGTAATCATGGGTCCATCTCCCCTCTGTCAGAACTACGGACAATTCCTCGGCTTTTTTCTCCTCAACGCGATCCGACAGCAATTTCCGGACGAAATTCCTCATCTGGTTAAGGGCCTTTTCCGCCACATCCGCAAGGATCAGCGTTCTGTCATCGATGTCTTTCGGCTCCTTCTTTTTCAGCATGTTCAGGATGGAAGCCGCTGGGAATTCGCCGAGCTGCGGATCGACGGGGCCCAGAACGGCATTATCGTCCATGACCACTTCATCCGCCGCGAGGCATATCAAGGTACCCCCGGACATGGCATAGTGAGGAACGAAAATCGTCACCTTGGCCTTGTGTCTCTTGAGCGCCAGTGCGATTTGCTCCGTGGACAGGGCAAGCCCGCCGGGCGTATGGATGATGATGTCGATCGGCATGTCTTCAGGCGTCATGCGGATCGCCCTCAGGACATCTTCGGAATCATTGATATCAATATACCTCATGATCGGGAATCCGAGGAACTTCATGGTCTCCTGCCGGTGAATCAATGTTATGACCCTTGAGTTGCGCTTCTGTTCGATTTTCCTCATCAGCGAAAGGCGCTTGCCCTGCATGATCTTCTGTTGAACCAGCGGCATAATGGATACAAACACGATGAATATCCAGAAAAGACTCCAGAAGCTATCCATATTCAACATTCCTCCCCGACAACAGCTCAAAATACAGGCTAAAGGAGAAAAAGCATAAAAAAAACAATTCTCCTCATACAGAAGCCGCTTTTAAGACAAGGCTAAAATGCATAGTTAAGAGCTCTTTTTTGCCGTCTTCTCACTCCTGAAGAACCGCTGCCGCTTTCTCTTTCTCAAGACACGGGCGATATCCTTCTGTCTTCTTGTCCTTCTTTCCCTCGCCATAATCATTCTCTTTTCATGAGGAACGAATGGAGAGAATTTTCCATCCTTCGGATTCTTTTACCAGTTCGAAATTCTCCCTTGTCGTTTTCTCCGGGATTCCATTTTCACGATATCTGTTCACAATAGCACCCAGAAGATCGCTCGCATGATTCAGAGAATCCAGTCCGCCTTCGGGGAACCGACCCGCCGAAACGGCCATAGCGACATCCAGCAGGATCGTTTCAAAATCGGGCACAGTAATGGCGACCAAAGCTTCCGCTCGGTTTGCGCGTACAGTAATTTTCTGAATTTCGTAATTTACTTTTTTAATAATCGCCTGGCGAATGATTTTTTCCTCAAACGACCTTTCGGAACCTTTCGCTTCCCGTATTTTCTTTTCCGCGCCGCAGGATATGTACCGGCGCGCTTCTTCGAATCTTCCGTTGACATATGCATCGAGATAGCCGATTACAGCCTCTCTCGGACCGACCTCGGGTTGCGAAATACGACAGCCCGCCAGGAAAAGGAGCAGAAAAAGGAGCAACTTTTTATTCGGCGACATGCATCACCTGCAATATCTTTTTCCCAGTAAGCCGGCGGGGATATCGATCGAAAAGGATCTCAGGTCCATCATTACCTGCATGGGGTTTCTGAAGACGATCCCATTCATGTTCATATCGATCGCACTGCGGATATTGGCCGATTTATCGTCGATGAAGATCGTCTCCTCCGGGCGAAGGCCGATTTTCTGCAACGCGATTTCATATATCCTTTTCCCCGGCTTGATCTCTCCTTCCACGCAGGAAAATACCAGTACATCGAACATGTCATATTTCTTGCTGAGAAAGAATCTCACGGACGGCTTTTCCGTATCGGAAAGCAATCCTGTTTTATATCCATTCCCGTGAAGGAAAGAGGCCAGGGCGAACATATCCTCTTTCTCAGAGTAAGCGGATTCAAAAGCCTCGCTCCAGAGGGATGCCGAGCGGGGCTGCTCCTTGCCGAGCTCACTGCATATTTTTCTCCAGAAAACATCTTCGGCGACGGCGCCCTTCTGGAATTCCGGAGCATACTTCCAGCACACCCGTCTGAAATCATCCGGATCGGCTTTGAGGTAATCCGCGCAGTACCGGACAATGCCGGGGACAGGATCATCAATGAGCACGCCTCCGAAATCGAAGATAACGGATTTGATCGTAACCGGGGCCATGTCACTTTTTACTCCTGCCTTTTCTCTTAAGAAAGAAGTAAAACGCGATAAGTATGATGACGACAAAACCGAGCAGTCTTACTTTGAGCCCTATTCCCCATGCTTCTCCCGGTTGATCCACGGGGATATACATCCACAAGAACGTGACCAGTGCCGCTGCGCCTATAAGATAGATGAGCTTGGCGAATCCCAGACGAACCTCCTTGCTGCAGGCTTTCCCCGGTTCAGAAATTTCAAATAAGATTTTAACACCTTTTTAACTCTTTGTCAGACGATTTGCAATCTCCAAAATCCGCCACCTGGAAAACAAAAAAAACGGAATTTACCGTCTCCTCCGGCCCTTCTTTTTCCTGACACCGGATCAGATATTTAGAAGTGCAAAATCGGGAATTCCGCAATAAACCCGAATCCGGTCAGGTGCTATATTTATTTTTTTGATGCTGGACGGAGTGTACGCGTCTAATTCAGCCTCTCTTTTTCCGGTCATGGCTTTTCCCGTGAAGAGAGAGACGGGATCATCTGCAGGTCGATGTTTTGGGAAATTAAAAAAGGAGGTACGGTCATGAATAAGACAAGGGTACAGTTTATGGTTTTCTGGCTGGTAATCCTGGCGGCTTCTTTTGGACTCTCCGCCGAGAGCAATTTCACCGCAAAGCTTTCCGGCAAAGAAGTGGTCCCGCCGGTCAAGACAAAAGCCAGAGGAGAAGCCAAATTCCAGCTCGCAAAAGACGGCAACGCGATGTCTTACCAGTTGACTGTCAAAAACATTGAGAATGTCACGGCCGCCCATATCCATTCGGGAGCCAAGGGCACAAACGGTCCGCCCGTTGTAAACCTCTTTACAGGTCCCAAGAAAGAAGGAAAGTTCAGCGGCAAGCTCTCGGAAGGCACGATTACAGCCGACAATCTTGCCGGCTCACTCAAAGGCAAGACAATTGGAGATTTGGTTCAGATGATCCGGGCCGGCAATGCCTATGTGAATGTCCATACAGATAAATACCCGGACGGAGAAATCCGCGGGCAGATAAAATGAGGGGCGATGCAGCAGAGGCCGGAAGCACCGTTTTTCCCGGCCCCGTCGCTTGAAATCACAATCCCCCGGGTTCCCCCTGGAAGGGAGACCGGGGGATTTAAAAGGTCCCGGCATTGGCTCGATGTCAGACGCGTATCAGGACCTCTTTCACCGCGTCACGCCTCTCCTTGATTATTCTTTCGCGCAGTGAGCGGCTCGATTTCTTTTACGTGTTGTGGTACTTAAAATCAGGTCTCCAGCGAAATCAAACCCTCCCGGAGCGCATACTTAATGAGATCGGCTACACTATGACTGTTGAGCTTCGACATGATGTTACGCCGGTGGGTCTCAACAGTCTTGATGCTGACGTGGAGACCCGAGGCGATCTCCTTTGTTGTTTTTCCTTCCGCGAGAAGCTGGAGCATTTCACGTTCCCTGTTCGTCAGGGTGGGCGGCGACAGCGTCCGCGTTCTTGAAAACTTATTAACATAATTCTTGACGACGATATCAGCGACCTTCGGACTCAGGTATGTTCGATTCGATGAGATCACGGAACGTATTGCGCTGACAAGTTCTTCGAAAGCACAATCTTTCATGAGATAGCCCGAAGCACCCGCCTCAAGCGACCCGGAAACAAAACGTCTGTCCGAATGCATCGACAGTGCAATTACCTTGGCATTCGGAAGCTCGCTGACGATCTTGCGCGTTGCATCAATGCCATTCAGGTCGGGCATGGTAATATCCATGATAATAACGTCGGGCTGAAGTTTTCTGGCCAGATTTACTGTCGTCCTCCCGTCTTCCGCCTCAGCGACGACTTCCATGTCCGGCTGCTTTTCAAGAAGGGTCTTGAGGCCGTCGCGCACGATTCGATGATCGTCCGCTAATAGTATTCTGATGCTCATAGCTATTGCTCCTTATTCCCGTATTTCCTTTTATCTGCCGTCCGGGATTTGGAGATAGAATTTTTCCAATACTTCATGGAAATAGCGGAAAGAGCACTGCTTGTACTTGAGATTCCGGTTTGCCTGAAAGGCTGATCTGTAAGCAAGACAGACGCGCGGCGGCAACCGCATAGCGCTGCGCAGAGAGAAATTGCTTGAGTTAATTTTCAAGTCTCCGTTTCTGCAGAAAAACGGTCACTATGTCCCGAATGGAAGATGGGTTATAGTAACAAGTGTTTTTTTATCAAGCAAGTGATAAATTTATTTTTTCGATTTTCCATGAAAAAATACGAAATCCTGCTTACGATTTTATACGTACTCGCCTGGTTCATACCGGATGAGACCATTCCCGTTTTGAGAGGTGATGCTCGTGAGAATATGTTACAGTTGTAAAAAAGAAATCCCGCCCGCCCGTACATACGGACGCGGGGAAACATGCCCGTACTGCAGTAAAGATATTCGTTGCTGCCTGAACTGCAGATTTTATGAACAGGGCTTCTACAATGATTGTCGCGAGCCCCAGGCCGAAAGGATTACGGATAAGAGCAAGGGCAATTTTTGTGAGTATTTTTCCTTCCGGATAACCGGCGATCGGAACTCCAAAGACCTGCGAAGAACGGCAGAAGATAAACTGGAGGCACTCTTCAAGAAATGATTTTCGATCATGGCCAATAGATAAGAGGCGAATGTTCGGGATAACCGGGCCATGTTGGGAAATAAGGCCACCAGTAAGGGCTATACCAATATGGCGGGGGACGCCTGCCGTGATATTCTCCTGCCTCCCAGAGGTGGACTTCCCGGGCAAGGACGACCGGATACGGATAAACGGAATTTCCGATCGGAAGTTTCTCCAGACCGCTTATTTCGCCGATGACTGTTATCAAACGCCCTCTGGTATATACGGCCGGATCGAGAAATCCCTTGGCCCGGACAATAAAGCGTCCCTCTGATTGATCCAGGTCCGTGGGCTTCGTCTGGAAATCCAGTTTTGTCTTCAGGACCTTCATCTCCGTCATATTTTTGTTATTGGTGATCTCCAGGAGGACTCCTCCCCACAGGACAACCGTCTTAAGGTACCGGTCGGGGTATTTCTGGACCTCCTGAACGGAGAGGACCTCATCCGCTTGCTTTCTCATCTCCTGCGAAAAAGGCGCACAGGATATCGCCAGCGAGGTGATCATGAGACATATTCCTTTCCGGATCATGACCGACCCCCTTTTCCGCCGCCGAATGGAAAAGAGGCGCAATACCCGTCCTCCTGTCGCCATAGATGATTTCCCGTTTACCAGAACGGAATCTTTTTCTTTTTTAAAACGACACCAGTCGATATCTGAATTTCGTAAGAGTTTACGTTGTCCATGTATGATCTTTAAAATAGACCATAACAGCAGATAAAATCGACGATTCCGACGATTTTGTTTCCGGTCGGATGCCTCCGTTGAAATATTTCAATAAAGCACTGATGATGATCGCCGCTTCGACATCTTCTGCATTCATGTTTTTCATTTTCCAACCCCCAAAATCTCTGCATAACAGTGTCGAGCGGAATCCGGAGCTCGCTCGCATCAACAGTGTATTTGCGTAAGGTCCCCGGCACAATCGGCTAAACTATTATTTGACCGTTCCAAAAAGCTTAAAACCCGTTCAGGTCTGGACTGAGGGCTTAGGGTACATGAAAATGAGAAGCTCCCGAATCCGGCGATAAACGGCTGATGGGGCGATAATCTCCTGGTGACTTTCTTTCTGTCTTCAATCTTTCACTTTCATTTCCGGATCCGCCTCTCTGATCCTGTCCAGAACTTCCCTCTTTTTTTCTTCCATGGCGGGCGAGTCATCGGCTTCCAGATTAAGACGAATCAGCGGCTCCGTATTCGACGCCCTTAGATTGAACCACCAATGATCGTAGCTCACCGTCAATCCGTCCAGACAATCCTGCCTTCCGTCCGCATAGGTCTTTTTCAGAACCGCATAGATTTTATCGATGTCGCGCACCTCCAGATTGATTTCGCCGGTCGACCGGTATTTCCGCAAAGGAGAAATCAGCGACGACAGGGGCTCTCTCTTTACAGCGAGAAAATTAAACATCTGCAGCATGGTAAAGAGGGCGTTATCCGTGAAACCCGTATCTCTGTAATAATAATGTCCCGAAAGTTCGCCCGCGAATACAGCATTTTCCTCTCTCATCTTCTCTTTGATGAAGGAGTGGCCTACCCTGCAGCGGACAGGTATGCCATTCAGGCCGGCAATGGTCTCCGGCACGATCCGGCTGGACCGCAGGTCGTAAATGATCTTTGCCCCCGGCTCCCTCAGGAGATAGAATTGAGCGATAAGAGCAGTAACCAGATCCTCGGAGATTCTGTCACCTCTCTCATCAATGAACCCGCACCGGTCAGCATCACCATCAAACGCCACGCCGATGTCCGCCCCTTCTTTCTTCACCCTTTCCTGTAAGTCCAGGGTATTTTCCGGAATCAGCGGATTGGCCACATGATGGGGAAAATTTCCGTCCGGTTCCATATATATGGTGGTTGCATCCCAGACCGGAAATTTTTCGAAAATGCGGGCCACCTCAGGACCGGCGATCCCGTTGCCGGCATCTACAACGATCCTGATCGGAACCGGGTCGTGGACGAACCGGCTGATATGCTCGATGTATCGTTCAAACACCTGAGCGCTGCGGTACAGACCGCGAAAGGAACCCGGCCTGAAATCAAAACGCCCGCCCGATAGATTTTCCACCTCCGGCAGACCGTGATCCCTGCTCAGGGGTATGGCCTTCTCACTGCACAGCTTAAATCCATTCATATGGCCGGGCAGATGGGAAGCCGTCACCATTGCACCGCTTTCGTATTGGCCGTCGATCAGGGCATAATAAAGCAAGGGCGTGGTCACCATTCCGATATCCGTGACATCCGCTCCCGCCGCCCTCGCCCCCTCGATAAAAGCCCATGCCAGCGCCGGCGAAGAGAGCCGCATATCGCGTCCCACGACGGAACTGCGGGCGCCGAGAAACCGGATGAAAGCGGCGCCGATTTTACGCGCAATCTCTTCATTCAGCTCTTCCGGATAAACTCCCCGGATATCGTACGCCTTGAAGATTCCCATTTCTCTGCCATCCTGATTCCGAATTTTTAACGGCTCTATTGCGCACTCTTAGCCGCAGGGATATAAAACTTAAGCACGTAATCCTTCACCATCCTGCGGGACGAAAAACGGGCCGCATTGCTCTTGATGGATTCTTTCATCACCTTGACCCACCCGTGGGGTATGCCGTCATCGGAAATCCTGTAGTAGAGGGGGATTATCTCTTTTTCCAGCAGGTCATAAAGAGACTCGGCATCCGCTTCATCCCTGTTCTGCTTGATTTCCCTGTGATTGAACGCCCAGCCGTTTTTCCCATTGAAGCCTTCAACCCACCAGCCGTCCATGATGCTCAAATGGGGCACTCCGTTCAGAGCCGCTTTCATGCCGCTTGTGCCGCTCGCCTCCAGGGGGGGAAGCGGATTGTTCAGCCATACATCGACCCCGTGGACCATATACTGTGCGAATTGTTCTCCGTAATCCTCGACGAATGCTACGTGTCCCCCCAGTTCGGGATTCCTTGCGGCATTATAGACGCGCTGGAGGATCATCTTCCCCTCATCGTCCGCGGGATGGGCTTTTCCGGCGAAAATGATCTGCACCGGCCGCCAGCGGCTGCTGACAAGCTTTTTCAGGCGCTCCGGATCATAGAGGATCAGATCCGCCCTCTTGTAACCGGTGAAGCGCCGGGCGAATCCCACGGTCAGAACCGCGGGATCAAGCAGTGTCCCTCCTGTTAGTACAGCAGAAGGGCTTACCTTGTCTCTGACCCATCGCAGGCGCACTGCCTCGCGTATCACGTTGACCAGTTTAACTTTCAGCCAGTAATGGACGTTCCAGAGCTCCCCGTCCGGGATCCCTTCGATCCCATCCCACACTTCAGGCGTGTCATGATACTGAAGCCAGTCCGGGCCGAGGTACTTGTTGAAGAGCAACTCCAGCTTCGGTTCAATCCAGGTCGGTACATGTATTCCGTTCGTGATAGAATCGATCGGGACTTCGTTTTCGGCGATTCCGGGCCAGAGATCCTTCCATATCTTCTGTGAAACCCCCGTGTGCTTCCGGCTGACACCGTTTCGGTAGTTTGACAGCCTGAGGGCCAGAACCGTCATGTTGAACCCCTGGGGATTCCGTGGATGGATCCCAAGGCGCAAAAAACTGTCATGAGTAAGGCCGAGGGCCGGCCAGTACTCCTGGAAATACTTTTCCATCAAAGGGAATGGAAATACATCTGTTGCCGCTGAAAGTGGAGTATGCGTGGTGAAAACGGAAGTGCTCTTCACCTGCTCCATGGCCTTCTCGTAAGCGATCCCTTTCTGAACCCGGTACCTGATCCTTTCCAGAAGAGCGAATGCGGGATGCCCCTCGTTAAGGTGGATTATTTCATGGTTGATGCCGAGCGTTTCCAGGACCTCACATCCCCCGATACCGAGGACGATTTCCTGGCGGATCCGCTGTTCCAGATCGCCGATGTACAGGCGGGTGGAAATCATGCGGTTCCATGGATTGTTCATCTGGATGTCAGTGTCCATTAGATAAAGAGGAATCCGGCCCACGTCGACTTTCCATACGGCTACGTAGATCGGCGGGTCCATGAAAGGAACGCGGACGATCAACTGCTCGCCTTCTTTATTGAGGACCCTTGAGATGGAGGAGGCATCCCTGTCGAGGATCTCGTCCAGGCTTTCCTGCCGGCCGTCCTCTCCAATGCGCTGCCGTACATAACCTTCCGGGTACATGAACCCCACGCCCACGACGGGAATGCACAGATCGCTGCACTCCTTGAGAAAATCTCCCGCAAGGAAACCGAGACCCCCGGCGTAAAATGGAAGAGAATGGTGGAGCCCGTATTCGGCGGAAAAATACGCGATCACCGGGTACGAGCCTTCTGCCAGGTATTTTGAAAAATAATTATCCTTTTCATGAATTTCATTCCGGAACTGATTCATCACCGCATCATATTGCCGGAGGTATTCGGGATCGGAAGCAGCCGATTGAAGGATTTCTCCCGGCAGCTCCTTGAGCATTTTGACCGGATTATGTCCGCTCTCTTTCCATGCCGGACGATCCAGGTTCTTGAAAAGCATCCTGGCCGCGGGATGCCAACTCCACCATAAGTTTGCCGCCAGTGCTTCCAGCCCGATAATCCGCTCCGGCATATTCGGAAACCATTTAGGTATTGTCTGCATAGGAATTCGCCTCCGGCCGGGTATCCTTATTTCAATCGAACCTGCACTGTCGCCATGTCGCCGCTCCTGTGGTCAAGGACGAGAAATGTCGTCTGCTTGCCGGAAGGCACTGCACTGATAATGCTGTAGAAACTTTCAATATTGTCGACCGTCTGCCCGTTGATGCCGAGGATGATATCTCTCGGCTCGATTCCGGCTTCTTTCAGGGGACTCTTTGCCTTGAGCGAAACCACGACCGCACCGACCGGCGCTTCGAGCGCGTATTTCTCCGCCTCGTTTTCAGTTACAGAACGGAATTCCCCTCCCAGGCGCTCCTTGACTGCTGAAGCGATGATCTTGGTGGCCGTTTCGAGACTGCCGATTTTTGCAGTCACGTCCAGCCTTTTCCCTTTGCGCCAGAGGCCGAGGCTTACATTCCGGCCGACCGGTGTGGAAGCCACTTCATTTCGAAGTTGCCCAGCATCCGCAACTTCTTTGCCTTGAAACGAGAGGATTACATCTCCGGCCTGAATCCCGGCTGTTTCCGCGGGACTTTCCTTGACTACCTCGGCCACGAGAGCACCTTTAACCTGCGCAAGGCCGAGTGATCGGGATAGATCGTAAGTGACATCCTGAACGCTTACGCCGAGCCAACCCCGTTGCACCTTTCCGTGTGCGATCAGCGCTTTCATTATGTGAACGGCTATGTTGCTGGGTATAGCGAAACCGATCCCTTCAAATCCGCCCGATACGGAAGCAATCGCCGAATTGACGCCGATCACCTCGCCTCCAAGGGTCAGCAGAGGTCCGCCGCTGTTGCCCGGGTTGATGGCGGCATCCGTCTGGAGAAAGTCCTGATAAGTGGATGGATCCGTAATCCCCCTCCGGTGCTTGGCACTGATGATCCCCTGCGTGACTGTCTGACTGAGCCCACGCGGGTGACCTATCGCTATGACCCATTGCCCGACATCCACCGTGTCCGAATTTCCGAATTTTACATGCGGGAGCTTCTCTTTCGTGGAAATCCGGATAACCGCCAGATCCGTTTTAGGATCAGCTCCGATCAGTTTTGCCGTGTACTGGCGGCCGTCGGCCAGCAAGACCTGTATCTTCGTGGCTCCGGAAACCACGTGACTGTCTGTAAGGATATGTCCCTGCGGATCGATGAGCATGCCCGTCCCCAGGCCTCTCAATTCGCGTTTGAATTTCCTGGGCATCCTCGGAAGATTGAAAAAGCGGCGGATCGCCGGATTCTCCTCGAAGGGGAAGAGGGGATTGATCACTTCGGTTCTCTGCGTGACTTCCACGTGCACAATGGCCGGGATAGTATCTTTTGCCACTTTCGTGATGGCTGTTGTCAAATCGATCCCGCCCTTCTCCTGCGCCTCAGCGAAAGCGGCGAGAAGGGAAGGCAGCAAGATAATTGAAAAGACCAGGATGGCCGCGCGGAGGCGGACATTCACTTTCACGTCAACCCGCATAATACATCTCCTCCTTTCCTTTATCCGGAAACAGCGACCGGACGTCCGTTGTAAACATTTATGGGACAATGTGAATCACGCCCGGAAAACTTCGGCGCCGGGAAAAACCGGGGTATGCGGTTTCAAGAGATTGAGTTCATGCCGGAGAATTTCTGTGAACCGCCCCGACAAACTTTGCAGACCTGTGAATGAAAGAATGAAATACAGTATAGGATATGCGTTTCAAAAGACTATACCAGGAAATTGCCAGCAGAAAAACAACTGTTTTAAATACTTTTATAAAAAAGAAGTACGGTGTCAAGGAAATTATAAGGAAATTATATGGGAGCAAATCTTCCTTCCGCCGTTCGCCTCGCACCTTCGGTATTTTTCTTTCGACTCCTCAAAGACTGTTTTTGATGGCTCCGTAAGCCCGCAGAACGAAAATCAAACCGAAATAGGGGATAAGGTACAGTGCGGCGACAGTGGGCTCAAGCGCTCCGAAAAAATGAGAAGAAAAGACAATCACGAGGACGTTGTTCATATTTCCAAAGATCACCGCTCCCGCTGTCTGATCCTGTACAGGTCTGCGGAGAAAGAGCAGGATACCCGCCGCGAAGTAAATAAAGGAAAGGATAACCGATACGAATACGGCCTGCAGAATTACAGCGGGATCCTGGCGGAAAAAATCGGCGTATTTTGAGAATACGCCCAGGTTGATCACTGCAAACAGGATAAGCGACAGCGGATACTGCTTTTTCATTACACGGTCCAGAGAAGAAGATGTGATTTTCCTCAGTACCTCCGCGACGATCATGGGAACAAAGATGACAAATGCGAGTAAGCGGAACATCGCGGAAATGGAAATCTCCGTAGTCCGCGATAGCAGAACCTCTATCAGAAACGGCAGAGTAAAGGGGACCAAGACGGACGTGACAACGGCGAATACAAGGACTATGGGCGTATTGGCGCCCACGAGGCCGGCGATGAAGGGAGCGGTGACGCCGGTGGAAACCCCCGTCAAAAGGAGGGCGGAGACGGCATACTCCGGAGAAATCCCGCGGAAGAGCAAGTAGACGGCTGCGGGGAGCACCAGGAGCTTGATGAAAGTAACCCAGGAAATGGCGGCCCAGGAAGTGCGGACCGTTTTCACAATATCCTCAATTCTGATCGGAATGTAGCTGAGAAAAAAGAGAAGCATGAGGCAGTACATCGGATATGGCTGGAAGACGGCCGAAGCTCGGGCGAAGACAATTCCCGCCAGCATGGTGGCGAAGATCACCAGCAGCAAAACAAAATCCTTAAGACGGAACATTCGTTCTCTCCCGGTGGAAATAAAGAAAAACGAAAAGGGGAAGTTTTGATCAAGAAACGAAATAGAGAGATCATCCCGCCCCGGCCGCCCGATAGGAACTCCGGACCAGTGGGCCCGATTCTACCGACGCAAATCCCATCCGGCGGGCAATCTCCTTGAAATCATCGAAATCGGCTGGACTGTAGTACCGGCTGACATGGGGGTTGCCGGCTGTTGGCTGCTGATATTGGCCGATTGTAAGCCGCTGGCAATTCACTTGCGCAAGAGCCCCGATCAATTCCAGGATATCTTCCCGGCTTTCACCGAAGCCGATCATAAATCCCGACTTACTTACGATGCCCCGGTCATGAACATGCCGGAGCAGATCAAGGGATATGCCGAAATCGCCTTCCGGACGGAGGAATTTGAAAAGGGGCTTCACGACTTCCATATTGTGATTGATCACGTCAGGACGCGCCCGGATGATATGCTCCAGCGCCTTCCAGTCTCCCCTCAGATCGGGGATCAGAACCTCCACACCGCATCCCGGGACTTCCCGGCGCAGGCATTCTATCGCGCGGGCAAAAATACCCGCTCCTCCGTCCGGCAGGTCGTCCCGTGCAACTGATGTTATGACGACGTAATGGAGGCCAAGCTCTGCAGCGGCCCGGGCAAGGCGCTCGGGCTCGCTTTCATCCACCCTTGCGGGTGTGCCGTGCTTTATGTTGCAATACAGGCAATTCCGGGTACAGGTATCCCCCAGAATCAGGAATGTGGCCGTACCCGAATGGAAGCATTCGGCGATGTTGGGGCATCTGGCCTCGCGGCAGACGGTGTGTAGGCCGTGCCTTTCCACAGCGCCTTTGACGCGCTTGAATTCAGCACTGCTCGGGATCCTCACTTTCAGCCAGTCGGGTTTGCGCACAATTAACCCCTGATCCTATAACATACATCCGGTTCGCGGGCGGCCTTGACTTCATCCATCCTCCGCACAGCAGTGGTGAGCGGCGCCGATTTCACCAGATCTGGATTCTCTCTGGCTTCTTTCGCGATGGCAATCATCGCATCGCAGAAGGCATCAAGAGTTTCTTTGCTCTCCGTTTCGTTAGGCTCGATCATGATAGCCTCGGGGACAATGAGAGGAAAATAAATCGTCGGCGGATGGTAGCCGTAATCAAGGAGTCTCTTGGCGATATCCGAGGTGTGGACACCGCCCTCGCGGACCTGCCGCGCACCGGAAAAGACACACTCGTGCATGCAGGTCCGATCATAGGGAAGGTCGTACCAGGATTTGAGCCTGGCCTTGATATAATTGGCATTGAGGACCGCAGCCTCGCTCGTTTGTTTCAGCCCTTCCGCCCCGAGCGAGAGGATGTAGGCATATGCCTTTACCATTACGTTGAAATTGCCGTAAAAGGCCCTGACCCGCCCGATACTGTCGGGATAGTTGTAATCCCATCTGTATTCATCCCCAATCCTGACCACTCGCGGTAGAGGCAGATAAGGAACGAGTTTCTCCCCCACGCCGAGGGGGCCGCTCCCCGGGCCGCCGCATCCGTGCGGCGTCGAGAATGTTTTATGGAGATTGAGCTGAATGAGATCGAAACCGAGGTCGCCCGGCCTCGTCATTCCCATGAAAGCGTTGGCATTGGCCCCGTCGCAATAGAGGAGCCCGCCTCTGCTGTGTATGATCGAAGCAACCTGTTCGATATTCCTCTCGAATAAACCGAGCGTATTCGGATTGGTGAGCATCAGTCCCGCGACATCTTCCGTCATCAGCTCTTCCAGATTCCCGAGATCCACGCCGCCTTCGCCGCTTGATCGGACTGTTACGGTCCGGTACCCGCAGAGCGCCCCGGATGCCGGATTCGTGCCGTGAGCTGCATCCGGGATCAGGATGCGGGTGCGTCCCTCTTTGTTCTTTTCAAAATATTTTTTGATTACCATAACGCCGGTGAGTTCCCCGTGCGCCCCGGCGGCCGGCTGGAGGGTGAAATCGGCCATTCCGAATATCTCACACAGATACCGCCTCAACTCATACATGAGCCGCAGACTGCCCTGTGAAAACTCGTCGGGCGAAAGTGGATGAAGCATTGTGAACCCGGGGAAGCGGGCCACATCTTCATTGATCTTGGGATTGTACTTCATCGTACAGGAACCCAGCGGGTAAAAGCCGATATCGACACCGAAATTAAGTCGGGAAAGTGCGGTGTAATGGCGGATGAGATCGATCTCGGACACCTCGGGAAGATCCACGTCATCCCGGAGCAATTTTCTGTCGATACACCTTTCAACGGGTATCGCCGGCACATCACTTTGAGGAATAGTCGATGCTGTACGGCCTGTCCGGCTTTTTTCGAAGATCAATTCCATTGATTATCTCCTGAATTTTCCAGCTCGTAATCCACACTCTTTGTCCTTCATGCTTTATTTTTTTGAAACGCAATCCGCCCCGCGGTTGACTGATAAGCGTTTTTGAAAGTTTGCCGGCTTTGGTCACGCCGCAATATCAGCCACCCTGTCCATATCCTCTTTAGTCAGCATCTCCGTAGCGCAGAAGAGGAGGACGTCCCTGAGTTCGGGATAATCCCGGCCCAGTTCATAGCCGCCGATTATGCCGTTTTCCCTGAGTTTCTCGTTTATTGCTGCGGGGTCGGGGCAACGGATCGCGAATTCATTAAAGACCGGCCCAGTAAAGACTGGCTCCCATCCCTTTATTCCGGAGAGCTTCCCGAAGAGATATTGGGTCTTGCGAATATTGAGTTCGGCGAGCTTTTTCAGGTTTTTCCCCAGACTCACAAGATAGACCGCTGCGGCGAGCGCGCAGAGCGCTTCGTTGGAGCATATATTAGATGTGGCCTTTTCCCGCCGGATATGCTGTTCTCTGGTCTGGAGAGTAAGGACGTACCCGCGCCGCCCTTCCTTATCCACGGTAGCCCCGGAAAGCCGCCCCGGTATCTTCCTGAGGAACCTGTCGGTACTCGCGAAAATTCCGAGGTAGGGCCCGCCGTAGTTGAGCGGGTTTCCGAAGCTCTGTCCCTCCCCCGCAACAATATCCGCCCCCATTTCACCCGCCGGCTTCAGAATGCCCAGGGAGACCGCCTCCGTAAATCCGGAAATAAGCAACGCCCCTTTCGCGTGGACCCCCGGCTCGATAGCGGCAATATCCTCGATCACGCCGAAGAAATTGGGGCTCTGGACGAGAACGGCAGCCGTTGTTTCGTCTATCGATTGCAGCAGAGCATCCCGGTCCAGACCCCCGGAGGCGCCGAACGGCACTTCCACCACCTCGTAGCCGTTCGCCCAGGCATAGGTACGAATGACTTGCCTGTATTCGGGGTGGATCGATCTGACTATCGCGATCTTGTTTCTTCCGAGGGTCTTGGCGGCCAGTACCGCCCCTTCGGCCATGGCTGAGGCCCCGTCGTACATCGAGGCATTCGCAACCTGCATGCCCGTAAGCCTCGCGATCATGGTCTGGTACTCGTAAATCGCCTGGAGTATCCCCTGGCTTATCTCCGCCTGGTAAGGGGTGTAAGCTGTATAGAACTCGGAGCGAGAAATTACATGACCGACGACAGCGGGGACATAGTGGTTGTAAGCCCCGGCGCCTGTCAGGGTGACGGAGGGGATTGCATTGGCGCACGCCGTATCCCTCAATTTCAGATAGACTTCCTGCTCGGAGAGGGGAGGCGGCAGGTTGAGTGCACTTTTAAGACGGTATGCATCCGGGATATCGGCGAAGAGCTCATCTATGCTCTTGATCCCGATTGTCTCCATCATCCGTCTCCGGTCGTCCGCTGTATGGGGAAGGTAATTCATGCCTTGCCTCCTCCGGAAATTCTTTAACCGTTTTTGAAAAAACTGAAGTTAATGCTCCAGACCTTTAATGAACTCCGTATATTCGGCGGCACTCATCAGTGTATCGAGCTCCGTGGGGTCATCCATTTTAATCCTGCAAATCCAGCCCTCTCCAAAGGCATCCTGATTGAGAATTTCGGGTTTTTCTTCGAGTATCCTGTTGATATCCACGACCTCTCCGCTTACAGGTGAGTAAACATCGGAGACGGACTTCACAGACTCGACCACAGCGACGGTCTGCATTTGTTTAACTTTCTTCCCTATTTCCGGCAACTCCACATAAACGATATCCGTCAGCATCTTCTGGGCGTAATCTGTTATGCCCATCACGATTGTCCCGTCGCCGCTGTTCATTGCCCACTCGTGCTCGCGAGTATACTTCCTGTCCGCTGGATTGGGTTTGGACATTTCTCTCTCCTTTTCTATATGAATAAT
>JBHGBI010000039.1:0-16279 GCA_041946925.1 Syntrophales bacterium | reverse complement strand
CCTGAAAGGTCGGCCATGAGGAGAACGTATTTTGCCTGATGAACGCAGGCCCTGAGGAGTACTTCCTCGTGGACGAAATTTCCCCTGAGAAATATCATGTTGTGTTTTTCGTATCTTAGCCTCAATGAATCGAATTCGTCGGCGGGAAGCTCGTTGATCAGGACCACTAAATCATCCCTGGCGGGATCCTGCTGGATGATTCCCGACAGGACTTCTTCTGAATTGCCGTTCCAGCCGCAGATTACGGTATGGTTACTTGCTTTTATTGTTTCCAACCCTTTTCCTTCCTTGATTTTTTGCTCCACGAGGACAGAAGCGACAGTGGCTGTTAGCATCGAGAGGAGACCGATACCGGAAATCATCAGGAGGATTCCTATAATTTTGCCCCCATTGGAGACAGGGAACTTGTCTCCGTAGCCAACCGTGCATATAGTGACAAAAGCCCACCAGATTCCATCCCATACGGTTTTTATTGAAGAGTCCGTGGTATCGTGTTCGAATAAGTAGACGGCGACAGAGCTGATCAGAATGACACTGAGAGTAAGGGGAGCGATGAGGAAGAAATGCTCCTTCCTCAGCTTTTTTATGATGATCCTGATTTTCTGCAAGGGCGTTTCCATCCGGACAGATTCATGCCGGTTATAGCAGGAGAGATAACAATTTTCAATAATATAAAAGGGCTAAGGGCGAAAGGGGAAAGGAGAGAAGGGCGGATAGTAAGTAGGGAGGCATCAGGTTTCGAGTTTCGACTCTACGCTTTTTTATCGTATTGCAGGAACTGCATGGAGAAGGTGGCCCTTCCCTGTGTGGCGGACCGCAGATCAGTGGAGTAGCCGAACATCCTTTCAAGGGGGACCTTGGCGATAATCTCGCTAATATGACCTTTATGGCTGATATTCTGGATTTCCCCGTGCCGGGCGTTGATATCGCCGATAACCTCGCCCATGAATTCGCTCGGCGTGATGATATTGACTTTCATGACGGGTTCAAGAAGGATCGGGCCCGCGTTCATGCATCCATCCTTGAAAGCAGTTGCTGAGGCTATCTTGTACCCCATTTCCGATGCCTCGCCTTCTTTGTAAGATCCGCCGTTTACTGTGATCCTGACATCCACGACGGGATAGCCGGAAAGGACGCCGCTCAGGGTGGCTTCACGGATGCCCTCCTCAATGGCAGGATGATATTCCGCCGGGACGAGGTCGTTGCCGAGTTTGTCTACAATTTCAATTCCCTCCCCCCTTGTCTTCGGATCCAACCGCAACCGCACGTGGCCGAAGTGTTTTCTTTCCCCGAGTTCTTTTTCGAATCTCTTTTCGACCTCGACTGTCTTCTCGATAGTCTCCCTGTAAACGACCTTGGGTTTTCCGACATTGACGCGTACATTGAATTCTCGTGTTAGCCTGTCGATCAGTATCTCCAGATGTAGCTCACCCATTCCGGAGATCACGGTCTGCGCCGTTTCTTCATTGTATTTCGCCTTGATCGTCGGATCTTCTTCCATGAGCTTGGCCAGGGCTTCCGATAATTTCTCCTGGTCAGCCGGGGTCTTGGCTTCTATGGCCTGGGTGATCACCGGCTCCTGAAACTCGATGGGCTCAAGGACGATCGGGTGTTCTTCGTCGCAGATGGTGTCTCCCGTGGAAGTTTCTTTCAGGCCCATAACGGCGACAATGTTTCCCGCGCCCGTCTCACTGACCCTTTCCCTTTTGTTCGCGTGCATCTTCAAAAGCCGGGCTATCTTCTCCTTCTTCCCTCTGCCCGCATTGTAAACCTCTTCGCCGGTCTTCAATTTACCCGAGTAGATTCTCAGGTAGGTCATTTTCCTTCCCTCATCCATCATGACTTTAAAGGCAAGACCCGCCAGAGGGGCTTTATCGGAGTTGGGGCGTTTCTCTTCTTTTCCGGTCAAGGGGTTGATTCCGCTGATCGGAGGGAGGTCTTCCGGGGAAGGGAGAAAATTAACTATGGCATCCAGGACAGGCTGGATGCCCTTATTGCGCAGGGAGGCGCCGCACATAACGGGGACGATTTTCAGGGATATGGTCGAGTTCCGGATGGCATTGATGAGCTCGCCCGAGGCAAGAGACTGCCCCACAAGATATTTATCGGCTATTTCATCATCCATGTCGGCCAGAGTTTCCACCATTTTTTCCCGGAATTCTCCGGCATCGGAGAGGATGTCCTGCGGAATAGCGGACTCGGAATAGGTGAGGCCCAGACTGCCCTCATCCCAGACGATCAGCTTTTGTTTTATCAGATCGACAATGCCCTTAAAATTTTCTCCTTGTCCCCAGGGAATCTGGATAGGCAGGGGAATGGAATTGAATCGTTCTTCCATTATGCGGATAGTGCCGAAGTAATCGGCGCCGATCCGGTCCATCTTGTTTATGAAAGCGATTTTGGGTACGCCGTATTTATCCGCCTGATGCCATACTGTCTCGGATTGCGGCTCCACGCCTTCCACCGCGCTGAACACTACAACCGCCCCGTCCAGTACTCTGAGGCTCCTCTCAACTTCGATAGTAAAATCGACGTGACCCGGCGTATCGATGATGTTTATCTCGTGATTCTTCCAGGTGCAGGTGGTGACCGCCGACGTGATCGTGATCCCCCTCTCCTGCTCCTGGGGCATCCAGTCCATGACAGCCTCTCCGTCATGAACCTCTCCCATCCTGTGGGTCTTTCCTGTATAAAAGAGGATCCTCTCCGTGACGGTCGTCTTTCCGGCATCGATATGGGCGACGATTCCGATATTTCTTGTCCTGGATAGTCTTGATTTGGAAGCCATTATATTCTCCATCGGCTTCTTAAGCAGAATGAAAAACGCTCATCGCACAGCTTCGCTCTGGGCTAAGGGCGAAAATACAGCGTATGGATCGCATCTTTTTTTCCTTTAGCCATTAGCCCTGCGCCCTTAGCCTGTATTTTGAACAACCCGTAAAGCAGGTGTTTTTCAACATCCTGTCAGGGCTTCGGGCATCAGACGTCAGGTTCACTCTACGCTAATTTTACCCAACGGTTGTTTTTTCAAAAAACTCTGGACTCAGAGCTCTTAACTCAGAACTGTTTTCCTTTCGCCTTACGGTTGTCATTGCGGCGCGGTACCCTGGGCGATCATCTCTTTATCAGGGAAAATAGGCTGCCTGGTGTCGATGTGTCCTTTCAGCGTCTCTATATCTTTCCCATCCACGGTGATTTTTACGCTCTTGATATCGGGAAAGTTCGCGGTGAGTGAATTCACCAGGGAGTAAATCGTGGCCACTTCACTTGTGCTTCCGCCGGGGTGCTGCTCAATAAGGCTGCCGTCGAAATCCACGCGTGCTGTTGCGTTTTCCATTCGGACGCCCTTGAGTTTTGTGCCCTCCGGTAAGGTCCTTACCAAGTCGGTCCTGGGGCCATCAATGAGAGCCTTGATCAATTCTTCAGCCTGTTCGGCGGTATCCGATGATTTTGGGATCAGCCTTTTTTCTGCTACCAGAAATCGTTCATTGGCATCAGAAAAGTACAGTACGACTTTCATTTTCTCTTTTTTCTTTGCCGAGGAGGACTTGCCTGAAGGAGAGAAGTCCACAAAATCCGACAGAGTGAAAAAAAGGAAGACGAAGGAACCGATGAACACCGCGACAATGAGAAAAAGGAAGAAAAACCGGGTATTCTTTTTTCTTCTTTTTGCCTTAATGTCGTCGGTTTTTCTTTTCTTTTTTGTAGACATACCGCGGCTTCCCCTTTGATTTTATTATCTTCTTCTTTTCCGGGTCTTTTTTTCCGGTTCCGCCGCGGCGGACATGGAATCGAGTTCGCTCCTGGCTCTTAAAGCGAATTCGGAATCAGGAGCAGCCTTGATAACAGCATTGAATTCGCTGATTGCGGATTTCCTATCTTTATTCAGGAGATAGCACTTGCCCAGCCAGTATCGCGCCTCCACGAAATCGGGGGCTATCTCCAGAGATCTTTTCAAATGCATTACTGCCGAATTCGGATTGGATTTCCTGTAAAGGACAACGCCGATATTTTTTTCCAGGGCCGCGTGATTCATCATATTCGGTTCATGCTTCAGGGCCTCGCTGAATTGGAGCAGGGCCGAATCATAATCCCCTTTTTTAAAATAGCTCCAGGCCATGTTGTTCATGGCGTAGGAAGGGGTTTCATAAAGAATATTGGAAAGGGCGTTTTTAAATGATTGTATGGCCAGATCATACCGCCCCATGCCGTCGTAAACCATGCCCATGTAATTGTATGCTTCCGAATAATCGGTCTTTATCTCGACCGCCTTCTTCAGTTCCCTGATGGCCTCGTCGGGGAGATTTTTCGCATGGTAGGTGATGCCGAGATAATAATGTATTCTGGGATCCTGGGGGTTCTCTTTTTCAGCGTCCATCAGCTCCTTCAAGGCAGACGAATACTGCCTGGATTCGAGATACGCCAATCCCATATTCAGGTGAATATTCGCGGCCTTCTCGTTGGCGCAGCCGGCCGCGTAAACCAATAAAAGCGTGGAAATAAAAAGCACCTTCAATCCGTTTTCTCTATTTGGAGTTTCCATTGACCCACCAGTCGCTTTTGTCTTTAAACCACCAATCTGTAGAGTCAGTGACCACGATCCTGTCGGCCATTTCCCTGGCCGTTTCCGTGCAGAGGCGCTTGGTAGCGAATTCGATCCACTCCTTACTGTATTTATTGCCCAGATCTCCATATTCCTTTAACTGGAAAATCAGGGCAAGCTGATCGGCATCATGCGCGATGAGAGATTCTCTTGTCTTCTTCTCGTTGAATTCCTTGATGGAGCGCTTGATATCCTCGCCGAAAAAAAGAGTAGAAGTGAGTTCCTCGATTGCTTTTGCCTCATTAACAGTTACATATTTTTTATTGACATAATTCATATCCCCTGTCCTTGCCTCGGCAAGATCATGAACAAGGCACATTTTCAGCACCTTCAATTCATCAACGCCTTCTTCCAGCTTGGACAGGGTATAGCCGATAAACATCGTCCTCAGGATATGCTCTGCAACTGTTTCGTGGCCGGACCCGAGGAATTGAAAACCCGTCCTGGGCGTTTTTTTCAGCATTCCCACTTCGAATAGGAAATTAACGATATCTTCCATTTTAACCTTTCTTTAACTTGCTGATCCTGTTCTCCATCATCGCCGAGAGTTTCTTCATCTCGAGCTGAAGAGATGCAATACCGTCCGGCCTCATAGAGATCAACTTGTCCAGGCGTTCCTTCCAGTATTCCAGCACAGTGATCTCGTTTTCTTTCATTTTCTGCTCAAATCTCCTCTGATATTCTTTCAAGAAGGCCTCATCGACAGGCGTCATGATATCTTCTCCCTGTTTTCTGTAAATAGAAAGTAATCTCCAGGAACACGGAGCCTGTTTTGGAACAGGGATGGCAATATAGCACGATTCTGCAAATATTACATCAGGCGGTATATTCCCTCTTCAAGGACGACTTTTTTTTGCCGCAGGAGACGCTCCAGATGTTTCTTGACCAGAGCCTCCTCGCCGAACTCGAAGAAATGCAGCGGTTCACGGGGTTTCCTGTAAATTACCCATCGGTTCACAATGTCATTGAGCGTTCCGGGGCGGCGAAGAGATTTTAGAAGGTTTTCCTCCCGCAGCGAAATGATATCCAGGTAAGCCTCTGCCATGGCGGCAATATCTCCTTCAATAACGCCGGTTTCGTGAGCCGAAATAAAAGTGCGCGCCGGGATTCTCATGAGTTTACGAACGGATTCTATGGTCTGATCGATATCCGACACCCTGTCGCCGTACCAGGGGCCGAACCGCGTCATATCGAGGTCGCCAAGGAAGAGGACCTGCTCTTCAGGGAACCAGAAGCTGCAGTGTCCCGGACTGTGCCCAGGTGTATGTATGACCTCGATCGTGGTGTTACCCACCTGCAGTATTTCCCCGTCCGCGAGTTTCCTTTCGGGCTTCCTCTCCCTGTAATTGAAACGGCCGAGGAATAAATCAAGCCAGTCCTTTTCATATTTTCCACCAAGCAGGCCGTAAAAATCGAGGATATTGCGGACCGATTCGTAGCAGCAAGCCTCATTCGCATGAACATGGAGCCGGGCGTGGGGGAAAAGGTAATTATATGTAAAATGGTCCTCATGGTAATGGGTGTTGAGGAGCATGCCCGTGTTCCGGCTGAGTTCCTTTAATATCTCTTCATTTGATCCCGGGTCGATAATAGCCTTTTCCCCGTCGTCAACGAAAAGGGAATTACAGTACGGATAACGACCTTCGTTCAAACCCGGTATAAAGACCAAGTTACCAAATCGCTTCATTTCCGCTCCGGAAAATCTCTGGTGGCATAAAATGGCCTTTCAGGTTATCAAAAATAGTCTGTTCTATCAATAGGGAGGAAGCCAAGGTCCAGCCTCCACATGCAACCGCAAACTCGTCCGCCCGCGGCGGACTGGAGAGAAGTTTGACAGATGCCTGTTTTTAATTTAATATCGCGGCGCATATAACTCTGAAAGGAACCGGAAATGAACATAGCATTGCCCCCGTCTGTCGATATACATGAGGTAGTCCTGAGAGACGGAATACAGAATGAAAAAGAGATTGTTTCAACCGATCTGAAATTGAAAATAATAGACCGGCTCACATCTTGCGGGGTCAAGCGGATCGAAGTATCGTCCTTCGTAAATCCGAGGCTTGTTCCTCAGATGGCCGACGCGGAAGAACTGTGGGACAGAATCGAGCGCAAAGAAGGGGTCACATATTCGGCACTGATTCTGAGTGAGGCTGGTCTGGACAGGGCCATCCGCTGCAGGGTGCCTCATGTGGGTATCTTCGTATCAGCCAGCGAAACCCACAGCATGAAAAACAGCAATAAGCCCGTTTACAAGGCGAAGGAAGAGGCCATGCTCCTCGTCCGCAAAGCAAAATCAGAGGGAATGGGGGTAAGAGCGGGGGTAATGAACGTGTTCGGATGCGCTTACGAGGGCGCAATCCAGGCTAAGAAGGTTATGGAGTTGGCGTGCGCGTTTGCGGCCTGCGATCCGGACGAAATATGCCTCGCAGATTCCTCAGGGATGGCGAACCCAAGGCAGGTAAAGGAATTGCTGGATTTGGCTCAGCGGTCTGTAAAGCAGGAGATATCACTTCATCTGCATAATACAAGAGGCAGAGGCCTGGCAAATCTTTACGCCGCCCTGGAATCGGGAATACGTATTTTCGACACATCGCTCGGCGGATTGGGAGGCTGCCCTTTTATTGCCGGTGCAAAAGGCAATATTGCCACAGAGGATACTGTTTCCATGCTTCACGCCATGAATATAGAAACCGGAATTGATCTGGACCGGGTTATCCAGATCAGTCTTGAATTCGAGTCGCTCATGCACCAGTCTTTTCCGGCCATGGTGACACATTTGTGTGAAAAATAAGGTGCAAGGCGAGCCTTGATCCTTATTTTATCGGCCATTCGCCACGCTCTTTCAGGACTTCGCGATAGATTTCGAGGGCTTCGTTTACGGCGGGCATGCCTGCATAAGTCGCTACCTGGAAAAAGATCTCGGCCAATTTCCGGGGATCGCAGCCGACATTGAGGGCCGCATTGACATGGAGTTTCAGCTCGCCCCCGGCCCTCAGCGCCGCAAGCATGGCACATGCCGCCATTTGGCGCTCCGGCAATGTCAAAACCGTTCGGGAATATAGATTTCCGGTGATGAATTTCGAAAATTCATTGGCCAGGTCTTTATCGAATTCCCTCCACATCAGATAAGGAGGATCCATTTTTATTCCTTTGCCGAAAAGTTTGGCGGCCGTCTCCTGGGTTCTCTTCTTGATTAATTCGTCGCTCATTCACTCGCCCCTTTCTCAATTCGGTGTTTTGATGGATTTGTTGAAAAGCGCTTGTTTTAATTTCATTCTTTATCTTTGGAAGCAAAATCCGCTGCAGCGGACAGGGGATCATACTTCAACAGACCATAAAAACCGGGGCGGAATGTAGCCTAAAACAGGTTTGCATGTCAAGCGTTCAGGAGCGTGCCGGCCCCTCAATAAGAGAGTTCCAGGGAGGTTTTTGGCGAGCAGAACGGGGCGTCGTTTAGACCGGAGGTTGAAGGATGTCACATGCCTTTCTTTTTATTCTTAAGCATTTGTAAACGTTTGTACATCAGATCGGGGAAAAATATTTCTTGACAAGAAGGGATTTTTATTTTAGCTTCCGAACAATTTTAAGAAAGCACTTGAAAAGGAGGTGAATTGTAAATGAAGAAGGCATTGGCTTTGATTTGCTCGTTGATGCTCGTCGTGGCGTTTACCTTTACGTTTGGCTGCAAGAAGGCTGAAGAGCCGAAGAAGCCTGAAGCTCCGGCACCAGCGCCAGCTCCGGCTCCAGCTCCGGCACCAGGTGCGCCAGCAGCTCCTGAGAAAGCGCCAGCAGCTCCTGAAAAAGCAGCTCCGGCGGCTCCTGCAAAACCGGCAGAGGCTCCCAAGAAGTAATTGTAAAAATATCATGAAGGGCATAAACAACCGAGCATCTCAACTGATGCTCGGTTGTTTTTTTAGAAGTTGCCGGGTCTTTTTTGGCAATATGAAAAGGAATCTTTGCTTATTTGTTTTTTTTCTCGTAATTGCGGCATGGATATCGATTTCCTGTGCGCCTAAGGATATTCCTACCAGGCCAAGGCCGGCAAAAGTCGCTCTGGTTCTGGGGGCGGGAGCTTCCAAAGGTTTTGCTCACATAGGTGTTCTGAAAGTGCTCGAGGCCAATAAGGTGCCTGTCCACATGGTGGTCGGCACCAGCGTCGGGAGCTTTGTGGGTAGTCTTTATTCTTACGGATTCAGCGCATATCAGTTGCAGAAGATGGCGTTTTCACTTGAGAAAGGGGATATAGTCGATTTCACCGTTCCGGACAATGGTTTTATCAAGGGGGAAAAGCTGGAATCCTATGTCAACAGGTTGTTGCGAAATACGCCCATGGAGCAGCTGAGAATTCGGTTTTATGCAGTGGCGACCGATATTGCAAGTGGCGAAGAGGTTGTTTTCGGCACTGGAAACACCGGCGCTGCAGTGCGGGCAAGTTGCTCTATCCCGGGTGTATTCCAGCCGGTCCGCATCATGAACAAATCCTATGTGGACGGCGGGCTGGTCAGCCCGGTAGCCGTGGATGCAGCAAAAAAGTACGGGGCCGATCTGATCATAGCAGTGGATATAACTTCGCCGGTGGATAGTAACCAGCCTCAGGGCACGATCGAGACAATTCTGAGATCGGTCGATGTCATGTATTCCAAAATCGCTTCATACCAGCTTTCCCGGGCTGATATCGTGATCAAGCCAAAGACCGATCAGATCAAATCGGGAGATTTCTCCAAGAGACACGAAGCGATCCTCGAAGGAGAGCAGGCGGCTGTGGAAGCGATGCCCAAAATCCTCTCTGCAATTACCAGGTTGAGAGAGGAAGGCAGGCTGTGAGCTTTCCTTTTATTACCTTGACAAAATAGAACTTCCCGTTTATATATAACGAATATTTTTAGCAATTCGCAGCAAGAACAGAGTCATCTGAAGCGGATCCCGGTTCTTTTTTATCTTAATCCGGATACAGAAAAGGAGGTAGAAACTCATGTCTAAAGAAAACAGGATGGATCTCCTGAAAGGGATTATCATCGGTGGACTGCTGGGTGCGGCTGTGGGGATACTTTTCGCACCCAAGAGCGGGAAAGAAACCCGTGACGACATTGCGAAAAAGGCGGATGAGTTTCTCACCAAAGCAAAAGAGGAATATGAAAAAAGTCTGGAGAAGAGTAAAAAAGCTTATGAAAATCTCGTTCAGCATATAAAAGCAATTCAGGCGGAAACGAAAAAGAAGGCCGAGGAAGTCCAGGAAAAACTGGAAGGGTTTGCTGAACAGGGGAAAAGCGCGGTCGAAGACAGCAAGAGCCGCCTGAAAAGGGCCGTGGAGGCCGGCGTGGAGGCATTCAAGGAAGAAAAAGAAAAACAGAAAAGTTGACCTGCTTGAGAGGCGATCCGATGAGTCTGGAAGTCAGCATGACAATTATCAGTCTATCTTTTCTTCTGTTTGCCGTTTTTTTTGTCGTATATGTCCTGAAAATCCTGAAAACGGTCCGGCATCTGGAAGAAACCCTGCATGTCCTGAATCAGAAGCTGCCCGATATACTTTCCGATTTTCAGGGAATTACGGCTAATCTGGCGGCCACATCGCATATTCTGCGCGATAAATTGGAGGGCCTTTCCATTGCCCTCGACAGGATTCACAGAATGACCGACTTTATCGAGAGTACCATCAGCCCCGGTATTGGAACGCCTTTGTTAAAGACCATCGGAAACCTGATCGCGATCCGCAAGGGCGTCAGCATCTTTCTTAGGACCCTGACCTCCAAAGATTAGCAGGTTGTCTTGAAGGAGTTCAAAAGTACTTCTCATTTTCTAGCCCCTCATCTTCTAAGCTTCTTTATTGTACGGTCCTTTGGCCGGCAAAGCTGCGCGGTTGTGATCGGATCTGGATGGCGCCGCATAACGGGCCTTGCATCCGGACCCGGATGGGAGAAGACTTTATGAATAAGGAACCAGAATGTTCGCAATCCGCGAACAGGCCGTTATTGGCTTTTTTGAAATTGTTGGAAATCGTGAGGAGGTTGAGGTCCCCCGAAGACGGCTGCCCCTGGGATATCCGGCAGACGAAGGAGGATGTCGGAAGATACTTGCTCGAGGAGGCCTACGAGGTAATCGACGCCGTTCATGGAGGTTCTGCAAAAGCCCTGGAGGAGGAACTGGGTGATCTTCTCTTTCAGATACTTTTCATTGCAAGGATTTGCGAAGAAGCCGGCGAATTCGATATTTGCGACGTGATTGAATGCATCTCCGCCAAGATGATCAGGAGACACGACCACGTATTCGGCAAACGCAAAGCTATTGACATTCAGGAAGTAAAGTCGAACTGGGAGAGGATCAAAAGCGAAGTGGAAGGAAAGGGAGATGGAGGGGGGCGATTCAACAGAATTCCTGCTTCGTTTCCGGCATTGATGCGAGCGCAGAAAGTGACGGAGGAGGCTGCAAAGGTAGGCTTTGACTGGCCGGATATTGGGGGAATCCTGAGTAAAATCGACGAAGAGCTTGCGGAATTCAGAGAGGCCATGAAGTCCGGGCAGAAGGAGGGTTTGAGGGACGAAGTAGGAGATCTTCTGCTGTCCATGGTCAATCTCGGCAGGTTTGTGGGAATTCAGGCTGAAGAAGCTCTGAGGTCTTCTATTAATAAATTCATTTATCGATTTGAATATATTGAAAAAAAACTCAGAGATGAGGGGAAAAAGCCCGGCGGGGTCTCACTTGAAGAGATGGATCGCCTCTGGAATGAATCGAAAGGGGCATGTCCGTCATGAAATTGTTTCTCTGTGCCCTGGGGCTTGTCCTGGTACTGGAAGGTATTCCTTATTTTGCTCTTCCTGGTAAAGTAAAAACCGTTCTGATGAAGATATATGAAACACCCGAACCGGTTTTGAGGGGATTCGGGTTTGCGGCGATCGTTGTCGGTATGATTCTCGTCTATTTCGGGACGAGATGAAGTTTTTCGAATACGGCATGGGGAATCATTCGAGAATATTATCTGAGGGGTCCGGTTCCAAGGCGCATGATCAGAGCCGTAAAATGCGGCTGGACGAGTTCGACTATCCTCTGGACAGCCGTCTGATAGCGCAAAGCCCGTGTGAAAGACGTGACCGCGCGCGAATGATGATCGTAGATCGCGACAGGTCCTCCATCGAGGACGATTTTTTTTATAATCTGGCGGAGAATCTGAAAGCCGGGGATGTTCTTGTCGTAAACGACACCAAAGTGATCCCCGCAAAACTGACGGGCAGAAAGCTCACTGGCGGCAATATTGAGATACTGCTTCTTTCGAAGAGGGAAGGCCGGTGCTGGGAGGTCTTGTTAAAACCGGGCAGAAGAGCGCGTATTGGATTGGATATTTTTTTTGAAGACGGCTCTCAGGCAAAGATTTTGGAGAGGTTGTCGGACAGGAAATGGATTCTCGAATTCCGTGTGGAGAAAGACTTCGAAGATTTTCTGGACAGGTGCGGGACGGCTCCTCTGCCTCCCTACATCAAGAGGAGCAGAATTCAGGCAGCATCGAGACAGGACTTGGACCGCTACCAGACAGTCTATGCGAAGGTTCCCGGGTCCGTCGCGGCGCCCACAGCGGGCCTTCATTTTACTGAGGATATGATGGCCGCCCTCAAGTCGGGCGCAATAGAAATAGTGCCAGTAACGCTGCACGTGGGATACGGCACATTTCTCCCCATAGAAGCCGAGTTCGTGGAAGAGCACCGCATGGAGGAGGAGTTCTTCGAGATCAGTAAGGAAGCTGCCGAAGCGATTAACAGGGCCTCCCGGGTCATTGCCGTCGGCACGACCTCGACAAGGGTGGTAGAAACAGCGTCGGATGACAGCGGCAGGGTGGAACCCCGTTGCGGATTCACAGGGCTTTACATTTACCCCGGATACCGGTTTAAAAGAGTCGGTGGGCTCGTCACCAATTTTCACCTTCCTAAATCATCCCTGTTTCTGCTTGTTTGCGCGTTCGCGGGGAGAGAGCTGATCAGATCGGCCTACCGGCGGGCTGCTGAGGAGAAGTACCGGTTCTATAGCTATGGTGATTGTATGCTGATCCTGTAAGGAGCGAAAGACCAGGGGCAAAAAGCGAAGGGCTAAGGTGAGAGGCGAAAGAAGATGTCATCCCGAGCTTGTTGAAGGATGTCCAGAAGTTATTGAAATCCGTGCTTCGACAGGCCCAGCATGACAAGCCTGTGCTGAACTCGACTTTTTACGAGACCATCAAAAATAGCTTTTATCCGTAAAATTATGTTTAAATTCGAGGTATTGAAAAAGGACGACAACTCCCGGGCGCGGCTGGGGAAGATATCGACGGCTCATGGCGAAGTCCTTACGCCCGTCTTCATGCCGGTCGGCACGCAGGGGTCGGTAAAGGCGATGATGCCGGAGATGCTGAAGGAGCTGGGCGTCGGCATAGTTCTCGGCAACACCTATCATCTTTACCTCAGACCCGGCCATGAGTTGATTGCCGGTCTGGGCGGATTGCATAAGTTCATGCACTGGCAGGGGCCGATATTGACGGACAGCGGCGGTTATCAGGTTTACAGCCTGGGAGCGCTGAGAAAGATCACCGATCGAGGCGTCTCTTTTCAATCGCATATAGATGGTTCGCACCACTTTCTGAGCCCGGAAGCGGCCGTAGGAATACAGGAAGCGCTCGGCTCCGACATCATGATGTGCCTGGATGAGTGCACTCCCTATCCCGTTGATTTCGGTTACGCGGAAAGATCCTTGAACTTGACTGCAAGATGGGCCGAGAGATCAAAAAGGGCGAAGAAGAATCAGTGGCAGGCGCTTTTCGGAATTATCCAGGGGAGTATCTTTCTCCGGTTGAGAAGACAGGCTGTAGAAGAAATAACCGGCATCGGATTCGACGGTTATGCGCTGGGTGGGCTGAGTGTGGGTGAGCCGGCGGAGAAGATGATGGAAATAGTGGCTGACTGCGGGCCGCGGCTTCCCGGTGAAATGCCGCGCTATCTCATGGGCGTCGGCACTCCGGCGGACATCGTGGCTTGCGTTGATTGCGGCATGGACATGTTCGACTGCGTCATTCCGACCCGGTGTGCGAGAAATGGATTATTATTTACAAATAACGGAAAGGTTGTTATAAAAAACGCCATTTACCGTGAGGACGGATCACCCCTCGACCCTGCATGCGATTGCTATACATGCAGGAATTATTCGCGGGCCTATCTGAGGCACTTATTCATGTCCCGGGAGATCCTGGCGCTCATGTTGAATACCATTCACAATGTGAGATATTATATGCGGCTTATGGAAAGAATCAGGGAATCCATCCAGGGCGGTTACTTCCGTGATTTTAAAAAAAACTTCAATTATGAAGAGGATCGGTTGGAATGATGCAAAGGGCTATGAACTCGAGGCAAAAGGTAAGATACAGCGTTGATTTTTTTTCTTTTAGCCGTTAGCCCTAAGCTGTATTTTCTATTCCCTAAGGAAGGAGGATAATCATTATATGGATTTTGCTTATGCCATGGGAGGCGCAGGAGGGGGAACCCCGGGAGGCGACATGCAGTTTATTGTCATGATGGCCGTAGTATTCCTGATATTTTACTTTCTCTTGATAAGGCCGCAGCAGAAAAAGCAAAAAGAACTAAAGGAGATGTTGAGTAATATAAAGCACGGCGACACAGTCGTGACGGCTGGCGGACTGTACGGCAAGGTTACAGGGCTTACAGACTCGGTTGTTACTCTTGAAATTGCGGATAAAGTAAGGGTTAAAGTCTCCAGAGGGCATATATCTGCAGTCGCCCAGAAGGCGGAAAAAGAGGAATAGTTGCTCAAACAAGAATTATTTCGAAGCGGAAAGAAGGGCTTTATTCAATGTTCAGAGGAATCAGGATCAGGGTCATTATCACGGCTATAGTGGTCGCTGTAGCGACGGTTTTTCTTTTACCTACTCTGGTTTCCAATATGCCTGCCGAATTCAGGAACTATCTACCGAAAGATAAAATCCACCTCGGGCTTGATCTCCAGGGGGGGATGCACCTTGTGCTGGAAGTCGAAACCGGCAAGGCCGTTGAGAATACACTGGACAGGCAGGCGAGCGAACTCCGGGATGTTCTGATGGAAAAGAAAATCCGGTTCAGGAATCTTGAAAAGGCTGGAAATGACGCTGTTTCCATAGAGCTTGCAAGTAAAGAAGCAGGGGAGGGACTGGCAAAAGTCCTCCAGGAGAGCTTTCCCGATCTGGAAATCAAGTCGACGGAGATTTCGCAGGAGCGGGAAAAGGCCATATTGAAATTGAAAGACAAGAGGGCCGAGCAGATCAGGAAATCGGCCGTGGAGCAGAGTCTTGAGACCATTCGAAACAGGATTGATCAATTCGGCGTCACTGAACCGGAGATAGTTCCTCAAGGTGAGGACCGCATTTTCATTCAATTGCCGGGAATCAAGGATCCAAAAAGGGCGGTTAATCTGATCGGACGGACGGCCCTGCTTGAATTCAAACTCGTGGATGACGAGCACAGCGTGGAAGATGCGCTTCGGGGGAGTGTTCCTCCCGGTGATGAAATCCTTTATGGCTCTCGTGAGGAGGGGGGCACCGGAAAGCGGCTCAGAGTGCCCTATCTGCTGAAGAACAGGACTCTTTTGACGGGAGCGGCCATCGAAAAGGCGGAGGTGAGAATAAGCGACCGCTTTGGCGAGCCTTACGTGGGCATTAAGTTCAATTCGCAGGGGGCCAGAGATTTCGACCGGATCACCGGTGAGAATGTAAAGAAAAGACTGGCCATTATCCTGGACAATGTCGTTTATTCCGCCCCCGTGATCCAGGAGAGGATATCGGGAGGGGACGCTCAGATAACAGGAAACTTCACGATGGAGGAGGCCCGCGACCTTGCGATCGTTTTACGGGCCGGTGCGCTGCCTGCTCCGGTGAGGATTCTGGAGCAGGTCACTGTAGGTCCCTCGATGGGACAGGACTCGATAGAAAAGGGTATACGCTCAATCATCATCGGGTTTTCGCTTGTTGTCGTATTTATGGTCGTCTATTACAAGTATTCCGGCATTATCGCTAACTTTGCGCTTTTCCTGAATGTTATCCTGACGCTCGGTACTCTGGCCATTTTCAAGGCGACACTTACGCTGCCCGGTCTTGCCGGTATTGTCCTGACGATCGGTATGGCGGTGGATGCCAATGTCCTCATTTTCGAGAGGACGAGGGAGGAACTGCGCACAGGCAAGACGCCCCGCGCGGCTGTCGATGCCGGGTATAATAAGGTGTTTATAACGATTCTGGATACTCATGTCACGACCCTGATAGCGGCCCTTTTTCTCTTCCAGTTCGGGACAGGGGCCGTGAAAGGATTCGCGGTAACGCTGAGTATCGGACTGGTATACAGTATTTTTACTGCTGTCTTTGTTACAAAGATCATTTTTGATTATTTCATCTGGAACAGGAAGATAAAAAAGATCAGCATATGAAAACAGCTGAAGGCTAAAGGCAAGGGCAAAAGGGAAAACTTTATGATTTTTTCCTTCAGCTCTTCACCTATTTACGAGGGAATAAATGGAATTAGTCAAACCTGGAATCAATCTTGATTTTGTCGGCAAAATGAAGGTGTTTTTCTCCATCTCCATCATTCTGACGATTGCCAGTCTCCTTTTTCTTATTTTTCACGGACTGAACCTCGGCATCGATTTCGCCGGCGGCATATCACTTCAGATCCAGTTCAA
>JBHGBI010000038.1:0-16679 GCA_041946925.1 Syntrophales bacterium | reverse complement strand
AGAAGGATCGTGAATATCATCCCTTCCGGAGTCCGCGGGTAGTAGTCACCATAACCTACAGTGGAAAGGGTTATGATGGTCATATATAGAGATTCCAGATAACTCCACCCCTCGAAATAATGATAGCCGAGCATGCCCGTAATAAAAATGCCCAGCAGGATCAGGATGGCAATCTTGAGCTTTCTAGTTGGTACCAATTTTTTCTTTAGCCCTTGCGCCTTAGTCTCTTAACTCTGGCCTGCTTGCGGATTTACTGTTTCTGCAAATCGGCAAGCTCCACTATAAAATCGGTTTTCGAAGGCGGGTTGATGATTACCGTCATGAAAGGTATACTCCCGTCCGGCCCTATGTTCGAATTCGGAATGCTTTTCCCTTCGGGAGCGGCAAATTCCGTCTTTATCTCTTTTTCAGTGAGGTTGGTCAATTCCTCATCGCTCAAAAGGTTTCCGCAGTATGAATCCGCCTGCCCTACAAACTCTCCGGCGGAATCTATAAGCCTCACGCGGACCTTGATCCGGGAAACGAGGTATTTGTTCTTATTTACAGCCAGTCCCTGAACGACCAGAAGTTTCCCCGCCATGCGGTTCTCAATGATGTGCTCCCGGACATCCAGAAAGTCGATTCCTCCTCCCAAGGGATCTATGCCATCGGCTTCGAGTCCGAAGTATTTCGCAACAGCGGGAGAAATCTTAAACAGGATATGCTTTCCGACCTGGGGGAAAAGCGTCAGATAAACACCCCCGAGCACTATTACAAGGATGACGATGTATGCCGTGATTTTTCCCGGGGTCCACAAACCGCCTCTTCCCGCCGCTTTCATATCCACATGGCTATGGTCCGTAAATTCCTCCTCCGCATCCTCTTCGGGGGGGCCGGAAAGCGGTCCGTCCTTTTCAAGGGAATCCTTTGTTTCCGCTTTTACATCCGCCGGGCTCAGGCCGCCGTTTTCATCAGCGGTCTCTGTAGGAACGGGGGAGTCCGGATTTCTGTTCTCCAGGAAAAATACATCCCGGCAACGGCTGCATCGCACCCATATTCCTTCGCCTTCTAAATTGTTTTCATCGAATCTAAATCTGGTTGCGCATTTGTTACACTGAATAATCATACTTTATTCCTCAATGATATATACTTCGGGATGAAAGCGCGACTTTTCGTTGAAATCGAGTCCATAGCCCACCAGGAATCCATCCTCCATGGTGAAGCCGACGTAATCCGCCTCGAATTCGATTTTCCTCCTTCGCCTCTTGTCAATGAAAGCGCACACCTTCAACGAGGCCGGTTCCCTTTCTTTCAATTTTTTAACAAGAAAATCAAGGGTAATCCCGGTATCGATGATGTCCTCGACGATAAGGACATTTTTCCCTCTGATATCAGTTTCTATATCTTTTCTGATCATGACTTCGCCGCAACTGATCGAGCTTGAACCATAGCTCGCCGCCCTGATAAAATCTACAAAGCATGGGATGCTCATTTGGCGTATCAGGTCCGCCATGAATATGAAGGCGCCTTTCAGCACCCCGATAAGCACAAGCTCCTGCCCCCGATAGTCGCTGGATATTTTTTCCGCTAACTCCCTAACCCGTCTTTCGATCGCCGCCCTGGAATAGAGTACCTTCTTGTTTTCAACTTCCATCGGAATTCTCCTTCTATCAAGAATTTGACACTACCCAAGAGAAAAAAAATTGTCAACGCCGATAATTCAATACGAATTCGTCAATATTCCTCTGTATCTTTTCCTCGCCCGCCCTGACCTCGCCGGCGTCTCTGAATTCCGAGCTCAGGCTCAAAAAAATTTTATCAAACCTGGATTTTTCGCAACCGAGCGACTCGTAATCTATATAGGGAATCATATAATGAATGCCGTCAAACGAATATTTTCCGAAGCGGTTCGGCGATGCTGAACGAAAAGGCCAGTCCAGCTTGAAAGAGAAAAACCTGTGCGCAATTTCTTTCAACGGCCCGCGCCTGAAAACATCAGGCGGAGGAACTTCATATATACGGTCACAGATAAACCGGAAATATTCTTTCACCAGGTCAATGTCCGTAATGCACAGCCCGAACAGGTACCAATCATCGATAATATTGATGAGAGCCAGTTTTTCCTGCCGGGAAATATAATGATAGCTGGGGCAGAAGTGACCTTCGCAGAGGGTTTTTCCGTAAAAAGACGCCTCTCTCAAATCAACGCCGCCATTCTGCATCGGATGCAGAAGACATCCCACTTTCCTGCAGCCGTTTCCCAGAAATCCCAGGTATTCACAGCAATAGATCACCTCATAAAGTTTGGACGGATCCTCCTCTCCCCTGATCTTCCCGGCATAAATCTCCAGATCGGCGGGCGTCCTGACAATTTCACGAAAAAGCGCCGTCCTCCTCTGCAGGCGCTGGACAAGCGACTCTCGTGAGCTGTCGGCGTAATTATAGAGGCCGCAACATGCGCCGCACGATTTATCGGCATCGGGCTGACAGAGATGAATGAATTCTCTTTCCATTTTAAAAGTCCGACGGGCTTTCGGTCCTGCATCGAATCCCAATATAAGACTGAGAATTGTAAAATAGCAATCTTTTTTCACACTTGACTATCAATATGAATAGAAGTTAAGAAGATAGGGGAGAATTACATGATGGGATGAAAATGGCTGTTGAAATCGAGCGCAAATTTTTGCTCTGCAGTGAAAGATGGAGAGAGAAAGCATCACCGGGTGTCTTCTACCGCCAGGGATATGTTTGCACGGAAAAGGAATACGCCGTCCGGGTCCGCATCGCCGGCAACCGCGGCTATCTCTCTGTTAAAGGGGCCGTCTCGGAAACGACCCGCAGAGAATACGAATATGAAATACCGAGGCCGGATGCGGAAGAAATGCTCTCCTTTTTCTGCAGGCGTCGGCCATTGGAAAAAATCCGCCGCACAGTCGATTACGAAGGGAAGACCTGGGAGATAGACGAGTTCCTGGGAGAGAACGCGGGCCTCGTCATCGCCGAAATCGAGCTCCAAGAGGAGGGAGAGCCTTTCGATATGCCCGACTGGGCAGGGCCGGAAATCACAAAAGATGAGAGATACCTGAGCGTGAATCTCTATCTGAGACCTTTCACATCCTGGGGCAAAAATCAGGCTGAAGGCGTAAAGGAAAAACAATTCTTAACTGCGGAGTCCTGAGCCTGCAGTTATGCACCTTGAAAAATGCTTTACTCTTTAGCCTTCATGCTTTATTTTGAGAAGTGCCGTTCGTCGACCTCTTGCCAGGAGAAACAAAGATGCCGACCGCTTCTGATGAAGGATATCCTTCTCAATACGAAAGCCGGCTCACTCTTAAAAACGGGAAAGAGGTGTTCCTCAGACCCATCCTGCAGACGGACGGAAATCTTCTCATCGATCTATTCAACAAGCTCTCTCCTCAATCCAGGTATCTGCGTTTTCTGAGGCACCTTCACTCTCTGCCGGAAGACATGCTCTATCGCTTCACGCACATCGACTACAAAAGCGACTTTGCGCTGGTCGCCGTGATCAAAGAGAATGAGAAGGATGCTATTATAGGCGTAGGTCGTTATGCTTATGATCCGCAGCAACACCTTACCGACCTTGCCGTCGCCGTCCGTGATGATTGGCAGCGTCTGGGGCTCGGCAAATCATTGCTGGCAAGAGTCGTTGAAATCGGCAAGGAGCACGGCGTTTCCCGTTTCGAGAGCATTATGGACCCTCAGAACAACGTAATCAGACAGATCCTCTGGAAACTCGGTTATAAGGTAAAGTATTCCCTGCGAAGCGGTTCCTTTCAGGTCGAGATACTCGTCTGACAGGTGCGTATGTTATTCGAAGACGATTGTCTTCGACCCATGAACAATTATCCGGTGTTCCAGGTGAAGCCTTACGGCCTTGGCAAGGACGATCCTCTCCAGGTCCTTACCCTTCATCTTCATGTCATCGACTGAATCTCTGTGGCTGATCTTGATGACGTCCTGAGCGATAATGGGACCGTTATCCAGGTGCTCGGTAGTATAGTGACTCGTCGCGCCGATGATCTTGACTCCCCTTTGATACGCTTGCAAATACGGATCCCCGCCGGCGAACGCCGGCAAAAAGGAATGGTGAATATTGATAATCCGGTTCGGATAGAATTCCAGGAATTCACCCGTAAGGACCTGCATATACCGGGCGAGGACAACGAGGTCGATTTTATTTTTCTTCAGCACTTCGATTTCCTTCGCCTCCTGCTGTCGCTTATTCTCCGGCGTGATGGGAAAATAGTGGTATTGCAGTCCGAATTGCTCGGCTACAGGCCTCAATTCCAGATGGTTGCTGATGACGAGAGGTATCTCGGCCCGGAGTTCACCCATCTGGTGCCTGAGGATCAGATCGTAGAAGCAATGGACGTGCCTGGAAACGAATATTGCTATACGGGGCAGAATATCGGTGAAACGCAGATCCCATTTCATGCCGAATTTCTCTGCGAGCATATTGAATGCATGTGGTATTTCATCGCGGGACAGATTGAATCCTTCCAGTTCCCACTCGATGCGCATGAAAAACACCTTCTGGGTGGCCGTCGTATGCTGGGCCGCATGGATAATATTGCCGTTGTGCCCGAATATGAAATTCGATACCGAAGCAACAATCCCCTTTTGATCGGGACAGGACAGCAGTAGAACGGCATGCGCCTGATCCATTTTTATTCACCTTCCGGCATAAATGTGGTAAAAAAACGCCCCGAGTGAGGCTGAGCGTATTTCAAACTTGTCAAAATATATGCGCATGCGGGGCAATAGTCAACACAGAAGCAAAAAGAAAGGAATCCCGTGAAACTTGTCGAGAATATTGATTTGCCGAACCAACTGGTGGCCGAAGTCTGGGATGATTCGCGGCAAATCGCCTCGGATACATCCAGAGTGGCTCTTATTATAAAAATCAGGGTAGGAATCAGGCCTGAGTTTTTTCAGCATGGCGATCAATTCGAGCTGACAAAGAGGGTTTTCGGACCGGATGTCTTTTTCGAATACAGAAAAGAGAGAAATTTTGTAAGCAACGAGTTTAAAGAGGCCGTCTTCAGAGAGTTGCTTGAGGATTTCAAGAAGACATCTTTACCATATATATCGAAGCCCCATTTTCCGGCTCGATTCGTATTATCCAGATTTATGGATATCAAGAAACATCCTTACAAATACGGCCTGCAATGAAAAGGTGCCCTTCCCAGTTGCGCTTTTTTATGATACAAAATTTACTTTATTCTCGATAATAGCGGCCTGGAAAGACTTTCCCGGAACATCTGTGCCGAATGGCCGGAATGGAAAAAATTCAGGGAGATTAATGTTGATGTTGAATAAAGTTGCCGTGATAGGAGCCGGTTTTGTCGGGACAATGACCGCCCAGAGGATAGTGGAGAGAAATCTGGCGGACGTAGTTCTTATAGATATCGTAGAGGGAATTCCCCAGGGAAAAGCGCTCGATATAGGGCATTCGACTCCGCTGCTCAATGTAGATGCCGGCATCTACGGGACAAATGATTTTTCCGATATAAAAGATTCGCGAATAGTTGTCGTCACTGCGGGATTCCCCAGAACGCCCGGAATGAGCCGCGAGGAACTGGCGGAAAAGAATGGGAAAGTCATCAAATCCGTGGTGGAGAACATCAGGAGATTCGCTCCGGAGTGCATCATGATCGTCGTGACCAATCCTCTGGATGTAATGGCTTGTCTCGCCTGGAAACTGTCGGGCTTTCCTCCGGAGAGGGTAATCGGGATGGGAGGGGTCCTTGATACCGCCAGATATGAATACCTCCTCTCCCGGGAACTCGGGGTATCCGTTAAAGACATCACCGCGCTTGTCCTGGGAAGCCATGGAGATACCATGATACCCGTTGACCGCTATTCGACGCTGAGAGGCATACCGGTAAGCCTTCTGATCCCGGAAGAAAGGCTCCACGCCATCATTGAAAGGACGAAACACAGCGGGGCCGAGATAGTGGGTTTTCTGAAAACCGGAAGCGCGTTTCACGCTCCGTCGGCGTCCATCGCAGCCATGGTGGAGGCAATACTGCTGGACAGCAAGAGATTCCTTGCCGCATCCGTATACCTTGACGGGCAATACGGCATCCGGGATATTTTCATCGGCGCGCCGATAAAACTGGGAGCCGCAGGCGTGGAGGAGATTTACGAAATCAATCTCACGGACCGGGAGCTGGCAGCACTGCGCCGATCGGCCGCCGTCATCAAAGAAACACTGAAAAAACTCCGCATCGAATAATGTATTCTGAACTGATTTGCTCACAATGGGAAGCTGTGCTCCCCCTTGTTGAAAAGCCAAGCAGATATATCGGAGGAGAGGTCAACTCCGTAAAAAAAGACCGGGCAGCCTGCAGACTGAGTTTTGCGCTGGCCTTTCCGGACACGTATGATGTCGGGATGTCTCATCTGGGCCTGCAGATTCTCTATGCCATCCTGAACGGCTATCCCCACGTAGCCGCCGAAAGAGTTTTTGCACCCTGGCCTGACATGGAATTGCGGATGAGGCAAGCCGGGATTCCCCTGTGCACGCTGGAGACGCGCACGCCTCTGGGCAAGTTCGATATCGTCGGGTTTTCTCTCCAGTACGAACTGACGTACACCAACGTCCTGAACATGCTGGATCTCGGCGGCATACCTCTGTACGCCGCAGACAGGAAAGATGGGCACCCCATCGTTATCGCCGGAGGGCCGTGCATATTCAATCCCTTGCCGATCTCGCCGTTCATGGACGCGGTCGCTGTTGGAGAGGGGGAAGAGCTGATCTCGGAAATCGCTCATGCCGTTACAAAAGGAAAGGAACAGAGATACAGCAGGCGGAAAATCCTCGAAAGCCTGGCGGAAATAGAAGGCATATACGTCCCCTCCGTTCACATCCACGGAGAAAAAATCAAAAAGAGAACTATCGCTGATCTCGACCTCTGGACTTTTCCCGACAAGCCGGTGGTTCCGCTCGTGAGGACGATTCACGACAGAATCAATCTCGAGATTGCCCGGGGGTGTTCCCGGGGCTGCCGCTTCTGTCAGGCAGGTATGGTCTGGCGGCCGGTACGGGAAAGAAGCCCGGCGATCCTGAAGAAAATGGTGCGAGAGATGCTCGCATCCACCGGCTATGAGGAAATTTCGCTTCTGTCGCTCAGTGCAGGCGACTATACTCAAATCGGGCGCTTTCTGCCGGATCTGATGGATATTTACTTCCATCAGCGAGTTGCTATCTCACTGCCTTCGTTGAGGCCGGAAACTCTCACGGCCCGTCTGATAGAGGCCATTAAACGGGTCAGAAAAACCAGTTTTACACTGGCGCCCGAAGCCGCAACGGAGCGGCTGCGCAACATGATCAACAAGGGTAATTCCGAAGCGGACCTCCTTGCCACGTCCCGGCAGGTTTTCGCCGCCGGCTGGCGATCGATCAAGCTGTACTTCATGCTCGGTCTGCCCGGCGAAAGAGAGGAAGACCTGGAAGGAATCGTTGATCTTGCGGAGAAAGTCCTGAAAGAAGGGCAATACCGCAGACAGGTAAACGTCAGTCTCTCCACGTTTGTCCCCAAGCCGCATACACCCTTTCAGTGGGACCGGCAGATATCCCTTGAAGAAACGCGCCGGAAGCAGGCGTACTTGAAAAAAAGATTACGGACGGGAAATCTTGTTTTCAAATGGCATGATGCGGCAATGACCATGCTCGAAGGGGTTTTCTCAAGAGGGGATCAACTGCTCGCCGGCCTTATTGAAAGCGCCTTCCGCAACGGATGCCGTTTTGACGGCTGGAGCGACTGCTTCAATTTCGATCTCTGGTGCCAGGCCGCTGAAAAGAGCGGCATAAATATGGAAAATTATCTTCGCGAAAGGGAAACAACGGAAATCCTGCCGTGGGAGCGGATCGATTGCGGCATTCAGAAGTCATTTCTGCTGAACGAACGCGACAGGGCCCGCAATGGACAGGTGACCCCGGACTGCCGTTTCGACGAATGCCGTCACTGTGGAGCGTGCACAGGAGATTATACAGTAAGGACCGCGGATGAAAATATTCCGTCCGAAGAAGCCGCTCTATCGCCGAAAAGAAAAGTCCCGTCCGGCATCGGCCGGTTCAGGATTCATTTTTCCAAATCCGGAAGCGCTTGCTTCATGTCCCATCTTGAAACCTCGGCGGCCCTTGTCCGCGCAATCCGCCAGTGCGGTTTTGTCTTCGTATATTCGGAGGGGTTTCATCCCCATCCGAAAATATCCTTCGCCGCCGCATCAGCCGTGGGAATGGAGAGCCGCTGTGAATGGGCGGATGTGCAGATCAGGGGCGCCATACCTGACAAGAAAGAGGCGGTCGAGGCCATCAATCGACATCTGCCCGCCGGATTGGAAATAATAGATATAAGAGAGGTCAGGCCGGGCTCATCTCTTTCGGGCATCAGGGGTTTCAGATATCAGATTACTTTTCCCGGGTGGCCGGCGGAGATACCCGTCGCCGAGATGGAAGAAAGGATCCACGAATCGCTTTCCCGTAAATCTTTCATCGTTTCCCGGCAATCCAAGGGTAAGCCCGTCGGGAAAGATGTAAGACCTCTGATAGGCTCTCTGACGATAAACAGGACGGAACAGAAGATCGAATGCGAATTGCTGCTCGGCCGTTCGGGGGGGGTCAAGCCGGGTGAAGTACTGACCCAGGTCCTGGGACTGAGTGAAGAAACTGCGAAAACAGCGCGTATTGTAAAAACAGAGGCGATTTTCAGCAGATCTGATCCATGAAAAAAGGAGCTGCCATGCTCCGGGAGCCTGCGTATGACCAAGGAAATGATATTCAATTGCACGGAACATGAGACGCGGATCGCGGTTCTTGAAAACGGCACACTTTCCAACATCTATATTGAACGTGCCGCGGAAGGAGGCATTGTCGGCAATATCTACAACGGTCTGGTCGTGCGGGTGCTTCCCGGCATTCAAGCGGCTTTTGTGGATATCGGACTCCAGAGGACCGCTTTTCTGTATGTGACGGATATCTACAATGTATTTGCGGAACTCGAATACCTCGTCAGCGAAGAGGATGAAATAGACAGCGATGATATCTTTGATTTGAGGAGAAAACTGTACAGGCGGGAAAACCCGAATCACATAGAAGACATGATCAAGGAGGGGCAGGAGATACTGGTCCAGGTCACAAAAGAGCCTATCGGAAGCAAGGGTGCCAGACTCACAACGCATATTTCCCTTCCGGGCCGTAATCTCGTATACATGCCGACACTCAACCATATAGGAATTTCAAGGCGCATACAGGACGAGGCGGAACGAAAGCGGCTCAGAGAAATAATTGAAGGACTCCGCCCGGAAAAACACGGTTTTATAGCCCGGACAGTAAGCGAGGGGAAAAAAGAGGAAGAGCTCAAGGCGGATCTCGATTATCTCACGAGATTGTGGGAAAACATACAGGCAAAGAAAGACCGGACTGGCGTGCCCGGGCTTGTGCACCGGGAGATCGGGATTACGCTAAGGGCGATCCGGGATATCTACACCAAGGATGTCAGCAGGATCGTCGTGGATTCGAAAGACGCTTACCAGTGCATCCATGATTTCATGGAAACCTTTCTCCCCAATGTCAATTACTATATCGAACTCTACGATAAGAAAGAACCCGTTTTCGACGCCTTCGGGGTAGAGATGGAACTCAACCGGGCGCTGAATAAAAAAGTGTGGCTGAAATCGGGCGGTTATATTATCATCGATACTAACGAGGCATTATGCGCGATCGATGTCAATACCGGGAAATACGTGGGAAAAAGAAATCTCGAGGAGACTATCCTGAACACGAATCTGGAAGCCGTCAAGGAAATCGCGTATCAGCTCCGCCTCAGAAATATCGGAGGGATCATTATTATAGATTTCATAGATATGCTGAATGAGCACCACCGCGAAAAAGTCTTCAGCGCGTTGAAAGAAGAGATGGAAAAAGATAAAAGCAAGACTAATATCCTGAAAATCTCAGAGCTCGGCCTAGTCGAAATGACCCGCCAGCGAAACGGGAAAAATATCGACAGGATTCTGTGCGAACCCTGTCCGTACTGTGAAGGCAAGGGAATGATCAGATCCAAGCTGACTGTCTGCTACGAAATATTCCGGGATCTGGAGAGGGAGGGCGCGAGCGGCTTCGCGACCGCCATGTGCGTCCTGGCCAATCCCGATATCGCCAATCTGCTTCTGGAAGACGAAAAGAATACCATCGAGAAGCTTGAAAAAAAATTAAATAAAAAAATCTTTGTGAAGGCGGATAACAGCTTTCATCAAGAGAATTACGAAATCGTAACAATGCAATAATTCTATTGACAAAATTTTTTTGCTATTTATAATATGCGCTTCAACTTTTTCCGGAAGGATTTCAGATTATGTATGCAGTCATAAGGACAGGCGGAAAACAGTATCGAATCTCCGAGGGAGATCTCCTGGAAATCGAGAAAATCGATGGAGATGCAGGCACGGATATAACTTTCGAAGAGGTATTATTGATCTCCAAGGACGGCGAGATCAAAGTCGGAACTCCTCTGATTCCCGGAGCAAAGGTCATAGGAGAAATTCTCGATCAAACCAAGGGCCCGAAATTGACTATTTTCAAAATGAAGAGACGAAAGGGCTTCCGGAAAAAAACGGGACACCGGCAGAAATTAACCAGCTTGAAAATAAAAGCGATTTCAATGTAGAGCGAGGTAGATATGGCGCACAAGAAAGGTCAGGGAAGTACACGCAACGGCAGGGACAGCAACTCCCAGAGGCGGGGAGTGAAGGTTTTCAGCGGCCAGGCTGTTAACGCGGGTTCGATTTTGGTCCGCCAGCTCGGGACAAAAATACACCCGGGAAATGGTGTGGGAATTGGAAAAGACTTCACAATTTATGCAAAAGTCGACGGCGTGGTCCGTTTTGAAAGAAAGGACAGGACAAGAAAAAAAATCAGCGTTTACGCCATGTAATGCTTTTTGTGACCGTCCTGGCTGACAGAGGTTTTCCATTTTACATTTAATCGCAAGTGAATAAAGCATGTAGGATTTTCTTGACAGTGAATTTTTTTTAATTTACATTTAGCAAAAAGAAATTTTGTATTTTTATTTTCAAAAATGTTCCTGTACCCCGATAAATAAAAGCCGCCGGATTTATTTAAGTCTGAGCGGTTTTTTTTTGAAAGGCGGATCTGAATTCATATTCAACACTGGAGGTCTTAAAATGGCGGATCGTGAAACCGGGGTCGTCAAGTGGTTCGATGAAAAAAAGGGTTATGGGTTCATTGCGAGAAAATCCGGAGGCGATGTCTTTGTTCATTATTCGGATATAGCCGGGCAGGGTTTTCGAAGCCTCAAGGAAGGCGATAATGTTGAATTTTCGATAAAGCAGAATCCGAAAGGGCAAGCCGCTTCTGAAGTGAGAAAGCTGTAATAAAAATCGCATGTTGTCCTGACATTCGGTTCGCGTTTTCTTCTTTTGCTGATGCCAGAAAAGGGGGAGGGTCTGCCTAAACGCAAATGTACCTACAGATATAAGTAACTGCAAGGAATTAGAATGTCATAAAATCCCACCAATTCGTTTCCAGGAAAACATATATAATTCCAAGCACCAAATTCACAAATTCAAATTACAAATAAAAATTCTAACAAGCTGTCTATATCCCTCGCAATTTTTCTTTTATTATCTTTTTTTCTGCGGTATGGTACGCACTCCTTGAAAAAATAACGCGCGGTGTCTGTTTCAGGATGCGGTTCCGGAACCGTGAATTGCTTTCGGATGTAATCAGCCAGGGACTTTGCACCCATTGCGGCGCCTGTCGGGAAAGCCACGGCCTTCATGACAACAGACGCGAAAACTTGGCATGAAGGCGGATTTTTTAGCGAGACGTGCGGGGAAAAACTTTCGCGGGTAGAGCGGGGGATAATCGTGCCGGGCACATACGAAATATTCGTGCAGATGGAATTCTCGGCGGCCCACTTTCTGAGGGGCTATAAGGGAAATTGCGCCGGTGTGCACGGCCACAATTGGATTGTCGAGGTCTTCGTCAGATGTCCAGGGCTCAATGAAACCGGAATCGGTATCGATTTCCGGGATGTACGGAAAGCCGTGAAGGATGTCCTGGATGAACTAGACCATGCTGATCTCAATGCCCATCCGGCATTCCAGACTGTGAACCCGACATCGGAGAATATAGCCGCGTTTCTTTACCGGCAACTGAGCGGCAGAATCAATTCGGATTCTGTCCGGGTGTCACGGATCACGGTATCGGAGACACCCGGAGCGGGAGTTATTTATAGCGAAGAGTAAATTCCCATGCTGTCATCCCGGCGCGCACCACAGGAGATCTTAAATTCCAAGCACTATCCCGATTTCTAAACACGCTCGAATTTCAAATCCGAATATTTTAAACGGCCATGGTTTTGGATTCCGATATCTTGAATCTTCGCTTTGTTTAGTTTTAAAGATTTCTGATAGCCGATGTCATTAAAAGTAAATGAAATATTCTACAGCATCCAGGGTGAATCCACCTATGCCGGATATCCCTGCGTTCTTATCCGGCTCTCCGGATGCAATCTCCGATGTTCCTTTTGTGATACCCGCTATGCTTACACGGAAGGCGTTTCCATGGAGATTTCGGAAATCCTTGAAACGGTGGCGGGTTACGGGTGCCCTCTTGTCGAAATCACGGGAGGCGAGCCCCTCCTGCAAGAAGAAACTCCCGCTCTGATCCTCTCCCTGCTGGAAAAAAGTTACCGTGTTTTGATGGAAACCAACGGCAGCATGGATATCAGCCGGGTGGATCCGCGCTGTGTCCGCATCATCGATGTAAAGTGCCCTTCCAGCGGAGAGTCGCACCGAAACGACCTGCAGAATCTGAACCGGTTGACAGGAGGAGACGAAATCAAATTTGTCATCGCGGACAGGACCGATTACGAATACGCAAAGATGATCCTGCTTCGAAACCAACGAATCGAGGAAATCGCAGTACCGGTCCATTTCTCGCCGGCATTCGGCGGGATTTCTCTCGAAACGCTTGCCTCATGGATTCTTGAGGACCGGCTGCCGGTCAGAGTGCACGTGCAGCTGCATAAGATAATATGGCCGGGTGAGTCGGGAAGATAGAAACGCAACGATAGTAAAAAATGAAAAAGAAGGCTGTTGTTTTATCAAGCGGCGGAATCGATTCCACGACGGCCATGGCGATAGCCCGGGAAGAAGGATATGATATTTACAGCCTGAGTTTCCGCTATGGACAGCGCCATGTCAGAGAACTCGAAGCGGCCGCCAGGATAGCAAAAGCATTCGGCGCCAGGCAACATCTGGTGATCGATATCGACCTGGGAAAAATCGGGGGCTCCGCCCTGACCGGCGATATCGCCGTGCCTAAATCCAGGACCGAAGAGGAAATGCAGCGGGAGATTCCGGTGACTTATGTCCCGGCGCGCAACACCGTCTTCCTCTCTTGTGCCCTGGCCTGGGCGGAAGTGATCGGGGCCGCGGACATTTTTATCGGCGTGAACGCGATAGACTATTCCGGTTATCCTGATTGCCGGCCGGAATACATACGATCCTTCGAGAAAATGGCGAATCTCGCCATCAAAGCGGCCGTTGAAGGGAAGGTAAAAATCAATATCCGGGCGCCGCTCATACACATGTCCAAGGCGGAAATCATCCGCAAAGGCGTTGAACTGGGAGTGGATTACAGTTTCACACACAGTTGCTACGACCCGCGGCCGGACGGACGGGCATGCGGGCAATGCGATAGCTGCATCTTGAGGAAAAAAGGTTTTAGAGAAGCCGCAATAGCTGATCCCACCGCTTATCAAGTCGAAAGCTGAAAACCTACCTGGATTTTACCTTTGCCTGAGCCCCTTAAGGCATTGGAAGAGTCGTAAATCAGTATTCCCCCAATGGCAATCCCGCCTGATAAAGGTAAATATTTTCATAAAAAAAGGAGGGCGGGTATATGGCAACCGATCCTGTCTGCAACATGGAAGTGGACGAAAAACAAGCGAAATATAAGAGCAGATTCGGCGGAAAGGAATATTATTTCTGTTCGAAGGAATGCAAGGATGATTTCGATGACAAGCCCCAGTTGTATACGGTCGGCGCAGAAGAGATCAAGGAGTAGCGCGCGCTACCCGTCGGCCAGGTCTCTGGCCGTCTGAATCAGCCCCTTCAGCAACAATGACATCTTTTCGAAATCCAGTGTTTCTATCGTATCGGAAGGGCTATGGTAATTGGGATTTCGGTAGAAAGCGGTATCTGTGATCATGACGGCGGGGTAGCCCATATCCCAGAAAGGGGCATGGTCGGACAGATCGACCCCCGGCACCATGCCGGAAGCAGCCAGAGTTTCCACGGGAAGTCCCGGAACCTTCCGGATGGAATCCCTGATGCGCTTTACTATGTCTTTCGACTTTGGGTTTCCCACAACGGCCACGAAATCCGGCGTTGAGGAATAGATCAGGCTCATGAAAGGCAGGGGGAATGACTGGGCCCCCTTCACATCACTGTAATACCCGAGCATCTCGAGCGCAACCATTGCGCGGATATCCTCTGTCGATTCCCTGGCCCACGCCGCATAGACATAGCTTCCCATATTCTCCGTATGGAAGATAGGATGCTCTTCAAGAGCAAAAAAGACGAGTTTTAAAGTGCGCCCTGGTGAAAAGCTTCTCAACGCCCGGCACATTTCCAGAAGGATGGAAACACCGGATGCATTGTCATCAGCGCCGGGCGTACCCAGAACAGAATCATAATGGGCGCCGAATATGACAACCTCGGCGGAACGGATTTTCCCGGCGATTGTAACAATCACATTGCTATATGTCTTCCCCTCGAATGAATAGGTCTGCAGGGAATAGGGAATGCCTGAATCTCTTAGAACGGTTTCAATATACTCTTTGGCCGCATCAATCTGGGCGTATTCAAAAACGCTTCTCGATCCTATCTTCACGCTCAGGGTCTCCACGTGCCGATAAAGGTCGATAGCCGCCCCGCTCCGCAATGGACTCGGAGCGGGGCGTGATATCGAAGGGCTGATCCTGATTTTTATGATTGGATAAGCCAGCAGCGCCGCCAATATTGCGAAAACGGCTGTCATAAACAGGATCATTCTAACGGCCATGGCGAGAATCGTTCGGATGATTTTTTTTTAAATTATCACATCTCTCAGGATTCTCAATACGAAAGAAGCATTCAGCCATCTCCTTCCTGTTGCCCTCAGCCCTTGATTATGATAGAAGTTTTCAGTGAAATCATACGGGATTATCTGGAGGGACGACATGGATTGGGGAATGGAGAACCGGATGTCACAAATATTTCAACCTGACGGCCACTGCTTCTTCCTGCCGATCGACCATGGATATTTCCAGGGGCCGACCACTTGCCTCGAAAAGCCGGGGGAAACCATAAAACCGCTCCTGCCTTATTGTGATGCGCTTTTTGTGACGCGGGGAGTCCTGCGCTCGGCCGTTGCGCCAAGAAACAGTAAACCCATCATCCTGAGGGTATCCGGCGGAACCAGCATTATCGGCGAGGATCTGGCCAACGAGGGCCTCACAACCTCCATGGAGGAGATTGTTAGGCTCAATGCGACGGCGGTGGGGGTTTCCATCTTCGTGGGAAGCAATTACGAGAAGCAATCCCTTCTGAACCTCTCGGAACTCGTCAACCAGTGCGAAAACTATGGGATTCCGGTTATGGCCGTGACAGCGGTGGGAAAGGAGCTGGAGAAACAGGAAGCCCGCTACCTGGCGCTGAGTTGCCGGATCGCGGCGGAACTGGGAGCCCGCGTCGTCAAGACTTACTGGTGCAAAGATTTCGATAAAGTGACGAACGGCTGCCCCGTCCCGGTTGTAATGGCCGGCGGGCCCCGGTGCGAAACCGAACTGGAGGTGCTGGAATTCGTGTACGACGGAATGCAGAAAGGAGCGGTCGGAGTAAATCTGGGGCGCAATGTCTGGCAGAACCCGAACCCGGTCGGCATGATGAAAGCCCTTTACGCCATAATACATGAGAAAGCAAAGCCTAAAGAGGCACTGGAGATATACAGAGGAAAGGCCGGCACAGGGCGCAAGGCTAAGAACTGAAGGCAACCGCACGCGTTCCATTACCTTTTGCCCCTGAGCCCTCATTCCTTTGCCTGAAGCGAAGCGTCATATGCGTGTGGCAATGTACTATAACAACCGCGATGTGCGGCTCGAAGAGATGCCGATCCCCCGGATCGGGCCCGGTGAAATCCTCGTCAGGGTACTGGCAAGCGGAATCTGCGGAAGCGACATAATGGAATGGTACCGCATAAAAAAGGCTCCACTGGTCCTTGGTCATGAAATCGCGGGAGAGGTCGTCGAAACGGGAGAGGGCGTGGAGTCCTACAGAGCGGGCGACCGGGTCTTTGTCTCCCATCATATCCCGTGCAATACCTGTCATTACTGCCTGCGCGGCCACCATACCGCCTGTGAAACTCTGCATACTACCAACTATGATCCCGGCGGATTCGCCGAATACATCAGGGTGCCTCGTCTGAATGTTGACCGGGGGGTGTTTTTACTGCAGGAGGGAATATCTATGGAACAAGGCGTATTTATAGAGCCTCTGGCCTGTGTGATCCGGGGACAGAGGATAGCCCGCCTGCAGCCGGGGCAGAGTGTTCTGATCCTCGGGAGCGGCATTTCCGGCCTTTTACATCTCCTGGCGGCAAAGGC
>JBHGBI010000037.1:0-16721 GCA_041946925.1 Syntrophales bacterium | reverse complement strand
CGCGTCATAGACGCGACGGGTGCACCGCTCGACGGAAAAGGGCCGATTGAGGCGACGGAGTTCAGGCGTATCGAGATGGTTGCTCCGGGAGTCATCGCGCGCCAGCCTGTCAACCAGCCGATGTATACCGGCATCAAGGCGATCGATGCCATGACTCCCATCGGACGCGGCCAGCGCGAGTTGATCATCGGCGACCGCCAGATCGGGAAAACCGCGATCTGCATCGATGCCATTATCCGCCAGAAAAACACCGGTGTGAAATGTATTTATGTCGCTATCGGCCAGAAGAAATCCACCGTGGCCCAGGTTGTCGAGGCCTTGAGAAAGAACGGCGCGATGTCCTATACCTGCGTTGTCGCGGCCTGCGCCAGCGACCCCGCAACACTGCAGTATATCGCCGCCTATTCCGGATGCAGTATCGGCGAATACTACCGCGACAGCGGGCAGGATGCCTTGATATGTTATGACGACCTCTCAAAACAGGCGGTGGCATACAGGCAGATATCGCTCCTCCTGAGAAGACCTCCTGGACGCGAGGCCTATCCCGGAGACATCTTCTATAACCACTCCCGGCTGCTTGAGCGGGCCGCCCGCGTGAATCAGGATCTGGGCGGAGGATCTCTCACGGCGCTCCCAATAATAGAGACCCAGGCCGGAGACGTATCGGCGTATATCCCGACGAATGTTATTTCGATCACTGACGGCCAGGTTTACCTGGAGCCGAGCCTTTTTTATTCCGGTATCCGGCCCGCGATCAATGTCGGGCTTTCGGTTTCCAGGGTCGGCGGTGCCGCGCAGGTAAAGGCGATGAAGCAGGTTGCCGGCACCCTGAAGCTCGAGCTGGCGCAGTACCGGGAAATGGCGGCATTCGCCCAGTTCGGAAGCGATCTCGATAAGGCGACGCAGGCCCAGCTAGAAAGAGGCGTGCGGCTGGTCGAGATCCTGAAGCAGCCGCAGTATCAGCCGATGGAACTGTCGCAGGAAGTCGTCGTTCTCTTTGCGGGCGCCAGAGGTTTCCTGGACAAATACGAAGTGTCCAGAATCAAGGATTACGAAGCCCAGTTGCTCTCCTTTGTTCAGAGCAAGTATCCTGAAATCATGACGGAAATAGACGATAAGAAGGTCATCAGCCCAGAGCTCGAGAAGAAAATGAAGGATGTTTTGACGGAATTCGATTCGGTCTTCGTAACTCAGTAAAGCGAACTTCCGTGACAGTGGAAGGATAACAGCAAAGGGAGTATTCTTAGATGGCCGCATTAAGAGATATCAGGCGGAAAATAACGGCGGTACAGAAAACCAAGCAGATCACACGCGCTATGAACATGGTCGCCGCCTCGAAATTGAGAGCCGCCCAGTTGAGGATGGAAAATTTCAGGCCCTATGCAATCAAGTTCATGGACGTTCTGAAAAGCCTCGCATTGCGCGTGGATCCGCGGACGCACCCGCTTCTGGCGGTTCGGGATCCCAGGAAGATCAGGGTTATCTGCATGACTTCCGACAGGGGACTGTGCGGCGGATTCAACTCGAATATCATAAAGCTGACGGAAAAGTTCATCAAGGACAAGGAAAAGGACGGACTGGAGATATCCCTGATCCCGGTAGGCAGGAAGGCCAGGGATTTCTTCCGAAAAAAGGCGAAGATCGTCAATGCGCATTCCGATGTCTTCGGCAAGTTCGACATGAGCCTTGCAAACCGCATCGGAGAAGACGTCATCCCTTCGTTTATTGCGGAGGAATATGACGAGCTTTATTTGATCTACAGCGAATTCACCAATGTAGCCATACAGAGGCCGATTGCGGTAAGGCTGCTTCCGATTCCTTCCGTCGGTATGGATGAAGAAATTGAGCCGGACAAGAGGCTGGAGTACATCTACGAGCCATCGGAAGAGGCTCTCCTCGACCAGCTCCTGCCCATGTATGTCCGTGTGCTGATTTATCGCGCCCTCGTGGAAACGTCGGCCGGAGAAAACGCGGCAAGAATGATGGCCATGGATAATGCCACAAACAACTGCGATGAAATGATCCAGAGCCTTACCCTGACGTTCAACAAGACAAGGCAGGCCGCCATTACAAAGGAATTGATGGATATCGTAGGCGGCGCTGAAGCGCTGAAGGGTTAATTTTCAGTTCACGCGCGGCTCGGAGATTTGGAATAAATAGATTTTAATGATCAAGGAGAGAGGAAATGAACGAAGGACGTATCGTGCAGGTTATCGGGCCGGTTGTCGATGTTTTATTCGAGGATGGCAAGCTACCGCAGATTCTGGATGCCCTGACCATATCGAACCCGACTATCAGTGATGAGGAGGACAATCTCATTATCGAAGTCGCGCAGCATCTCGGAGGAAATATCGTAAGGTGCATAGCGATGGACGTTACCGACGGGCTGGTCAGGGGGATGAAGGTGAAAAATACAGGAGCCCCCATTATGGTGCCGGTAGGGGAGGAGACGCTGGGAAGGATTATGAATGTCGTGGGGAGGCCCGTTGACGGACTTGGGGCGATCAATCCGAAGCACAAAATGCCGATCCACAGGGAAGCGCCTTTGTTTACCGAGCAGGATACATCCGTTCATGTCCTTGAAACAGGGGTGAAGGTCATCGATCTGCTCGTACCCTTTCCCAGAGGAGGAAAAATGGGGATGTTCGGCGGTGCGGGCGTCGGAAAGACGGTTGTTATGATGGAGATGATCCACAATATCGCCATGCACCATGGAGGTATTTCGGTGTTTGCCGGCGTGGGCGAGAGGACAAGAGAAGGAAATGACCTTTATCTGGAAATGAAGCAATCCGGCGTCATCTCCAAAGCCGCGCTGATATACGGGCAGATGACGGAGCCCCCTGGGGCCAGGGCTCGGGTTGCGCTCACCGGACTTACGGCCGCGGAGTATTTCCGGGATGTGGAAGGCCAGGACGTGCTCCTCTTTATTGACAATATTTTCAGGTTTACACAGGCGGGATCCGAAGTTTCAGCGCTCCTGGGAAGAATGCCCTCCGCAGTCGGTTACCAACCGACGCTGGCCACTGACCTCGGCGAGCTTCAGGAAAGGATCACATCGACCAACAAGGGATCCATTACAGCGGTGCAATGCGTGTACGTTCCGGCGGATGACTTGACCGACCCGGCGCCGGCCACGACATTCGCCCACCTGGACGGGACAGTGGTTCTGTCCCGGCCTATTGCGGAGCTGGGCATCTATCCGGCTGTCGACCCGTTGGATTCGACATCCCGTATTCTCGACCCGAACGTTCTCGGCGAAGAGCACTACTCTGTCGCCCGGAACGTACAGTTGATCCTGCAGAAGTACAAAGACCTTCAGGACATCATCGCAATCCTCGGAATGGACGAGCTTTCCGAAGAGGATAAGCTGATAGTCGGCAGGGCAAGAAAGATCCAGAGATTCCTGTCGCAGCCTTTCTTCGTGGCCGCGCAGTTTACCGGCACGGAAGGAAAGTTCGTTCCGGTCAAGGAGACGGTCAGAGGTTTCAAGGAGATCCTGGAAGGCAAGCACGATGATCTTCCGGAGCAGGCTTTCTACATGGTTGGCGGGATTGACGAGGTGGTCGAAAGAGCGAAGAGACTCGCGGAATAGGCAGGTCGGAGGATCTCAATGGCGGATGAATTGATGCTGGAAATCGTTACGCCGGAGAAAGTTGTCTTCAACGGCAAAGTCGAGGAGGTGACTATACCCGGTACGGAGGGGGAGTTCGGGGTTTTGATTGGGCACGCCTCTCTCTTGAGTTCGGTCAAGTTCGGAGAATTGAATTTCACCAGAGAAAATAAGAAAATCTATTACGCCATCAATACGGGTTATGCAGAAGTGACGGGCCAGAAGGTGACGATTCTCGTGGAATCGGCGGAACGCTCCGATATGATCGATAAGGAAAGGGCGGCGAGAGCCAAGGAAATTGCCGAACAGAAGTTATCGAAAATGGCGAAGGAAGATCCCGATTACGAGAAAGTTAAAGGAGCTCTGGAAAGGGCGGAGACAAGGCTCAAAATAGCTGAAAGGGGATAAGCGGAAGCTGTTTTTTATCGTGGGTGAAAAAATCGAAAGTTAGCGTGAGCCAGGGTACGTTATCCTGGCTCTTCTTCTTTCAAAACCCGTAATCGCGGGATTTCCTTTCACGAGAGGTATTTTGATTGCTGGCAGGGCGCTGTTATTGTAAGCTCAATCATTTCAAGTCTGCTGGAGGCTGGAAAGGACTGCGGGATGATCCGGCCGGATGCAAATAGGAAAACGATTCTGTTTTGTCTGTTTCTGCTTCTATTGGTCGCGGCGTTCTATCCACATCCGGCGCAGGGGGCTGTTGAATCGCAACAACTGCAAACGACCGGCCATGAGACCATCGGGCGCGAGCTTCCGATCTGGTCGATTCTGCCTTTCGTGGGGCTCTTGTTATCGATTGCTCTCGGCCCCCTCGCGATGCCGCATTTCTGGCATCGTCACTATGGAAAAATATCCGCTTGCTGGGCGGTCCTTTTCGCCGTTCCTTTTCTTTTCGCGTTTCCCGGCACCGCTGTCCGGGAAATCGTTCATGTATTCCTGGTCGATTATATTCCGTTCATAATCCTGTTGTGGTCACTCTTTACTATTTCGGGGGGGATTGTCATCGGCGGCGATTTGAAGGGTACGCCTTTTTTCAATACCATCATGCTCCTTATCGGGACGATCCTGGCCTCCTGGGTGGGGACGACCGGGGCCGCAATGATAATGATCCGGCCGGTATTGAAAGCGAACAGGGACCGGCTGAGGAAAGCGCACCTGATATGTTTCTTCATCTTTCTTGTCGCCAATATCGGAGGCGCCCTCACACCACTGGGCGATCCCCCTCTTTTCCTCGGTTTCCTGCACAATGTCCCTTTTTTCTGGGTGACCGTCAATTTGTACTCCCATATGTTTTTTAGTGCGGGCATTCTGCTGGTCCTGTTCTACTTCGTCGATCGCTTTCATTTCAGAAAGGAAGAAGTGAAGGGGCAGGAGAAGGCGCATACGGGGGTGCGGATTAAAATAGAAGGCCTCATCAATTTTACTTTTCTGGCCGGTGTCATCGTTGCGATCCTGATCAGCGGTTATTGGCAGCACGGGCACATCGACCTGCTGGGTACCAGAATCCAGTATCAGAATCTGTTCAGGGATATCGTGATACTGATTATGGGATTTCTGTCGCTTTATTTTACTCCGGCGCAGTACCGCGAAGCCAATGACTTCGGATGGGCACCCATGAAGGAGGTGGCCAAGATATTTGCGGGCATTTTCGTTACGATCATCCCGGCATTGGCGATTCTGAGAGCCGGCAATGAAGGAGCCCTGAGTTGGATCATCTCTTCCATCAGGGGACCTTTTCATTATTTCTGGGTTTCGGGGTTCCTCTCCTCTTTCCTGGATAACGCCCCGACTTACCTTACTTTCTTCAACACGGCGCTCGCGAAATTGCGAATGACCGAGGCTATGATCCCAGCAGCATTAGATGTAACAGGCGCCGCCTGCAATGTCGAGTTCATAGGGTATTTAAAAGCCATCTCGGCGGGCTCGGTCTTCATGGGTGCCAATACTTATATAGGCAACGCCCCCAATTTCATGATAAAATCAATTGCGGAAGAAGCGGGTATAATCATGCCGAGTTTTTTCGGTTATATTTTCAAATATTCGCTTCCTATTCTTATCCCGGTTTTTATTCTGGTCTCCTGGATTTTTTTCTGAAGGCATTTTAAAAACACAGGCTGAAGGCGAAAAACTGGCGACAATGGCAAAGCTCTCTTTTGCGGATTAAAGGAGTCGGAAGAAGTGGAAGACATTTCTTATCTTTTCGGCCTTTCTTCTTGGCATATGAGTCCTTACCAGTGTGCCGGAGGTCCACCTTGAACGGGGGGTAGTCCATGGAAAGCAAATATTATGAGTTGGTCCTGGAGGGACGCTACGAGTTGATCAAGGGGTTTGTCCTGGGATATCTGGAGGGAAAGGGGATTGAGGGTGAAGCTGTTTTTGAGCAGGAACACCATATTCAATCACGAGGAAGGCTGAAGCAGATTCTGCGTCTGCTCGCGGTGGAAGACCAGGCGCGCATTCTCATCGGCGAAAATCTCGGCCGTCTGCTGCGCGATGTGCTGGAAAAGACCGGTCGCAGGCTGGATATCCGGATTGTCTCCTTCCGGGAGATTTCAACGGCCTGGTTCACCTTCCGCTACCAGGCGTTCTCCAGACAATTCGGCGATGAGCTGAAGGGGCTTTTTGCGAATCTTCCCGAGAATGTCAAGCTGACGGACTATGAATTAAAAGAAAACATCAGGCGTGAAGCGAAAGGAATCGAAGCCTATGCGCCCGAGCACGAATACGAAATCAAGGCAAGCGGAAAAATTGCCGGGCCGGCTGGACCGGTAATCGATTTCTATGACAGGGCGGAACATTATCCATTGATCGAGCTGGATGAAATCATACTGCAATTCTGATTCCGCCAGGAACTATTCTTCGATGGAAATATCGATGATTTCCAGCTCCCGGATCCCTCTCGGCGTCTGCACTTTGACTACATCGCCTGTTTCTTTGCCGATAAGAGCCTTGCCGATGGGAGAGGTGACGGAAATTTTGCCGTTGCCGATATCCGATTCGGAGGGGCCGACCAACTGGTATCTGGTTGTTTCTTTTGTTTTTGTATCTTCTATGGAAACCGTTGATCCGAAGACGACCCGTTCATCGGTCACACTCGTCAGATCGATGATCTTGGAGGTTGCGAGCTTGTTCTCGAGTTCCTGGATTCTCCCCTGGATGAAAGACTGCCGCTCTTTGGCCGCGGCGTATTCGGCGTTTTCCGATATGTCGCCGTGACCTCTTGCTTCTTCGATAGCCCGGATGTTTTCGGGCGCAACTACTTTTTTCAGATATTCCAGGTCCTTTTTCAATTTTTCGTATCCTGCCCTGGTGATCGGCATTTTATCCATAACCATTCTCCTGCAGGAGAGTATCGGATCTTCGGGCACATCTGCATCGGCCCGAATCATTTCGGCACAAATGCAAGTAAGTGCAACGCCTCTCCTTTTTTACGGTAAACTCTTTCAGTATAAGGAATTCAGTCTTACCGTACCGATAAATATTTATTTCTACCTATAATAATAATTAATTTCAAGCGATTTGTATACTTCAAAATCCGCCTGAAAGAAGTACAGAATACCAGCAGCTTTTCCACCCCGGTCCCGGTCCCGAGGATCAAACATTAAGCTTGAACGGCAATGAAGTTTCTGTTAAATGAGTACCACTTTAATTCTTTTGCACACTAAGGACGGCAGGTATTTTTATCGCGAGATTTACTTGGGATCTCCTCGAATTCACGAATCCGGCAGCGAGCGCATTGCCCGTACTGCCGGGTAAGCGAGCGAATCATGTCTAAGCATCTTCCTGGGGGGTCGAGGATTCTCCGGGGCTTGTTCCAGAGGATATTCATTGCCGTTAAAGTTTTCGGAAATAAGATATTTTTGCTTGTTTCCGTTTTGTTCTTTCTTGCCGTTGCGGGTCTTTCGCTGGCTTTTTTTTCCTCCCAGCAGTATATTCCTGATTCCATTGTGTCATTGACTACCGGCAACGTGGTGGTCGTGGATAAACAGTTGCAGAAATTGTTTGTGTTTCACAAAGGCAGCAACGGATCCTATACAAAAGTCTTCGAGGCCCCCTGTTCCACGGGGAAGAAGCCGGGCGCAAAACAGGAGCCTGGCGACGCCAAAACTCCCCACGGGATTTTTTTTGCGACCAAGTATTACAATAACCACGAGCTGTCTTCTACTTACGGGACGATGGCGTTTCACCTCGATTTTCCCAACCTTCACGACAGGAGGGCCGGAAGGAACGGCAGCAATATATGGATCCACGGCACGAATAAACCGTTGCAGCCTTTTCAATCCAACGGATGTGTCGCTCTTCGCAACAGCGACATTGAGCGGCTCGCCGGTTATATCTGCTTGTGGAAAACCCCGATTATCATCGAGGAGTCCGTCCGGTGGGTTCCCCAGGATCAGCGCTCTCCCCTTAAGGATGAGTTGGAGCGCATCCTGTATACATGGGACAGAGCAGCCAGCGAAGGGGATTATAATACCCTCGAGTCGTTGTATATGCCCGATTCGAGAGACAGGAAAGAACACAAGTCCATCATCCAGAAAGCGGCGAACCTTAAAAACCTCGGGTACCATTTTTCCCTTTATCCGAGAGACATTTCCATTCTCAAGCAGGACAGCACCGCTATCATTCTGTTTGATAAAATCCTGTCGGTTAGGAGCGACAGCACGTTCCAGGGGACTTTTGTGAAGCTGTTTCTGGAGAAAAACCAGGACCACTGGTACATTGTGGAAGATATCCCCCAGGCAGCGGAGGCGGCCAGGCCGGCGCGGGAGGTGAAAGACGCGAAGGTCGAGGTATCGCGTGAGGAGCCTTCCGGCAATGAGCGTGAAATCAGTCGATTGATCGATAAATGGGCCGGCAGTTGGCAGTCGGGCAATATGAAGGAATACCGTTCATGCTACGCGCCGGACTTCAGGTCAAAGGGGATGAATCTGAACAGCTATATTGCTTTCAAGACGGATTTGAGCAGGAGATATAGAAACATCAGCGTTCGCATAAGCAATGTAAAAATATCCGCCGGCACTCATACGGCTACGGTTGTCTTTACGCAGAAATATCAGGCGGCGGGAGGCCTCAAGAGTTCGGGAACGAAAAGACTCGAGCTGAAGAAGGTCAAGGAGTCCTGGAAAATCTATCGCGAAACGATGTCGAGATGAGCTTCGGTCATGGTCGACAGAAGTGAGAAAAAGCAGAAGAGCTGGACAGTCATCATTATCGGGACCAAGTGGGGCACGCTTTCATTTCAGGTGACCAAAAAAATCCTGATGGTAGTTCTTGTCTGCCTGTCGCTCGGCATCATTATGGCCGGCTTCTCGACTTACGAAATTTTCGGGGGTTCGGGAAAATATTCCGGCAATGCCGATTCCCGTGAATGGAGAGAAAGACAGAAGGCTCTGGAGGCATTGCGAAAGGAGAACGAGGGGTTGAGGGAGAAGGTCCAGGTACTCGAAAACCAGTTTATCTCTATCGGCAAGAAACCTGAAATCAAGACGGAGGACAAACCGGTTTCCGAGGCGGCTCCGCCGAGGCCTTTCGAAGTGTCCGTGGAACAGATCAAAATCAAATTCCACCCTGAAGACAGTTCGTTTCGTTTCCAGTTCACCCTTGGGGTGCGTGAAAGCAAGAGAGACAGGGCGTCGGGTTATGTGTTCCTGGTTTTGAAGTCAGATAGGCCGCAGTATGAGTCGTCGGTGCAGGTATTTCCGGCGGTCGAGCTGAAAAACGGCCGACCTTCAAATTACAGGCAGGGGGAGCATTTTTCCATACTGAGGCATAAGCTTATTAAAGGCGTCATTAAAAAAATCACCGATCCGGGCATCTACTCTACAGCAGTGATTTTTGTTTTTTCTGAAGACGGCGCGCTTCTGCTCGAAAAAAAAGCGGAAGTGAAATAGTCCGGAACCGGACCCGATCCTTTTCAACGAGGAGGACAATTTTGAAAGTAGGCCGGGATAATGTCTCTATCGTGAACAAGGATTGTTATCTCCAGGGAAACCTTGAGTTCAGCGGCTATTTGATTATTGCGGGCAATATTAATGGAATTCTGAACGCCGAAACGGTTGTAACCCGGGAAGGAAGCCATATTGTCGGGGAAGTGAAAATCAAGTCCTTTACCGTCGCCGGGTCATTTGAGGGGGAGTTGACGGCGGAGAACCTGACACTTCTGAAAACAGCCGACGTGCGCGGGAAAATCCGCTGTGGTAATCTCGTGGTCGAAGAGGGAGGCTTGCTGAACGGGGATATAAAGTGGCTCAATTCCGATAAGTAGCTGTCGGCCCGGCGATCTGCCCCCCTGTCCACAGGAAATGGGGATGGTAAGGCCCTTTTTATGGTTTTGCTCTCAGGGCCTGCGTCAAGAGCTTGAATCTCTCAGCTCCTTGAATCCCTCCCGCAACCTGCGGAAAGCTGTAAGATTGGCCAGAACGGCAAGAATGACCAGAGTTGAAATGAATATGATATCCGGGTGGGACGGGAAATTGACCGCGGAAACGCCGTTGAAAAGCGAGCCTGTGATCAGCAGGATGAATCTCTCGGGGCGCTGCATGAGCCCTACCGATCTGGTATTGCCCAGAGATTGGCTGCGCGCCTTGATGTAGCTGACCATGATGGATCCCATGAGAGCGAGCAAAACGATATAGAAGACAGGGCTGCTCTGAAAATGAATCAACAGGCCGAAAAATACGAAAAACTCCGCGTAACGGTCCAGGGTTGAATCCAGCAGCGCCCCGAATTTCGATGTTCTTCCAGTGAGGCGGGCGACGGAACCGTCGACAGTATCCAAGAGACCTGCAACCAGGAGGAATATCCCTCCCATGAAGAAAAACCCCAGACTGTAATAATAGGCGGCGGCCAGGGATGCCGCGAGGGCGAGAAAGGTGATTGTGTTCGGAGAGACACCGGTGGACATCAGCGGCCGAATGAAGCTCTCGATTGTCCTGTAATAAAATCTCACAAGCTGGCCCCTCGCTTCCGCAAAATTCAACGGAGCCCCTTCGCTGTGAGAGAGGATTGATCCGGACGATGTCTTTTTCTCTGTCATATTTTCAATATACCACAAGGAATTACCGGAGTCCATCATGCCTTGTTCCTGTTTACGATATTTCGTATCCCTTTGTGGTATAGAAGGCAGCCTTGTCGAAAAAGATGACAATTCTTCTGTCAAGCTCGAGCACAGTATAGATATCGAGGGTCTTCCGCCAGACGCCGCGCGAAAGGGCGAATTCCCACACATGTTTTTTGATTAGACTGATCGCGCTCAAAATCTCGCTGAGGGCCAATCCTTCCCTCTTGCTTCCCCGGCCAAGCCGCATGTAGAATGTTTTGATATCGCTGTCTCTGTAGAACCCTCCCAGCCACCTTCCGAACTGCGAGAGAATGCTGCGCACGCCCTTGTACATCCATTGTTGATCGAATTCATGATATCCGGGAGTGGATCTATTCGTAGTCACGTCCGCAATCCAGAGCTGTACGATGCGGTCCGCGTTTTTCTCGATTATTTCTATCAGGCGGTTTGAAAGGAGGTTTTTCTTTTTTTTCCGCGGCTGATCACTGTGAATAGTCATGGCAAACGAATCGGCGATGGCCCAGTTGTCGGAGTGGTTCCTGATGTAAGCCTGGATCGCTTTCGTATTGGAGTGGAAAGCCAGTCGCGGAATCCTGTCCAGGGAATGAAATTTCGCCGCAACGGTATCGTCCCCGTGAGAAGGCGTCCCCTTTACCCACTTCGCTTCGAAACTGACAAAAAGGAGATCTCCGTAATAATAATTAGTACACGAGTCTACATCGACGAGACCTGCGATCCGACCCTTAATGCCCGTTTCTTCTCTGAGTTCTCTCAGGGCGGCTTCCTCTATGCTCTCGCCTGCTTCAGCGAATCCTGTCGGCAGGCACCACATCCCCTTATAGGGCTTTTTCCCTCTTTTCACGAGCAGGATCTTCCGTTCCGAAACCACAATGGAGGAAACAACAGGCAAGGGGTTATCATAAAAGAAAATCCCGCAGGCCTCGCAGAAGTCCCTGGGTGTGTCCTCTTCCATTTTACGAATTATACGGCTTCCGCAATAAGGGCAATAGAGCCTGTGCTTCGGTTTCATTGCCGGATCAGCCCTGTTTTAACAAAGGTTCAGAGCAGATGAAAATTGTATCGTCTTTTGACATGGTGATGCTCTGCGATTCATCGAGGGACACCTCGAATTGTTTCCGCAATAAATCACTAATCTTTTCCGTATCAGCTCCTGTCCCGGAGAGAAAAAAGGGGCTCTTGAACCTGAAATAATCAATCAGCGGCGATACGTCGCCGGGCGGGAATATCAGAGTATTAACGTATTCTATTCTCCTGATCCGGTTGAACCATGGTGAAAGGAGTTCCTCTCCATTTTCAGATGAAAACCGGCTGATGACCGCCTCGACCGGCAGCTTTCCGCAGACCGGCATTCCAATTGTCTTCAGGACATCTTTTACGGCCAGAATGAGTTCCTTCATATTCCTCCGGTCGTGCGTAATGGCGATGAAGAAGCCATCCGGATTCAACACCCGCGCAATATCCGGAATAGCCCCGGGGAAAAAGTAGAGCGCATAGCTGCAGAGAATCAGATCGAATGTGCCTTTCCCGAATTCATTCAGCGCGGATAATCCGGAAGAAATGAACCGGCCCTGAATACCCGAGTTCAGCAGCATATTCATGAAGAGAGGCCTGTACTCTTCCACTATATCGAGACCGGTGACATACGCCTCCGGTCTGATTTTTCCTTCCAGCGCTTCCGTAAAGAAGCCGAAACCGCAGCCGATGTCCAGTATCTTGAGGCACCTGTCAAGATTTACGGACGAGAGTGCGATTTCTCTTATATCATCCTGGTTACTCGAATGTTTGCGGATGATCTCGGCGGCGAGCCGGTGAGTGGATACGTGAGTGAAAATTTCGCAGATGATCGATTCAGGGCGTTTTTTCCTGCTCATAATATGGATCCGGCCGGCCGCTCGTCGGAAGAGTTCATCCTTTTTTTGTTCTTTTCGGCATAGCCGTTTTCTTCTCGAAAGCGAGCCGCCTGTCATATTTTCCTGAGTGTAGCCAGGATGGGGTTGCGGCGCCTTTTACCTGATCCGGTAGAGGACAATGACCTTATCTTCGCATCCCGCCGCGGCGTATTTTCCATCCGGAGAAGCAGCGATGCTCAATACGTAACCGTAGGGATTTTTGAATTTTTTCAACTGGCTGCCGGTACGGACGTCCCATGCAATTATGAACTGATCCGGACCTCCCGAAACCAGAGTATTTCCATCTGGAGTGAAAGCCAGCCCAAAAATCCCGCTTGCATGCCCGGTCAGGGTTTTTATTGCCTCACCCGATTTCCAGTTCCAGAGGATAATGGATTGATCCATTCCTCCTGACGCCAGCGTTTTTCCATCCGGACTGAAGGCCAGTGACTTGATCCAGCTTTCGTGTTTTTTCAGCTCCCTGATCTTCTTGCCGGCAGCGGAATTCCACAGGATGACAGTTCCGTCATCGCTGCCCGAAGCCAGAGTCTCGCTGTCCGGGGCGAAGGCAAGGGCATTAACAGATCCCGAATGCCCCTTCAGAATCCTTGCCGGTTTGGCCGACTCCAGATCCCACAGGATAATCTGCCGATCGTTGCCTGTCGAAGCGAACCTCTTCCCGTTCGGGCTGAAGCAGACGGACCAGACGCTGTCCGAATGCCCGGTCAGGACCTCCTGCACTTTTCCATCGGGCAGGCTCCATATGACAACAGAGGCGTCCCTGCCGCCGGATGCCAGCGCTTTCCCGTCCGGCCTGAAGGATACGGATATAACGGGCTTGGTATGGTGCTTCAATACCCTTACGGGTTCTTTTTTCTGGAAATCCCAGAGAATGACCGTGTCGTCCATGCTTCCCGAGGCAAGAGTCTTTCCGTCGGGGCTGAACTTGACGCACCAGACGGCGAAAGTATGCCCCTTGAGGACCGCATCGGGATAATCTTTATCTTTTTTAAAGAGGATGAATCCTGACAGAATCTGTTTCAGAGTACTTTTGATGTCGTCGATGAATCCTTCGGGTTTGCCGCCGTTCGATGGGGCTTTCCGTTCCGTGCAGCCGGGGAACGTGAATGCGAAAATGATCAGCGCAACAACGGTTCCAAAAAAAACCTTCCCCTTTCGCCTCCCGAATTGTCCCATCGTGGTTTTCTCTTGAAAGTGACTGGAATGGCTCGATGATAGCAAAGTCTTTCGTGAATGGCGAGACTTTTATAGGCCGCCTTTGCGTTGTTGTTTTCTTTGCCGTGAAACACTCCTGCGCGGTCGGCGCAGCGGGTGGGACGCAATGAAAGCCGTCTGGGATAACACAGAACCCGTCTCAGGACGGCATGTTTTTTCTTATGAGACTGGATAGGAGATCGAGATAGACCGCCTCGGGAAGATAAATATCTTCCAGTTTATCATAAAGAAAGCTCTCCCAGTTCACTTCCCGCCATTCATACCTTTGCGAATCGAGCTCAAGCGACAGCACAATCTCTTTCGAATTCCCGTCCCGTGAGGCCAATTTCCTGATCCAGTCGACTTTTCCTGTTTCTAATATCTCTGTCATGTCAGCACCTCCGGATTATATACAGGGGTCATTCAACCTCCCGTGAGTATAGTGCTGGTTTTTATTATAATCGGGCGGGGTGTGCTATACCGGATTTTCCTGAATTTTGGATGCTAAATTCCTGAAATCGACATAAGGGAACGGATGAAATATGGAGAAGAACTGACTCCTCCGGGCGGGCTCAATGGACTCTTATGAAAATCCTTTCTTGCGGTATGCTGTATATGATATTGTAATTATTCCGGATGGAAATGTGCCGCCGCACCGGTCTTTCCGATACTTATGGGGCATTTATCGTGCCAATGGAGGGTGCCGCTCTTTTAACTGTGAGCAATTGATTTTATATGTTTTATGTGAGGATGGAGTAAGCGTGACGAGAGCAGCGCAAAAAGAGCGGCATTTTTTGCCCGGGCTTCACAAAGATGCCTTGATCTCACCGCTTTGCATCTTTGCGTGCGGCCAGGTCCAGGTGGATATCTCCGGCTTGTCAACACCGTAGTCGCGGGCATAGCTGGAATGTTCGATAATCTGGTTCCTGAGCCACTCCTTGACATGCGCTTTCGCGACGGTGAGTCGGGGGACTCTGTCGATAACATCGATGGCGAGGTTGAACCTGTCGATCTGGTTCCGCATGGCAAGGCCAAGGGGCGTGTCTATGTTGCCATACTCTTTGTAGCCGCGCACGTGCAGGTTTTTGTGATTGGTGCGGCGGTATGCCAGCTTGTGTATGAGCCAGGGATATCCGTGAAAATTGAAGATGACCGGCCTATCAAGGGTGAAGAGACTGTCGAAATCCCGATCCGTCAGGCCATGGGGATGTTCGGTCTGGGGCTGCAGCTTGAAGAGGTCGACAACGTTGATGAAGCGGATACTGAGGTCAGGAAAATTGTCCCGCAACAGGGCGACGGCCGCCAGCGCTTCCATGGTGGGAATGTCTCCGGCGGCGGCAACAACTACGTCCGGCTCATCCCCACGATCGTTGCTGGCCCAGTCCCAGATGCCGATGCCCTTGCTGCAGTGGAGGATGGCTTCTTCCATGGTGAGATACTGCAGGTGAGGCTGTTTATCGGCGACAATGACATTTACATAGTTCGTGCTCCGCAGACAATGGTCCGCTACGGATAACAGGCAATTGGCGTCCGGCGGAAGGTAGATGCGCGTGACACGGGAGCTCTTATTGGATACGACATCGAGAAAGCCGGGGTCCTGATGGCTGAAACCGTTGTGGTCCTGCCGCCACACGACGGAGGTGACGAGAATATTCAGAGAGGAGACAGGGGCCCGCCACGGGATTTCCAGGCATTTCTCCAGCCATTTGGCGTGCTGGTTGAACATTGAATCGATAATGTGAACAAAGGCCTCGTAGGAGGCAAATAAACCGTGTCGCCCCGTGAGCAGATACCCCTCCAGCCATCCCTCCAGCGTGTGCTCGCTGAGCATCTCCATGATCCTGCCGTCCCGCGAAAGCTCACTGCCATCGGCATCCTCCGGCTTGATCTGCGCCATCCAGGCTTTTTTGCTCGCTTCGTATACGGCATCAAGGCGGTTGGAGGTTGTTTCATCGGGGCTGAAGAACCGGAAAGTAGTCATATTCCGGCTCATGATATCCCTCAGGAAAGCTCCTAATGGGCGTGTGTTTTCGGCCATGACAGTGCCCGGTTCGGGCACTTCGACGGCGTACTTGCGGAAATCGGGAAGCCGCAAGGGCCTGCGCACCAATCCGGCGTTGGTTATGGGGTTCGCGCTCATGCGGCGCGGCCCCGCGGGGGCCAGCTCCCTGAGTTCCGGGATCAGCCGGCCCTTCTCGTCGAACAGTTCGTCGGGTCTGTAACTGCGCAGCCAGTTTTCCAGAAGGATCAATTTATCCGGTTTTTCGTGGACATCGAAGGGTACCTGGTGGGCCCGCCAGAAATCCTCCACCTTGTGCCCGTCCACTTCCTTGGGACCTGTCCAGCCTTTGGGAGTGCGAAGCACGATCATGGGCCATTCAGGCAGGCCGGTCACCCCGCCGGTCCGGGCCTCGGCCTGGATGGCCTTGATTCCCCGGTAGGCGGTCTCAAGTGTCCTGGCCATCAACTGATGCATGGTCTGAGGATCCGAGCCTTCCACAAAGTAAGGCTTGTAGCCGTATCCGATGAAGAGACTCTCCAATTGCCTGTTGTCTATTCTGCCCAGTACCGTGGGGTTGGATATCTTGTATCCGTTAAGATGGAGGATGGGAAGCACCGCGCCGTCGCGGGCCGGGTTGAGAAACTTATTGGAGTGCCATGCCGTGGCCAGAGGACCGGTTTCCGCTTCTCCGTCGCCCACCATGACCGCCGCAATGAGGTCGGGATTATCGAAGACCGCTCCGAATCCGTGGGAGAGACTGTAGCCGAGTTCGCCTCCTTCGTGGATGGAGCCGGGAGTTTCAGGGGTGCAATGGCTGCCGGTGCCTCCGGGAAAGGAAAACTGCTTGAAGAATTTCCCCATGCCCTCTTCATCCTCGCTCATGTCTGTGTATAGCTCGGAATAGGTCCCTTCCAGGTAGGCGTT
>JBHGBI010000036.1:0-17318 GCA_041946925.1 Syntrophales bacterium | reverse complement strand
TCTCGAGCCCTAAGCATCCGGCTGGAATATCCATGAGAATCCTGAGAAACATAGAAGAAATCACGCCTGATTTGAATGGCGGCATGGTCACCATAGGCAATTTCGACGGTATCCATGTCGCCCATCAAAAAATCATCAACAGGATGGTCCGGGAAGCCCGCGAGTCGGGGAGAAAGGGGATTGTCGTTACCTTCGAGCCCCACCCCCAGCATGTCCTTCATCCGGAAAAGGTCCCATTTTATCTTATAACGAGCTTGGCGGAAAAACTGTCGATCCTCGAATCAATGGGTGTGGACGCCGTTTTGCTGATTCACTTTACACGCGAATTTTCGAGGACGTCGGCGGAGGAATTCGTCAAGGACATTATCTGGGGGAAACTGCACCCCCTGAAAGTCCTGATCGGCCATGATTACACATTCGGAAAAGGCAAAGAGGGGAAGCCCGAATACTTCAAGTCTCTCGGAAGCCGACTCGGCTTTGAGGTAGAAATCACCGAGGCGGTCGTGATGGAGGGTGGTATCGTCAGCAGTACTAGAATTCGGCACGCCATCCAGGCGGGAGATATGCGGCTCGCCGCCAGGCTGCTCGGCAGACCCTATTGCATGCGCGGTACGGTCATAAAGGGACACCGGCGCGGCGGCCTTCTCGGTTTTCCCACCGCCAATTTAAAGACAGAAAAAGAACTCCTTCCGAAACCGGGCGTCTACGCCGTTTTCGTCCAGATGGGATCCGAATGCCATGAGGCGGTTTTGAATATCGGGTTCAACCCCACTTTCTCCAATGAAAAATTGAGTGTGGAGACCCACATCCTGGATTTCAACCAGAATATCTACGGAAAAGGAATAAAAATCTCTTTTATCGAACGCCTGCGGGATGAAAAAAAATTCAACAGCATCGAGCGGCTTTCCGAACAGATCGCGCAGGATATTGAAAAGGCGAGAAAAATATTGAAAAGAACGTAAGGTGCTGAGTGTCAGGCGCCTTGCCGCGCCTGACGCCTCACGCTTTACGCCACTAATAGCCGAGCTTCTTCATAAAGCTCTGCCCCTCGAGAGGCGCCCGTTCCACGAGCTGCCCCACCTTGATCCTCTTGATGGAACCGGCATCCCCCCTGACGATAACCCATGCCTTTTCCGCCTGGAGCTGGTTGGTCACTTCAATCTCTGTGGGCAGTTTCACGATGTCGCATTCTTTTTTACTCTCATCGAATGGGTCGGCGATCTCCTGGAATGTATAGGCCACCAACCTGTCCCCCTCTTTCAGCCCCTGTTTTTCACCGATGTTGATCAGGGCGGACCTTTCCTTTCCGTCCGGGCTGGTCCGCGTCTGGAATATGTACCCTTTCAGAGTGAACCATTTGGAGAGCTGCGGCCTGGCGTCCTCCAGTCCTTTCGCCGCGGCTTTCTTGATCCCCCCGATCAAGGCATCGTAATTCGGATAAGGAGTCTTCCCGATGATTTCCCTGCCGCTGACGACCTTGGAAAAGAGAATTTCGCCGGTTTCTACATCCAGTATCCGTATAGCCACTTCCGTGCTGATATTCCACCCTTCCTGGGTTGAGAGGAGCCCTCCCGCAATGACGTAGCCCAGCCCGGATTGCTGCTTGAAGCCTGATGAGCCGTAATCCTTCCATGCGAGATTTACATTGTTGACCGAGCCTGTCACGATGTATTTCACTCCGGCGAACTTGCCGAGCCTCACAAGCTGGGTGTCATCCACAAGCCCCGAGCGCTGAAATTTGTGTTCGTTGATCACCTTCTGCATCTCGGTTCTCGTGAAAACTTTCGCGCCACCCATGTTTACGATTTCGTTGGTCACTCCGTCCTCGACGCTTTCGCTCAGCTTGGCATTCACCTGTCGCTCGATCCGCTGGGAATCCGCCTGGAATCTGGTGTGCTCGCGGCTCCCCCACACGATTCCGGCTGCCCCCGGCGCGGCTGCCACCGCGGCGCCGCCCACGGCCGTACGCTGCCTCTGGCCCTGAATGCTTGCCTGCACCATATTGGCGAAGTCAAAAGTCGTATTGTTAGTGAAATTTACGACAGCCACTTTCGGAAACACTCTCTCGTAAGCACTCTTGCAGACTCTGGGAATTTTTTCCTTGTCGGGCGGATCAGCGACAAACGACAGGGGATCGAGTTTCACTGTCGAAGTAACGCAAGCCGCCAGGGCAAAAACCATTGCCAAAATCAGACATCTCCCGAACATACCGGCCCCTCCTGTATCTATTTTTGATAATCCATAACAATTGAATACGATGAAAAGTTGACGATCTTGAAATTCCCTTTCTGTTTAATACTGTTGGCCAGATAAATTGAATTCTCGGGATAACTGACGATGAATTCTCCCATTGATTTCTCTTCCACGCCTGTTACCCAGACGATGTTCTGAAGGATCCCCTTCACATCCATATTTGTGTCGAGATCAGGTATCCCGTTGACCTTGACGCTGATTTTCTTCACATTGCCCTGGATGTACTTTGCGACCTTCTCCAGGATGACCGGTGTGATCTTTTCCGCCAGATCCTTCATCCCCTCCGCGGCCGCATCTTCGACGGTGTTCGCGAGGCCCTTGCCTTGCGCAGCTTCCGACCACAGGATTTCCGTCTTCCCGGTCTGATTATTCCTGGCGACGATCCGGTAGTCCATCCTGACGGTCACGTTGTTGAAAGGCATGCTGATCCCATAGCCGATATCCTCACCTTTTTTTGTGGAGATGTTGTAATCGACCTTTCCGATAATGAGAAGATTGGAAAGAAATCTGTAGAAGAGGCTCCTCAATTTGACCGTGCTGCCGCTCTTCACCGCATTTTCGATTTCGGCTGCGTCCACAGCCTGCGTGGGGGCCACATCGACGACAGTGTAGTCCTGTCCTTTAAGTCTGCCGATGAGGGTCTCCGACAGGATATTGGTCTCTTCGTATTCGCTGGACCTAGGCCTCTTGGCAGGTATGAAGACGGCGATAGAGTTATTGAGAGCGAGGGCCGAGACGGTGTTTCTGGCGCTGGCGGGTTCCACGCACGCTTTGATGCGCACGGAGACGATGTCATTTCTGTTATCCTGGTTCAGAACCCTATAATCTTTAATGACACCGCGCGCCTCGGTCTTCACCGCATCGTCGAAAAGAGTCATGTTCTGGATGAGGCTCTGCGCCTTAACCTCCACTCCGATGACTTTTTCTATGGCCGCCCATTTTGCTCTTGCCACCGCCTCCGCCTTTGCAGAAGGCACATCGCCGCTGACGACGGCGGCTTCCCCGTCCGTTTCGATACATTTGACCTGGGCGAAGGACGGGCAGATGAAAACAAGGAGGGACAGAACGCACGCAGCAATAAGAACGGTCCGGAAGCGCATAGGGTCACCTCGGGGTTTTCCAAGTTCGATATACGATTCTTTGTCATTTTGCAACAAACATTTTGAGTTCACGCGTCAGGTTTGGGCGTTAGACTTTTTCAGGGGTAATATTCAAATTGATTTTCTTCTGGATTTCACGATCGAGTACAGCAAGATAGAGGTGGGCGGGGATATTGCCCTTCTTGCAAGGGGGAGTCAACTTCTCACTTCTTACCTGCCCCTGACCATACTTGAGATGAATTCCGAATCCGATTATAATGGGACAAAAGTAACTTTCGAGTATGTAGCTGGAAATGAAAATCGAGAATTTGCATGACTGGAAAGTCGGTTTCCAGGAAGCTTTCGATATACAGGAGAAGCTCAGAGACAGGATCGTCCTGAATGATTCGCGGGGTTCCGGAAAGATAAATCTAATAGCCGGAGCCGATATCTCTTATGCAAGGGGCAGCAACCTCTTTTTCGCGGCCGTGGTCCTGATGAAATTTCCGGAAATGGTGATGTTGGAAACGGCGGTTGCGGAGGGCAGGGTAGATTTCCCTTATATTCCAGGCCTTCTCAGTTTCAGGGAGGGCCCGATCCTGCTCAAAGCGTTTGAAAGGCTCGCGATTCGTCCGGATGTCGTTCTTTTTGACGGCCAGGGGATAGCGCACCCGAGAGGGATCGGCCTTGCGTCGCACATGGGATTGTTTCTCAACCTGCCCTCTATCGGCTGTGCGAAGACAAAATTGTCTGGAAGTCACGCAGATGTGGGTGGGAAGGCCGGAGATTTCACCTGGTTGACGAACGGCGGCAGAGCTGTGGGGGCAGTGCTCCGGACAAAAAGCAAAGTAAAGCCGATCTTTGTCTCGCCGGGCCATAAAATCAGCCTGGAGAGGGCCGTGAGCGTTGCGTTTGCAAGCTGTGCTGGTTACAGACTCCCCGAGCCGACCCGCAGGGCGCACCTTGAGGTGAATAGAATCCGTATGGAAAATGAAAGGTCGGGAAGATGAGCCGATCGGATGCCCCGCAGAGGGAAGCAATCAGGATCTGTCGAGCAGCGATCTCACTTTCTTCAGCAATGACTCCGCCGTAAATGGCTTATATATGATTTCCGCTGATTCTTCGGGAAACATCTCCTTGAGTTTTCGACTCGAATGATCGGTCATTATGAGGACCCTGGTATCAGGTCTCGCTTCGCGGATCATGTTGTAAATTTCCTCCCCCGCCATGTCCGGCAGGAACAAATCAAGAATGACCATGGAGATTTCATCCAGCCTCTTCGAAATTACTTCCATCGCCTGTGCCCCGTCCTGGGCCAGCAGAGTCCAGTAGCCGTTGTACTCGAGAATATCCCTGAAAGCGCTTCTAACCATCTCATCATCATCGACAATCAGAATATATCCCTTTCTCTCTGTTATTTCCCTGAACTCTTTCAGCTCGATCATGTTTCTGCTTTCAATCGGAACAGTTTCAGAGAAGCCCTCATATGCATTCTGCAGTATGGTCTGGAAGAAATCCTCGAAGTCCCTGGTCGCCTGATGAAGAAAGGTTTTATCCTCGGAATACTCCTCGATTAGGAATACAAGGAGACGATGATGGTAAAGCCATATGGAATAAACGACGAAATTGATGGGAATCCGGTAGGAGTTTATCACCTGGCCCACTTTTCTTATGGCCCGATAGAAATTATCGAGGTTGCCCGCGACCAGGGTATCGATGAATTTGTCGATGTTAAGCAACTCGATCTTGTCAATGATCGCCTTCCCGAAGCCTCCGCTGTACTCAAGGAATGCTTTTCTCCATGACTCTTCAATGAACTTCAAATGCTTCCGGATTCGAGTCAGAACTGATTTGATATTGGCGATCTGTTTTTCCGAGAGCCTTATCCGGACGGTGGCCGGCGCGGGGCTGACCGGTATTCCTTCGATCTGCCGGATCAACTCGACCGGCTCGGCTATTTTCTCAAAAGGCGCGGATATCTGCCCTTCCTGCGTCAGATACTGAACAGGGTCCCTCAGGGATTTTATGTACGATTCGACCTCAACAGGTTTGCCGTCGATCAGTTTTTTCACGAGATCGACGCTGAGAATGGCCGCCAGGCGACCCGTCAGGAAATCAGGAGCGCTGTAATGAATGACGTATACGGGGTGCTTGTTTCGCTCTCTGGTCCACCCCGTGTAGGTACGATTCTCCTTGTCGGAAAGAAAAATCAACTCTAAAATCACATGCTCGATAACATGCGCGAAATTCGTTCCCTTTCGCATCTCGAGGGAAAAGCCGCCCGGCTTTCCGGACATGCACTTATGTTCTTTCAGGGTGGGAAGGACATTCAGGAGCGCGTCGTGAAATCCGGGAATCTGATCGGTGTGCGTGTATTTCCATTCTGTGAGGTCCAGCTCGATTTCGTAAACAGAGACTCTCGATTTTATGATTTCTGTAGGTTGAGCCATGGGTAGATTTTATTTGAAATAACCGCGGCATCCCTCGTTCAGTTGTCCTTATCGCAACATGGAACAGAGGTCTCCTGTTTACATGCCGGTTACAGGGCCTCTCCTTTTCTGATGGCCTCTGAGAGAACGCTCAAATAATCTTTGATGATCATCTGAACATCCTGGATGTTGTAAGCGGTGCTGCCCAGACGGTGCATGGTCTTCTGGACCATTTGATCACTCCAGCACGCCGGGTTGTTAAGCAGCGTGAGAAAGGCATCCCGCGTGGCGTCTACGATAATCTGCTCAAAAGATTCTGATACCTGGACTGGCATTCCTCTCACCTCCTTTTGTACTTTGTGGGTTTTTAAACACACAGAACGTGGGTTGCCGGCGGTATGAACCAAGTTATTCATTTTTGTGAGTAGGTTCCATTGCGGAAAGACTGATTTCGATAATCGAAATGTCTGATTTCTCCGTCAGGAAAAATATGAAGCTACAAAGGCGGGAACAATTTCAGTATGATTGCCGCAGTAAATTCAATTCCTGCTGAAATACATATCACAAATGAAACTTTCTGCGGTACTGCCGGTGTGCTGAGAATTGATATACAGCTCGACTCCCTGAATGGGTCCGGTGGGTTCTCCGTTGTTGATATCGGCGAAGAGCCTTTTATAATCCTCGTAGACGTTCCTTTTTTCCGGATGCCACTGATTCAGCTTATCAGCACTGTTTCTCAATACAATGTATCTCAATTTGCCCCCTCCTGACTGGCGGCTTCTTCCCATCCAGTTCTTCGGGGCCTCATTATCCCATACATAGCCGAGTATCGGCGTATTCAATTTTTTGGGCCAACCCGTCGCCGGGAAAGCGATGTATATCTGCACTGCCTGATCGTCCCTGTCGGCGTTTCTGACGTCTCCGTTCGTGGGAAGCCGCGTCACCGCCCAGTCCCAGATCAGGTAAGGATACTGCCGGATATCGACACTGAGGGCCTTCTTTATACCGAAAGATGAATGGTTATCACTGAAAAGATGCAGGCAGTAACTGTCGCCGGCTTTGTCCAGGCTGATGAAAGGAGTGCCGCATTTCTTATCCAGCTCCCATCCCGCGGGCAGACCTTTGTGCATTTTGGCGGAAGTAAATTTTGCAACGGGGATGATGTCCTGTGCGGCGGGCAGGACCTTTGCCAGCATCCATGTCACCAATAGCATTATTGGCAGATAAACCAGATATCTCGTTTTGCGTTTCATGTTTCCAGCTCACACCTTTTTATCCCTGTAAAGGGCCATGATTTCCGATTTCGTCAGGACGGCATCGACGCGATCCACATATTTTCTTATATTCTCGATACCGCCTTCTTCCCGATCGATGATGACGACGGCCCGCTCTACCGTGAAACCCACTTCCTTTGCCGCTTCCAGTGCCGTTATCGTCGAGGCCCCGGTCGTCGCGACATCGTCCAGAATCGCGACCTTTTCCCCCGGTCCGACATTGCCTTCGATCCGGTTTTTCGTCCCGTGTCCCTTGATGTCTTTCCTCACGATGAATGATTTGATCGGCCTTCCCTTTTGAAAGGAAATGAGAGCGAGCGCGTTCGCAATCGGATCGGCGCCCAGACTCAGTCCTCCCGCAGCCGTGACATCGGAGTCCTCCAGCATGTGAAAAAGAATATGGCCGATCAGGTTCATTCCCTCGGGGTCAAGTGTCGTTGGCTTGCAATCGAAATAATAGGGACTTGTGCGTCCCGAAGAGAGCGTAAACGGGTTTTCTTCGTTATATCTGAAGGACCGTTCAATGATAATTTCCGCAAGCCGCTTTTTCATTCCCGCAAAATCCGTCCACATCTTCTATAAGGACTCCCTTTTATTTTTTCCAAGCGTACTCAGAATCTGCACCGCCTCCACGCCGTCTTTCGCGTACTGCGCGCCTATGGACCGTGCGAAAGATTTTGTGACGACGGCTCCGCCGACAATGAACAAGCAGGTCAACCCTTCTTTTCTTCCCAGTTCCACAACTTCTTTCATCCGCGCCATGGTCGTCGTCATGAGCGCGGAAAGTCCGATGACGGCGGGATTCCTCAGTTTCGCCTGCTCTACGATCTTTTCGGCGGGGACGTCTTTGCCGAGATCAATTACGTCGTAACCGTGATTCTTCAGGATCAGGGACACGATATTTTTCCCGATGTCGTGGATGTCGCCTTCTACGGTCGCAAGAAGGACCGTTTCGCGGGTTTTCGGGAGATCATCCTGCGTCAGGCAGGGTTCTAGAAAATCAACTCCGCGCTTCATGGCTTCGGCGCTGGCAATCAACTGGGGAAGAAAATACGTTCTCTTCTCGAACAGCTCGCCTACCCGGGTAATCATCGGGATCATAACGGCATCCACCAGTTCAAAAGCGCTCACACCGCTTGCCATCGCAACCTGCAGGAAATCCGTTATCTCCTCCCGGTTCCCCTCCAGGATCGCACGCGCCACTTTTTCCATGGGCGTGATCGCCGCAGGAGCTTCATCTTGTTTGTGGGCCTGCGCCCCGGCACCTGAAAAACGGGCGATATAAGCCGCCGAATTCCTGTCCCTTCCCGACAGGACATCGACGGACGCCTTGATGTTCATCAACTCTTCGTGGGATGGGTTGGCGATAGCCATGTTCAGGCCCTTGGCCGCCGCCATTGCGAGGAATGCCGAGTTCATCCATTTCCTTTCCGGCATCCCGAATGAAACATTGGATATCCCCAGAACCGTCCTGGCCTTGAAACGGCTCGAGCACCATTCGATAGTGTCCAGAGTCTCCAGGGGTGCGTCCCCATGGGACGCCACGGCCATGACGAGACCATCAACCACGAGATCGTCTTTTGTGAATCCATACCTGCGCGCCTGGCGATAGACTCTCTTGATCACTTCTTTCCTGGCGTTTGCTGTCCGGGGGACTTCTCTTTCCGTCACCGGCAGCAGGATGAACATTGCACCGTATTTTGCCGCCACCGGCAGCAGCTTTTCGGTTTTGCCGCTCTCCGCCGAAATGGAATTTATCAGCGCCCGCCCCGGATAAAACCGCAGGGCCGCCTCGATGGCCTCTGGATTCGGAGAATCAATGACAAGGGGGAGATCCGTGACTGTGGAAAGAAAGCCGACCACTTTTGCCATGGTGCCGGCTTCATCGATGCCGTGCACTCCCACATTGACATCCAGCAGTTTCGCACCTTCCTTTTCCTGCTCTTTCGCCATATTCCGGATAAGGGAGAGCCTGCCCTCGTGCAAATCCTTCTCCAGAGCCTCCTGCAAAAGTTTCTTTCCCGTGGGATTGATGCGTTCTCCAATGATGATCAGCGGGTCGCGCTCTTCAAGGATGACCGATCTGCGGGCCGAACTGAGCGCGCAGATGGAATTCCGCAGAGGGCGGACGGGCTTTTCGTCGCCGATTTCAACTTTCAGCGCTTCAATGTGCCGGGGATTGGTGCCGCAACATCCGCCGATCAGGCCGACGCCGGCTGCCGTGAATTTCCTCCCGAAGTCGGCGAACTCCCTTGCGCTCATGTCAAAGACGGTCTTTTCATCAACGAGTCTGGGCAGCCCCGCGTTAGGCTTGGCGACCAGCGGAACCTTTGAATAAGGCTGCATGGCGACAATGAGCCTGAGCATTTCCTCCGGACCAGTGGAACAGTTGCAGCCGACGGCGTCTGCGCCGAGGCTCTGCAGCGTGATCAGGGCGGTCACTGGATCAGTTCCGTTCAACGTCCTGCCGTCCTTTTCATAGGTCATAGTGACCATGACGAAACGGTCCGTGACTTCCTTCACCGCAATCAGAGCGGCCCTGGCCTCCTGGATGTCAATCATGGTTTCAATGACAAAGAGATCCACGCCCCCTTCCAGCAGTCCTCTGGCCTGCTCCTTGAAAGCTTCAATGGCATGCTCGAATTCCAGAGCCCCGAAAGGCGCGACGAACTTGCCGGTCGGCCCGATATCGCCGGCGATAAGAGTCCGTCCGCCCGCGCTTTCTTTCGCGAGTCCGGCAAGCTCACGGTTGATCCGCCGGACATCCCGGCGGAGGCCGTATTCATCCAGCTTGAACGCGTTTGCCCCGAAGGTGCATGTAAACACAATATCGGAACCAGCCGCAGCATAATCTGCATGCACGGCCCGGAGTACTTGCGGGTGCTCAAGGCACCACTTTTCAGGGCATACGCCCGCCGGCATCCCGCGCTTGTGAAGCTCCGTCCCGGTGGCACCGTCCAGGATAAGAACCCTGCGGTCCAGAATTTCATGGATTTTCGTACTTCTTTTCATTAATCGTCCATATCAGGCGTCCGAAGTCGGTTGAATCTTGTAAGCGGCATGGTTTGACACGCTCACCCCGACAATTAAATTCTTGTTTGCCTTTCGCCTGAGTTCTTAGTCTTTTGAAGGCAGATAAGCTGCATCTTCTATTCCGGCTATTGCCGTAACCGATTTTTCGGGAACGAGCATAAAGGCCTCCGTCATGCTTACCCCCAACCGATCAAGCGAGAGGAAATCATAAATCCACTTCTGATTCTCCAGCAGCAGGTCGCCGTAACCCGCGGAGAAGCGTCTTTTCGTAAGCCGTTTGCCTTCCCGGCTGAGTTCGTGGTTGACGTATTTCATGATCCAGTCGAGAGAGGCATCCACCATTTCACTCGCGACTGCATCCAGGACAACCCCGTGCGTCAGATTGTTTTTCTCGGCGTCCTCTCTGATCGCCTCCATTATTTCATGCCCGGCCGTGGCCCCCATCAGAAAGATTTCGCTTGAGTTTTTGAGCAGGGAGGAGACACTCTTACTCCGGATAACATGCCCCCCGGAGATTGTTGTTTCGGAATCCGTCCTTTTCAGGATCGGCACGCAGGATCCTGCACCCCTTAAAACGATCAGAGACAGGGCGTCTTCGATATCGCGCTCCAGTTCTTTCGCCTGAAGCGCGGTCAACTGTGTCGTTCCCTTTCGATAATTAAGGCGCTTGTATATCTTCTCTTTCGGAACAGAGACTATAATGGGATCGAAAAAAGAGAGCGGCTTCATTCCCGGTCTCCGAAAGTTGGATTTTCTCTCCCGTTAAGGCGGATTTTTATACCACCTTTGGCATTCAAACAAAAGTTTTTTCAGACGAATAAAGACTGAAAAGGGGGGGATCTGGATTGCACAACAGCAGAGGAAGGATGAGGAACTCTGAAAAAGCACGCAGTTCCGATACTTGCCCCGGCAAAAACTCTCTTTTCCAAGCCGGGCCAGGAGAGGTTTTGCCGGGGTATCCTGTTACCTGTTATTCGAGAGCAGTCCCGGTCATGCTCGTGGTTTTTCTCAGCCAAAATCCGCATCCGGTGATCGCCTCACCGCACTGCCCGTTTCCGTGCCGATCGGAATAATACGAGCTGATGCACTGGAGCTCTATTTCAGCTGAAGATGGGTGGGCCCCTTGTTTCTATTCTTCCGTACGGGTCTTCCGGGGCATACAGCACTCCCATGAGGGAAGGCCGCTGCTTTCGTTCCTCAATTTCATCATCATGTCGCCCTTGCTCACATCGGCTGCGATAAGCGCATAGGAACCTCTGAAAGTGGCCTTCGCTCCGCGCACTTCAACGTCGTCACCTGTATTAAATTTCAGTCGTTGATTATCCACAAACCATCTCGGGCCCAGAAATACAATCCAATTTTCTCCCTGAGCTGTTTTTACTCTCATCTGCTCGCCGTCTTTCACCCCCGGCATGTTTTCAATACGCGTCACCTTTCCTGTAATTGTCGTGATCGACACGCTGGTCAGAGGCTGTTGATCAACGGCCAGGGGCGTCCCCATTGTCCACTGACTGGTCTCATCCTGAGTCAGGGGAGTAGTCGCCTGGGAAAAAGCAGAATCAGAGAAGCACAGTGTCACCAGGAAAACCGACATCACCGCTACCACCAAACTTATTTTATTTTTCATACGAACCTCCTTAGTTGGATTTGACCCACCCAATTATCAGCTTATCGAAAAAAAGCCCGCTATTCGCCGGCCTGGAAACGCGTAGATCTCTGAAAAAAAGGCAAGAAATAAAGAATTGGATAAAAATTTATGAAGTGAAAATAAATATTTATAAGGAACAAAGCATAGTTATTTATATTATAATTTGTAGAAGGGGGCTATCAGGTTTTTCCTGATTTTATACTTCAAAGAACCTGATTTTTTTACCCGGACCGGCGGCTAAGTCTTCCTTGACTTCTCAGGCGTATTTATGCAAGCTACGGTCCTCAAAAGGCAGGTCAGATTTTTCAAAAGGCACGCAGCCTGATGGCGCAAATCCTGATGCTCGTCAGACATGGAGACACTGGAAAGCAATTTGCCGATCGCTACATCGGAAGCACCGATATTCCACTGGCCGAAAAAGGGCGCGAGCAGGCCGTATATCTGGCCGGACGGATACGGCGAGAAATGCCGGAGTCCTGTTTGTGCAGCCCACTGCGAAGGTGCATTCAAACGGCGAAGATCATTTCCCGCCCTCTCCGGATATCGCCCGAGATCGATCCGGACCTGCGGGAAATAGACTTCGGAAACTGGGAAGGGCTGACTTTCGAGGATATCGCCCGCAAGGATCCCGCCGGTGTGCACAGGTGGGCCCGATTCGATCCTGATTTCGCCTTCCCAGAGGGGGAAACCATTGGAGAATTCCTGTCCCGTACGCGGCGGGTTGCGGCTCGGCTTCGCCAGATGCCCGAAAAGACCGTCCTCGTCTCAACTCACGGGGGGGTTATCAGGATGCTGATCTGCCATTACTTGGGACTGTCCCCCCGCCATTATATTCTCTTCAGGGTCCTGCCCGGCTCCCTCGCGACGATCGAGCTCGCCGGCACGAAGGGAGTCCTTACCGGGCTCAACGAAACCGGGACCCCGGAGGACTTTCAAGCATGGGAAGAATAATCCTTGTTACGGGAGGAAGCAGAAGCGGCAAGAGCAGCTATGCCCAGAGGTATGCCGAAAGTCTCCCGGGTCCCAGGACTTATATTGCGACCTCTCCGGTCATTGATCCGGAGATGGAGGCCCGGATCCGGAAACACCGCTTGCTGCGTTCGGCCTCGAACTGGAAAACAGTGGAAGAAACCATTGATCTTGCCGCGGTTGTGGGCCGCTGCCGTAAAGAAAATGTCGTTCTGGTCGATTGCCTTACCCTGTGGATCAACAATATAATGCATGAGGCGCACAGGCTCGGCAGAGACCTCAAGGAAGAGGATATCGAACGGGAATCGGAAATCCTGGTGGATACCTGCCGGACGGTGCAGCCTGTCATCATCTTTGTCGCAAATGAGATCGGGATGGGAATTGTCCCCGATAACCCTGTTTCAAGACTCTTCCGTGATCTGGTCGGACGATGCAACCAGGTCGTCGCGGCGGCCGCCGATTCCGTAGTCCTCGTAGTCAGCGGCATTCCTCTGAAACTGAAAGGGAGTAAACTCATATGAAGCTTTTGGAAACGACTATTGCGGGCATCCGGCCGCCCGACGCCGCAGTGCGCGCGCAGGCCAGAAACAGGCTTGAGCAGTTGACAATGCCTTACTGGGCTCTCGGACGGTTGATGGACCTGGCTGAAGAACTGGCGGGCATGACGGGATCCGTCCGGCCTCCTGTAGAGCGGAAGACTGTAGTTACGATGGCGGCGGACCACGGTGTGGCGGAGGAAGGGGTCAGCAAATATCCGCGCGAAGTGACCCTGCAGATGATCTATAATTTTGTGAGCGGAGGCGCCGGTATCAATGCCCTGGCGCGACTTGCCGGCGCGCGGGTCGTCGTCGTGGATATGGGGGTCGCCGGCGACGTGGCCGGCCTCGTGAATGAAGGTAAGATCATTGGAAAAAGCATCGGGCTGGGGACGAAAAACATGGCGGCCGGCCCCGCCATGTCAGCAGAAGAGGCGATTCGCTGCGTGGAAGCGGGGATCGAAGTCGCCCTCGAGCTTGAGTCCTCAACAGACGTATTCGGAACGGGCGAAATGGGAATCGGCAATACGACACCCAGCAGCGCCATCGTTTCTGTGTTCAGCGGAAAACCCGTCGAAGAAATCACCGGCCGCGGAACGGGACTGGATGACAGGCAGCTCAGGCATAAGATATCTGTCATTGAGAAATCGCTCATGCTCCACCGGCCGGATCCGGAGGATGCCCTGAAAGTCCTGGCGAGTGTGGGCGGTTTCGAAATCGGAGGAATAGCGGGCCTGATCCTCGGAGCCGCTTCCATGCAGAAGCCTATCCTGGTGGATGGTTTCATTTCCACGGCCGGGGCCCTGATAGCGAAGCGCATTGCTCCTCTTTCCGCGGACTACATGATCGCCTCCCATCTCAGCGTGGAAAGAGGCCACCGCATTGCGCTGGAAGCGCTCGGGAAAAAACCCCTTCTCAACCTGGACCTCCGGTTGGGGGAAGGGACCGGTGCGGCTCTGGCTATGTATCTGATCGATGCGGCTGTTCGGGTCCTCACTGAGGTGGCGACTTTCGAGGAGGCCTCCGTTTCCAGGGCCGATAAATGAAAGCTTTCTTTGCAGCCTTGCGCTTTCTGACGATCGTGCCCCTGCCCGAAAAATGGACCGGCGGGGAAAAAGGGCTGGAACGGAGTGTTCCTTTTTTCCCGGTTGTCGGGTTGCTGATCGGAATCGCCGCGGCCCTCTTCGACAGGCTTGCCGGCGGCATCCTCCCCCCATTTCCGACAAGCGTCCTGGTCATCATAGTACTGATCGGATCTTCCGGCGGACTGCATATGGACGGACTCGCGGATACGGCGGACGGATTCTTCAGCGCGCGGCCGCGGGAAACAATTTTACAGATCATGCATGACAGCAGGATCGGAGCAATGGGGGTGACTGCCATTGTATGCGTTACGGCTCTGAAAATCGCGCTGGTCGGATCCGTCCCTTGCGATCTGCGCTGGAAGGCTCTTTTCCTCATGCCACTGGCGGGACGCTGTACCCTTGTGCTCCTGATAACAGCCATGCCCTATGCCCGCCCGGAAGGCGGCCTGGCGACCGTGTTCCGCCGCAGGCGGTCGTGGCTGAACGCATTGTGGGCGGCTGCACTGCTGGCACTGGCCGGATGGTTCGGGGCCGAGTGGAAAGGCCTGCTCGCGGGATTATCGTCTGTTGCCGCAATGATCCTGTTCGGGATATATACATACAGGAAAATAGGCGGATTCACGGGGGATACCCTGGGGGCGGGGTGTGAGCTGATCGAAATAGTGCCGGTGATGGTATTTTCGATTTTGGCATAAGGCTGTAATATTTTTTTACTCTATAAAAAAGCCGGGGAAATTTTTCCCCGGCTTTTTTGCTTTGAACCTTACGCCCTGTGCTGTGCGCCTATAAATTTCCTTTCACCTTCTATAACTTCCTGGCCAGCGTCTGGGCTGCGATATGGATGGCGTCCCAGGCACCCCCGAAGGGAGGCGCATAGGCCAGATCCAGGTAACCAACTTCATCAAGCGTAAGCCCCGCGAAGAGCGCAACAGAAAGGCTGTTGATCCTCATCACAGCGCCTTTTTCGGCCACAGACTGCGCACCGAGGAGTTTTCCCGTCGCTTTATCCGCGATCAGCTTCAGACCCAGTTTTTCGCCTTTGGCCATGGGGCGGCCGACGGGAAGGCCCTGTATTATAGTACTCACAGGCTGGAAGCCGTGTTTCAGGGCTTCCTCTTCCGTGAGGCCGGTCGCAGCAGCTTCGAGATTGAAGAGCTTGAACGACTGCGCTCCCACGACCCCCGGGAATTGGGCGGTAGAGCCGCCGATATTCTGGCCGGCCGTCCGCCCCTGTTTGTTCGCGACATCTCCCAGCGGGAAATATACCCATTTCCCGATGACGCGATGGAAGACCTCGCAGCAATCTCCGACGGCATAAACCTCTTCCCGGGACGTGCGCTGCCGGGCATCCACCTTGATGGCGCCGCTCTCACCCAGAGCCAGGCCGATGGATCTTGCCATCTCCGTATTACTCCTTGTGCCGACGCCGATCAGGATGAGGTCGGCATCGAGATTTCCCTTGTCTGTAACAAGGCGCAGCGCGAACTCTTTTCCCTTCTCGACAGCCAGCGGCCTGGTCTCAGGAAGAAAAGACACATGGTTCTTGCCGAGCTCCTCCAGAATCAGCTTTCCAAACTCCGCATCCCACCTGAGAACGGGGCGGGGTAAAATGTCGATTACCTGGGTCTCAATGTCGAGGTTTCGAAAAGCCTCGCACATCTCCATGCCGATATAGCCAGCCCCGACTATCACGGCCTTGCGGCACTTCCTGCCGTTCAGAAAGGACTTGATCTTCAGGGCGTCGGTCAGTTTCCTCAGGGTGAAGACTCCTTCCATGTCCTCTCCAGGCAGTCCCAGGTGAACCGCATCAGCACCCGTAGCCATGACGAGGATGTCATACGGCAATGTTGTCCCATCGGAGAGGCGGACCGATCCCTTTTCGGGATCTATTGCCTCTACGCTGGTATTTAATTTGACATCAATGCCTGTTTTCTTGAAATCTTCGGGAGTCCTTATCACCAGCCTCTTGTAATCCTTGATTACATCACCGATGTAATAGGGCATCGGTCAGGCGGCATATGATACAAACTCGCCCCGCTCAACAATTGTGACCTTCAGCAAAGGATCCCGCCTCTGGGCCTCGGCCGCCGCGGACGGCCCGGCCGCACCACCGCCTATGACTACTACATTTTTACCCATAATTCTCGTCCTCATGATTTCTCAGTCTTTCAGATTCTCTACATTCGCCCCGAAGCTTCGGGAAGCAAGCTCATCCCGGTCAGACATTATCAGTTCCGCGGCGATGCCCGCAGCCTCTGTGATGATCTCCCGACAGAAGAGCGCGTGCTCCTTGCAAAGCCAGGAAGACTGCCATGCTGTCGTCAGGTCGCGGCAAAGCGTCTTTCCATATTTTTCCTTGAACCTGTTTGGTATCTGATTGAAGAGCCGGTAAAGACCCGGCCTTCCATACAGTTGCTGTTTGGATTTCATCGCGGCTTCCTTACCCTCTCCCTCCGGAAGCGAACTCCTGCCATGAACGGCGCTTACGGCAAGAACAGCGCCGACAAGGGCTCCGCAGGTATCGCCGAAAAGACCTATGCCCCCGCCGAAACCCGTCGCCACTTTCTTCACTTCACCAGGCAGCCCTGTATCCACGAGACTCAAAACAGCCTCGGTGACGCACTCGGCGCAATTATACCCCAAAGAAAAATTCTTTCGAGCCCGCTGTCGGATCTCCTCAATTTTTTCTTCCCTGGTCACGGCTTTATCCTCCTTTTCCCTTAAATGGTGTGGCTATTAAACCTTATCGGTACCAGATTACCCGCCAGACAATCCATTAAACCGGAAAAATACAAGCACTGATCCGAAAAAAAAGCAATACTTATTAATTCCTGGGCATATACGAGGATATAACAGGTAACCTGGGAAAGAAAGAGTACGGCTTTAATGGGTATCCGTGCTGCCTGCTCCAAAAAATGTCGAAAAAATTTCCTTAAAAACAGCTTGACAACAAAAAAAGAACATGCCACGATAACAGCGATTTTATTTTCCAGTCACATCTAAAAAGATGTG
>JBHGBI010000035.1:0-17603 GCA_041946925.1 Syntrophales bacterium | reverse complement strand
AGTTTCTCAAGACTCATCGGATTGCAGAGAATGTGCTCCCGATGCGTGATGTCAAAGAATTTCCACATGTCCATGCGTATACTTCCTTTATCAATGCCAGTCGAACACAAAAGTCACAAATTCCTTTCTTTTTCCACATAGTCCGCATTTGGGCTTATCTTCAGGAGTTTTCTTTTTTCTCATTGGTTCCCTCTTTATCTTCGTCGTTGAACAATTGATATACGTAATATATTTTTACTATGGAACCCCTGATCCATTTCTCCCGGATATCTTTGAGAATTTTGTATGTAAATTTCACGTATTTGTCAAACTTATTGTTGGCGAGGTCGGTAATTACTGCTTATTAACAGGAAAAACGTATTGCGTATATATCAGGAGAACTACGTAAAGGTGGAATGCCCGGCCATGGACTCCCTGGAATTTCTGAACCAGATCGAAGAGCGAAGGCATGGTTTTGGGAAACTCAGAATATTCCTGCTTGTGCAAAAGAAAGCTTGCGACTATTCTAAAATAATGTGGACAGCTTATTACCGAGGCTCTCAGGGAGGTGCTCATGAATCAACACGCAACCGAAGGAAAACTCCGATACGGACGAGGACTGCTGGCCGCGGCTTCAAAGATAATTCTGTTCGTGATCTTTCTGGCGGCCTTTGCATTATCCCCGCCTGCAGATGCCCGCCCGAAACAGCCGCCGAGCGGGCCAGTCGTGCGGGCCACGCTTGAGAACGGACTCAAGATCATTATCGTCAAGAACAGTCTGGCGCCCGTCGTGACAACGGTGATGACCTATCTGGTGGGTTCCAACGAGGACCCCAAAGGCTTTCCAGGGACGGCGCACGCGACGGAGCACATGATGTTCCGGGGAAGCCCTGGACTCAACGAGGGACAACTCGCCAACATCATCGCCCTGCTGGGGGGAAAGTTCAACGCCATGACCCAGTCGAACATAACCCGGTACTTTCTGACTATCCCCGCCGAAGATCTCGACATCGCCCTGCACGTCGAAGCCATCCGAATGCAGGGCATCCTCAGCACCGAAGCCCTCTGGAACCCGGAGCGGGGCGCGATCGAGCAAGAGGTAGTGAAGGACCTTTCCAGCCCGGAATTCGTTTTCTATGAAAAACTCCTGACCGACATGTTCAAAGGATCTCCTTATGAGAATTCCGGTCTCGGCACAATAGCAGCCTTCAACAAGATGACCGGGAGCCACATGCGAAAATTCCATGAAGCCTGGTATGCCCCCAACAACGCCGTTCTGGTCGTCGCGGGCGATGTCGATCCGGGCCGGGCGATCGAAAAAATCAAGAAACACTTCGACAGGATCCCCCCCAGGAAAATACCGGCCAGACCCGCAATTAAATTAGAACCGGTGCAACCGGAAACGATCCGCCTGAAAACAGGGAACCCGTATGGGCTGCTGATCCTGGCCTTCCGGATGCCTGGCTACAAAAGCGGCGACTGCGCGGCCAGCCAGGTCCTTTCGGACATCTTGCGGAGCACGCGTTCTGCCCTGTACAACCTGGTTGTTGAAGGAAAGGCGCTGGCGACCGATTTCGAGCTGATGACCCATCCCGATATCGGTCTCGGACTTCTGATTGCCGCTTTTCCCGTAGGCAGCGATCCCGTGCCCCTTCGCAACGATATAAAGCGCATTCTGGAGGAAAGCATCCAAAAAGGATTCCCTGCCAACCTTGTTGATTCTGCCAAGCGGAACAAGGCGACCACGGTGGAACTCGAGAAGAATTCCATTCAGAATCTGGCACTTGCCTGGTCCGATGCGGTAACGGTCCAGGGGCGCCCCTCTCCGGATGCAATCGTAGGCGAGATCGCCCGCGTGGCGCCGGCAGATGTCGACCGGGTTGCCCGAACCTGGCTTCGGTTCGACCGCAGCGTTGAAGCCGTCCTGTTGCCGGAGGCTTCCGGAACCCCGTTTGCGGTAAAGCGCAAGGGGATCGTGGAATCCTTTGCCCCGAAGCAGGTGCCGCATGCGGGGCTGCCTCCCTGGGCGGCAGGAGCCCTTGAGAGGCTGCATCTGCCCAAATCCACGCTCAGTCCCGTTTCGCAGGTCCTACCGAATGGATTGACCCTGATCTTTCAGAAGCAGAACGCGAGCGACACGGTGGTGGTGTACGGGCACGTGAAGAACAAGCCGGATCTGCAGACCCCGCCGGGGAAAGAGGGGGTGGACCAGGTTATGGAGGCGCTCTTCCCGTTCGGAACGAAATCCCTCGACCGGATCGCCTTCCAGAAGGCTCTGGACGACATAGGTGCCGTTGAATCGGCGGGGACCGATTTTTTCCTGAAGGTTCTGACGGGGCACTTTGAAGACGGACTGCGGCTCTTGGCGGAAAATCTCCTCCATCCGGCTTTCCCCGAAAACGCATTCCGGACTGTCCGGGCCCAGGCAGTCTCCATGGCAGCGGGCCTTCTGGTCAGTCCCGACTTCCTCGCCGGCAAAGCCCTGAATTCCGCGCTTTTTCCTGAGGGCGACCCGACTCTGCGGTATCCCACGCCGGAGAGCGTCAAATCGCTCACGCTTACGGATGTCGGAGCCTATTACAAAAGCGTATTCCGCCCGGACATGACCGCGATCGTGGTTGTCGGCAACATCGATTTCGACAGGGTCCGCAATGCGTTTCAGAAGCAGTTCGGCGGCTGGACGGCTCGGGGTAAAAAGCCGGACCTGCTCTTGCCACCGGTACCGCCCAACCCCCCGGCTTCTATTTTCGTGCCGGACAAGACCCGGGTCCAGACCGAGGTTGTTCTGGCCGAGACCGTCGGGATTACAAGGAACAGCCCGGATTATTATCCCTTGAAGCTGGGGAACCATGTTCTCGGCGGCGCTTTTTACGCCACCCGGCTCTTTCGCGACCTCAGGGAAACGACGGGTCTCGTTTACACCGTCAGTCCATCCCTGGATGCGGGCCGGACGCGGAGCCGTTATATGGTGAAGTATGCCTGCAACCCGGACAATGTCGCCAGGGCAAGGGACATCATCGTGTACAACCTCAAAGAGATGCAGCGGAAGCCCGTTTCCGAAGATGAGCTCAAGAGGGCAAAAGCCCTTTTGCTCCGGGAAATTCCCCTGGCCGAATCGAGCGTGGACAGGATTGCGGCGGGATTTATCGAAAGGACGATCTATAATCTGCCGCTTGACGAGCCGATCTTGGCAGCCAAGGTCTATCTTGGATTGAATCGCGAAAACGTCAGGGCCGCCTTCGCCAAATGGATCCGTCCCGGCGATCTCGTCGAAGTCGCCCAGGGTCCTTCAAAATAACGGCGCATCCAGGCGGGTGGCAGATCCTGAGGTGGAACAGGTGCAAGCCGGTGGAGACAGATTTATTTATTCCGCTCAGCCTGGCATTCGCTTCTGTAAATTACTTATGCGGCGGATTAATCAACTGGAGGATCGGCCTCCCGACCCTGATCACGACTGTCTTGTTGACGCCCCCCCGGGGCGCAGATTCGACATTCTCACGTGAGACAGAGAACCACGCGATCTGCGAGGATCTCCTTTCTGATATGCAAACAAGAGGTCTGTTTTCGGCGATGAGAAGTCTTGTATGGCAAACGGACTACAGGACAAAATGACCCTGTCACGTTGTAACAGTGGAAAAGTAAAAAACACGTCTCAGCGGCTGGTGCCCGCCATCTGCGCCGGCTTGGCTTCAATACTGCCGACTTTCCCCAGCCCATAAAGGGAAAATACAACCATTACTCTCTTATCATCATCCAGATCGGAATAGCTCAGCTCGACACTCCAGCATTGTTTGTGATAATCCAGGGCATAAGTACTTTCCAGGTTCTTGTTGTCGAGTCTGTTTTTCCTGAGGACATATTTCACATCAAGCGCCTTGTTAACCGTCGCTTTCAGGTAAAGATTGATCTCCTCCACGAGATCCTGCGTATAGCGATATCCCAGGGAAATGCTGTCGCCGCGCGTATCGTTCAGACCTATATCATAGTTGATTCTTTTCCATTCCCCGTCGTTAGGATCGAATGTCGATTGAGCGCGGTAGGAAAAATACTGCGCGGGCAGGAAATCCAGTTCCAGGTCGACCGGGCTGAAAGGCCGTTTTTCCTCTTCCGGTTTCGAACTGCGCGCTTCAAGAATACTGTAGGACTGAGTCACTTTGAAACGAAGAAACTCCAGATAACGGAAAGCGCTCTTCTCTTTCAGCTTCGCTATAAGAGTATTCGTCAACGAATATGTCACTAAATTTGTTTCAGGTACGGCTGCAACAAAGTCGGGGAGAGGCCCAAAGTAATTATTGGGTATATAGGAGTATGTAATTTCGGGTTTGATGCCGTGCCTGATTTTGTCCACACTGCCGATCTCGACAGGAAATATCCTATGGACTTCCGATGCGAAATAAGCACTAATGGTATATACTTCACGGGTGGCATTGTGATTTTCAATACCGCCGCGTGTTTCCCATGCCGTCTCCCTTAAACCCACCTGAGGCGTGAATTGCAGATAATCCCCGAAATTCAGAGGAAGCGAAAACACCGGGTTGATGTCCGCCACATGCCCCTTTTCTCCCTCATTTCTGTATGCATACTGGTAGGAGGATGACAGAGTATAATTCAGGCGTGTTCCCATGATGGGCTGCTGGACACCGGTAAAAGAAACCAGAGGATAGCTCTGCAAGGTGGTGTCATTTGTCTGGGCGGCCAGATTATCCGTGTACCGGCCAAGCACCGTCAGGTTGTACAATTGCCAGTCTTTTACAAGCCGGGCCGTCGAATCCAGCGTCGCCAGTGATTTGTCTGCCAGGAATGAAACCCTCTGGAATTTATTCTGCCCCGTCGGGGAATAATTTTCCAGGTAATAATTGTAGGCGGAAAAATCCCTGAAATAGAAGTGATCCGATACCTTCGCGATATCTGTCCGGAGATAAAAACCGGGGCTGAAATGACTTTCGTGATTCAGGTAATAGGACCACCTTCTCTGGTTTCCCGTCCAGTCTCTGCTCAGACTGTCCTGCGTCTCCCTGATTTCCTTCGAGTCGTTGAGGTAGTCCGCATAGAAAGTGCCGAAGGAGTCCTTGCTGAGAAAATATCGGAATTCCATCCCCTCTTTCCATCCCCGCTTCTCAATGTAGCGCTGATAAAAAGTGGCGTCGGTGCTGTCCGAAATCGCCCAGAAGAACGGGACTTCCACATCCATGCCGTTGAGGTCTTTTGAATAGCTCGCCATGGGAAAAAGAAAGCCCGACTGCCGTTTTGTCTTCGCCGGGAAAATCAGATACGGAGTATACAGGATGGGTTGGTTTTTGACCTGGAAAGTGCCATGCTTTATAGTTCCGTAACCTTCGAGGGTAACGTCCAATTCCTTCCCCGTAAACCTCCAGGCCGGTTTGTCCCCATCGCAGGTCGTCGCTGTCGCATTCTTTATGTGGTAAGTCGCTTCTCCCTTTTTTTCGATCTCGTCCCCGTTCAGGTAGAAATGATTTTCGGCCAGAAAGACCTTGCCATTGTACGCGATGCCGGTTTTCGTGCCCAGATTGAACCGTACCCTGTCACCTTCGAGTGTATCTCCCTTGCTTAGTATGTAGACATCGCCTTCAGCAAACGCGTCTTCGGTCGTTTTATTGTAAACCACGGAGTCCGCGACAAGGAAGCCGTCCGTAAAAGTGATGATCACGTTTCCAGTCGCTCTGTACGTATCCTCCTCTTTATCATAGGCGAGCTGATCGGCCTCGATTTCAACGGGTCCCTTGATTTCCGTCTCCACAGCGGATGATGAGGACAGAAAGGGACCGGCCAACACAAAAAAAAGAACAGCCCAATAGAAAATTATTTTCAGATTCATCAAGTAAAACCGAGTTCCGCCGAACAACATTCCTGCGTCATCAGATTGAGCTTACTGGTTTCCGCCTTACGAGATGATGCCCCGTAAAAAATCCAATTTGTCACCCCGATCTCTTGAAGGGTGTGTAAAACCTATTGTATGTTACATCACTTCCGATTCGCGAACTCTCTCTTGATTTCCCCGACCAAATAGAGGGAGCCGGCTATACAGACCAGGTCATCCGGACCGGCAAGTGCAAGGGCCTCATTGAGCGCCTTGCCGGAATTGCAGGCGACCCTTATATTCCGGTGATATTTTCTGCCCACATCGGCAAGTTCTTCGAGAGACAGAGCGCGCTGCGTCCTGATGCCGGTCAGAATCAAATGGTCCGCTAGAGGAGCTATCTTCTTCAGCATGGACCTGTAATCCTTGTCGCGGAGAACACCGAACACGAAAATCAATTTTTTATAAGAGAAATCCTCGGCCAGAGCACGTCCCAGCGCCGAAACGCCGGATAAATTGTGGGCTGCATCCAGTACCAGCGTGGGCTTTTCCTGTAGAATCTCCAGCCTGCCTTCCCATTTTGTATCCCGCAGACCATCCAGAACATGCTGATCCGCGACAGGACAGCCCTTCGCCGAGAGGGCCTCCACCGCGCCCAGTGCCGCGGCGGCATTTTCAATCTGATGCCTTCCACGAAGCGGCAAAAAAAGATTTTCGTAACGCCTGTCAATTCCCCTGAATGAAAAGCGTCCGTTCCTGCCGGCTCTCGCTTTGAGATCTTTTCCGACCCTGATGAGTTTTGAATGCCTCTCGCGGCAAGTCTCCTCAATGATCCGGATAATCCCTTTCTTTTTTTCGGCTGTAACGCAGACGCCTCCTTCCTTGATGACGCCGCACTTCTCGCGCGCGATCTGATCCAGAGTCTCTCCGAGATATTCCCGGTGATCTACTGATATGTTGGAGACAATCGATACCTCGGAATGTACGATATTAGTGGCGTCCAACCTTCCTCCCATTCCCACTTCCAGCACGGCAATATCCACGCCGGCCCTTAAAAAATGCAGAAAAGCGACGGCCGTCGCAAATTCAAAATAGGTGATATCCTCATCTATTTCCTCCCTGACTTCTTCGATAAGGGAGCCGAGATCTTCATTGGATATCATGGCGCCGTCCACCCGGATCCTCTCCCGAAAATCAATCAGGTGGGGCGAGGTATAGAGCCCGGTTTTCATCCCGCTCTTTCGCAGAATTGAATAGAGCATTGACGAAATCGATCCCTTTCCGTTTGTGCCCGCAACAAGAATGGTCCTGTATTTCTCCTGGGGATTGCCCAGTCTATCCATAAGGCGGCGAATGGGATCGAGACTTAACCGGACCCTCTTCATGTCGAGAGATTCAAGATACTGGAGGGGCGATAGTGAACTCGTCCGGATTAATGTGTCTGTATTAAGGGACATAGCCTACTGCTCTGTGTTGCTTTCAGCTTTCCGGTTTTCCGGATCAGAATTTCAGGACATCTCCGTCATTCAGTATATGGATATTCCTGTTGCCGATATTACTGATTGTCTTCCGTATAGCATTGAGATCGTACAGGGGTTTCATGTGAAAAAGATAGATCTCGGTATCGAGATTCCCCAGCTTCTTCAGTTCGTTTCTCAGTGTGATCGGGGTAAGATGGCCGCTTAGCGATGCAATGTCCTCCATCCCCTCATGGAATGAAGTTTCAATGAACAAGGCTTTTAAATTTTTCACTTCCCCGGCGATCTGCCATATCCGTTCAGTCGGCCCCGTGTCGCCCATGAAAATAAGGGAGCATTCCGGGAATTCTATAACATAACCGACTGTTTCTATTGTATGATTCATCATTACGGCCCTGACGGAAAGACCGTTGATCTCAAATCTCTCCTCAGGTTTGATCTTTCGAAATCTGATAACGGGGTTTTGAGGACTGGGAATAATCGAAAAATCAGGCCAGATCACATTATTGAAGAGATGTTTCTTCAAAACATCGAGAATGGCGGCGGTGCTGATGACCGTTATCGGAAGCTTTCTGCGGGAATGAAGATTGACGTTATCCGCCAGGAACATGATATCGCGCACATGATCGAGGTGCGGATGAGTGACCAGGATATAATCGATATTCATCTGTTCTGTAATGTCGAGGACGGAAGTGACCGTCCCGGCATCAACCAGAATATTGCCGTTAAGTAAGAAGCCGGTGGTATTGAATCCGGGCATTTGAGAACCATAGCAACCCAACACTCTGACTTCCATTGCCGTCCCCAGTCATTTGATAACGGCGATTCGATTATCACAGCCGGCGGATAAGAGCAACGATTATATATTGGTCCAAGGCGAAGGGCTAAAGGAAAAAGGCTGAAGAAACATGACCTGTTTTGATACATGATCTTTAGCCTGAAAATGAAAAACCATGGGCAAGGCACAATACCCATGGTCACTTTCATGCATGCTCCCCTGATCAGGTTATGTAAATGAGGACGGGTTATTCAGGCGTAATCTTGTACATTTCGTCTCCAGGACGGACACGATCGGAAACTTTTATACCGATATAATCACCCGCTACGGCCTTCTCAACTTTCTGATTATTTATTTCCATGGAATCGATCCTGGTTTCGAAATCGGTTGTAAAGCCCGTAAATTTGACGTTGTCACCGATTTTCAACTCGCCGGAAATAATCTTGACAGCCGCGACACTTGGTTTTGCAAAAAATTTCACAACCTCACCAATTTTTTCCTCCGGCATCTTAAGACCTCCTTCCGATACGTTTATTGCGCCGTTTTCGACCGATTGAGACAACGCTTCAGACGAACTCCGTCCCTCAGAGCCCGAATTGAAGACGCGAAGGCTTTTCCGGATTCCCGGCCTTTCTCTAATTCCTTCAGAAACGACTGGAAAAACCAGGAATTATATTCGAAGGACAATTCCTGAAATTCGATGTGAAATCCAATAGTGATTTTATATCGCTTTTATGAAAAAAAAATCAAGAAAAAAACCGACCGGCGCTCAATTCTCTGAGCAGAGCGCCGTTTTCTGATGTAAAGGGGGAAGATCCAGGAACCATTCAGTCAGCCGGCTGCCTAAGCCTGCCTTTATTTAAACACTTTACTCCTTACGTCCTTTTTCCTCCGGCTTGGATTTTGAAGTCTTTCCCTCTGCTTTGGGTTTCCGGGTTTTGGCTTCCGCTTTGGATTTGACGCCCTTCTTTGATGTCTTTGACTTTGAGCTTTTTTCACTTTCTCTGGAAACAAGCTCTATCATCGATACAGGCGCGTTATCGCCCTCGCGATTGCCTATTTTGACGATCCGCGTATATCCACCGGGGCGCTCTTTGAATCGGGAAGACAAGTCCTCGAATATCTTCTTTGTTACATCCTTGCTCCGGACAAAAGACAGCGCCTGCCTCCTCGCATGGAGGTCCCCTCTTTTCCCCAGCGTGATCATTTTTTCGGCAACGCTGCGCAACTCTTTGGCTTTCGCATCCGTAGTGATGATTTTCTCTTCTTTCAAAAAGGAAGTCACCATGTTTCTCAGCATGGCCTTCCTGTGGCTCGATGTCTTGCCCAGCTTCCTTCCTGCTTTTGCGTGACGCATCTCCAGATTCTTCCTTTCCGTAATCGGCGGTTCCTCTTCTGCCGGCAAGGGCCAAACAAACCACCGTATTCCTTTCCTGTTTGCCGGTCAGTCTTACCCTCAGCCTGGATGTTTATCAGCCCCGGGCCTCTTCTTTCGGCTTTCCTTTTTCCTTTTCGCCTTTAGCCCAAGGCGGAAAATCGATCTTCATGCCGAGGCTGAGTCCCATTTCCGAGAGGATTTCCTTTATTTCGTTGAGCGATTTCCTGCCGAAATTCTTAGTCTTGAGCATTTCGGCCTCCGTCTTCTGAACCAGCTCTCCTATCAGATTGATCCCCGCGTTTTTCAGACAATTGGCTGAACGAACCGAGAGTTCAAGTTCGTCCACACTTCTCAGGAGATTCTCGTTGATCTTTTCCTTTTCCTCAACCTCTCCGTGCTTTTCCTCTTCCTCAAGCTCCTCGAAATTGATAAATACGTCGAGTTGCTCTTTCAGTATCTTCGCCGCGTAGGCGACAACATCTTCAGGAGGGACACTGCCGTCCGTCCACACTTCCAGGGTAAGCTTGTCATAGTCCGTAATTTGGCCGACACGCGCATGAGTCACCGTGTATGTCACCTTCTTAATGGGCGAGAAAATAGCATCAATATTTATCGTGCCTTCCGGCTGGTCGATATCCCTCTCCATTTTCGCCGGCACATACCCTTTTCCCGATTTTACAACCATTTCCGCTTTCAGTACCGCTCCGGCCGAGAGGGTGGCGATGTAATGATCCGGATTCATTATTTCGACTGTCCCATCGGTGATGATGTCGCCTGCTGTCACGACGCCTTCTTTAGCGCTGTCGATCCGGATGACTCTGGGACCGTCCTGATGAAGCTTAACCCGGACACCTTTGAGATTGAGGATAATGTCCGTCACATCCTCTTTAACCCCGGCAATGGTGGAAAACTCATGGAGAACGCCGTCGAATTTTACTGAAACGATAGCCGCCCCCCTTATAGACGAAAGGAGCACCCGCCTCAGAGAGTTCCCCAGGGTGATTCCAAACCCCTTTTCAAGGGGTTGCACGGTAAACTCTCCGTAAAAGCGGCTATGAGTCCTCTCATCAACTTCGATTTTTTTCGGTCTGATCAGGCTGCGCCAATTTTTCTGCATTTTTATTCCCTTCAATGTTATTCATTATTTGGAATAAAGCTCTACAATCAGCTGTTCCTGGATAGGCATGGTTATTTCTTCTCGGGCAGGCAAAGCCTTGACTGTACCCTTGAAATTTTCCTTGTCCAGTTCCAGCCATTGAGGAATACCCCGCCGCGCAACAGTTTCCAAGGATTCCACTATCCTGGTCAATTTCCTGCTTTTTTCGACAACCTGAATTTCATCCCCGACTTCCACAAGATAAGACGGGATATTGACTTTCTTCCCGTTTACCTTGAAGTGACCATGCATGACGAGCTGCCTTGCTTCAGATCTTGAACCGGTGAAGCCCAATCTGAATACGATATTATCAAGCCGCCTCTCCAGCAGAACGAGCAGATTTGTCCCGGTAATTCCTCTCTGTCTTTCAGCCTTCTCAAAATAGTTCTTGAACTGGCTTTCCAGCAGACCGAACATCCTCTTCAATTTTTGCTTTTCACGAAGCTGCACGCCGTAATCGGAGTATTTCCTTCTATTCTGGCCATGTTCTCCAGGAGCATACCCTCTTCGTTCCGAAGCACATTTTTCCGTGAAGCACCGATCCCCCTTCAAAAATAGTTTTATGCCCTCGCTCCTGCATAGCCTGCATAATGATCCTCTGTATCTTGCCAAGTCTTGTTTCCTCCAATGAATACAAATTAAAATGCGGCTAAAGGATCATCACCTTTTGCCCTTTGCCATCAGCCTTTCGCCTCTCTTATACTCTCCTTCTTTTCGGCGGACGGCATCCATTGTGCGGGATGGGCGTTACATCCCTGATGATGCTTATGTTGAGTCCCGCTGTCTGCAAGGATCTCAACGCCGATTCCCGTCCTGAACCGGGTCCTTTTACATAAACCTGAACATTTCTCAGGCCGTGTTCCATGGCTTTCTTAACAGCGCCCTCCGCGGCCATCTGGGCCGCAAACGGCGTCCCTTTTCTCGACCCTTTGAAGCCCTGCGAGCCAGAAGACGACCAGGCGATCACATTGCCGCTTAAATCCGTGATGGTCACAATGGTATTATTGAATGTCGACTGGATATGGGCAATACCCTCGGATATATTTTTTTTCTCTCTCTTTTTTCCTTTTTTGCTTCTCGGCATTGCCATAAAATCGTAATCCTCCCCTTGTTATTTTCTCTTCCCGGCTATTGACCGCCGCGGACCCTTTCTCGTCCGGGCATTGGTATGTGTCCTCTGCCCTCTCACGGGCAAGCCCTTTCTATGCCTCAGGCCGCGGTATGTCCCGATATCCATCAGTCTCTTGATCGACATGGAAACATCCCTTCTCAGGTCTCCTTCCACTTTGTGTTCTTTGTCAATCACGTTTCTGATCGCGGTCACTTCCGCATCCAGCAGATCGTCCGTTTTTTTGGAATAATCGACACCTGCCGTCCTGAGGATTTCCCGGGCCTTGGAGCGCCCGATACCGTAAATATAGGTCAGAGCGATTTCCATTCTCTTATTTTTTGCCAAATCGACACCTGCTATTCTTGCCACTGAAAACCTCCGGATATATCTATTTTCTTCTATCCCTGGCGCTGCTTGTGCTTGGGATTCTCACAGATGACCCTGATCACGCCACGCCTCTTTATAATCTTGCATTTATCACATATCTTTTTGACAGATGACCTTACTTTCACGGCATCACTCCCGAAATTAACTTTCTATTTCGATGATTTCGTATAGCAGCATACACTAATCCTGACTTCCTACGAGATCATCTATTTTGATCTATAAATAATACGGCCCCGGCTGAGATCATACGGCGAGAGCTCCACTGTCACTTTATCCCCGGGCAATATCTTTATGAAGTGCATCCGCATTTTGCCGGAGATATGGGCCAGAACGCGGTGACCGTTTTCGAGTTCCACACGAAACATTGCATTCGGCAGAGTCTCTATGACCGTTCCTTCAACTTCTATCGGCTCCTCTTTCGGCATATTCCAGTTTCCCGTACCCCGATCGACGTATTCCATTTAAAAGACATTAAGCTTGCGATGCCCGGCTCAGTATTACAGGGCCGTTTTCAGTGACGGCAATCGAATGCTCAAAGTGGGCGGAAAGCTTTCTATCGCCCGTAACCACCGTCCAGCCGTCCGAAAGCACCTCGACCTGGTAAGTGCCCTCGTTAACCATCGGCTCAATCGCCAGCACCATGCCGGGTTTCAGCACCATTCCCCTGCCCCTGACCCCGAAATTGGGAATCTGGGGATCCTCATGGAGGTTCTTGCCTATGCCGTGTCCGACGAAATCCCTGACCACGGAAAAGCCGGCGGCTTCCACGTGCTCCTGGATCTTTGCAGATACATCCCCCAGCCGGTTCCCGACCCGCGCTTCTTCGATCGCAAGGTACAAAGCCTCTTCTGTGGTGCTCATCAGTCTGGCTGCATTATCGGCTACGTGGCCGACGGGTACCGTAATAGCGGCGTCCCCGTAATACCCATCGAAATAAATACCGAAATCCAGGCTCAATATATCCCCTTCCTTGACGGCCCTGTCCGAAGGCATCCCGTGTACCACTTCACAATTGATCGAAGTACACAGAGAAAAGGGGTACCCCCTGTACCCTTTGAACGCAGGCCTGGCACCCTTCTTCAGCGCCAGCTCTTCAGAAAGCTGATCGAGCTCAATCGTTTTTACGCCCGGCCTGACCTTTTCCTTTATTTCACAAAGTATATCCGCAACCAAAGCGTTGCCGGCCCTCATCTTCTCAATCTCATCAAGAGATTTCAAGATGACCATGTATACCCGCCTCCCACACGCGCGGCTCTGTAAGTTCAGCGTCTCCTGGCGATGCGTCCTTTTTTCAGGAATCCTTCGTATTGTCTTGTCAGCAGGTGGGCCTCGATCTGCCCCGCCGTATCGAGAGCAACTCCCACAACGATCAACAACGCGGTCCCGCCGAAATAAAACGGCACATTGAAATAACTGATCAGAATGCTCGGCAGCACACAAACCGCCGAAACATAGATGGCTCCGCTGAACGTCAGACGGGTAAGGACATTATCGATGTATTCTGCCGTTTTCTTCCCGGGCCTGATACCTGGCACATAACCCCCGTACTTTTTCATATTGTCCGCCACATCCACCGGATTGAATGTCACCGCGGTATAAAAATAACAGAAAAAGATAATGAATGCGACATACAGCAGCTCATAAACCAGCCTGCCCGGCATCAAATACCCTGCCACCGTTTTCATCCACGGATGGGGCACGAAGTTCGCGATTGTCGCCGGAAACATGATAATGGACGAAGCAAAAATCGGCGGTATGACGCCTGCCGTATTGATCTTCAAAGGCAGATGCGTAGCCTGGCCGCCGTAAACTTTCCTGCCGACCACCCTCTTCGCATACTGAACGGGTATGCGCCTCTGTCCGCTCTCCATAAAAACAATGATCCCGACAACGGCAACCATCACTAAGATGATGAAAATGATAATAAAGACGCCCATTTCGCCGGTTGACAGCAGCCGGAACGTATTGAATACCGCAGAGGGTCCCCGGCAGACGATGCCCGCAAAAATGATCAGAGAGATCCCGTTACCGATCCCTCTTTCCGTAATCTGCTCTCCGAGCCACATGATGAAGGCCGTGCCCGCTGTGAGGGTTATGACCGTCATCAATCGAAAACTCCAGCCGGGTTCGATGACTATGGATACCCCGGAGGGTCCCACCATGTTCTCCAGACCAATGGAGATACCGAATCCCTGTATGATGCTCAGAAGAACCGTGCCGTAACGGGTATACTGCGTGATCTTTCTCCGCCCGGTTTCCCCTTCTTTTGAAAGCTTCTCCAGATGAGGAATAACAACCGTAAGGAGCTGCAGGATAATCGAACTACTGATGTAGGGCATGATCCCGAGGGCGAAGACGGAAAGGTTGCTGAAAGCGCCCCCGGCGAACAGGTCGAACAGCCCCAGAAGCGATCCTTTTGCCTGCTGAAAGAAAGCGGCAAGGGCCTTCGCATCGATACCGGGCGTCGGAACATGAGTACCGACTCGATATACCGCCAGCAAAAGAAAACTGACCAGTATTCTTCTCTGGAGTTCTGGTATCTTGGAGATGTTTTTAAAGCCGCCCAGCAATTTAGATGACCTCTACAGTACCGCCGGCCGCCTCGATTTTCTCCCTGGCCGCCCGGCTGATCGCATTGATTTTCAATGAAAGAGGACGATCAATATCTCCCTTTGCGAGGATTTTCACCCCATCGCCCGTCTTCTTGATGATACCTGCTTTCAGAAGAGCCTCGGAATCAATGGCGGCGTCTTTCGAAAATTTATTGAGCTGCCCTATATTCACGATGACGACGTCGCGCTTGAAATAGTTGCGGAAACCTCTCTTAGGCAGCCTCCTCGACAAAGGCATCTGCCCGCCTTCGAATCCCGGCCGCACCCGTCCACCCGCGCGTGCATTTTGTCCTTTTGCCCCCTTGCATGACGTGCCGCCGTGGCCGGATCCGTCGCCGCGCCCGACCCTTTTTCTTCTCTTCCTCGCACCGCAGGGTGGTTTTAATCCGCTCAAATTCATAGTTAATTTACCTCTTCGACTGATACCAGATGACCGACTTTATTCACCATTCCGCGAATCTCAGGCGTGTCATTCAGCAAGACCGTCCTGTTCATTTTTCCAAGACCGAGTCCCCGGAGAATCCGTCGCTGCTTCTCGGGCCTGCCTATAAAACTCTTTACCTGGGTGATTTTCAACTGCCTTGACACGAGATCTTCTCCTCTGATATCAGATTTCAGAAATATCCTTCCCGCGTATCATCGCGATCTCAGCGGGATTTTTCAATTTGTTCAGACCGTCCAGCGTCGCCTTCACCAGGTTATGGGGGTTATGCGATCCCAAGCATTTCGTCAGGATATTCCGGATACCGGCAACTTCGAGAATGGCCCTGACCGCCCCTCCCGCAATAAGTCCTGTTCCTTCCGAAGCGGGCTTGAGAAGAACCCTGCCGGCGCCGTAATGACCGACAATCTCGTGAGGGATAGTTCCATCCGCGATGTAAACCGTCTTCAGATTTTTCTTGGCCTTTTCCGTACCCTTACGGATGGCTTCGGGAACTTCGTTGGCTTTTCCCAATCCGGCGCCGACGGACCCCTTGCCGTTGCCCACAACTACGACAGCGCTGAACCGGAATCTTCTGCCGCCCTTGACGACTTTTGCCGTTCTTTTAATAGTGATAACACGATCAAGAAGTTCTGACTCTTCCATGTTTTTTTCCAATCACCGTTTTCTTTTAAAATTTCAAACCTGATTCCCTGGCAGCGTCTGCAAGGGCTTTTACCCGGCCATGATAAAGGAATCTTCCCCTGTCAAAGACGACCGTGGAGATACCCTTATCCAGCAATCTCTTCGCAACCAGTTGTCCAACCAGCTTGGCCGCCTCTGTTTTCTTCACCTTCTCGGCCCTGTCCTTCACGTCTTTACAGAGCGTGGAAGCCTCGGCAAGCGTACTGCCCGAATCGTCGGATATGGCCTGCACATAAATGTGCCTGGCGCTTCTGAATACCGAAAGACGGGGTCTTTCCGCAGTACCGAAGATCTTGCTTCTGACCCGCTTCTTGCGTTGCATCCTTACTTTTTTGATCTTTTTCGTTGCAGATAACAATTTTTATCCATCCTCGCTTGTTAAATATGTACTGATCACGCGCCGGCCGATTTTCCGACCTTCCTCCTCACCCTCTCACCCTGGTACCGGATGCCTTTACCCTTATACGGCTCAGGCTTCTTCAGAGATCTTATCTCGGCCGCCACCCTGCCGACAAATTCTTTATCAATACCGGAGATCATCATGCTCACCTGCTTGTCGATCCTGACGGTAATCCCCTTCGGAATCTTGTATTCCAGAGGACGCGAGAAGCCGAGGAACAGTTTCAAATTATCGCCGGCAACCTCGGCGCGATAACCGACGCCTGAGATTTCAAGTGTCTTTTGAAAGCCTGTGTTTACACCCGTCACCATGTTGGCAACGAGCGTCCTCGCCAGTCCATGAAGCGACCGCCCTTTTCTGTCTTCCGTGCGCCTTACCACCTGGATCGCGCCGTCTTCAACCGCGACATCGATCTCAGACGGCAACACGCGGGTCAGAGTCCCCCTGGGACCCTCAACCTTTATTTCGTTCCCGTTACGGCTGATTTTCACACCTCTGGGAATTTCTATAGGTTTCTTGCCGATTCTTGACATGGATTCACACTCCCGATCGCCTGTTTTAGCCCCCTCTACCAGACCTTGCAGAGGACCTCGCCGCCGACGTTCAACTCCCGCGCCTCCTTATCCGTGACAATCCCCCTGGATGTGGAAATAATGGCGACGCCGTAGCCGTTCAAAACTTTGGGCACATCCTCGCTTTTCACGTAGACCCTTCTTCCCGGCCTGCTGACTCTCTCCAGGCCGCTTATGGCGCTGTGTTTCGATTCCGTGAATTTCAAGTATATCCTCAAAACGCCCTTCTGATCCTGGTCTTTCTTCACATTGAACCCGCCGATGTAGCCCGTCTTTTTCAAGACCTTTGCTATATTGAAATTCGTCTGGGACAGCAGGATATCGACGCTTTTCATATTGGCCCTATAGGCGTTCCTGATCCTTGTCAACATGTCCGCGATTGGATCCGTCATCCCCATATAATCTCTCCTTATAATTACCAGCTTGCTTTGATGAGGCCGGGAATCTCGCCGCACAGGGCAAGTTTCCTCAGGCAAATCCTGCACATATCAAATTTTCTGAAGTATGCCCTCGGCCTCCCGCAGATAGGACACCGGTTGTATTCCCGAACCGCAAATTTCTTTTTCTTTTTCGCTTTTGCAATCAAGGATTTTTTTGCCAATCTAAATTCCTCCAGTCCTTTCGATCATCGTCAGCCTTAAGCCCGGAAAGGCATACCCATCAATTTCAACAACTGCCTTGCCTCGTCGTCCGTCCTGGCCGACGTGACAATGGTGATGTTCATTCCCATTACCTTGTCGATCTTGTCATAATCGATTTCCGGGAATATGAATTGTTCTTTTATCCCCAGAGAGAAATTTCCCCTCCC
>JBHGBI010000034.1:0-18621 GCA_041946925.1 Syntrophales bacterium | reverse complement strand
ATTTGAACCCAGGTTCTCGGCGTGAGAGGCCGATGTCCTAACCGCTAGACGATGGGACCAATGGTTTCGTTTTCTATTTTTGGCTGGGGGACAAGGATTCGAACCTCGGTAACAAGATCCAGAATCTTGTGTCCTGCCGCTAGACGATCCCCCAGCGCCGTCTTTGAAAATGGAAATAAGGTCACCGAGTAAGTGGGGAAATTTAGACAATCGGCATGGAAATGTCAACGGAAATGTATCGTCGTTCCGGCCTTCTGACCTTTCGCGCCTTGCCTGCCTACTCTCTTCTTTCGATGAAATCGATCGCCCCCTGAAGGCGCCTCATGACCTTTTCTTTCCCCAGGGTGATCATGACTTCATCGATCCCCGGACTCACCGTCTTCCCGGTCAGGGCCACCCGGACCGGCTGGACGATGCACTTGAGCTTGGTTCCGTTGTCCTCCGCTATTTTTCTGAGAGCCCGCTCTATCCCTTCCTTGCTGTAATCGTGAAGTTCAGGGAGAATTTTCTGGAGGGTTTTCAAATACAGACTGCCTTCCGTATCGAAAAACTTCTCCGCGAGGGGAAACTCATATTCGATAGAATCCACGAAATAAAAGCGCGCGGATTCCGCCATTTCGGTCAGGGTTTTGGATCTCGCCCGGAGATCCAAAACGACTTTTTTCAAAAATTCCGGGTCGGAGGCGTCGATCCCGAGATTCTCCAGAAAAGGAACAAGCTCTTTTGCGAGCCTCTCCGGGGCGGCGCTTTTAAGGTAGTGCTGATTAAGCCACAGAAGTTTATCAGGGTTGAATACAGCCGGGGATTTTCCGACCGCATCCAGCGAAAACAGCCGGATCAAATCCTCTCTGGAAAATATTTCCTGATCGCCGTGCGCCCATCCCAGCCTCACCAGGTAGTTTACCAGGGCCTCCGGCAGATATCCCATTTCTCTGTAAGCCATCACGGATTGTGCGCCGTGTCTCTTGCTCAGGCGCGTCCTGTCCGGTCCCAGGATCATCGGCACATGGGCGAATTCGGGGATGTCGTACCCGAGCGCCTGATAGAGGAGAATCTGTCTCGGCGTGTTGTTGATGTGGTCGTCGCCCCGGATAACGTGCGTAATGCCCATCTCGGCATCATCAACCACAACTGCGAAATTATAGGTGGGAAAACCATCGCTCCTTTCGATGATGAGATCGTCCAGCTCTTCATTGAGGAATGTAATGTGGCCCTTGATCAGGTCGTTGACGGGCGTAACGCCCGTATCCGGGCACCGGAACCTCACCACGGAATTGGGGGTCGGCCCCAGATTTTTCTTCCGGCATGTCCCGTCGTATTTCGGCTTTCTCTTCTCCGCAAGAGCCTGTTTTCTCTTGAGCTCCAGGCTTTCAGGAGGGCAGTCGCAACGGTACGCCTTTCCTTGATCCAGCAATTGCTGGACTTTTTTTCTATAAAGATCGAGCCTTTCGGCCTGATAATACGGCCCCTCGTCCCAGTTGAGGCCGAGCCAGGACATTGAGTCCAGTATGGCCTTGGTGGATTCTCCTGTTGAACGAATCTGGTCGGTATCTTCGATTCGGAGAATAAATTCGCCTCCATTGTGCCTTGCAAAAAGCCAGTTAAAAAGAGCCGTCCTGGCGCCCCCTATATGCAGCGCGCCTGTGGGTGAGGGTGCAAATCTAGTCCTGACTTTCTTTTGATGAATCATATCTTTCCTTTGTATGTGAATTGTAGTAAATCCCTGCTGAACTTTTTTATATTCTTATAATTCGGGAGATTTGTCAATTCCGTCCTATTGAAAAGAACCGAAGAACGTGGATATCCGGGCGAACCCAATGCGTACGATCCGGATTGCTCTGGATTATGATATTGAGTAAATCCGCGGGAAGGTGTAAAATTCCTTTCTTTAAAAATTCCTTGACAATAGGAGCTGTTTTTAATTAACAGTACTACTTTACTTTCTGTAATTTATTTTTAAGTACTCGAAATTGAGATGATTTTTCACAAAATAAAGATTTGGAATATTCCGGATGACGGATACCGGTTCCAGTTCTCCCGAGATGGACGCTGGCTTGCGGCGATGCTGCCGGAAAAAAGAAAGGCGGAATTTGAACTCCGCAGAGTCGATGTCTGCGGCGTGGCCGCGAAAATCGGGGAGACGGTTACCCTTGATATGGAAATGAATGCATCTTTTTACCTGGAGTGCTGTAGATGTCTGGCCGGCATCGAATATACCTCAAGGGCCGGCTTGAGGTACACGCTCGCTCCTTTCAAGGAGGGAGCGGATGAAGATGAGGCGGCATTGTCGGGAGATGATTTGAACTTCGGTTATTACAGGGGAGATGAGATCGAGCTTGATCCGATCGTTCTTGAACAGGTTATCCTTCAGGTTCCGATAAAACCGCTTTGCAAGGAGGGCTGCAAGGGATTGTGTTCCATCTGCGGTGCCGACCTCAACATGACAGTCTGCGGCTGTCGGCGGCAGACGGGGCATGCGGCGTTCGCTGTTTTAAAGAATTTTGTCGTTCACAAATGATGAGCTCAGGATGACAATTCGGGACTTTTTACGAAATCATCATAAATGAGACTTCATAAAGAGAAAAGCCTTATTATAAGAAAGAGGGTGTCATATGCCGAATCCAGTTAAGCGACATTCAAAAGCCAGAAAAAACAAGAGGAGGTCCCACGATTTCCTTGATGCACCGGCGGTTTCATTGTGCCCCCAGTGTAATGAACCCAAATTGCCACACCATGCATGTCCCCACTGCGGCACGTATAAGGGCAGAGAGGTCCTGTCACTCGAAAAGACCTCCTGAGCAGGCAGCAAATCCTGAGGATAGGCGATGGCGAAAAAGACGGCCCTTGTTTTTCCCGGTCAAGGTTCGCAAGTCGCGGGCATGGGAGCCGACCTGTACAGAGAATTTCAGGTTGTAAGGAACGTGTTCGATGAGAGCAGGGATGTCCTCGGGTTTGATATCGCCCGCCTTTGCTTTTGGGGGCCGCAGGAGAAGCTCGATAAAACCGTAATAACCCAGGTAGCCGTGCTGACTATGAATTTCGCCGCCTACAGCGCGTTCGAACAGCAAACAGGCATCCGGCCGGCGGTCATGGCGGGGCACAGTCTCGGAGAGTACAGCGCGCTGCATATCGCCGGGTCGATTAGTTTCGGGGATGCCTTGAAGCTCGTCTCGGCGCGCGGAGGTTATCAGCAGGAGGCCGTTCCTGCGGGCGTCGGCTCTATGGCCGCGCTTGTCGGACTTGAGCGCAATGCCGTGGAGGAAATCTGCCTTGAGGTCCGCAACGGCGGAGGCATGGTGTATCCCGCCATCTTCAACACGGACGACCAGATTGTGATTTCCGGCTGTTCGCAGGCTGTTGAACGGGCCGTTGAGGCGGCCAGGAAGAAGGGTGCCAGGGGTGTGAAATTGCCCATCAGTGTGCCCTGTCATTGCAGGCTGATGGAACCCGCGGCCGACCGTTTCGCGGCGGATTTGAATGCGATCGAGTTCCGTGATTGCGAAATCCCGGTTATCCCCAATTGCGACCCCGGGCTGTTTTACAGCAGAAACAACGTGAGAGGGCTTCTGCTGGAGCAGATCAAATCCCCTGTCCGGTGGCGGGAAACTGTGGAAAAAATGGTGGCGACAGGGATCGATACGATTATCGAGATCGGCCCGAAGCGCGTTCTCTCGGCGTTTATAAAAAGAATCGCCCCGCAATTGCGGATTTTTAACGTGGAGAATCTGGAAACGCTGAGAAAGACAGACTCTTTTTTTTCGGGGCAGAGAGCCGGAATGCCGGCGGTTCAAAATTTACGGGAAGACAAGCATGGGACTTGAGGGGAAAACGGCTCTGGTTACCGGGGCATCCAGAGGAATCGGACGGGCGGTCGCCCTGAGACTTGCCGGCGCAGGCGCGTTCACCTGCCTGAATTACGCAAATAATAAGAAAGCCGCCGCTGAGACTCTGCGGATGATAACAAACGCAGGCGGGCAGGGTAAGCTCGTTCCCTTCGATGTCGCGGACTATCAGGCGACGCAAGAGGCGATCAGGAGGATAATCAGGGAAAGGGGCTCGATAGACGTTCTAGTCAATAACGCGGGGATTCGCAGGGACAGCCTGATTGTGAGGATGAGAGAGGACGACTGGGACAAGGCCGTCGACGTGAACTTGAAAGGGACTTTCAATTGCTGCCGGGGGGTGGCTCGGCAGATGATGAAACAGCGCTCCGGCAGGATCATCAATATCACATCGGTTGTCGCGGAAGGAGGCAATGCGGGCCAGGTAAACTATTGCGCATCCAAAGCGGGGATCCTCGGGCTGACGAAATCCCTTGCGAGGGAACTCGGGCCGAGGAATATTTGCGTCAATGCCGTCGCCCCCGGTTTTATTGAGACCGATATGACAGAGGCGCTTGAAGCGGAGAAAGAGGCGGTCAGGAAGGCCGTCCCGCTGGCAAGGCTGGGCTGCCCGGACGATGTGGCGGGGGTCGTCCTGTTTCTGGCATCGGAAGACGCGCGCTATATAACCGGCCAGGTGGTTCGTGTCAATGGCGGGCTTTACATGTGACCGAGAAGAGGAACGCAGAAGGTGACATTTTTCACCAGATGCTGACTTGAGCATGATGTGAGGAATATCAAGGAGGTTATTTAGATGTCAATCGAAGAGCGGGTCATTGAGATTATAATGGAGCAGTTGGGTGTCACCAAGGAGGAATGTGTTCCTGAAGCGGCGTTCATGGACGATCTGGGTGCGGATTCCCTGGACATCGTCGAGCTGATCATGGCGATGGAAGAGAATTTCGGCGTGGAAATTTCGGATGAGGAATTGATGAAAATACGTACCATCCAGGATGCCGTCGACTTTATCAAGAGAAAACGGGGGATGGTGAATTAGTTTTTCAGGAAAGGCGAATGAGAAAGCGGGTCGTCATAACCGGTCTCGGTGCAGTAAGTCCCCTCGGCAATTCCGCCGCCCAGACGTGGGAAGGGTTGTGTGCCGGCAGGCCGGGTATTGCGGTGGTGAAAAAATTCGACGCCTCGGGATACAGGACCAGGATCGGGGGCGAGCTGAAGAATTTCGATCCCCTGCTTTTTGTCAATGCCAAAGAACGCCGCCGCTATGACGATTTTATCATCTATGCCCTGGCCTGTGCGGAGATGGCTGTCGCCGATTCGGGACTGGTGATCGGCCGCGGCAATGCCGACAGGGTGGGAGTTATTATCGGCACCGGAATCGGGGGGCTCGCCATGATAGAGAATGCGAAAGAGACCCTCCTCAACCGGGGACCGCAGGCGATTTCTCCTTTCCTGGTGCCGGGCGTTATCGCCAATCTCGCTGCGGGACAGGTATCGATCCGGTTCGGCGCAAAGGGACCGATCAACTGTACGGTTACGGCCTGTTCATCAGGCGGCAGCGCGATCGGCAGCGCTTTCAGGATAATCTCGGAAGGGTACGCCGAAGCGGTGATCGCCGGTGGCACTGAGGCCGCAATCACCCCTCTGGCGTTCGCCGGCTTCGGAGCCATGCGGGCGCTGTCGACGAACAACGATAGGCCGGAAGCGGCAAGTAGGCCTTTTGACAAAGGGCGCGATGGTTTTGTGTTGGGGGAGGGGTGCGGCATTCTGATTATGGAAGAGATGACCGCCGCGCTCAACAGGGGCGCGCGGATATATGCGGAGGTGGCCGGTCTCGGCGAAACAGGAGATGCGTTTCATATCGCGGCGCCTCCGCCGGGCCATGAAGGCGCCGTCCGCTGTATGGAACTCGCTCTTCGGGACGCGGGGATGAAGCCTGCGGATATCGACTACATCAATGCCCACGGCACCGCCACTCCGCTGAATGATATTTATGAGACGCAGGCCATTAAAAGGGTTTTCGGAGAGTACAGCCGATCTCTACCCGTGAGTTCCACTAAATCCATGACAGGCCACCTGCTTGGCGGGGCGGGCGGGCTTGAGGCGGTTATCTCCGTAATGGCCATAACTTACGGGACTATCCCGCCGACGATAAACCTGGACGATCCCGATCCCGAATGCGATCTGGACTATGTTCCCCACATCGCCAGGACAAAGGAAATCAGGTCTGTAATGAGCAACAGTTTCGGGTTCGGCGGCGTCAACGTGGTTTTGATATTCAGGCAATTCGAGGAGCGGGTGGATAGATGAGGATCGCCCTTGGTTCCGACCATGCGGGCTACGCATTAAAGGAAGAGGTGAAAGGGTTTCTGGAAGAGAGGGGCTGTGATGTATACGATGCCGGAGCATTCGGCGAGGATTCTGTTGATTATCCGGAGTTCGGGATCGAAGTCGCGCGCCGGATTTCCTCAGGTGAATATGCCAGGGGAATTCTCGTCTGCGGCTCCGGGATCGGAATGTCGATTGTCGCTAACCGGTTTCCCGGCGTGAGGGCAGCCCTTTGCCTGGACGCGGAAACGGCCCGGATGAGCCGACTGCATAATGATTCCAATATCCTTGTTTTGGCCGGCAGGAAAACAGACCCGGATACGGCCAAAAAGACGGTTACGGCCTGGATCGAAACGGCGTTTGAAGGAGGGCGGCACGCGGGAAGACTGGAGAAGATAAGGAAATTGGAAAAAGAATTGTGCAAGGGAAAATCCTGAGATCGCGTTATAAAGCCTCCCGGAAAAATTCGCCGGACCACCGTGCACCAGGTTCATTCCCATAATTTGTGACCACGACCACTCACAAGACTCTGCGGTGGCTGAGGGGCGGCATCGTGATGTGCAAGAACGACTTCGCCAAAATGCTTGACAGCCGCGCCAGGGGGGAAGAAAACCACCTTATCGAGGTCCGTAAGGAGGGCCAGTCCCTGTGTGAGAAATTCCGCTTTATGTGGACAGGATCAAGAAAGAGTAGTTGCGAAGGCCCGGGCAGATGGCAGGAACAAAAAAAACAGAGCGCAAAGAATACGATCGCCCGACCTGGGATGAGTACTTCATGGATATCGTGGATCTCATATCGAGGCGCTCCACGTGCCTGCGCCGCAGCGTGGGCGCTGTACTCGTGAGAGACAAGAGAATCCTTGCGACCGGTTATAACGGCGCACCATCCGGTCTCCGTCATTGCTTGGAAGTGGGTTGCCTGCGCGAGCAATTGAATATCACGTCGGGGGAGCGCCATGAACTTTGCAGGGGTCTGCATGCTGAGCAGAATGCCATAATCCAGTCCGCCCTCCACGGAGTGAGTGTCAAGGGATCTACGCTTTACTGCAGTAACCATCCGTGCACGATATGCGCGAAAATGATCGTCAACGCGGGGATCGTCCGTGTGTTGTACCGCGACGGTTACCGTGATAAGATGGCGTCGGATATTTTAAAGGAAGCCGGTATCGAGACGTCGCCGATATGAAGTGCCCATTTTGCGCAAGCATAGAGAACAGGGTGATCGATTCCAGGATCAGTAAGGACGGTTATGCAATCCGGAGGCGCAGGGAATGCATTGCCTGTGGAAAGCGGTTCACAACGTACGAATCCGTCGAAGAAGTGCTTCCCATGGTGGTTAAGAAAGACGGCCGCAGGGAACTGTTCGACCGGGCAAAAATCCTTGCCGGGATCAAGAAAGCCTGCGAGAAACGTCCCATCAGCATTGATGTGATTGAAAGCCTTGTGGATAAAATAGAGCAGGCCTGCCAGGAATTCCAGGCCAGGGAGATACCTTCTTCGGCAATCGGGGAAAAAGTGATGTCGGAATTGCGCACTCTGGACGAGGTGGCCTATGTGAGGTTCGCGTCGGTATACAGGCAGTTCCGGGATGTGAGAGAATTTCTGGAGGAGCTGGAAGACCTGAGAAGGGGGAAAAAAGTAAGCTGAGTATAAAGTTATGGGCGAGGGTAAAGGGCGAGAGGCTCTAAAGTGGAAAAGCATACCTTTAGCCTTCGGCCTGGAGAAATCATGTTTACCGGCATAATACAGCAGATGGGCAGGATCAGGAGAATGACGGGCAGGGGGAAGGACGCCCTGCTGGAGATCGAGGCTCCTTTGGATATTGCCGATATGAAGCCAGGCGACAGCATCTCTGTGAACGGGGCGTGCCTTACCGTTACTTCCATCCGGGGCAATTCGTTTACCGCCGATGTATCGGCGGAGACGCTGTCGAAGACGAATTTGAAGTCGCTGAAGGCCGGCGAAGAGGTCAATCTCGAAAAGTCCTTGAGAATGAGTGATTTCCTGGGAGGACATATCGTTCTGGGGCATGTGGATGGAGAGGGGAAGGTCGTCAGGGTGGAATCGAAGTCCGGTTCAATCCTGATCGGTGTAGAGGTTGACCCTTCTCTCAGCCGCTATATAGTGGAGAAAGGATCCATAACAGTTGACGGTATAAGCCTGACTGTAAACAGTGTTGAGGGGAACACGTTTTTCGCGAATATAATACCCCATACCGCCCGGATGACGACGCTGGGTTTTAGAAAAGCGGGAGATAAGGTGAACATAGAAACCGACATAATCGGAAAATATGTGGAAAAATTTCTGAGCCGGGGAAAAGGAATAGATATCGATTTTTTGGAGAAACAGGGATTTATAAAATAGGTTCGGCTTTAAAGGGAGCTATTCAGACCTGAAGCTGAAAAGAATAGAGGCGGTAAAAATGTTGAGCAATATTCAGGACGCAATCGAAGATATAAAAAACGGCAGAATGATAATTTTGGTGGACGACGAGGACCGCGAAAATGAGGGCGATCTGTGCATGGCTGCGGAACATATTACACCCGAAGCCATAAATTTCATGGCTCGGTACGGAAGGGGCCTGATCTGCCTGTCACTGAGCGATGAAATAGCGGAAAAGCTGGAGCTGCCGTTGATGGTGAGGGACAATCAATCCCGCTTCGGCACCGCCTTTACAGTTTCCATAGAGGCCAGGAAAGGGGTGAGCACCGGTATATCCGCGGCAGACAGAGCGACGACGATCCGTACCGCGGTCGCCGACGGCGCGAAGCCCGATGACCTGGTGAGCCCGGGGCATGTTTTTCCGATACGCGCCCGCAAGGGAGGCGTTCTAGTGAGGACCGGCCAGACCGAGGGGTCCGTAGACCTTGCGAGACTTGCGGGTCTGAAGCCCGCGGGAGTCATCTGCGAGATCATGAAGGATGATGGAACCATGGCCAGGATGCCCGACCTGGAGATATTTGCGGAAAAGCACGGCCTTAAAATCGTCACTATCGCCGACCTCATTCAGTTCAGGATGAAAACGGAATGCCTGGTGCGCAGGGCCGCCACGGCCTCCATTCCCAGCAAGTACGGCGGCGTGTTCAAACTGATTGTCTATGAGAACGACGTCGATAAATCCAGGCACGTGGCCCTTGTCAAAGGGGAGATCATGCCCGAAGACGAGGTTCTGGTGCGCGTCCATTCGGAATGTCTGACCGGTGATGTATTCGGATCGGAGCGATGCGACTGCGGGGATCAACTGCATACGGCGATGAAAATGGTGGAAAAGGAAGGAAAGGGCGTCATTGTCTATATGCACCAGGAGGGTCGCGGCATCGGCCTGGTGAACAAGATCAGGGCGTATGCCCTTCAGGAACAGGGCAGAGACACTGTGGAGGCAAATCTGGAGCTGGGGTTCAAGCCTGACCTGAGGGATTACGGAATCGGCGCGCAAATCCTCGTCAATCTCGGCGTGCGGAAAATGAGGCTCATGACCAATAATCCCAAAAAGATCGTCGGACTTCAGGGGTATGGGATCGCGATTACGGAACGGGTCCCGATCGTCATCGAGCCGACGGAGAACAATATTCATTACCTGGAGACGAAAAAGCGGAAAATGGGGCACATACTGGAATTATAGCGAAGGGCGAAAGGTAAAAGGCAATTGGTGAAATTGACGGAAAGAAAAGGACCGGAGGCCAAATGCTGCAGAAATAAGAGATTCTCTTTAGGGGGTCTCTGTCTCTTTTTCTCCTTTTACCCTTAGCCTGACCTTGGGAGGAAAATTATGCCGAAGACGATTGAAGGGAAGATCGTAGCGAAGGGGATGAGGTTCGGGATCGTGGCCAGCCGTTTCAATGATTTTATCAGCGGCCGTCTGGTCGAAGGAGCGCTCGATGCGCTGACCCGGTCCGGCGCGGATGTGAAGGACATAGAGATCGCCAAGGTCCCGGGCGCATTCGAAATACCGGCTGCTGCCAAGAAGATGGCGAAGTCGGGGAGATTCGATGCTGTCATCTGCCTGGGAGCGGTGATCAGGGGCGCCACCCCCCATTTCGAATATATCAGCGCGGAGGTGTCCAAGGGAATCGCTGCAGTCGGGCTGGATAGCGAGATCCCGGTCATATTCGGCGTGATTACAACCGATAGTATAGAACAGGCCATAGAGAGGGCGGGCTCGAAATCCGGCAACAAGGGATGGGATGCCGCGCTTTGCGCCATCGAGATGGTTGATCTGTTCAGAAAAATTTAGGGATGCCTGGAAGGCGGCGTCCTGCCGCAGCAGGGTAAACGGACCGCTTCCAGGCTTTATGCAAGAGGCGTGAATGGGCCGCAGAAGAAAGGCAAGAGAGATTGCCTTACAGGTTCTTTTTGAGATCGATGTTTTAGGTGTCGGGGCGAAGGAAGCCATTGAGCTTTTCTGGAATAATTTCGACGCGCCCGAAGAGGTCAGGAAATTTTCTTCCCGACTGATCGAAGGTACGTGCGAGCACCGCCGGGAGATCGATTCACTGATAGGCGTTTGTTCCGACCACTGGAGCCTCAACAGGATGTCGAGAGTTGACAGGAATATCCTTCGATTGGCGGTCTATGAATTGCTGTATTGCAAAGACGTTCCTCCCAAAGTAGCCCTGAACGAAGCCATCGATCTCGGCAAGTGTTACGGTTCCGAAAACTCAGGGTCTTTCATCAACGGGATTCTGGACGCCCTTCATACAAAATTGAAAATCAGAAATGACGGCGATAAAGATAGAAACGGCGAGGCTGGACAATCTGCAGAGTGAATGCCTCGTGCTGGGATATTTTTCTGATGAACGGCCTCCAAGAGGGTACTGCGGCCTCCTCGACTGGCGGCTGAACGGGATGATCTCCAGGCTGATGGTGAGCGGGAAAATCACCGGCGAATATCAGGAAAAGGTTCTGATCGCGCCGCCGAAAAGAATCCCTTCCACGAAAATAATGCTCCTCGGACTCGGAGAAATCACGGGTATCACCTATGATATCCTGTATACAATGGGCTATGTCTTATCCGGTGCTGCTGCCGGGCTGGGATGGGAGAAATATGCCTTTGAAATACCCGCCGCGGGCAGATGTCCTTTGCAGGTGCCCATAATGACCGAGGCCGTGATCACGGGCCTTTATGATTTTTACGCGACACGCGGAGAAAGCTGGAAATACCTGTCGCCTATCCTGCTCAGTCGTGAATCCGATCTTAAGGAAATACTGCTTGGTTTGGAGAGGTTCAGGAAGAATGTAGGAGACGATCTCATTGTTGATATCCCCGAGACGGTGAAAGAGGGACTGGATGCTCCGCTCACGCTTTTTCCGCGCGGATAACGGGGCATGTATCCAACTTCGGAGAAGATCATGAACAAAAAGTACGATCCTGGAAAAATTGAGGAGAAATGGCAGAAAATTTGGGAACAAAGGAAGTCGTTCAAGGCGTCCGAGGATCCCGCCCGAAAGAAGTATTACCTCCTGGAAATGTTTCCGTATCCTTCGGGGAAGATTCACATCGGGCACGTTAGGAATTACACCATCGGGGACGTCGTGGCCAGGTATAAAACCATGCGCGGTTTCAATGTCATGCACCCCATGGGGTGGGATTCGTTCGGGATGCCGGCCGAGAACGCCGCTATCGAGAAGGGAATCCACCCGGCGGTATGGACGAACGAAAATATCGAGCATATGAAGAAGCAGCTCAAGAGGATGGGTTTCAGCTATGACTGGGACCGGGAGATTTCCACGTGCGAGCCGCAATATTATCGATGGGAACAGCTTTTCTTTTTGTGGATGTATGAAAAAGGCCTTGCCTACAAGAAGGGCTCCGCAGTCAACTGGTGCAGCAAGTGCAAGACCGTCCTTGCCAACGAGCAGGTGGAAGCTGGTCTGTGCTGGCGGTGCGGGACGGAAGTGGAAGAGAAATTTCTGGACCAGTGGTTTTTCCGCATTACCGCATACGTTGAAGAGCTTCTGAATAATTGCGACAGGCTGGCGGATGGGTGGCCGGAGAGGGTCCTCACCATGCAGAAGAACTGGATAGGAAAGAGCTACGGAGTGGAAATCTCCTTCCCGATGGAGGGCCCCGGCGGAACGATCAAGGTCTTTACCACGCGGCAGGATACAATCTTTGGAGCTACATTCATGCTCATTGCCGCGGAACATCCGCTCGTCCAATCTCTGGTGAAGGGCAAGCCGGTGGAAAGGGAGGTAGCTGCCTTCGTGGAAAAGGTCAAAAAGCAGGACAGGATGATGCGGACCTCCGATTATTACGAGAAGGAGGGGATATTCCTGGATGCGTACTGTCTCAACCCGGTGACGAAGGCCAGGATGCCTGTTTATGCCGCTAATTTTGTCCTTGCCGATTACGGCACGGGCTGTGTCATGGCCGTGCCGACGCACGACCAGCGCGATTTCGAGTTTGCAAAGAAATTCAGCCTCCCCATGATAGTGGTGATCCAGAATAAGGATCAATCGCTTGATGCCGCCACGATGACCGAGGCTTATGTGGAAGAAGGCACGCTGGTGAATTCCGGACCCTTTAACGGCATGAAAAACACGGAGGCGATGGAAGCGATAGCGGGGTATCTGGAATCCATCGGGTGCGGCAGAAAAACCGTCCAGTACCGCCTGAGGGACTGGGGGATTTCCCGGCAGAGATACTGGGGCGCGCCTATTCCAATCGTATACTGCGATCGCTGCGGCACTGTTCCGGTCCCTGAATCTGATCTTCCCGTCGTTCTCCCTCTCGACGTGGAGATCACCGGAGAAGGCGAATCGCCTCTTGCCAGGCACGAATCTTTTGTGAATACCAAATGTCCCCGGTGCAGCGGCGACGCTAGAAGGGAAACCGATACCATGGACACCTTTGTGGAGTCTTCCTGGTATTTTGACCGGTTCGCCTCTCCCGACTACAACGAAAAACCGGGACTGGACAGGAAGAGATTGGATTACTGGCTCCCCGTGGACCAGTATATCGGCGGGATCGAGCACGCGATTCTGCATCTTCTGTACTCGAGATTCTACACGAAAGTCCTGAGGGATTTCGGGGTGCTGGGAATAGACGAACCTTTCTCCAATCTCCTGACGCAGGGCATGGTCTGCAAGGAGACCATGAAATGCAAAGAGCACGGGTTTCTTTATCCTTACGAGGTCGCGCAAGGGAAATGCGTGCGCTGCAAGCGCGAGGTCATGATCGGCAAAACCGAGAAGATGTCCAAGTCGCTGAAGAACGTCATAGACCCTGATTATCTTATTGAAAAATATGGGGCCGATACAGCGCGGATGTTCTGCCTGTTTGCCGCTCCTCCCGAAAAGGATCTGGAATGGAGCGACCAGGGCGTTGAAGGCTCCTTCCGGTTTATCGGAAGGGTCTGGAGGATTGTCACCGACTACCTTGAGGACATCAGGGAAATCCGGCCGTTCAGCGGGGAGGCTCCTCTGGAAGGGGAGCTGAAAGACCTGAGGAAGAAAACGCATCAGACCATAAAAAAAGTGACCGGTGATATCGAGGACCGGTTTCATTTCAACACGGCTATCAGCGCCGTCATGGAGCTCGTCAATGCCCTGTATCAGGTTAATCGGCCTGCGAAGGAGGACAGGATGGGCCTTTCGGTGATCAGAGAAGCGGTTGAGAGTATCATTGTTCTTCTGGCGCCGATTGTGCCCCATGTGGCTGAAGAGCTCTGGGAGATGATCGGCTGCAATGCTCTCCTGGTGAATGTCCCCTGGCCCTCATTTGATCCGGCCGTGGCGGCGGAGGAGGAGGTTGTGATCGTTATACAGGTGAACGGAAAGCTGAGGAGCAGGATTGTCGTCGGCGCGAATGAATCCGACGATAAAATCAGGAAACTGGCTCTTGCCGATGAGAAGATCACGAAAATAATTGGAAACAGAAATGTGGTGAAAGAAATTTACGTCCCCAAAAAGCTGGTGAATATTGTAATTAAATAGCATCGGCTAAGAATAAAGCAGGCGAACAGCAGCAGAGCGATATCAGCTTTGGTTTTTTCAAGGAAGAGGAAAAAATGAAAATATGTAAAATTTTGATGTTGTGTATTCTTGTGGTTCTTGTTTCAGCCGCTTATTCCTGCGGATACAGGTTTACACCGGGCGGAGAGAATATTGAGCAATCGATCCGGAGCGTCTATGTCGATAATTTCACCAACAGGACAAGCGAAGCCGGGCTGGAAAACACTTTCAGGAATTCCTTCATCGACCAGTTCAGGAAAAGCAGCAGGTTCAAGCTTGCCAGCAGTATATCCAGCGCCGATGCCGTGTTGAGGGGGAACCTGAATAATCTCTCCTCATCGCACCTGTCATATGGCAGGACGGACGTTGCCAAGGAAGACCGCGCGACTGTTTCCCTCGATGTCGTTTTTGAAAAGCGTGTTAATAAAGAGATCATATGGAGAGATCCGAATGTGACCTGGTATCGGGACTACACCGTCGACTCGACCAATCCGGCGACGACCGATGCGAATCGCAAAGCCGCACTCCAGACACTCGCCGACGATGTTGCGGATAGGGTATACAGGTCTATCATGTCCGGCTTCTGAGAATAGACGCCAGACACCAACCTGCCAGGTTTCTGTATCGGAATTTGTTTTGAGATTTGTGCGTGGAATTTCAATGAAAAGTCAGACGCGTCCGGCTTTTATTTCAATGCGGCGGGTTGTATGAAGTTGAAGCTTTGAATTTATGTGATCGCGTTTACTTTTTTTGTAAGCCGTGAAATCCTGCGCGCCGCCGTATTTTTGTGGAAGACTTTCTTGGCTGCCGCCTTATCGATGAGGGAAATCGCTCGGGCGAGGGATACCTTCGACGCCTCGACATCCTTGCTTTCCACGGCTTGAAGGACCTTCTTCACTGTCGTCTTGACTTTGGATTTTACAGAGTTGTTTCTTAAATTTCTTTTCTTGTTCTGCCGGTTTCTCTTTTCAGCGGATTTATGCGTGGCCAAAATCTGCCCTCCTTATTTACAAAAATCAGAGAAAGTAATCTATATTAGAATCAAATTTCTGTCAATGCATTTTTGCAGATTTGTGCGGATTGCAGAGAGGTCCAGGGCAAAAAGATTTTTTCACGAGACATTCGATATTCGGAAGATGCATTTTGATTATCCTTGCCCATTCATTCAGACCGGTGATATGCTTAATACAAAATAACGGTTTTCGATATTCGAAAGAAACATAATATGACAGAAGACGAGTTTCTGGAGAAGCTTTTTTCTCGCCTCCCCCCGCCTCCACGAGAACTGGTGATACCGCCCGGAGACGATTGCGCCGGCTTGAGAATCGGAGAAGACAGACTCCTGCTTGTCGCGGTGGATCAGTTGATCGGCGCAAGGCACTATCCCGCCGGCCCCGGCGCTATGGAGCCGGAACTTGCAGGGAGGAAACTTCTTGCCCGCAACCTGAGTGACATCGCCGCTATGGGGGGGGAGCCGCTTTACTGCCTCGTCGCTGCCGGCCTGGGGCCCCTGCACGATGAAAACTGGCTTCAGCGGTTTTTCGACGGCATCATCGAATTGGGCCGGCAATACGGGGTCATCATGATCGGAGGAGACCTCGGAGCGACTATGAATGATGATGTTGCCAGCCTGACCATTATCGGGCAAGCGAGGGAAACCCACGTGCTGCGTCGGCGGGGGGCAAAGCCCGGCGACATCCTTTTCGCGACCGGAAGTTTCGGCAGTTCCCTGTCCACGGGCCATCACCTTGTTTTCGAGCCGCGCTGCCGGGAGGGACAATGGATAGCCCGTAGCGGATTCGCCCGTGCCATGATCGATGTCAGTGACGGTCTGCTGCTGGATGCGGGGCGCATGTGCAGGGCTTCGGGGGTGGGCCTCAGGATCGACGTGGGGAGCATTCCCCTGAGGAGCCCGGAAACTACAAGCAGGGAGGCGCTGACCGACGGAGAGGATTACGAGCTCCTGTTTGCCGTGCCTGAAGGGGACTCCGACAAGCTCCAGCGCGAATGGCCGTTCCGGGGACTGTCGTTAACGCGGATCGGCGAATTTACATCTTTTGCCGGGGAAGTGGTTGATGAAAAAGGGGAACCGCTTTCAGCGGATCATCCGGGATACGATCATTTTCAAAGCGTGCGAAGGGCATAAGGACGCAACGGCAAGTCCCCGATTTCATCAGGAAAGAATGCGAGATCGCGCTGGATAAGAGAAGCGACCGCATCGGCTGATGCAGGAGTTCGGCGTGCGATCGCTTCTCTTATATATAAGAAAAAACAAGGCGCTTAGAGCGGCGGAAAAGGATGGCGTAAATGGGACGAATGGATGACGATAAATACGAACAGGCCCAAGCCTTCATGAATGCGGGAAGGTACGGCGAAGCGATCGCCGTTTATAATGAGTTGATCATGCTTAATCCGCAGGTGGATTCACTGCGGCTTGCCCTTGCCTGGGCCTACCGGGACAGCGGAAATGTGGAAATGGCGATTTCCATTTTTGAGGCCCTTCTGGAAAAGGAGCTTTCAAGGAAACTCTTCACCGGGTTCGCATTCGACGAGCTGGTCCGCATTTTCAGAGAGAAAGAGGATTACCGCCGGCTCATCGGCGTTTGTGAAAGGGCTGCAGCGGCCCAGCCCGAAGATGTGAGCATTCTGTTCACGCTGGGAGAATCATACCTGAGCGGGGGACGAGCCGGCGATGCAGTTCGGGTATTCCAGAAGATCACGGAAATGGAGCCAGATGCTTCCTCCGCCTTCTGCGCGCTCGGAAGCGCCCTCATCTCGATGGGGGAGTTCGACCGCGCGGAGGACGCTTTCAGAACGGCGGGTTTGATTGATCCTTCCGACGCCGGTACTTATTTCAACCGGCTGGGAAATGCGTATCTCAACGCCGGCGAATACGGCCGGGCCCAGAACGCTTTCAGGGAAGCTATAAAATGCAGTGCCGGCCAGCCACTGTATTACTGCAATCTGGGAGACGCTCTTCTCAAGGGAGGGAAGATTGCCGAGGCGGAAGTCGCTTACGAGTACGCAGTCCGCATCAATCCCCGGTTCGCTTCCGCTTACTATAACCGTTTCGGGAATTCGCTTGCGAGGGAAAACAGGCACCTGAAGGCGATCGATATCTTCAAAAAGGCGATTGCCTCTGATTCGCGCAATCCGTTTCTCTATCTTGGTCTCGCTCAATCTTATCTTGCCGAAGGCATGATCGATCTGGCGGAAGAGGCCTGTTCCACGGCTACCACTCTGGAGGCGGGGTCTTGAGAAATTTGACGAATTTCTGCTTATCAACCGCTTTCTCGTAAGCCTCTTCGGGGCTGATCCACCTTCTCTGCAGCAGGTCCATGATCGAGTCGTCGAGCGATATCATGCCGATTTTCCGGGATGTCTGTATCACCGACATCAGCTGGTAGGTCTTTTCCTCGCGGATCAGGTTGGCCGCTGCGATGTTGCAGAAAAGGATTTCCAGCGCGGCTACTCTCGCCTTCTTGTCAATTCTTCTGAAAAGCGCCTGGGAAATTACAGCTTTCAACGATTCCGAGAGAGACATCCTGATCTGCTGCTGCTGGTCCGCCGGGAACTGGTCGATGATCCTATCCACAGTGCGCGTCGCTCCCATGGTGTGGAGCGTCGCAAAAACGAGGTGTCCGGTATTGGCGGCCTCTATCGCCAGTGCCGTGGTCTCAAGATCTCTCATTTCGCCGACGAGGATGATGTCTGGATCCTCGCGCAGAGCGGCCCGCAAAGCGGAAGCAAAGGACTTTGTGTGCGTGCCGATCTCCCTGTGGCTCACCAGGCACCCTTTTCCCTCGTGGACGAATTCTATCGGATCTTCAATCGTGATGATATGCCCTTTGCGCTTTTCGTTGGCATAATCGATAAGGGCTGCGAGCGTTGTCGATTTTCCGCTTCCGGTCGGCCCGGTGACCAGGACAAGCCCCCTCGCGAGCAGGGCGAGCTCCTTCAGTACGGGCGGTATGCCCAGTTGCTCCAGAGTCATAATCCTGCTCGGTATTTCGCGGAATACAGCGCCGATCCCGTATTTCTGGCGCATGAAATTACAGCGGTAGCGTGCCAGCCCTGCCACTTCATAGCCGAAATCCACGTCACCTGTGGCTTCGAAGATCTTGACCTTGTCTTCGGGCAGGATTTCGTACAGCATCTGCTTCAGACCCTCATCCGTCAGGGTTTCGTTCCCGAAACGTTCAATATCCCCTCTGATCCTCAGGGCGGGTTTCGATCCGGAGAAAAGGTGGAGGTCCGAAGCGCCCTCGGTGTGCATGAATCTGAAGAGTTCATCGATTCTGGCCATAATCCCCCCCACGGTTCCTTTTTCAAGTCAACATTCCATATCACCATGGAAAGGTATGCGCAAGATTGAAGTTCGGCGATGTTCAATAAGTCTTGACAGAGACACCCCTGATCATATAATAAGACTGAGATTTTTCGTGGGGATGTAGCTCAACTGGGAGAGCGCGGCGTTCGCAATGCCGAGGTCAGGGGTTCGA
>JBHGBI010000033.1:0-18706 GCA_041946925.1 Syntrophales bacterium | reverse complement strand
AGGAAACAATTCCGGTGTGGGGATCGGATGTGTGAGCTGGGACGGCGAGGTGCATCCCGATCAGTTCTGGAGGCATGTATCTTTCGGCAATGTCAGGGAGCGCCCTTTCAGCGAGATATGGCTGGACACTTCGAATGAGCTGATGGCGGGACTGAAAAACAGAAGGTCGCTTATCAAGGGCAGGTGCGCCGGCTGCCGCTGGCTTGATATTTGCGCCGGCAACTTCCGTGCAAGGGCGGAGGCCGTCACAGGAGACCCTTGGGCCTCCGATCCGGCGTGCTATTTGACCGATTGTGAGATCGGTCGGAGTTCCGAGCATTGAGTTCAGAGTCCGCAGTCAGGAATAAAGAGATGGCGCCGGAGAGAATTATGGCTTAAGGTAGTCTGCGGGCTAAAGTCTTTAAACTCTGGACTTAGAATTAATAACTAAAAAGGAGGTTTTTCATGTATTTCCCTGCATACCGGCCGCGGAGATTGAGGAAAAATGAAAATTTCAGGAGGATGATCCGGGAGACGAGTTTATCCGTGGACGATCTTGTATATCCCCTGTTCGTCACGGTCGGCAAGGATTTCAAGAAGCCGATCAACTCCATGCCGGGTCAATTTCAGATGTCTGTCGACCATCTGGTAAAAGAGGTCCGGAGCGTAAAGGACATGAATATACCGGCGGTTCTCCTCTTCGGGATTCCCGGCCGCAAGGACGAAACTGGCTCTGATGCCTATGCTGCGGACGGCGTCATCCAGCAGGCGGTTCGGGAAGTCAAGAGCGCGGTCCCAGACATCCTGGTCATCACCGATCTGTGTTTCTGCGAATACACGGATCACGGGCATTGCGGGATCATTGAGGGCAATGACGTGGACAACGATGCCACGCTGGAGCTCATCGGGGAAACCGCCGTTGTTCAGGCGAAGGCCGGCGCGGATTTGATCGCTCCCTCCGGCATGATGGACGGCGCTGTCGGTGCGATCCGGGAAGCGCTCGATGAAGAGGGATTTGAGACGACGCCTATTATGTCTTATTCCGCAAAGTACGCATCGTGTTTTTACGGGCCGTTCCGGGAGGCCGCAGAAAGCGCTCCGCAGTTCGGCGACAGAAAAGCCTACCAGATGGATCCTGCCAACAGCGACGAGGCTATGCGGGAAATTGCGCTGGATGTCGAAGAGGGAGCGGATATCGTCATGGTAAAGCCGGCCCTTCCGTATCTCGACGTCATCAGACGTGCCAGGGAGGAATTCGAACTGCCCGTTGCGGCATATAATGTGAGCGGGGAATTCGCCATGATCAAGGCTGCCGCGAATCTCGGCTGGCTGGACGGCGAGAGGGCCATGATGGAGGCCTTGATATCCATCAAGAGGGCGGGGGCCGATATCATTATCACTTACTTCGCCAAGGAAGCAGCGGCCGTGCTGGCGCGCTGAGGTGCGGGGCGTGTAAAAATCGAAATGGAAGCTTTTTTCGAAACTATCGGAATAGGTCGGGGGATGATTGAAAGTGCCTGATTCAGGACCAAGGACTCTGGACTCGAGACTCGCCATGGTCGCCTGGGAAGTAACGCGGAGCTGCAATCTGGCCTGCATCCACTGCCGCGCCTCTTCATTGCGCGGACCTTATCATGGAGAACTTGGTACGGCCAGGTGTCTGGAGCTTGTAGATGAGATTGCGTCAGTGGGAAAGCCCGTGATCATCCTGACCGGAGGAGAGCCTCTTCTGCGGGAAGATATTTTTGAAATCGCAGGGCGCGGGACGGCGAAGGGACTGCGCATGGTCCTGGCGACCAACGGGACTCTGGTGACAGAAGACGTCACCCGCAGGATGACAGACTCCGGAATCAAACGGGTCAGCATCAGTATCGACGGCGCAGATGCCGTTAGCCATGACGAATTCCGCCGCGTACCGGGTGCGTTCGCGGGTGCCATGGCTGGTATAGAGGCTTTGAAAAAAGCCGGCATGGAGTTCCAGATCAATACGACGGTGACAAAAACCAACCTCGGGCAGGTAAGGAAGATACTGGCGCTGGCCGTGGGACTGGGAGCGGCGGCGTATCACATATTCCTGCTTGTGCCCACCGGCCGCGGTCGCGAAATGGCCGATCAGGAGATATCTCCAGAGGAATATGAGAAGATCCTGGGATGGCTTTATGAGCAGAGCAGTCGGTGTCCTATCCAGCTCAAAGCAACTTGTGCTCCCCATTACTTCCGCATCTTGCATCAAAAAGGGAGAGGCGCGAGGAATCCGGAAGCGAATCATCCCCTGCACGCCATGACCAGGGGGTGCCTTGGTGGAAGTTCTTTCTGTTTCATTTCCCACACCGGCCAGGTCCAGCCCTGCGGCTATCTGGAAGTGGATTGCGGGCAGATCATGAAAAACCGATTTAACGATATCTGGATGCGGTCACCTGTTTTCAAGTCCCTGCGCGATCTGAATCAATACAGGGGAAAGTGCGGCCGATGCGAATACATACGCGTATGCGGCGGCTGCCGGGCGCGCGCATACGAGGCCACCGGGGATTACCTGGAGGAGGAGCCACTGTGTGTGTGGGAACCGAGACATCGAGCATCAGGCGCAAGACGTCAGCCGTGAGGTGTTGGGCATTGGGCATGGTACATGGATACTCTCGATAGAAAAATACTTAATATGCTCCAGACGGACTTTCCGGTCGAGGCGGAGCCGTTCAAAACAGTCGCCGCCCGGATCGGTGTAAGCGAAAGCGAAGTCCTGGAGCGTGTACGCAAAATGAAAAAAGACGGGATCATCCGCCGAATCGGAGCGGTCTTCGATTCGAAAAAACTGGGATATGCGAGCACACTGTGCGCGGCGAGGGTTCCGGAAAGCCGCAAAAGGGATTTCGTGGAAACGGTGAACGCCTGTCCCGGCGTGACCCACAATTACCAGAGGAGCAATGACTATAATATCTGGTTTACGCTGACGGCGCCGTCCGAGGAAGAACTGGAAAGGACCATCAAAGAAATCAGGAGATTGACAGGTGTTGACGATATCCTCAGTATGCCCGCAGTGAGGACGTTCAAGATAAACGCCAGTTTTGAAGTATAAGGCAGGCTAAAGGCAAAAGGAGCCGAGAAGCTTATTATAGTTCATGGATGAAGAAAAAAAAGATAAACCGACTCTCTATCTGATCGACGGAAGTAATTACATATACCGGGCGTTTTACGCGATCAAGCGGTTGTCCAATTCCCGGGGATTTCCCACCAATGCCATTTACGGCTTCACCAATATGCTGATGAAGCTATTCCGCGAATGGGCGCCGCAATACATAGCCGTAGTTTTTGATTCCAGGGGACCCACATTCCGCTCCGAGTCCTATGAGCAGTATAAAGCCCACCGGCCGGGGATGCCGGACGAGCTGATCCCGCAGATTCCTTACATCAAGGAAATCATCCGCGGTTTTTCCCTGCCCGTGCTGGAACAGGAAGGGCTTGAGGCCGATGATATTATCGCCTCTATCGCCAAGCAGTGTGCCGCAGAAGGTGTAAAGGTCGTCATTGTATCGGGCGACAAGGATCTGCTACAGCTCATCTCCGGCGACATCCTCATGATCGATACCATGAAGGACAAGACATACGACGTCGAGGGCGTGAAGGCGCGCTTCGGCGTGGAGCCATCACAGGTGGCGGAAGTGCTCGGGCTGACAGGCGACGCGTCTGACAACATTCCGGGCGTTCCCGGCATCGGCGAGAAGACCGCGGTTAACCTTATCAGGCAGTTCGGCTCTATCGAGGGGGTATTGCAGAACACCGGGAAGCTCGGAAACCCCCGCATCAGGGAATCTCTCGAGAAGAACGCGGAACAGGCGAGGATGAGCCGCGATCTGATCATCTTGAGGACCGATCTGGATATGAATTTCCGGCTCGAGGATGCCCGCTACACGGGGCCGAACAAGAAAGTCCTCAGGGATATCTTCAAGGAATTGGAATTCTCTTCCCTGATCAGGGATTTGAATATGCGGGACGAACTGAGGGGATTGTACGGTATAATCGAGAGCCATGATGAACTCGAAAACCTCCTCGGAAAAATAAAGGAAGCCGGAGAATTTGCATTTTGCCCGGAGCTGGATTCGGAAACACCCATGATCGCCCGCATTGTCGGAATTTCGCTGAGCCCTTCGCCGGAAGAGGCTTTTTACGTTCCCTTCCCGTCTCCTGACGACCCCGCACCAGGAAATCCCGGAGCCGATTTCATTCTGGACAGGCTGCGTCCCTTTTTCGGCGACGGCGGGATAAAAAAATACGGACATGATCTCAAGAATTCCATTGTTGTACTCTCCCGTTGCGGCATCGAGATGAAGGGGATCGGCTCTGATGTCATGGTCGCGTCCTATGTCCTTAATCCTTCTAAGAGAAGCCATGATCTGACCGAGATAGCCAGGGACTACCTCAACAGGGAACTTGCGCCGCTGAAGGAATTGGTCGGCGGCGGCGTGAAGAAAACGCCTTTTGAAAAAGTCCCCCGCGAAAAGGCGATGCTTTATTCCTGTTCAAGAGTGGACGCTGTTTTCAAGCTTGCTGTCCTGCTCGCGGATAAAATCAGGGAGGGCGGATTCGAGAGCCTCTTCTACGAAATCGAATTGCCTTTGATCGAGGTCCTGGCCTCGATGGAGGCCAGGGGAGTCCTTGTGGATCGGGTACTCCTGGAAGAGATGTCGGAGCAATTCGATCAACTCCTGTCGGCTTCGGAAGAAAAAATCTACCGGATGGCGGGTGAAAGATTCAATATCCACTCGCCGAAACAGCTCCAGCGTATCCTTTTTGAAAAGCTCGGACTCTCCCGGGGCAGAAGAACCAAAAACGGCTATTCTACCGACATGGACGTCCTCGCGAATCTTGCTCAGAATCATGAGCTTCCTGCGGAGATCCTGTCTTACCGCAGCATCGCGAAACTGAAGTCCACTTACATCGATGCCCTGCCCGCCATGATCAACCCCCGGACCGGAAGGATCCATACCTCATACAATCAGACGGTAACTGCGACAGGGAGGCTCTCCAGCAGTGATCCCAACCTGCAGAATATTCCGGTCAGGGGTCCGGAAGGAAAGAGGATCAGAGAGGCCTTCATCGCCCCTGAAGGGATGGAGATCGTCTCGGCGGATTACTCCCAGATCGAACTGCGCGTTCTCGCCCACTTGTCCGGGGACAGGGCGCTGATCGAGATATTCAGGGCGGATGAAGATATTCATGCTCGGACCGCCGCGGATGTGTTCGGAGTACTTCCCGGGATGGTAACGCAGGATATGCGCAGGCAGGCGAAGGTAATCAATTTCGGGATACTGTACGGCATGAGTCCTTTCGGACTCGCCAGAGAACTCGGGATTACACAGTCCCTCGCAAGGGACTATATCGACCGCTATTTCAGCGAATTTCAGGGCGTGAAGAAATACATCCACGGTATTCTGGAAAACGCCAGGAAAGACGGTTATGTAACAACGCTTTTGAACCGGCGCCGGTATGTGCCGGAGATCAACAGCGGCAATGCCGCCGTCCGCCAGTTCGCCGAGAGGGCCGCCGTCAATACGCCGATCCAGGGGACGGCCGCGGACTTGATTAAGGTCGCGATGATCCGCATATCCAGGCGGCTTGCCCGCGAGCGGAGGGAGGCAGGCATGATAATGCAGGTTCATGACGAACTCGTGTTCGAGGTCCCTCTGAATGAGAAGAAGGATGTCATGGAATTGATCAGGCATGAAATGGAAAATGTTGCGGAACTGAGTGTCCCTCTGAAAGTGGAGATATCGTCGGGTAAAAACTGGGGGGAAGCACACTAAAGCCTGGGTCTTAAGAGGTGAAAGTTGATGGTCCTGCTCTTTTTGGCTTACTTCAACGACTGGTACTTCCTTATGATATCCTTGAATCCCAGCAACTGTTGGTCGTTCAGGTTGAAGGTGTACCGGAAACCGCCGTTGAAGCGGACACTTATGGAATGGGCTTTCGCCATCTTGACGACCTTGTCGTCGTCGATGTCGTTGTCCGACCACTCGTAAATCCTGTCGTCGTTCATGCTGGACAGTTTTTCCGGATACTTGCAGAAAACCTCCGCCTGCACGCCGTTGTCTGACCGCAAAATGACCGTATCATAACTGATCCATTTGTTTCCGATGTATCTGGTCCTGAGCCGGAGATCCTTTTTCCCGGAATAATGGTGGATTACGTACAGCTCCACATGGAAGCTCTTGTCGAATCCCACCTGCTGTAACGTGGAATGCGTGGTCCTGTAATACCTGAGAGATTGCGTGGGGTCGTCTTCCGTCAGGATGTGAGCATTCATCTCCTCCAGTATTTTGAGTTCGTTCGCGAGGGATTCCCGTCTCTGCGTCAATTTTTCAAAATCGAAGCCGGTCAGAAAATTTTCGTCCATTCCCCTGTCGATCAATTCTATTTTAGCCTTCAGGTCCTTGATCACTTCCGCCGCCTTCAGAATTTTATTGTAATTGGTCTTCGACAGTGTTTTGATTTCCGCTATTTTATTGCCGGCAGGCTCGGCGAGAGGATCCGTCGGATAACGGTCGGTCAGTTTTTCGAAATAATCCAATGCATCGTGAAAATTCTCTTCCTGATAAGATTCCATCCCTTTTTTGAAATAGTATTGAGCAAGATTTTTCAGCCTGCTTATCTCTTGGTCGACGGCTTCATTTTTCCGCTTCAGGACAACAATTTCGGAGTTTAACGCGTCCCTTGTCTCCTTGAGCCGGGTAATCTCCTGATTCAATTGCGCATTTGTTGTTTTCAATTCATTGTATTTGCTTAGAGGGACACACCCGGCGACAGCTGAAAAAAGGAGCAGCAGTGAATAGAATACGTATCTCATAATTTGGATACCAGGTTTCGCCGGATCGCAATCAGGTTTTCCACGATAGAAGCAATCGCGAGCAAGAGTACACAACCGAATATTCCCTGGAGAAAAACAGCCAAGCTTAAGGCGACCCCGGCGGGGTTCACGATTTTTTCCGCATAGCTCAATATGAAATCCTCTTCAGAGACAAACCTTACTCCAAATTCCCGGAAAATCCAGATCGACCCGAAAATACAGATGATCAGGTTGAACCAGGCCAAGAATTTCAGGGCAGCTGTGAGGATTGCGCCTTTTCCTCCCGGAGAAAACTCCGGGAACGCCTCCGTCGGCGTGGACGGTTTTTGCGCCTGTTCGCCTTTCTGTTCGTCCATAGATTGCCTCACTGTGATCTGCATGTTCCGGGAGCGGAATCGAGGGGGGCTACGGCCGGCTCCTCTCGCCGGATCATATCGGATTGTATTATCTAACAGTGAAGGGAGAAGAAATCAACAGGAGAATTGACAGCCGGGCCTCACTGAGGTAGATACAGTCAAATTTTCTTGAGGAAGCGGATGCAGTGCAATCTGCAGTTTTTCGAACGGCATGGGTGATCCTTCTTTTCTTCGTTTTTACAGGTTCCGCCGCCTTCTCATCCGGCGCCGATCCAAGCAGATGGAAGCTGGTCGGGTTCACGAAATACAGGGATGCCCTTTTTTTGGATCGTGAAAGTCTGGAGCGTCTGCCGGGGGATACTTTGAAGGCAACAGTCAAAATATCTCCTTCACCCAAAAGCAAGTTTCTCAGGCAGTTAAGAAAAGAACTGAAAGCCCGTGGGAAGAGCGCCGGTTTCCTTGGCCATGTCGAATATTCCATGGAGATCGATTGCCGGGCAAATGCCATGCGTTTTATCCATGCCGCATATTACAGGAAAGATGGCAAACTGATCTATGAGAGAGATTACACGGCTGACGGCTGGAAGCCTGTTACTGCCGGGAGCCTGTGGGACATGTTACATGAGTCGGCATGCAGCAAATAGAAGACCGACGCCTAATACACAAAGGAGGACCGGAATGTTGAAAAAACTTTTATTTGCGTCAGTAGCTGTTTTTATTTCCATGTGTTTGGCGGGCTGCCTGGTAACGCAGGGAACGTATCTGAAAAAGGTTGACGAAGCGGATAATCTAAACAAAAAAGTGGCTTTACTCGAACAGCGGACCAAGGAACTGAGTGCGGAGAATGACAAACTGAAAAAAGACAACGACGAGCTTGACAAGGTCCTTAAAGCCAGGGCGGACGATTTGTCCATGAAGATATCAGATCAGAAAGCCAGGATTTCCGATCTTGAAGACCGCAACGCCGCCTTGAAGAAGGAAATCGCCGAACTGCAGAAGAGCAAAGAAGAAAAGATCCAGGAGGTCAGCAAGACTTACGGAGAGATGCTGGAGAAGATGAAAACCGAAATCGCCCAGGGTCAGGTAACCATAACGGAATTGAAAGGCAGGTTGACCGTGAACATGGTGGATTCCATCCTCTTTGACTCCGGCAGGGCGGAAGTGAAGGCCGACGGGCTTACGGTTTTACAGAAAGTGGTCGATGTCCTCAAAGGAGTCCGCGACAAAGCCATACGCATAGAAGGTCATACGGACAATATCCGGATTAAGGGTGCTCTTGCCCACAGATACCCGACCAATTGGGAGCTTTCGGCCGCCCGTGCCTTGAATGTCGCCAGGTATCTCCAGCAGCAGGGTATCGACCCTGGGCTCCTGTCTGCGGTTGCTTTCGGCGAATATAAGCCGATTGCGAAAAACGATACCTCCGAGGGGAGGGCCAGGAATAGACGGATCGAGATCATTCTCGTGCCAAAGGACTGAAAGTTCTTGAGGAACGCCTGTTTTCAGGATGTTTCAAGTGGTCGGCATCGGGCATTCATGATAGGCTGGAGGCAAGAGGTTTGAACATTCCTTTGGCCTTTAGCCATCAGCCCTTTGCGCTAAGTCTCTCTTCACAAATAGATGGATAATTTTTTGTGCTTTTTGCTATACTTCTTTTGAATCCAGTTCCGTTTCGGAGGGCAGGAATGACCCTTAAGAAATCGCTTGGGAAAACGGAAAGGTTTCAACTGCAAGTTCTCAAAAAGCCGCCGGTATTCACCGCTCATGTACAGCATTTCATCGGGTCGCCGATGAAGCATCCCTATCGCGACGAGCGTATGATCCTGATCATGAATCCCTTCAGCAGTAGGATTTGTTATATAGAGTTCAATATCAACGATATCGAAGCGATAGAAGAAATGCACAGCATTGTGGACAGGTCGGGGGAATCGCTCCCCATGGTGAAGATCTGGGTGAGAAAGGGGAGTCTGGGGGTGAAGTCGTCGCCGTTTATTGTTTGAGCCGAACGGCTAAGGATGATGGATTAGCATCAAATCCCCTCCGATATATTGCGCCTTTCGCCCTTAATAGGTCACATCAAGGACCGATCTAACCTTCTTTGATAGATCTCGTATGCTGAAGGGCTTCTGGAGGAAAGCCCGGCAGCCCCGTTCCATGATTTTGGCCGCCTGCCCTTTGATGCTGTACCCGCTTGACAGGATGACTTTCACATCGGGATTTATCGTCTTTAAGATTTCGAAGGCCTCTCCACCGCTCATCTGCGGCATGATCATATCCATTATGACAAGATCAATATTCTCTTTATTGCTCTTGTAAATATCAATCGCTTCCCTGCCGCTTCTGGCGACCATGACCGTATAGCCCAGGGTCTCAAGGATTTCACGGCTGACTTCCGTGATGACCTCCTCGTCATCGACGAGGAGTATGGTCTCGTGACCGGTGAGGAGTTCCTCCGTCGCCTTCTTCTCCCTGGAGATCTCCTTTTCGGTCACGGGCAGAAAGATGATGAAGGTCGTGCCCTGGCCCTTTTCACTCTTTACATCGATAAACCCCCCGTGCCCCTTGATGATCCCGTACGTAGAGGCGAGTCCGAGGCCCGTGCCTCTTCCCATCTCCTTAGTTGTGAAGAAAGGCTCGAATATCCTCTGCCGGGTCATTTCATCCATCCCCACGCCGGTGTCCGTTATGGTCACCTTGACGTACTTTCCGGGCCTCACGTTGTGAAGTTTCGCGGCTGTTTCATCCAGATAGGCGTTTTCCGTTTCGAGATAAAGATCTCCCCCTCCTGGCATGGCCTGCCACGCGTTGATATAAAGGTTAAGCAATGCTTGCTCTATCTGGCCACAGTCGATCTCAACTGTCCATATTCTTGACTGGTACTTTTTATGAAAGCTGACTTCCTTCTTGGTGCGGCCGAACATCTCGGAGCTTTTTTTCACAATCTCATTCAGGTCCGAAGGCTTGGCCTCGTATTTTCCGCCTCTTGCGAAACCCAGCAATTGACGCGTCAGATCCGAACCGCTCCTGACCATGTCCTCGATGGATTTGAGGTGTTCGACAAAAGGGTGGTTGCCGTCCGTGTTCATGAGCATCAAGGAGGTACGCCCCTGGATCCCCATGAGGAGGTTATTGAAGTCGTGGGCTATCCCCCCCGCCAGGGTGCCTATTGCTTCCAGCTTCTGGGCTTGGCGCAGATCGGATTCGAGGCGCTTGCGCATGCTGATGTCATTTATGATGATTATGGCCTTGCTCTTTTCATCCTTGATGGGCATGATACTGAACGAAATCTCCTTGCCGTTCACAAGGAGAAATTCTTCCAGGACGTGGCGCGACGGCTTCGACTGTTTTTTTATGAGTTGCAGTACCCTTGGCCTGTCTTCCTCCTTAAACAGTTTGAGGACGTCGGATGCCAGAAGGTTTTCTTCGGATTGCCCGATGATGGCGAGCGCTTCGGGGTTGGCGTAGACGATCTTTCCGTCCCCCGTGATTTCGAGGATACCTTCGGAAATGCTCGACAGGATCACCTCCAGATGCCTCTTTACGGACAGCAGCTCCCTCGTAATCTCCCTGGGGTATATGTCTTCGAGACCGAAAATCCCCTGTTCCACGCGACCCGCCGAATCCTCATCCATCCTCTTCAGCAGATTCAGGATCCGCGGGGACATTTTATGGAAGGGGGCTTTGGCGATGCAGGCGTTGGCGCCCCACTGGGCGAATTCGATTTTCTGTTCCGCGGCAAGGGCGCTTATGACGACCAGACAGACCTGCTTCATCTGCGGCATGCCGCGTATAATGCGGCACAGCCTCTCGCCGTCGATGTTCGGCATGATGAGATCGACGAAGATTACATCCGGCTTGTAGTTCTTCAGAATGTCCAGGGCCTTCAGGCCGTCTTCCGCCGTAACAACCTCGTATCCGTTCTTGGACAGAAAGTTGTTCATGAGCGTCAGCATGACGGGGTTGTTGTCCGTCACAAGTATCTTCTTGATGGATCCCATACCGGCGATTCAACCTGTCCGCTGCAGACAAAAGGCCACGGACTCAGAGGTCGGCCGTCAGCCTTACGACTTCAGCCCATGTTTCTAAAGCTTCTAAACGGTATTTCCAAAGGCCATCATATAAAGGCCGCGATCTTCTCGATCTTCTGCTTCAACAGGTAGACCGCCTCGGACGAGCCCTCCAGTATATCCTGCCTGGCTTTCATCTCGATCCCGCGGGCGATCCCGGAAATATCGAGAAAACCCAGATTCTCGGCCGCACCCTTTATTGAATGGCTTGCCTCGAAAGCCTTGCGGGCGTCACCGCTCTCAATCGCGCAACGCAGGTTCTTCAAATCCGTGTTGCTGGTTTCGATGAAAAGTTTCAGAATTTCCTTAAATTCAGATTCTTCCAGTCCAAGCCTGCTGGCCAATCTCCGGAGCTTCATCAGTCTAATTCCGCCTCGACCACTTCTCGATGATTTCTATCATTCTGTCCTGCAGAACGGGCTTTATCAGATAATCGTTCATCCCCGCTTCAAAACAGTTTTGCCGGTCTTCTTCCAGAGTACTTGCCGTCATGGCGATAATGGGGATCTGCCGGAATCCTTTTTCGCGTATGATCTTCGCGGCGTTTATCCCGTCCATTTCCGGCATCTGGACGTCCATAAATATCAAATCGAAGGTATCGAATGCAACAAGGAATTTCTCAATGGCTTCGCGTCCGTTAGCCGCCACCTCGACGTGACAGCCGGCCTTGTCCAGCATGATTTTTACGAGCCTTTGATTCACGGGATTGTCTTCCGCCAGAAGGATGCGGAGGATTTTCTTCATCTTCCGGGTTTGCGGCGCGCTGATATCGGCCTCTTTTTTATTCAGACGTCCTTCCAGGAGCGATTTCATTTTCTGGATCAGCTTTTCGCGACGGATGGGAGTCCTCAGGAACAGATCAAATCCCGTTTTCCTGGCTTTTGGCATGCCTGGTCCCATGATGGGTCCGAAGGCGATCAGAAAAAGACCTTCCGGATCCGCTTTGCGCACTTCTCTTACAAACCGGGTGATCTTGAGGCCGGGCATGGCAGCGTTGATGATGCAGAATTGAAAGGGTTCCTTCTTTTCTACGGCGTCCCGGATGCAGGGTTCGGCGTCCGCCGCTTTCATGACCGCTGCGGACCGCATGCCGGCCGCGGATATCATCCGCGAGAGGATGTCCAGATGGGTCTTGCTGTGATCGATGATCAGCGCCTTTTTATCCGCAAGTTCCGGGTAAAGGAGCTTGCGGGAGTGGTCCACGGCCGATCTTTTCAAAAGGGCAGTGAAATGAAACGTGCTCCCCTGGTCCGGCGCGCTCTCGGCCCAGACGTTTCCTCCCATCAGGCCCGCGAGCTGTCTGCAGATTGATAGCCCCAGTCCCGTGCCGCCGTACTTGCGGGTCAAGGAGCCGTCGGCCTGCTGGAAGGGTTCGAAAATAGCCTTCAGCTTGCTCTCATGAATGCCTATGCCCGTGTCCCTTATGGAAGAGTGGATCTTTATCTCATCCCGGCCGGCGTCTTCCTCTGCATCCATGGAGAGCTCTATTTCGCCCGAGGGCGTGAACTTCGCGGCATTTTCGATAAGGTTCAACAGGACCTGGCGGAAACGGTGTTTGTCGCCCCTGACGTAAACGGGCAGACGGTCGCCTATGCGGCACGAGACGGAGACATCCTTGTCGGCGATTTTGGGCTGTATCAGTTCGCAGACATCATAGGCGATGAGTTCGGGATTGAAATCAATGCACTCGAGTTCCAGTTTCTGGGCCTCGATTTTTGAAAAATCCAGCACGTCATTGATCAGAGAAAGGAGGGCCTCCCCGCTCCTCTTGATCATTGCCACGTAATCGGATTGTTCTTCATCGAGATTTGTTTTTGCGATCAGGTCCGCAAAACCGATAACTCCGTTCATGGGGGTCCGGATCTCATGGCTCATGTTTGCGAGGAACCGGCTTTTTGCGATATTCGCGACATGGGCGCCTTCCAGCGCAATCTGCAGCTCCGCCGTGCGCCTCCTGACTGTTTCTTCAAGGTTGCGGTTATGATCGTTGATTTTTTTATAGAGTGCCGCGTTTTCAAGGGCGCGCGCCGTATTGAACAGGATGATCGTGAGGAGGTTGGAAAGGATGCTGTTGATTGTGAAATCCCTGTCGTCAAGGACCCCGACGAACATGCCCATCACCTGCGATGCGGTCACAAGGGTGTGCAGCACGAGTTTCCTGCCGAAATACCTGGAAGGGACGATGACGGCGCGGTTCTGGTAAAGCGCCCAGGCGAACACTCCTTCGGAAATTTGAAAATCCACCTCCTTTTCTATGGCGGCCAGTTCCGCCTCCGGTTCGCATCCCGCGGGCTTGAATTCCAAATCGTTTTCATCGACCGTGTACAATGCCAGTGCTTTGAAAGGGCTGAGGCGCTTCAGGTGAGTGCGGGCGGCATTGAAAATAGTATCCTGGTCGAGATCCGGAAGGCTGATCCGGTTCTGGAAATCCCCGAGAGAGATGGCCAGATCAAGGGCATCCAGTGTCCACCTGTTCACCTCTTCGAGGTACTTGACTCGCTCTTGCAGTTCGCTGATCTGCTCATTCATTTGTCGTTCCGAATATCAGCCGTTGCACGTCGGTGAACTCCCTCTCAAGCTGGTCCAGGACGGGCGAAAGTACGCTTGTAGGAAGGCCGATGATATCCCAGGCGCTTTCGCTCAGGGGAGGGATATAATGCTCTCCGCTGCTTCCGAGCCGCATGCAATGAGCGATTATGTCGGCCACGTGGATTACGGAGGTCTCCACTGGATAGGATGAGGCGCCTTTCGGGTTATGATGAAAGGACACGACTTCCGTGAGGCTCGGGGGCAGGTTCCATGTTTGCAGCAGAAGGCGGCCGACATCCGCGTGGTCGAACCCCAGTATTTTCCTCTCCGCCGCGTACAGGAGATCCCCGTCGGTCCTGCACTGGATGAAGGCCTTGCGCGCCAAATCCGGCTTCTTCTGGTAAATGATAAGGCGTCCGATATCGTGGACGGTACCGGCGACGAAATAGCGCTCGACATTCGTTTCAGTCCGGCGGTAGGTCGCCAGTATCTTTGCCGCGATTCCGCAGGCAATGCTGTGGCGCCAGAAAGATTCCATATCCACGAGGGATCTGGATATGCCCTTGAACATGCTGATAATGGAGGTGGCCAGCGCAAGATCACGCAACTGTTGCGTGCCCACGATGAAGAGCGCGCGGCTGATGGTGTCGATTTTTGTGGGGTATCCGTAAAACGCGCTGTTGACGAGCCGAAGAAGCCGCGAAGTCAACCCCGGGTCGTCGCCGATAACGGCGCTTATGTCCGAGGTTGAACTGCGGGGGTTGCTGACGGCCTCGTTGATCCGCATATAAATGATCGGCAGAGATGAAATATGTACATTACCCTGCAGGAGATCTTCGGGGCTGAGATTCACGGTGCACTCCTTCTGGTCTCGCGCTTGGTCAGACGGAACGTCAGGAGCCGGAAAAGCTCCGTATTGAAAGGATGCTGCATGTCCGCATGGCGAAAGAGCTCCCGAACCTGGTCTTCCACTTCGCGAAGTTTTATGGGATCCAGCCGGGCAGCGGCTTCAGCCGCTACCTCCTCCTTGCGGACATCATGGATGTCCGCTTCCGTCACACCCCACATCTTGAATATCCGCAGGTGTTTTTCGCTGACCGTATGGCCGGCTCCCAGCAGGACGCGGCCGCTTCGGTCCCTGACATCCTTTTCCAGGATCATGCCCGTCCGGATATCTTCGAGATTGATGGTCCCCATCTGTCCTCCCATCATACCGGGCTCAGTTCCTCCGGCCCTTTGCCCTGAGCCTGTTTTTTTCCCCTGATACCCGCTTTTTCTATCTGTCCTTCTTCTTGTAACATATTCTATTATCGCCATCTGCGATGAGAACTTTAACGGGATTTCTGGTCCCGATGCGAGGAGTTGAAAAGAGGTCCTGAGTCCAGAGTTTTAAAAAAACTGGACCTGAAACTTGTGCTCTGAACCTGAGGACAAAACTCGAGCATACCTGAAGCCCCTGTGTTCGAACATTCATGTGCCCGAAATAGCTTGCTATTCCCTGGGAATCAGGTAAGTTACTCCGATATTCAGTACCTCCGGGAAACATGAGGTGTGTTGAAGTGCCCGCTGCAGATCCGCGGGGCTTTCTGCAGAGCGGCTCTTCCGGAAAAAGAAATTCTTGACAATCAAATGATACTGGTTGTATTTTCAACTCCGGGTGGCCGGAAGAGGCCGGAGGGAAGACGGTGCAAGTCCGTCGCGGTCGCGCCGCTGTAACCGGGGATGAAAGCCTCCGATGCCACTGTCCGCAGCAGACGGATGGGAAGGGGGGGCGAGTAAAACGAACCGGAAGCCAGAAGACCTGCCCTGTTGAGAATAAATGCCTGCTTTGGCCTTCGCGTAATGGGGCCACTGCAGCGTACATGCCGGATGGAAAACGTCATCCCCGGGTTGTTTATGTGAACGATCCGGGGATTTTTCATTAAAGACCGGCAGCAAAGCTGTGCAGCAAAGACTTAAAACCTTGAACTCGATACCATGGAGACATCCAGGCACGGAGGAAACATAAGGTCGTTGGCGGCGGCGGCGAACCTGCCCGCGGAGGAAATCCTGGATTTTTCCGCTAATATCAACCCTCTCGGGCCGCCCGTCTGGCTGCGTCCGGTGATCAGCTCCGCCGTGTCGGATATTGTGCATTATCCCGATCCGGAATGCACCCGCCTGGTAAAGGCGGCGTCGGACTATTTCGGGGTGTCTGAAGAAGAGATCCTGGCCGGAAACGGTTCCACAGAGCTCCTTTACCTCATTCCCCGGGTCTGCCGGGTGAAAAAGGCCGTCATTCCCGTCCCCGCCTATGCCGATTACGCCGTCGCAGCGGGGCTGGCGGGACTGGCTGTCGAAAAGATTCTTCTGAAAGAGGCGGATGGGTTTGTTACTGATCTTCGGTTACTGGAGCGGTCTCTCGGCGGAAACGAACTGGTCTTTATCGGACAGCCCAACAATCCGACCGGCCTGCTTTGTGATGCGGAGCAATTGAGGACCTTGGCAAAGCGCTGTCCGGGAACCTTTTTCGTAGTCGACGAGGCCTTTGCCGGTTTTATCGAGGGTGTGGACAGCCTTACCCGCAGGCGCCCGCCCAATGTAATAGTTCTCTGCTCTCTGACCAAGTTCTTCGCCGTACCGGGGCTGAGACTCGGCTGCGCGATCGGTGAGCCGGGCGTGATCGGCGAAATGCGCTCCACCATACCCCCCTGGTCCGTCAACACCCTTTCACAGGCCGTTGGAGAGGCGGCCCTGCGGGATGGTCTCTACGCGGTGGAGACTCGCAAATACGTTCGGAAGATGCGGGAAGAACTGGCGGAGAAATTGAAAGCCATCCCCGGGCTCACGGTATACCCGGGCGAGGCGAATTTTCTTCTTGTCCGCATTGACAGCGGCTCGACGGACGCCCGACAGATGGCGCGGCGGCTGCTCAGGAGAGGCATTGCCGTGCGCGTGTGCGACAACTTCGACGGCCTGGACCGGAGGTTCTTCCGTGTCGCTGTGCGGACCGAGGATGAAAACGACCGTCTCTGCGATGCGATCAGATCCGCGCTCGGAGCCTGTCCGGTTAAAATTCCGGCACGGAAGCGGCCGGTGATCATGTTCCAGGGCACGAGCTCCAATGCGGGAAAGAGCATCATGGCCGCGGCATTCTGCCGCATCTTGCTCCAGGATGGATACCGCGCGGCTCCCTTCAAGGCGCAGAACATGTCTCTTAATTCGTATGTCACCCGGGAAGGAGGCGAGATGGGGCGGGCCCAGGTCGTTCAGGCCCAGGCCTGCCGTGTCGATCCTGACGTGCGAATGAACCCGGTTCTGCTGAAGCCGAGCAGTGACAGGGGATCGCAGGTGATAGTCATGGGGAAGCCCGTCGGGAACATGGACGTGGAGCAATACATTCGTTACAAGCCTGCGGCCTTTGAAGCGGCGAAAGAGGCGTTCGATTCCCTGGCGCGGGATTACGATGTGCTCGTCCTGGAGGGCGCCGGCAGTCCGGCCGAAATCAATCTGAAGCACCATGATATCGTTAATATGAAAATGGCCCTGCACGCGCAATCGCCAGTTCTGCTCGTGGGAGATATAGACAGGGGGGGAGTCTTCGCGTCTTTTGCTGGCACCATGGAGCTCCTGGCCGAATGGGAGCGGAAGCTCGTCCTCGGGTTCGTGATCAACCGGTTTCGAGGAGAAGAAGCCCTCCTTCGGGATGCCGTCGATTACATCCGGTTCCATACAGGGCGGCCCGTCTTCGGCGTAGTGCCCTATCTCCATGATCTGAGGCTCCCCGAAGAAGATTCCGTTTCTTTCAAAAGCCGCTCCGCTCCCGACGTCGATCAGGCGGCGGACTGCGTGGATATCGCCCTTGTCGATCTGCCGCATATATCGAATTTTACCGATTTCGATTCTCTGCGGATGGAGCCGGACGTCCGCCTGCGTGTGGTCAGGAATTCACGAGATATTGGGCATCCCGATGCGATCATTCTTCCTGGCAGCAAGAATGTAATAGGAGATCTCGATTACCTGAAGAGGAACGGTTTGGCACGGAAGATCGCAGATCTTGCCCGTGCGGGAAAGACAATGACAATAGGAATCTGCGGCGGCTTTCAGATTCTGGGCGGAAAAATAGCTGATCCGCACGCAATAGAGTCGGCCGCAATGACAATGGAGGGACTCGGACTCCTACCCGTCGCGACAACCCTGGTTGCGGAGAAGACCCTGGCCTGTGTCTCGGCCAGACACGTGGAATCCGGACTCCCCATCAGGGGATACGAAATACATCACGGCCGGACTGAAGGATACGGAATTTCACCAGCCGTCGTCCGGGATGACGGAGAGGTGATTGGAACAATCTCTGCGGACGGACTCATATGGGGGACGTATCTCCACGGCATCTTTGATGCCGATGAATTCCGGCGGTGGTTTATCGATCGCCTGCGCCTACGGCGGGGGCTGGCCCCTGTAAGGAGAATTCTCGCGCCCTATGACCTGGAGCCTGCATTCGACCGTCTGGCCGACGCCGTTCGGAGAAGTTTGCGGATCGAGGAGATTTACCGGATCATGGGCCTCCGATGAAATTCGAATATCAGATCATTGCCGCTCTTACCCTGGATCTGGCGGTAGGAGACCCCAGATGGATACCGCACCCGGTGAAATTCATCGGGCGGTTCGCCGTGATGCTGGAAGGACTGCTGCGAAGATCCATTGCCGCACCCCGTCTGGCGGGGATTGCGACGGCTCTGGCGGTAATAGCGGCGACGGCTGTAATTACGTGGAGCCTTGTACACGCCGCCGGAATTTTTCATCCTCTTGCCGGGGATATCGTTTCGGTGCTGGTGATCTATACCGCCCTGGCCGCGCGAGATCTGGCGGACCATAGCGGTAATGTCTACCGGGCCCTGGAATCAGGGGATCTTGCGGAGGCGAGACAGCGGGTTTCATGGATGGTCGGCCGGGACACC
>JBHGBI010000032.1:0-19150 GCA_041946925.1 Syntrophales bacterium | reverse complement strand
CGCGGCCATCCACGCAGGAGAGGATATTCCGGCACGGATCAGAGAAATCAACGATAACAGGCCCGCCGAACTGGTGATCGTCTGCACGGGGGCACTGTCGGCCTTCCGGCAGGCATTGCAATCTGTGGACCGCGGCGGGACTATCCTCTGCTTCGCCACACCGGAGCCCGGCCTTGACCTTCCCGTGCCGCTGAATGACTTCTGGCGCAATGAAATAACCCTGCTCCCTTCGTACGGAAACAGCCCTCTCGACGCCGCCGTTGCAATCGAATTGATCCGTACCGGCCGGGTTGCAGTAGATGACCTGGTCACCCATAGATTAAGCCTGGCGGAGACGGGCCTGGGTTTTCAGCTCGTCGCCGATGCCGGAGAATCCATCAAAGTAATAATAGAACCGCAACGATAATGGAAACAAACCTTTTCTCAAGAACCTCGCAATACCGCGGCACCCACATCCAGGATATGCGGGGAGCCGCTCTGAGCACGCCTGTAAATCGCCCGTACCCTGTCCCGCCGGGGGGCGTCTGCGCCCCAATCCTTTAATTCCATTTGCAAATGGAAAAATTTTAAAGTATTCAAGTCGAATTTCCCTTGCACAAGGCGTGCGCGGGAATTGAGGTGGTTATTCCGACATGCATGAATCGAATCAAAAAATCCAGATAGAGGGCTTGATCAACAAATACGCAGGCAAACTCGTACATGACGGCCTTGCGGAACCGGCTGCCCCCTGCATCATCGCAATGACGGGCGGCGGCCCCCTGCGGGCAGGAGACGCAGAGGTATTTCCTGTCCTTGAACACGCTCTCGGTCGCCTGGGGATAAATTCCCTGATCTATTCACCTCCCGCCGAGCCTTACCGGACGATCATCAACTACCTGTCACAGACATCGGAGATTTCCGGCGGGATAGCAGACGAAGGAGGGGTGCTGTTCCGGAATCTTCCCGTCCTTCAGGAGTTGACCGAAAGCGGAATAACCGCGGTTCTAGAGAAGAGAAAGAGCGTGATTATCGCAGGCCGGGGAATCATTGCAGCGGGCAGGGAAAATCTGAAACAGGCTTACATTACATACAGCTCGGTATGCTTCGCGTGCTTTGTAAAATTTTTCATCGATTATCTGCGCCGCTGGAGGCGCCGCGGAATCGAACCGGCGGAGAAGGCGGCCTTCGAACGCGCCTCCGGAATGCTCGATTCTCTGCCAGAAACTCCGCCGCTATTGATGGAAGGCCCTTTCCGATCGGAAGACGACATCCTGCGGGCCATGGAAGAGGCAGGCAAACTCATAGTGGACCTCCGGCTGGTGGATTCGTGTTTCGGAAATGTCTCTTACCGCTCCGGAAGGCATCTGTTCATCAGCGGGGCGGGCAGTTTTCTGGATGAGCTCCAGGGCTCGATAGTCAAGTGTCCCCTCGATGGCACAACCTGCGCGGACGCCCCGCCGCCCTCGAGAGAACTCCCCACGCACAGGCAGATCGTCCTGACCACGGAGTACAGGGCCGTGCTCCACGGCCATCCCAGGTTCTCGGTGATCCTGTCGATGGACTGCGAAGACGATAACTGCACGGGCCGGGAGATGTGCCGAAAGGTCTGCCCCCGGAACAGGTACATAGGCGATATCCCCATCGTTCACGGTGAACCGGGGGAAGGACCTTACGGGATAAACCTGACGGTCCCTCCCGCCATTGCGGGCAAACCGGGCGTCATTGTATACGGCCATGGCGTCTTCACGGGCTGCGGGCTTGACTTCAACAGGGCGCTTCAGAATCTTCTCGGCATAGAAAACATGTGCCGAAAAAAATACTTCAGCCGCGTAAGGTAACCATGAAATTCGTGGATGAAGCCCGAATATATGTGAAAGCCGGGGACGGCGGCCGCGGATGCGTGAGTTTCCGGAGAGAAAAATACGTCCCTAAAGGGGGTCCCGACGGCGGCGACGGCGGCAAGGGAGGCGACGTGATCGTGCGCGCTTCGAGGAGCCATCATACACTTCTCGACTTCAAATATAACCAGCACCATGTAGCGAAGCGCGGCGGGCACGGAAAAGGAGCAAACAGGACGGGAAGGGACGCCCCGGATGTGGAGATAGTCGTCCCAGTGGGGACGGTTGTCACGGAAGCCGAAACAGGAGATGTGCTTTGCGACCTGACTGAAGACGGCCAGAAATGCATCATTGCAAAAGGCGGAATGGGCGGAAGAGGGAACGCGCGGTTCGCGACACCTACCAACCGGGCTCCCCGCTATGCGCAGGAAGGGATAAAAGGCGAGGAAAAGTGGGTCCGGCTGGAGCTGAAGCTCCTTGCCGATGTGGGCATTGTAGGCCTTCCCAATGCCGGGAAATCGACCTTCATTTCGAAGGTATCGGCGGCAAGGCCCAGGATCGCGGATTATCCGTTCACCACATTGACCCCCAGTCTCGGCGTCGTGAACCTCGATAAGGAAACTTCCTTCGTGATCGCGGATATTCCCGGCCTGATCGAAGGCGCCCACATGGGGCTGGGGCTGGGCACCAGATTCCTCCGGCATATCGAAAGGACTTCACTGCTGCTGCATATGATAGACATCTCCCGTGATTCAGGGAAAAGCGCATGGAAGGATTACGAAACTATCGAAAAGGAAATGGCCCTCTTCAGCCCCGCCCTGGTGAAGAAACCTCAAATAATCGCTTTCAACAAAATCGACTTGCCGGTCGTTCGGGCTGAAATCGATAAGAGGATCAAATTTTTCTCGAAAAGAGGGCTCAGGGCCTTCGCCGTTTCCGCCGCCACCGGAGAGGGAATCGACGATCTGTTGGCCGAAATCGCGCGCAACTTATTCCAACGAAAGGTCGAGGGATTATGACTTCAGAAGAAAGAAAACAGATATTCTCCAATATCAGGAAGGTTCTGATTAAAATCGGAACAGGAGTCCTTACTGGAAAAGACGGCCTTGATCTCAGCATTATCGATCAACTGGTAGAAGAGGTCGCTGGCCTCCGGGAAAGGGGAATCTATGTGGTTGTTGTCACTTCCGGCGCGATCGCTTCGGGCCGCCACCGGATGGGGATCACCCGGAAACTCAGGAGTATGCCGGAAAAACAGGCCGCTGCGGCCATCGGCCAGGGACGGCTTATGAGGGTATATTCCAACGCCTTCGGCAAACACGGCATCTATGTGGCCCAGATGCTGCTCACTATGAGCGATCTTACCGACAGGCAGAGGTTCATCAATGTACGCAACACCCTTTCCAAGCTCCTGGAATGGGGCGTCGTTCCCATCATCAACGAAAACGATACGGTTGCTGTAGACGAAATAAAATTCGGAGACAACGATCATCTGGCCGCCATGATGGCCAATATCATCGAGGCCGATTTATTGATCAATCTGACGAATACGGACGGTCTCTACGACCGCAACCCCAGAGAATCCAAAAAAGCGAAGAGGATCAAGCTGGTCAGGGAAATCACCAGCGAGATTGAAAACGCGGCCACCGCGGAAGCCGATCCGGTCGGAATGGGCGGAATGAAAAGCAAAGTCGTGGCGGCGAGAAAGGTGACCGCCTGCGGCATTCCTTATATTATCGCCTGCGGAAAGAAAAAGGGGGTCCTGAACGAAATCTTCAGCGGTAAGGAGATCGGAACCCTTTTCCTGCCGATGAGCGACTGCCTGAACAGCAAGGAATACTGGATCGCGTTTACTCTCCGCTCGCGAGGCAAGCTGATTCTTGATGATGGAGCCAGAAACGCCATTATCAATCACGGGAAAAGCCTCCTGCCGACGGGCATTGTCGGCGTGGAGGGCGAATTCGGCGTCGGTGACCCGGTGCTGTGCCTGGACCTGGAAGGCAAGCCCATAGCCAAGGGCCTGGTGAATTACAGCTCTGAAGAAATAAGAAAAATACAGGGACTCAAGACTTCGAAAATAGAACAGGTCCTGGGGTACAAGCATTACGACGAAGTCATCCACCGCGACAACATGGCGGTGACAAGAGTCAAGAGATAGAAGGCGGGAGGATGAAATACTCCGGCCTGACTCTTCCCTTTCCGTCAAACCCGACCCCTTCCATCTCAAGCAGCGCGCGCTTCATTTTCAGCCCGCCGCCGAAGCCGCCGAGGGAACCATCCGACCTGACAACGCGGTGACATGGAAAGATAATGGGGAAGGGATTTCGCGCAAGCGCCGTGCCTACGGCCCGCGCCGCCCGGGGCGCCGGGAGGCGATCCGCAAGTTCGCTGTAAGAAATTACTTTTCCTCTCGGAATCTTTGTGCTTTCGAGCAGGACTTTCTGCTGGAAGCGGCCGCATCCGCCCAGGTCGACATCGTCCGGCGAGAAACCCGCATCCTTGCCTTCGAGATACAGCCGGATCTTCCGGCAGACACTCTCCATCTTCTTTTTTTGCTCCGCAACAGCATCCGGAAAAGACCCAGCCAGGCTTCGAGGCATGTTTTCGGCCGGGAGAAAAATTCGTACAATGCCCGGAGGATCACACGCCGTCGATCCGACTACGGCCATCGTTCCCAACATCGTTTCAAAAAAACAATAGGATTTCAAAGCACTTTTCATTTTTATCCTCTCGTCTTCCGAATCCAGCAATAACGTATTGCCTTCTCTCAACTTCCTGGAATCTCGGCTTCTTGCCGCCTTGACCTTTGCCCCGCAGCGGGGCTGCGCAATTTTTTAACACATAAACAGTAAAAAAACAAAAAAGGTATCGACAGACAACAAATATCGTCCGGCTGCCTGCGGCTTCTTTGCCTGCACGAGAATAACGACCTCTACGTTCCGAGCGGCAGGAGCCGGCCTGTTTACTTTAATTGCACTAAAGGCCCTTTTAGTATAAAGTCGCTCAGAATAAATCGGAGGAGATAGTTTCATGTCGGACGATATCCGCTGGGTCAAAACCCATTGCGCGCGTATGGATCACGGCGGCTGTGCGCTGCTGGTCGGAGTGAAAGACAACCGGATTGTCAGTGTAAAAGGGGATCCGGATGGCTTCCTGAACAAGGGATACATCTGTATCAAAGGCGCGGCATCGCCGGAGCGCCTGACCCATCCCGGCCGGCTGAAACATCCCCTGAAAAGGGCGGGAGCGCGGGGTGAAGGGAAATGGCGGAAAATATCATGGCAGGAAGCTCTTGACGAAATCGCCGAAAACCTCAATGGAATAAAAGGAAAATACGGCGCCAGGGCGGTAGCCTTCGGTGTTGGTATGCCGAAGGGACTCGATCATTTTGTACTGATCCGCCTTGCCAACCTGTTCGGCTCTCCGAATGTGGTGGCCTCTCAGGATGTGTGCCATGCGCCCCGCGAGATCACCGGCATTCACACCTGCGGTTTTTATCCCGTGGCCGACCTGCATTATCCGAGCAGACTCGTTCTACTGTGGGGAAGCAATATCACCTCCACCAATGAGGAAGGAGAGATCTGCAGTATGCTGACACGCCAGATCAAGGACGGGACGGAACTGCTTGTCATCGACCCCCGGCGAATCGACCTGGCCGGAAAGGCACGACTGTGGCTCCAGCTCAGACCCGGCACGGATAACGCCCTGGCATTGGGACTTCTGAACGTCATTATCGGGGAATCTCTTTACGACAAGGAGTTCGTGGAAAAGTGGACCCATGGTTTCGGCGAGCTGGCGGACCATGTGCGGCCATTCACACCGGAGAGAGTCTCCGGTATCACCTGGGTCCCGGCCGACCTCATCCGCCAGGCGGCAAGGCTTTATGCCGGATCAAAGCCCGCATCCATTCAGTGGGGGAACCCCATTGAGCACAATGTAAACACGTTCGACACCGTGCGGGCCCTCATCTGTCTGATGGCAATCTGCGGGAATCTGGATGTCCCCGGAGGCAATGTCGACGCCAGAGATCCGAAAATCATGGGACTGGGGCAATTTGTCAGGGCCGACCTTATACCGGACAAGAGGAAAGAGATGATCAGCGCCCACCACGGCGTCATCCCCCGGCTCATGACGATCGCGCCGGCCTATTTCCGCAAAGCGGTCCTCGAAGGGATTCCTTATCCGGTAAAGGCCGCCTACATCATGTGCTCCAATCCGATGCTGTCCTATGCAGACAGCAGGCAGACTTACGAAGCGCTGACAAGGCTCGATTTCTTCGCGACGGCCGAAATTTTCATGACCCCTACAGCCGCCCTTGCGGACATCGTGCTCCCAGCCGCCAGCCAGTTCGAGTTCAACGATATCGGACATTATGGAATCGGACACGGGTATATCCTGGCCCGGCCCAAGGTGGTCGATCCTCCGGAGGAATGCTGGCCCGACATAAAAATCATGAATGAACTCGGAAAGCGCATATCCCCGGCGCAGTACTGGCATGACGACTACAACCAGTTCGTCGAGGATGTCGTGAAACCGGCCGGCCTGACCTACAGCCAGTTTGTAGAAAAAGGATATCTGAAGGGGCCTGAACAATTCAGGCGATACGAACAGAAGGGGTTCGGAACACCTACCGGAAAAGTGGAACTCAGATTGAGCACTGCGGAAAAATTCAGACTGAACCCCCTTCCGGAATTCAAGGGCCTGCCCGAAGGCGACGACGACTCCGGCTACCCGCTGGTCCTCACCAGCGCCAAAAGCCGCTTTTATCTCCACTCTTCATACCGATGGGTGGATAAATTGCGAAAACTGAGGCCGAACCCGCAAGCGGAGATTCATCCCGATACGGCCCGAAATCTCGGGATTGCCGATGGGGACGAAGTAATCATAGAGACCCGATACGGAAAAATTGCGCAAATCGCCCACCTGACGGACGGCATAGATCCCAGAGTGGTTTTTGCATCTCACGGGTGGTGGTACCCCGAAGGCAGACCCGAAACACAGTACGATTGGGAAAAATCGAATTTCAATATCCTGACTTCCACGAACAGGCTCGGAAAAGAATTCGCCACCCCCAACCTGAGGGGCATCGGGTGCAGGGTGTACAGGAAAGGATAAGGGTGAAGGGCTAGCGACTCTTGATGTCCTGAGCCTGCAGCCTCCTGCCTTGCGACTCATCGCGAATATATTCCGCGATATTTTGGCAGTGATCCGATATCCTTTCCAGGTTGATCAGCATTTCTATGAAAATGGGACCGGCTTCCGCCTCGCATATCCTTTTATGGAACCTCTCCAGATGCCTTTCTCTGGATTCCTTTATCTTTAAATCGACCTCGTCCTCCCTGGCGATAATTCTGCCGACCTTCTCGTCGTCTCTTCTTTCAATCAACGATATCGCGTCTTCGATGTTTTCGATGACCAGCCTGCCTATTTCCTCGAATTCCGCATGGCCCCAGTGAGTAAATCGGACTTTCCTCTTGTATTTCTGTCTGGCGAGATCAACTATCTTCGCCGCATGGTCCGCAATCCTCTCTACATCATCCGACATGGCTGAATAAGTGAACAATCTCTGAGACAGTTCGGGAGAAAGCGAGCCGGCGGATATTTTCCACAGGTAAGCCCCGACTTCCTTTCTTAGATTATCGACGACCAGCTCCATGTAGACGACGTCCCGCCTCTGTCCCTCTTTGAAATCCCTGACCAGGGAAAAGCTTCTGGAAGACATGGTTTTCGCAACAACCAGCTCCCTGTGCAGTTCTTTCCGGACACATTCCAGCGCCTCCCGCGGATCCGGCAGTAATCTTTCATCGAGATATTCCGGCCAGAGCGGCAATGCTTCCGCTTTGCCCGGCAGGATATATTCCACAAGATAAGAGAATGGTTTCAGTAGAAAAATGAAGACCGCCGCGATAACAATATTGAACAGCAGATGACCATACGCGATCTGCTGCGCGATGTCGGCGGTCAGCATTCTCAACACCCCCGAAAAATACGGCAACAGGGCGATGCAGATTACCGCACCGAACAACTTGAACAGGAAATGGGAGAGGGCGCATCTCTTCCCGTTTACGTTGGCCACAAACGCGGCCAGTATTGCCGTTACCGCCGTACCGATATTCGCCCCGAACACTGCAGGCAGTGCATTATCAAGCGCTATGAGGTGATGCTGCGCCAGAACGACCAGGATACTGATAGGAACGGCCGAAGAATGGACGATGGAGGCGAAGACCAGTCCCACAACAAGTCCTGTAAAAGGATCCCCGGCCAGCAGCAGATACCGGACGAAAGTCGGGTTATTCTTCAGAGGAGCAGCCGCATCCGATACAAGGCTTAATCCGAAAAAAATCAGCCCGAAATAAAAGGCCCCTTCTCCGATGAATTTCCACTTCCCTTTTCCGAGCACCCATAACACACCCGCGAAAGCTATGATCAATGGCGCCGCGTCCGTTATCTTCCAGACGACAAGCTGGACAGTAAAGGTCGTACCGACATCCGCTCCCAGAATGATGCCCAGGGAGCGATAGAAACTCATCAGCCCCGCGCTCACCACACCGACGGTCAGCACTGAGGTCGCGGTACTGCTCTGAAAAAAGATTGTGGACAGCACTCCAGTGATCAACCCGTAAACGGGATTCCGGACGGCGAACCGGAAGTACTCGCGCAGGCGCACATTGCTGAACCTTTGCTGGACCTCGTTGCTCAGCTTGAGCATGCCGTAAAGGAACAGGATAATACCGGTTATGAAAAAAAGCGCCCCTTTCATGGGCACCTTTCTAACATATCTTTCATGCTATGAACAGTTATATGGATAAGTACGGCGAGGCAAAGAGGATGAGTAAAGAGAAGGGAATGACCTCGGCTGCATCAATAATATTCCCCCCTTTAGAAAAGGGTGGGCAGGGGGTTTGAACTTTAACCGGGTTTCTATTTTCTACAATATAATATATAAGACAGAAAATTTTCTGATGAAATTCGCGCGTGATCTGAATGACTGGATTCTTGGCCTCTTTTTTATTTGTATTCCTCGCGGAGATGGGGGACAGGACACAGCTCCTGACCATGGCCTTCGCCCTGCGTTTCGATGTAAAACTGGTCATGCTGGGGGTCTTATCCGCAACCGCCGCCAACCATTTTCTCGCCGTTCTGGCCGGCGGATATATGACTAGTCTCATCCCGCTCGATTATGTCCGGGTCGTCACAGCCGCCTCTTTCATACTTTTTGGGATATGGGTGCTCCGCGGCGACCGGCTGAAGGGTCAGGACCGGAGATTCAAATTCAGTCCTTTCTGGACAGTGGCCGTGGCATTCTTTCTCGCTGAAATGGGAGATAAGACTCAACTCGCGACCATAGCCCTGGCGGCGCGTTACCAATCGTTATTTATGGTATGGTCCGGCACAACGTGCGCCATGGTGACGGCCGATGCAATCGGCATCTTTTTCGGAAACATTTTAGGCAGGAAAATTCCTGAAAAGGTTCTGAAACGTGTTGCGGCTGCAATATTCATACTTTTCGGGGTAATCGGGTTGTATGAATACCTGCCTGCCATGTTTACTGCAGGCTAAAGGCTCAGGCAAGGCCAGGGGTAAGCAAAATATTGCTGCCATGGTGAGCCTGTCGAACCATGACAGTCCACTTCTTGTTTGAAATGCCTTATTCTTCAGGGATGTCCGGATTCTCGTCAAAATATTTTCTGATCTGTTCTGCCGCGACACCTCCGATGCCGGGCACCTCCTTCAATTCCTCGACAGAAGCTCCCCTCATCTTCTGCGCATCCTGAAAATGCATGAGCAGGGCTTTCTTCCTGATTTCTCCTATCCCGGGTATATCATCGAGAATTGAACGGAAATCATTTTTCTGCTTCAGCTTCCTGTAATATGAGATTGCAAACCGGTGCGCCTCGTCCCTGATCCTCTGGAGAAGGTGAAGTGCGGCCGGATGTTTTGAAAGGTATACAGGGTCTTTCCTGCCCGCCAGGTAAACCCTGTCTTCCTTTTTTAAAATACCTGAACTCTTCCGCCCCGGTCCGCAAACCGACGGAACCGCCTCGCGGGCTTCCTTGGCCAGACCTATCACATCCACATCTCCTATGCCAAGTTCATCCAGTACAGTCAAGGCCACATTGAGCTGTCCCTTGCCCCCGTCCACCAAAATGAGATCCGGCAGGTCCTCCCTGCCGCTGTAACGTCGTTTCATCACTTCATACATCATTCCGTAATCGTCCATACCGGCAACAGACCGGATTCGGAACCTCTTATATCGACTCTTATCAGGCATACCCCCCGTAAAAGCCGCCAGGGATCCGACCGCATGCCGCCCTCCTACATTCGAAATATCGAAACACTCGATCCGGCGGGGGACCTTCTTCAAACGGAGCAGGTCCGCCAGGGACTCGATCTCGGAAGTATGATCCTGTTCGGACGCACGCTCTGTCCTGAACAGGTTTTCGGCGTTTTGCCGGGCCATTTCGACCAGCGCTTTCTTCTTACCTTTCTGCGGAATCTCCACGGACACGGACGCGCCTTTCTTGTCCGTCAGCCATTCTGCAATTACACCCCGGTCCTCGATTTTTTCCGGAATCAGGACTTCATCCGGGATGAGAAATTCATCGTTGTAATACCGCTTCAGAAGCGAAGACAGTATTTCGGAAGACCCCGCCCCTGCTCTGATCAGAGGCAGCCTCTTGCTCCCCATGATCCTCCCTTTCCTTATAAAGATGACGCAGGCCTGAGTGAGATCCTTTTCTCTATGCAGACCGAAGACATCCTGATCACGGGATGACATGGACATGATCTTCTGCTTCTCGAGAGTCTGCTCGATGGCGCGGAGCATGTCCCTGATCCTCGCGGCTTCTTCAAACCGGAATTTTTCCGCCGCGGTCTTCATTCTCTTTCTCAGGTCCGCTTTCAGCTTACTGCCGCGCCCTTCCATGAAAGACACCGCATCCCTCACCATTTCGTGATAGGTTTCCGCATCCACCAGATTGCAGCAGGGTGCAAGACACCTGCCTATCTCGTATTCGATACACGGCCTGCTCCGCGTCTGGAATTCAACCATCTTACAGGTCCTCATGGGGAAGATCCGCTGGATGAAGTGAAGAGTCTCCTTCACCGCCGTGCTCGAAGAGAACGGGCCGAAGTAGGTGGCTCCATCCTTTTTCGGACGCCTGATCAGTTGGAATTGCGGAAACGGCTCCCGCTGATCAATCCGCAGGTTGAAATAATCCTTATCGTCCCTGAAATACACATTATACCGGGGTCTGTGCTCCTTGATCAGATTGTTTTCCAGTATCAGGGCTTCTTTCTCCGTATCGGTCATGATGAATTCGACGTCGCATATTTTGGGAACGAGAAACGGGATCATCGGTCTGGAATCTTTCATCCCGAAATAGGCCCGGATCCTGGATCTGAGGTTCTTCGCCTTGCCGACATAAATAACCCTGCCGCTTTTGTCCCTCATCAGGTAAACGCCGATGCCTTTTGGAGCATTGTTTATTTTATTTTTCAGAAGATCGGTGCTCATCCAGAATAAATCCTGAATTCAAATATTATGCTTCGACAAGCTCAGCATGACAGACAACCCGTTATTCGAAATTCCTGATGAAACTTCTTGCATGTACGGTTTTTCACCCTGAGCTGTCGAAGAGTGGTGCCTGGGATTCGATCATTATCCGAACTCCAATTGCTGTTCCGAAAGCCTCTTTATCCTGTCCCTGATCCGGGCTGCTTTTTCGAATTCGAGATCCTTTGCCGCCTTGTTCATCTCTTCTCTCAATTTTCTGATCCTGGCAAGAAGCTCCTTTTCAGAGAGGAAGATTTCCTCCTCTTCAGGGGCGGCGACGGTCACGTAATCCGCTTCATAAACAGACGAGAGGATATCGCTGATCGATTTTTTGATCGACTCCGGCGTTATGCCGTTTTCCTCGTTGTATTTCTTCTGGATATCCCGCCTTCGTTTTGTTTCGCGTATGCATGCCCTGATCCCGGCCGTCATTTTATCCGCATACATGATAACTTCTCCGGAGACGTTCCGCGCCGCCCTTCCGCTGGTTTGAATCAGGGAGCGTTCGGATCGCAGGAATCCCTCTTTATCCGCGTCGAGTATGGCGACCAGGGAGACCTCCGGGATATCCAGACCTTCTCTGAGGAGGTTGACACCGACAAGGACGTCGAACTTGCCCATTCTCAAGTCGCGGATGATATTCACCCTCTCCAGAGTAGCTACATCCGAATGGAGATACATCACCCGCACGCCCAGCCCCTGGTAATACAGGGTCAGGTTCTCCGCCATTTTCTTGGTAAGGGTGGTCACGAGGACGCGCTCTTTTTTCGCCACCCTCTTGCGGATCTCGCCGAGAAGATCGTCCACCTGATGTGTTACGGGCTTGACGAGGATATCCGGATCCATCAGTCCGGTCGGCCTGATGAGCTGCTCCACGACTCTCTTTTTGGCCTTTTTCAACTCATACTCGGCGGGTGTCGCTGATATGTACAATCTCTGCTGGGGATATGCCTCGAATTCGGAGAACGTGAGCGGGCGGTTATCCAGCGCGGAGGGAAGCCGGAAACCGTAATTGACCAGCGTTTCTTTGCGGGATCGGTCGCCCCTGTACATACCGTTCAACTGCGGCACCGTGACATGGCTCTCGTCGATAATGATCAGTGCGTCGCGGGGAATATAATCCATCAACGTCGGCGGCGGCTCACCGGGATTGCGCCCTGTGAGGTGGCGGGAATAATTTTCGATGCCCTGACAGTAGCCCATCTCCTCCATCATTTCGAGATCGAAATTGGTGCGCATTTCGAGTCTTTGTGCTTCCAGGAGCTTATCCTGCGACCTGAGCTCCTGCAGCCTGGCCCCCAGTTCCTCCCGGATGGCGGCAACAGCGCGTTTCAGGTTTTCTCTCGTCGTCACGTAATGGCTTCCGGGGTATATGGCGCATTTACGGAGCCTGTCTATCTTTCTGCCGCGAATGGGGTCTATAACGGATATTGACTCGATCGTATCGCCGAAAAACTCCACCCGGATCGCACGCTCTTCCTCATACGCGGGAAAGATTTCCACAATGTCCCCCCGTACCCGGAAAGTCCCGCGGTGAAAATCGATATCGTTGCGTGCGTATTGGATTTCCACCAGCTTCCGCAACATCTGATCCCTGGCAAGTTCCATCCCCTCGTCGAGCAGAAGCAGCATTCCATAATAAGCTTCCGGAGATCCGATGCCGTATATACAGGAGACACTGGCGACGATAATCACGTCCCTCCTTTCCAGAATGGAGTACGTGGCGGAGTGGCGCATTTTATCTATGGCCTCGTTAATGGAGGCATCCTTTTCAATATACGTATCCGTGCTCGGTATATAGGCTTCCGGCTGATAGTAGTCGTAATAGCTGACAAAATATTCCACCGCATTTTCCGGGAAAAGGGTTTTGAACTCGGTATAGAGCTGGGCGGCCAGAGTTTTATTATGGGCGATAACCAGGGCCGGCCTCTGCACGGCCTGGATAACATTGGCTATAGTGAAAGTCTTTCCGGAACCGGTGACGCCCAGAAGAACCTGATGGGGGAAACCCTTTTCCACCCCGTCGGCGAGCTTCTCGATGGCCTGCGGCTGGTCCCCCTTCGGCTTGAATTCGGTCACTATTTTGAAAGTATTCATAAAAATCACGCGATCGGAAATAAGCATTGAATTATACAACAATTCTCTATTTACGGCAATCACCCCGACAATCTCTACTTTATAATTATACTTGACAAATCTCCGTAAATATTGAAAATTATGGAAAATTTGCGCAAGGAGAAATCATGAAAATCGTTCGCTTTCTGTCTCATGGGGAAAAAATATCTTACGGAATATACGCTCCCGAAAGGCCTGATGAAGCACTGGAGATCGAGGGGGATATCTTCGGGGAATTCAGGATGACTGAAAGGCGATTGAAGATTGAAAAATGGCTCGCACCCGTGGATCCGCCCAATATTCTCGCCCTCGGGATCAATTACCGCCAGCACGGAGATGAAACGCAAATGACCTATCCGGACATCCCGGTCCTGTTTCTGAAGGCGACGACAAGCATAACCGGTCCCGGCTCGGTTATCTGGCTTCCCAGGGCCGGGCCGTCTCTCGTGGATTATGAAGGAGAACTGGCCGTGGTTATAGGGCGCAGAGTAAAGAATATTCCGAAGGAGGAGGCGCTTTCCTGCGTGCTCGGGTATACCTGCGCCAATGATGTCAGCGCCCGCGACTGGCAGTTTCACAAGCAGAAAAATCAGTGGGCCCGGGGAAAAAGCTTCGATTCCTTCTGCCCTATCGGACCTTACATCGTGACCGCCGACGAGATCCTGGATCCCAATAACCTTCGGATCTCCACCTTGCTGAATGGTTCTATTGTACAGGATTCGGATACATCGGACATGATTTTCGATGTGCCGTCGATTATCAGCAATCTCAGCATGTCGATGACGCTCCTGCCGGGTACTGTCATCCTCACCGGCACTCCCGAAGGTGTGGGTTATACAAGAAATCCGCCTGTCTTCCTTAATCCCGGCGACATTGTCTCCGTCTCCATCGAAGGAATCGGCGAACTGTCGAACGTGGTCAGATGTGAAGAATAGGGGATTGGTGAGGAGCAGTGTCGGGCTTCAGATTGAAAAATCAGAATTGGATGGAACTCGATTTTCCCTGAACCCTTAATACCTATAATTGAAATTAGCTGTGAAAGGGTATATACCGTAGCATCAAAACAAAGAGGGGTTTAAAAACGTATGGCTAAACTGAAAGACAGCCTTAAGATCATCGAAAAACGCAAAGACTCCAGCCCCCATTATAGGGAACTGCTGGATATCTTCGGCGATATACTGATTCTCCGGGAAGAATACCGGCAGAAAATGAAACAGAACATTTTCCGGATCGATGACAAACTGATAAGCAAAAAGCTCTCGGGAGGATTGCCGCTGGTCGATTTTGCGGCGGGAGAACTGGATCTGAGGGAACCGAAAGAGTATTTTCTCGCACTCCTCAAAATCGCAGAAGAAATTAATCCCGAAGCGGCCAGAGAGGCAATGCGGGACCTGGTGGACGGAAAACTCAATTACGAGGCTATGGTCCGGGAATCGTTCGAATATCTGCAAGGGGATGAGTCGGACCAGGATGATGAAGCTTTTGACCTGATCGGATTTTTTGTCGAAGAAAGTCTGCGGCCGGCGCTCGAAAAGATCGCCAGGCAGTATGCCCGGCGGATTTCAAAATCCGGTTGGGAGGAGGGATACTGTCCGGTTTGCGGTAAGGAGCCGAAAATCGGGGAACTGCGGGAAGAGGAAGGAAAGAGATTTCTCTTTTGCAGCCAGTGCGGCCTGGAATGGCATTTCCGACGAATCAAATGTCCGTTCTGCGGCAATGAAGAGCAAAAGACACTTTCGTATTTCACAGTCGAAGAAGATGAGAGATACCGCGTTGACGTATGTGAGCGCTGCAAGAGGTATATCAAAATCGTGGATTTTCGCAACAGCAGAGAAGAAGCTAACCTGGATATAGAAGACATCGCCACTATCCACCTTGATATGCTGGCAAATGAAGAGGGATATAATTGACAGGCTAAGGGCAAAAGGCGAAAGGAAAACTATCAACTCAATATTGAAGGTGATCGGTAAAGATGAAAGGCAACAGGCTAAAAAGTCAGCAAGAATTTTTAAATCAAATGCGAAGTTTTACAACTTTCAACCTTTGGCCTTTAGCCCTTTGCCCTTAGCCTTTAGCCGTGCGCCTTAAATCATGCTCGACCGCGATATCGATAAGGTCATCCGCATTCTGAAAAAAGAGACCGCCCACTGGGATCTCCCCATAGTCACTTCTCTGGCTGAACAGAAAAACGACCCGTTTCGGATTCTCATCTCCACTGTCTTAAGCTCGCGAACAACGGACGAAGTCACGGCGGAAGCCTCCCGGAGGCTTTTTTCGCTGGCATTCACGCCGGAAGAGATGCTCAGGCTTTCAGAAGACGATATCATCAGAGCCATTTATCCAGTAGGATTTTACAGAACAAAATCGAAGGCCATTCTTGATATATGCCGTAACCTGGTCGACAGGTTCCATTCACAAGTCCCGGATACAATGGAGGAGCTGCTGACCCTGCGGGGGGTGGGAAGGAAAACAGCCAACCTCGTACTCGCCCTCGGCTTCGGCGGGAAGGGAATCTGTGTCGACACCCATGTCCACCGGATATCAAACAGGCTGGGTTATGTACGCACAAAAACCCCCCGCGAAACCGAAGACGCCCTGCGGGCGAAGCTTCCCGGAAAATACTGGGCGGTTTACAATACAATCATGGTCGCTCACGGTCGGCATATCTGCCGGCCGGTATCTCCTTTTTGCAGCAAGTGCCCTGTTTTCCAGTACTGCGACCGGGCAGGGGTGACTACGAGCAGGTAAAGGCACAATAAATCCTGAATTCCAAATCCCACGCATCACCCTTCGACAGGCTCGGGATGACAAATAATTCCCAAATTTGCCGTAAGGGTGTTTTTTATGTTGCAATGTTTCCGCAAACGATTTAAACGGGACAGGTTTTTAATCGTTAATCTTTGAACAGGCAGAGAACCACGAACTCCAACTGTCCGGGGTTAAATGAACGGCGAACACGTGGAACATTCACAGCCATCATCGAGTCAAGTCTGCCCGATAACCGGCCGTGCCGTCGTGCGAAAGCCGGAGTGGACGAATATCCGATGCGGGAACAACTTTCGATCGACTTTATACATGTTGGGCGATAGTATAATCGTTTCCCGGCCTTCCGGCTCTATTTCGCCCAGGAGCGCCAAAGATAAGCTTCTGCTGTACCACCGGTTCATCTCTGAAAATCTGTCTCCGGAACAGCCCTACATCCTCATGGAGGATTGCTCGAGAATTCATGGCATTTCTCTGGAAACAATCAGAAGCTATATCAATTTTGTGAAAAAAGCAGGACCGAGGCTTGCGGGACTGATTTTTTACGGCGCTTCCCTTATGCTCGGCATACCTGTCCGGCTGGTTGCCAGGTTTTACTCCCGCCGTAATATCAGAATGGCAAGGGATTACGCCCATGCCGTGACGACCGCCCTGAACCTGCTGTCGCGCCATGGTCCCCCTGCCGAAAAGCAGAAAGAAGAAAGCGCCGAATCGAGGCGCGACTTTCCCAATATCACCAGAAACAAAGGCTGGTTTCTCCGTTTTGACGGATTGTCGATACGCTACGAGATCATCGACGGTGATATCCTTCACGCCGATATCTCAGGTTCGGCTGAAGAAATCCATATGCCCGCTATCGCCAAGATGCATGAAACCATGACCGGCTTCCTTGATGCCCCGGACGGCTCCGCGTTTGTCCTGGTCAATATGACCGATGTATCGGATGTATCTTTCAAAGCCCGCCGGTATTTCATCAATTTCATGCAGCAGTGGTACAAGGAACACCCCTTCCGGATGTTCGTCCTGTACGGGACAAACATGTCCATAAGCGCGGCCATCAATCTCAGCAAAGGACTGGTCCCTTTCCCGGTATACAATGTGAGCGATTTCGATACCGCCATGAAACTCATCCGGAAAGAGAAGACACTGATAAGAAAGAAATCCCCGGTCAAAATCATCTCAAGTCATACCGACAAAAATGAACCGGCGTCAGACCGAATCCGGCAGTATGTGAACGAGCTCCTGGATTATCTTGGAAGGATCAATTGGGAGGGAAGCGGGTTTTACGATGAGCCCAAGATAGACCCGCGGCATCCCTTCAAACCCGTGTTCGATGCCGTCTCCCTGATCAAATCCGATATGGATCTTCTCTTTCAGGAAAGAAAGACCTCGGAAGAAGAACTGAGAGAAAGCGAAGAGAAATTCAAATCCCTGAGCCATAACGCGCCGGATATCATCTACAATCTGGATGTAGACGGCACTTTTACATACATTAATCCGGCATGGGAAGTGATCATGGGACACAAGAGAAGAGAAGTGATCGGAAGACACTTCCACGACTTTGCCGAGGAAGGCATGAGAGAGCATGTCCGGAACCTTCTGAGCATACGGGATCGAGGAGAAATAGTGAGGGACATGTCCATTACTCTTTTGAACAAGGACGGCTCTCCCAGACTGTTCAATATGAGCGCGGCGCCCAATTTCAACTCAAATGGAATCCTGGTCGGAATAGTCGGCCTTCTAAAGGACATCACAGAACATCGCAAGCTGGAAGCCCAGCTTCAGCAGGCCCAGAAAATGGAGGCCATCGGAACGCTGGCCGGCGGCATCGCGCATGATTTCAATAACCTTCTTATGGGCATCCAGGGATACGTATCTCTCATGCTTCTGGACATGGATACCGGACACCCCCATTACGAGATGCTCAAGGGCGTGGAACAGCAGGTGAAAAGCGGCGCCGATCTTACCAAACAGCTTCTGGGGTTTGCGCGGGCGGGCAAAATCCAGGTGAAGCCGACAGACCTTAATGAACTCATTAAAAAGACCGTTTCTTTATTTGGACGAACGAAAAAAGAGATCAATATCCACGTAAAACTGCAAAAAGCATTGTGGGCAGTAGAAGCAGACCAGATTCAGATCGAACAGGTGCTGTTGAATCTGTACATCAATGCATGGCAGGCCATGCCGGCAGGAGGAGACCTTTTCATCGAGGCGGAAAACGCCGTCCTGGACGAAGCCCATGCCGCCCTTCTGGACCTCAGGCCCGGAGACTATGTCAGGATTTCCGTGACGGATACCGGCATAGGCATGGACGAAAAAGTCCGCAAGCGTATTTTTGAACCGTTTTTCACAACCAAAGAGATGGGAAGGGGCACGGGGCTCGGCCTTGCCTCCGCATACGGCATCGTCAAGGGACACGGCGGCATCATCAACGTATACAGCGAAAAAGGCCACGGGAGCACCTTTAGAATATATCTGCCGGCATCGTCAAAGGAAATCGCCGGCGAAACCGGAATTTCGGAAGAACTTCTGAGGGGTTCTGAAACCATACTCCTCGTGGACGACGAGGAGACGATCCTCCGCGTCACGGCGGAGATTCTCAGAAAACTCGGATACCATGTCCTCATATGTCACAGCGGAAGAGAGGCGATCCGGATGTACGAAAGCCGCGGAAGCGGCATCGATCTGGTGATACTGGACATGATTATGCCGGACCTGGGCGGGCGGGAGACTTTCGAGAAACTCAAAGAAATCGACGCGAGGGTAAGAGTAATCCTGTCGAGCGGATACAGTCTGAACGATCAGGCGACGCGGATCATGGAACTGGGATGCAATGCTTTCATTCAGAAGCCCTTCAATATGCGAGAACTTTCACAAAAAGTGCGGGAAGTTCTGGACA
>JBHGBI010000031.1:0-19484 GCA_041946925.1 Syntrophales bacterium | reverse complement strand
TGGTGGAGGCGGCGGGAGTCGAACCCGCGTCCGAAAATATTCCACTGCAGTTTCTACATGCTTAGCCGCTGTTTTACATTCACCCCTGAAAACTCCCGGAGGCAGGATTCTTCAGGGGCTATCCTGTGTGGTTTTCGCCTTGCCCGCCCCAGGAAAGCGAGTTCGGTTATCCTGCCTTTATGACGCCCTGACCTGATCCGGCAGGCGGGATCGGGAGGACGTAGCCGTCTATGCGGCTAAAGCGTAATCGTAATTTGCGCTTAAATGTTCCCTACCTGTTTAACGAGGCCTGGTAGGAACCTCGGCATGCAACCGACAGCTTCACTATCCCCGTCGAAACCAGTGCGCCCCCTTGGTAAGTTATATTTAGTGTAAGCCCAGTGCCCCTGTAAGTCAAGTGGTAATTTTAAAAAAAGAGGTATATCAACCAATTACCGTTACCCACGTCAAACTTGACATCCGATCCTATCCAGTTAAATTGCCTGCCTACTTCGTCTCCACCGGAAATCCGGCTGCAACCCAGGCGTCGAAACCTCCCTTGAGCGCCTCGACCTTTTTGAACCCCTTGTTCATCAAGATCAGCGCCGCACCGGCACTGGAGTGCTCATTCGGTCAGGTGCAATAAGTAACGATCTCCCGGTTCTGCGGCAGCTCTCTGTAGCGCTCACCCACCTGATCGAGAGGCATCCGGATCGCTCCCGGAATCCTGACCGTACTGCCGGCATACGCGTCTTCGCTGCGGATATCGAGCACCACGATGTCCTCATGCCTGTCCATTTTTTCTTTCAACTCCTGCACCGTGATTCTCGGGACATCGTCATGGGAAGCCGATAAGGAAAACGCGGCCAGACAGGACCAGCCGGCGGCGATAATCAGGTATTTCACTGCTTTCATCCGGCCACCTCCGTATCTTTTATTTAAAGAATATTATCGATGGAAACCGATGTCCATGCGCCGATCCCTTATTTTTTACACTGAGGGAAAGAAACATCGTTTGGAGGACAAAAATAAAGGCGAAGTTAACGAAACTAAAGAAGAAAAAGAAATATTGGAAAGTTTTTGGAAAAGGCGAACGGGCGCCACGGAACCGGAAACTTACTTCTTCATCATCCGCTCCATGTCTCTCCTGTCCTCTTTTGTTTTGAGAGCCTCGCGCTTGTCGTACAGCTTTTTCCCCCTGCCGACGCCGAGCTCAATCTTCACCTTCCCGTTCTTGAAATAAATTTTCAGGGGAACAAGGGCCATCCCCCTTTCACGGGACTTTCCATAAAGCCTCCTGATCTCATTCTTGTGGAGGAGGAGTTTTCTCACGCGAAGAGGGTCATGGTTCATGCGGTTGCCGTGTGAATACGGGCTGATGTGCATGTCATGGACAAGGATCTCTCCGTCCCGGACCATGGCATAGGAGTCCTTCAGATTGACCCGCCCCTCCCGCAGGGCCTTGACTTCGGTGCCCAGCAGGGAAATCCCCGCCTCATAGCTGTCCTCGATATTGTAATTCATCCGGGCGGTTTTATTCTGGGCTATGATTTTTTCTCCTGATTGTTTCTTCCTGATCATTGCTCAGTTCAAATATCTATAGTTCCACCCTCTTACAGACCTAAGTGGTGTCTTTAACTCTTTGTCCCGCCTCCGGGCAGATAATCTGTCTTCACACGATGCATCGCCTTGAAAATATTCTCCCGCACCCGGTTGTTGTCTTTTTCCAGTTCGTCGAGCAATCTCTTGATCACCGTCCGTTTCGATGTTCCGCTGGTGGGACACGGATTCGCAACGGCGGGAAGCCCCTGCTCCCGGCCGTATTTTTTTATAAGCCTCTCGTGAATATAGGAAAGCGGGCGTATGATGCGGAGGTCCCCGGAAAAGATCGACTGCACGGGCATCATGGTGCTGATCTCCCGTCCATAGAAAATGTTGATGAGAAGCGTTTCTATGATATCGTCCCTGTGATGGGCAAGCGCGATTTTATTACAGCCCTCCTCGTCCGCGATCTCAAACAATCTCTTTCGCCGCAGCCGCGAGCACAGAAAGCAGGGGTTCTTCCGGTTATATTCGCTGTGCGCGAGCGGCCCTATATCCGTTTTATCGATCCTATATTCATATCCATTCTCTTCCAAATATTTCCTGATAACAGCAGCCCCCGCATACTCCGGATCGAACCCGAGATCGATATTGACGGCGAGAATGGAAAAATCACAGGGGATAAAGAGCATCGGCGTATTGAGGAGATCCAGGAGGGCCAGGCTGTCCACGCCGCCGGAAACCCCCACGAGAATCCTGTCTCCGGATTCGATCATGTTATAATCCGCACACGCCTTCTCAATCCATTTTTTCAAATGCAGAAAGAGCCTTGTTTTTACTTTGACCACGCAAGCGTTTTCCCTTCCGCGGTCCCTCGGCCGCCAGCGCGATCGATAAGGACCGGACCTCCAAAGTAGCAGTTTATATTACAGTAACGGCCCGGTGTTCGCAAGGAATACCTGAAATTAAAAAAAGTAAGTCGAGAAGATGAGGAAGAGGGCTTCGGCTTTCTGCCGAGAACATTCTTGAAAGTTTCCGGTGTTTAGTGTAATTCTTGAAGTGCTACTATAGGCAAATATCGATGGGGTCGGCACTTTTCAATCATAAAATTCCGAGAAGGAGATAAGCATGTCTGAGATTATCAATGTCCATGCAAGAGAAATACTGGATTCAAGAGGCAACCCAACAGTGGAAGTGGAAGTTGGTTTAATATCGGGGATTGTCGGCAGGGCCTCCGTTCCTTCCGGCGCGTCGACAGGAGAGCATGAAATGCTCGAATTGAGAGACAAAGACAAGAAAAGATATCTCGGAATGGGCGTGCAAAAGGCCGTCCACAATATCCTGCACAAGATACGCCCCGAAATCACGGGCATGAGCAGTCTTCAGCAGAGGAAAATCGATAACACGATGATTCAGCTTGACGGCACCGAGAATAGGCGATCGCTGGGAGCGAACGCTATCCTGGGCGTCTCGCTTGCCTGCGCCAGGGCCGCGGCGGAATTCATGGCTGAACCTCTGTACCGCTACATCGGGGGGCTCTGCGCCAGAAATCTTCCGGTTCCCATGGTGAATATACTGAACGGAGGAAAACACGCCGACAACAACGTCGACATCCAGGAATTCATGATCGTGCCCGCAGGCGCGCGTTATTACCGGGACGCGATTCGCATGTGCTCCGAAGTCTTTCATAACTTGAGAGCCGTCCTGAAGAGCAAGGGATACAATACAGCGGTCGGCGATGAAGGGGGGTTCGCGCCGAATCTCAAATCCAATGAAGAAGCGATGTCACTGATAGTGAAAGCGATCGGACAAGCGGGATACAAGGCCGGCGAGGACATTTACCTCGCCATCGATTCGGCGGCAAGCTCTTTTTACAAGAAGGGAAAATACATCCTCTCTGGAGAAAAAAAACCTGAAAAAAGCCCGGAGGAGATGGTTAAGTTCTACCGCGACCTCGTAAAAAAATATCCTATCGTGTCCATCGAAGACGGGCTCGCCGAAGACGATTGGGAAGGGTGGCGTCTCCTTACGGAAGAACTGGGCTCCCGGGTCCAGATCGTGGGCGATGATATCTTCGTGACCAATATAAAAAGACTGGAAAAGGGAATCTCGATGGGGGTGGCCAATTCCATTCTCATCAAGCTAAACCAGATCGGAACCGTGAGCGAAACGCTGGACACAATACAGCGGGCGAAGGAGGCGGGTTACACCACCGTTATTTCCCACCGCTCCGGAGAGACCGAAGACTCTTACATGGCTGATTTCGCTGTAGGCTGCAACTGCGGCCAGATCAAAAGCGGCTCCGTTTCGAGAAGCGAGCGGCTCGCAAAATACAACCAGCTTCTGCGGATAGAAGAAGACCTCGGTGATCAGGGATTCTATCCGGGCATGGGGGCGTTTTACAGTATTAGCGGAGGGCGCAGCGCCCAGGAAGAAAGAAGATAAAAAGGCGAGAAGCTGAGAGAGTGAGAATACGATAATCACTGTGAGCCCTATCCTTTTTTAATATGCTGACTGAACATGAAAAACTCGAAGGACTGATCAATATCAGTATCGGGCTCAATCAACTCAAGGATATGGATATCCTGATGGAGCGCATCCTGAGTGAAGCGCGCCGGTTCGTCAACGCGGATGCAGGGTCGATCTACATCCGCGATAAGGACCGGTTGATTTTCAGCTACACGCAAAACAGCACTCTCGAGAAGAGACTCCCCAGGGAGGCGCGGCTTGTCTATTCTACTTTCACCATACCGATAAGCCAGGACACCATCGCAGGCTACTGCGCATCCACCGGACAGGTCCTGAATATCCCCGATGTGTACCGCCTGGACGGCGGCGTTCCATACAGCTTCGGCCGGCAATTCGACGAAAAAGCGGGGTACCGCACCCGTTCCATGCTGGCTATCCCGCTGATCACTCTTCGCGGCGATATCGTCGGGGTACTCCAGATCATCAATGCCCAGGACGACCGGAACAATATCATCCCTTTTTCGAAAGGCGACGAAAAGATCCTTCGCTCTTTCGCGGGCACCGCAGCGGTCGCCCTCGAAAGGGCGCAGCTTACGCGCAATATTATCCTGAGGACCATTCGCATGGCGGAGATGCGCGACCCGAAGGAAACAGGCGCCCACGTCAACCGGGTCGCCGGTTACGCCGTGGTTGTATATGAGCACTGGGCCGTTAAGAATGGGCTGAGCCCCACGGAAATCGAATCCTCCCGGGACACACTCCGCATGGCGGCGATGCTCCATGATGTGGGCAAGGTCGCCATCCCTGATTCGATCTTGAAAAAGCCGGGAAGATTCACGCCGGAAGAGTACGACCTCATGAAAAAGCATACGATCTACGGAGCGGAGCTTTTCCGGGACAAGAAATCCGACCTCGACGACGCTGCTGAGGCGGTCGCACTGACCCACCATGAATGCTGGGACGGAAGCGGCTATCCGGGAGTGGTCCTGGAGACGAAGGAAGGAACTGTAACACTCGGGAAAAAAGGGGAAGATATCCCGCTCTTCGGAAGGATCGTTGCGATCTGCGATGTTTACGACGCCCTGACTTCCAGAAGATCATACAAAGAGGCATGGGACGAGTCGAAAGCCCTGGAGGTCCTGAAAGGAGGGGCCGGAAAACAGTTCGACCCGGAATTGATCGAGGTCTTTCTGAACAATTTAGAATCGATGCAGATAATCAGAGAGCGATACCCGGACGAGTAAAACGCAAAATCCCAAATTACCTTTCGCCTTCGCCCTAACTACAAAAACCTGAACAGTTTCTGGCGCAGGGATTCGATCTTGAATTTGTCTTCCGTGAGGGAATAGTATTTCGTTTCCCTCTTTTCCTTCTTGTCCTTGACCATCGACATGAGAAGTATCTCCGAATCAGTCAGAAACTTTATAGCGCTCTGATAATTCTGATTGGAAAGGGCCTCCCCTCTCACGATCTCTCCCTTTTTGAACATCCGGGTCCCAAGTTGCTGTATCTTCTTGGCAAAATCGCGCTCCGTCTTCGACATTTTCTTGAGATAAGAACAGCCTCTGACCACGATCCAGTACGATTCGATGTAATTATGAATGAGGCCGGCGAAAGGCCTCAGGTTCGTTCTCCCTTTCCCCTTCACCTCAATCCAGGCCTCGTCCCCCCTCTCTTCTCCGGCGATCATGCCCTGCTCATGCAGATAATTCAGGATGTCGTTGACTTCGTCCACGTCATCCTTCTTATCGTCGAAGATGAAATCGTTCCTGAAGAGCCTCCTGAAGAATTTATAATCCTCCATGATCTGATAGAGAGGTATGGTATCTTCCCTGCTCGACAGGATAGACGTGGCCACAAAAGCGAGAGAGATGAAAAAATGGAGTATGTTGTTTTTGTAATATTCCAGGTTCAGCCTTTTGTCGTCCGCGATGGAATAAACGATTTCCTCGATCTCGTCTTCCTTATCCTCTTCTTCGATGCCCATCCGTGTGATCAGGTTGGACGATTCGAACAATGTCAGCGCATCCTCGAGAGCCTTTTCGCGATTGGCGAAAGTAGACGCGAATTTTACCTTCTTGTAAGTTAGGAACTCGTAAAACTCCCGGAGTACATCCATCAATTCATTATGAGATATCCCCCTTCTGTAGTGGCAGAGCAGGCCACAGGCGACCATGGCAAACGGCGTTACGACTGATATCCTGTTTATCTCGCCGACGATTTCGTAGCCGATCTTCCGGTACAAGCTCCTGCGCTCACTCAGGCTCATATCGTCGAAAGGCTTTTCGAGCGAAGCGAGATAGGATTTAAGAAATATCGGCTCGCCGATATTGACGTATACGCTTCCAAAACGTTTTCTCAGGATATTGCTGCTTTTGATGATATCGGCCGCGTTCTCCCTTTTTTTCGGCTCGCCGCCGAGCTCTTTCAAATACGACTTTTCCTCCATTACGCGATCGTATCCGATAAAGACAGGGACAATCGCCAGGTCATCGCTGATCCCTTCCTTGTATGCCTGAATGACCATGGAAAGGAGACCGTATTTGGGCATGGCCATCTTTCCGGTCCGGCTCCTGCCTCCTTCGATAAAGAACTCTATGGGGAAACCCTCCTTCAAAAGCATCTTCAGGTATTTTGAAAAGACAGCCTGATAAAGCTCCTGTCCCTTGAACGTGCGGCGGATAAAAAACGCGCCTGATTTTCTGAAAATATGGCCTGCAGGCCAGAAGAGCAGATTCGTGCCCGCTGCAATAAACGGAAGCTGTATCCCGTATTCATCGAAGACATAGGAAAGCAGCAGATAATCGATATGGCTGCGATGGCAGGGTATGATCACGAAAGGCATTTTTTTCGATATTTCCTTGATCTTCGCCATCCCTTCGCGGTCGGAGACCACGCCGTCGTAAATATTATTCCACAGCCAGGTTAGCAATTTTTGCCAGATCTCTATATAGATTTCATTATAATCGGCGGCGATCTCCCGCAGATACTTTTTGGCTTCCTTGAATACGACTTTGTAATCTTTTTTTTCCCTGGCAGCCATATCCTCCATCAGCCTGGCGAGATACGTGTCCCGCAGAGTGGTCATTATAAGTTCTTCCCTCGATTTCAGGACGGGACCGAATACAGCTCTTTTCTCGTTGTCGATCTCTTCGATCAACTCTCTTCTCAAATTGAAAGAGAGGGTTTCCTGGGATTTCCCCTTGGCCCTTTCCAGATATTCCATGAGATTCACCGGACGGCAGCAGATAACCGATGCCTTCTTCGCATGCCTCAGAAACGTAATCAATCTCCGGATCGGCCCGGGATTCTCCATTTCCCCCAGAATGATTTCCGTCAGAGTCCTGTAAGTCTTTTCCCTGCGTTTTCCGTAAGAGACCAGAACAGGTACAATGTATATAGGGACATCCAGATCTTTCTGGACGGCGGCGAGTTGTATGATCGGATCCTTCAATCCTCCCGCGAGATCGGAGCCGCGGAGGTAAATCATGCAATACTGGTTGTTGCCGGCTGCTTCTTTGAGGAGCCCCGCCCTGTCAGGGCTCAAAGAATTTTTCCTGAAAAGGAAATCAAAGGAACGGGAAAACAGTATTTTGAGATTTGTGGAGAAAGGCTGCCAGAAAAGCATGTTTACGCCGTGGCAGAAAATACCTCTACGGAAAGTTCTGTAAAGGATATCATGAAGAATAAGGCAATTGAGCTGACTTTTGTTCTTCTGGGCGAAGATTACGATTCCCTTCCGGGAGAGGTCGCGGATTTCGGAAACGTAATTTTCCGCCAGCTCCAGCCTGGATATATAATGTTCCAACATCAAATGATAGAAGACAGACTTCTTCTGCCCGAGGAAACCGCCGTATTTTTCCCCCATCTCGGCGGCCCACGTCTTGTATTGTGTTGCCGTCATGAATAACTCTCACTACGAATCGTCGCGCCGAATGCAATCCTGCAAATCGCGGGAAGGAAGTCCTTCCGGAAAACGCCGCGCCACGTAAGTCCTGACGTAATCCTCAATCTCCTGCGCGCTCTCGAACATCAAGACTTTTTCCAGCAGTGCCCTGCACTCCGACAGGGTCGAGTTGCGGATGATCTTCTTCACTCTCGGTATGGCCAGTGGATTCATGCTCAGTTCATCCAGTTCGAGCCCGAGGAGAATCATGGTATACGCCGGTTCTCCCGCCATTTCCCCGCACATGGCAACCCGGATACCGGCCCTGTGTCCGGCATCGATGATCATCTTGATCATCTTGAGCACGGCGGGATGCAGGGGCTCGTAAAGATACGTGACGCGCTCATTGACCCGGTCTATGGCAAGCGTGTACTGGATCAGATCATTGGTCCCTATGCTGAAGAAATCGACTTCCCTCGCCAGGTGATCGGCAATGACGACCGCCGAAGGAACCTCAATCATGATCCCGACTTCTATGTCACGTCCGATCGGTACATTCTCCGCAATCAATTCTTTCTTAACCTGATCGAAAATTTTCTTCACTTCCCGGATTTCTTCCAGACCGGATATCATCGGGAACAGGATGCGGGTTTTTCCGTAAGCGCTCGCCCGCAGAATCGCACGCAATTGAACTTTGAATAGGTCGACTTCCTGCAGGCAAAAACGGATGGCCCGAAGTCCCATAACGGGATTTAATTCCTTCGCCAGCTTGGCATCAGAAACGAACTTGTCCCCGCCGAGATCAAAGGTCCTGATGGTCGACCACTTGAGTGCCTTTTCCTCAATGACCCTGACATAATTTGCGAAATGTTCGTCTTCTGTCGGCAGCTTTTCCCTGTTGATGTAAATGAATTCCGTCCGGTAAAGCCCGACGCCGTCCGCGCCGTGCGTTATGGCCGAGGGAATCTCTTCGACAAATTCTATATTCGCCCCGATCTCCACTTCATAGCCGTCGAGAGTCGTCGCCGGCAGATCGGCCTCCTTCAGGAGATCCTCTTCAAGCTCTAAAAAATGCCTCTGTTTTTCTTCATAGCGCTTCAGTATCTCCGGATCCGGATTGATTATAACGAAACCGTCGCACCCATCCACAATGACCACATCGCCATTTCGGACCTCGTGTGTTATTTTCTCCAATCCGACAACCGCAGGGATACCGATCGAGCGCGCGACTATCGCCGTATGGGATGTTTTACCTCCGATGTCCGTGGCGAACCCGAGGACCTTTTCCATCTTCATCTGAACCGTATCGGCCGGAGAAAGATCCCTGGAAATAATCACCACGTTTTCCTTGAGCTGTGAAATCGGTTCCCGCGTCTTCCCCATGAGATTGCTCATGATTCTCTGTCCGACGTACTCGACATCGCTGATGCGTTCTTTGAGGTAACTGTCCTCTATCCTGCTGAAGGCCTGCCTGTACTTATCAATAGTCATCCTGAGCGCCCATTCCGCATTTACGCTTTTTTCCCTTATATTCGAAATCGTATTATGGATCAGCATCTTGTCCCGAAGCATCATAATATGGACATCGATGATGAACACGGGCTCCAGACCCTCTTCCTCGCTGAGTGCCTTGCGCACCTCCATTAACTGAGCTTTCGAATCCCTCACGGCCCTTCTGAAGCGCTTTGCCTCCTCCAGGATTTGCGTCGCATTCGTGAGGTGGTAATAAGGGACTTGAACGTCCATGTAGTTCAGGACATAGGCTTTCCCGCTGATAATGCCCGGAGAAACACCGATCCCTTTCAGAACGACATTCTTTTTAGTTTCAAACAGGTCAGTCAATTTTTTTCACCGAATTTATTCTCGATGAGCTTTCCCAGCTCTTCCAGGGCTTCCCGCGCATCCGAACCTTCCGCTCTTATGGAAATCATGCTCCCCTTGGGACACGCCAGAGTCAATATGCCCAGTATACTCTTGCCGTCCACTTCAACGCCGTCTTTCTCGAAAAAGATCCTGGATTGGAATTTGTTGCTCACCTTGACCATCAAAGCCGCCGCTCTCGCATGAAGGCCGAGCTCGTTAATGATTTTGAAACTTTTCGTCTTAACCATTTCACCACATCGCAACAAGAATGAAAAGAATGGAAAAGCCGTACAGGAGTTTAAGGGAAGATATCCCCTCTCTGATCAGCCAGTACATAACCAATATGATAACGAAAACAAACACTCCCCCTATGATGCGATGCGGGCCGAAAACGCCGGCATCGGTCCCCCTTGAAACCACGGCGGAAAATATTCCCAGCAAAACCACAGACATCCAGCGGATCCGCCTTGACATCTGCGGCAAATTCAATTTCCTGATAAAATCAATGCCGCCCTTCCCTGTCCTGTAACCCTCCTCAAAGCCTTTGATACGCACCAGGAAGTGGAAAGCATTATAGACCAGGACCAGCGCGAGCGGAGCTATCAGAAACCCTTTCAGGGCCAGTAACACCGCGAGCGCAGCAGCGAAAGGCTTGAGAGCTCCCCAGAAAAGGGAATCGCCCATAGCCGCATAAGGGGCCATGAGCGTCTTTTTGAGAGCATCCACTTCTGCATAATCATCGATGCCGGAAAGATTCTCTTCCAGCTTTACGACGGATCCTATAATCGCTGCCGACATACAGGGATGCGTATTGAAGGGCTGAAGATGCCTGGTCAGCATCCTCGAAATCGCATTCCTGTCCTTTCCCAGTTTCTCAATAGTCGGTATCATAGCATACGCAAAACCGAGATTCTGCATACGCCGGAAATTCCATGATGATTGGATTGAAAGAGATCTTAAAAAGGTCCTGGTCAGATCCTTCATGTTTTTCGTTTGTTATTTTACAATATGGTTCGCGGCTTCGCTGCGAAGGGCGCCCTTCAGCCAAGCAATCTACTAATTTATTGTAATCTGAAAAGAAATTTTAGTTAACATGTTTTTGCGCTCTAAGTCAATGCTTCGTTTGGAGTATTATAGCATATCGAAATATTTTTTCTTGACAAAGGAAATAATTGTGCTAAGTAAATAAAGTTTTATGTGGGACCGGGTTTATCCGGGTGTTTTTGGTGAGCCCGGTTTTTTTTTGCCGCAAAGCGGCTTTTTATTACGTGAATTCCTTTTTAAAGTAAATTCCAAATTTTCAGGGGGTGATTCAAATGGTTTGTCAGACAGTTAAAGTCGGATATGATTGTGTTTTCATGACCAAAAAAGGCTGTGGATTCAATGGCGGAAGCTGCCACACCATTATCGAGAATTGTGAAGGGTGCAATAAAGTACTGGAAATCACCGCAGGCAGGTATTGCAAGATATATCCAGACCCCACTGCCAAATGGGCTGTTGGAGGATGTCCCACTGCGTCCCATATCAAGAAAGCTGTAAGCGAAGAAAATCAGAAGATTAATCCCTTAAAGGCTTCGAAGAGATCGAAGAAACAGTGAGGAGAAGTCCAGGCTGAAGAAATGCAATATAAAAAAGGCCGGCGCATTTGCATGCCGGCCTTTTCCATCTTTATCCATGTTCTCAGTCGATCATTTTTCTCAATTCCTGCAAGCCTTTTTTGATATCAATGAGCCTGTCCAGGTCGTTACCCCCGCTGCCGTTTTTCTTCAGTTCTCCTAGTCTCTTTCTGGCTCCGGCGATGGTGAATCCTTCCTCGTAGAGAAGCTTCTTGACCAGGAGGAGTTCCTCCACATCTTTTTTCCTGTAACGCCTCTGATCGGCCCCTGTCCTGACGGGTTTTATCGTCTTGAATTCGGATTCCCAGTACCTGACAACATAAGGCTCAACACCGAGAATTCTACTGACCTCGCCTATGCGGAAATACACTTTGTCGGGAATCGCCGAATCCACAGATCGATCTTCCCAAATGAAATAAGGACTCCGGTATATAAGCAAAATGCGCTATTTATTATTCAGGGCCCTGCGCAGCACCTGGCTTGATTTGAAAGACAAGACCTTTCTCGGGGAAATTTCAATCTCGCTGCCCGTCTGAGGGTTCCTCCCTCTCCTTGATTTCTTTTCCTTTACAATAAAATTCCCAAATCCGGAAATCTTGATTTTCTCTCCTCGTGCCAGATTTTCCTTTATGATCGCAAAAACCGATTCCACGATCTTGACGGAATCCTTCTTCGAGAGACCCAGTTTGTCATATACATTCTGAATAATATCAATCTTTGTCATAAACCTTCCTCCTGAAATTTCCGGATATTCTTATTTTATATTTTCCCCTCTGATCCTTGCCCCCGTTGTCTCCACAATTCTTTTTACAATACCGGCGTGAACATGATTTATCTCGTCGTCGGTAAGCGTTTTTTCCGCGGACCGATACGTGAATCGCAGCGCAAGGCTCTTCATACCATCTGGAATACTTTTGCCCCTATATACATCAAAAATTTCTATTTTTTCAAGTAATTCTTCACCCTTGCCCCTGGCCGCGCCGAGAATTTTCTCCGCTTCCAGATCCGTTTCAACGACAAAGGCGACATCCCGCAAAGTCGGGGGGAAACGCGAAATATCCCTGACGGCAACTGTTTCATTAAATCTCTCCGCCAGGAAATCAAAATCGATCTCGAATACGATGATTCTGCCCTTCAGGTCCATTTTATCCATTATATCAGGGTGAATCTCCCCCAGAAAGCCTATAGAAGACTGGCCGGCGGATATAAGACATGAACGTCCCGGATGAAGGAAAGGCTCCTCGATTCCCGAAATGAATCCAGCCGCCCCGACCCGAAGCCCCTCAAGCAGATCCTCAATGCATCCTTTCAGATCGTAAAAGTCCATGGAATCGCCCTTCGGATTCCACAGTTCATCATATCTGAGGCCGGTGATCAGGCACGCCAGTTTCTCTTTTTCCAGTGGAAGCTCATTCCGGTCCCGACCTATAAAAATCTTCCCCTTCTCAAAGATCCTGAGATCCGTATGACCTATATTCGCATTTCTTTTCACGGTCTCCAGAAGGCCGTAAACCAGGGTCGTCCTCATCACGGAGAGATCCTCCGACAGAGGATTCAGTATCTTGACAAACTGTCTGCGCTCATCGTTTTCCGCAATGTTGAGAATATCTACGCAAGCCGGCGATGTAAAGCTGTAATTAACGACCTCGGAATACCCGGCTCCTGTCAGTATATTCCTGATAACGGCCTCGGCGGCCCTTTTCCTGTCCCATATATCTGGCAGCACATTGATCTGCGGCAGGGTCTCCGGGATGCGGTCGTACCCGTAGAGCCGGGCGACTTCCTCGACGAGATCGGTCTCCATGGATATATCCACCCGGAATGTGGGCGGGGTCACCATCAGGGCGCGGCCTGCGGGCTCAACGGTCATCTCCAGGCTCTTGAGGAGCCCCTCTACTTCAACACGGTCGATGGCTATGCCCAGAATATCCCGCACCCGCTCCGTTCGAAGCGGAATTCCCGCGGGGCTCTTGATCTTCAGGGGATACTGATCGATATAGCCGGTGCAGACACTCCCTCCGGATAAATCCGCAATCAACTGCGCGGCTCGATGCAGCGCCCTCACGACCCCTTCCGGATCGATCCCGCGCTCGAAACGAAACGCCGCATCCGTACCCATACCCAGTCGCCGGGAAGTACCCCGGATGGAGGACGGGTTGAAATATGCGCTTTCCAGGAGAATAGTATCCGTCTCATCCTTGACTTCGGAATTCATCCCTCCCATGATACCGGCGACCGCAACCGGCTTGACCCCATCGCATATCATAAGAGTATCCGCAGCGAGAATCCTGGTTTTTCCATCCAGGGAAACGAACTCCTCCGCCTCCCTGGCCCTCCGGACGACAATTCTGCCTTCCTCCAGCAGATTATAATCGAACGCATGCAAAGGCTGGCCGTATTCCATCATCACGAAGTTCGTCACATCCACCACGTTGTTGATGGAACGCAGACCCACAGCCTCAAGGCGCAGACGCATCCACAAAGGAGAGGGAGCTATTTTGACCCCCTTGATGATGCGGGCCGTATACCTGGGACACAAATCGGGATCCAGAATATCGACGGAGGTCATCCGGAAAATATCCTCTCCTTTCTCCTCCAGGCGGATTTCCGGATGCTTCAGTTTTTCCCCGGTCAGAGCGGCAACCTCCCTCGCGATCCCGATGATACTCAGGCAGTCCGAACGGTTCGGCGTAACGCCGATATCCAGCACCACATCCTTCAGATCCAGAGCGGACGCCAGGTCATCCCCCGGCCGGAGATTCTCCGGAAGAATCATGATGCCGGTTGCGTCCCCGCCGATGCCGAGTTCGCTTTCCGAACAGAGCATCCCTTCGGATTGCTCTGCCCGGATTTTTGAGCTCCTGATAGTATAACCTCCTGGAATCGTCGCGCCAACACGCGCGAAAGGAGCCAGAATACCGGCGCGGACATTCGGCGCGCCGCAGACCACCGGATACTGCCTGTCACCCGTCGACACCTCGCACAGCGAAAGTTTATCGGCATTGGGATGAGGTCTCACGGAGACAACCCGGCCCACGACAACGCCCTCGAATCCGGGTCCGACTTCGCGAACCTCGTCCACTTCCAGACCGGCCATGGTCAACTTTTCCGAGAGCTCCTTCGGACCGAGCGTAATATCCACATAATCTCTGAGCCAACGTAGACTGACTAACATAAATTTGAACTCTCAAATTATATCGATCTCGTAAAAAGTCGAATTTTCGTCTAAACCGTCGAAGGTTCAATCCATGGACTTTTTACGAGACATCAATTACGGCTGACGGCTAAAGACTGGTGTTTATTTCAAGCCTTTTGCCCTTCTGCGCTTTTAGTCTTGAACCGTCCAAAACTTAAAACTGTTTAAGGAACCGCATATCGTTTTCATAAAACATTCGGATATCGGAAACGCCGTACTTGAGCATCGCTATTCTTTCCAGCCCGAGTCCGAAGGCAAACCCGGAGACCTCCTCCGGATCGTAACCCACATTCCTGAACACCTCGGGATGAACCATGCCGGAACCCAGAATCTCCAGCCATCCGCTATGCCCGCATACCCGGCATCCGACGCCGCCGCACATGACGCACTGAATATCGACTTCCGCGCTCGGTTCCGTAAAAGGGAAAAAGCTGGGGCGGAATCGCAGGACGGTATCCTTCCCGAATATCTGCCTGGCAAAAAATGTAAGGACTCCCTTCAGATCGCCGAAAGATACGCCCTTATCCACCAGAAGGCCTTCTATCTGATGAAACATGGGCGTGTGGGATACATCGGAATCACATCGGTACACTTTTCCGGGCGCGATGACCCTGACCGGCGGTTTCTGTTTCTCCATGACGCGGATTTGCACAGGTGAGGTATGAGTGCGCAGGACAATATTGTCGGACACGTAGAATGTATCGTGCATATCCCTGGCGGGGTGCTCTCTGGGGATATTGAGCGCCTCGAAGTTATAATAATCGTATTCTACTTCAGGACCCTCGGCGATAGAGAAGCCGAGGACCGTAAAAATCCTGCAGATCTCTTCTGATATGCGCGCAATGGGATGCAGACTTCCCGGTCTGATCCTTCTGCCCGGCAATGTAACGTCTATTTTCCCGGCAAGGAGCGCATCTCGTCTCTGGTCGGCATCAATCCTGCGGACAGCGTCCTCTATCTTCAAAGAAAGAGCTTCTTTGATTTCATTGGAGAGTTTTCCGATGGCGGGCCTTTCTTCTTCCGGGATATTTCCCAAACCCCGCAGAATGCCCGTCAGCAGCCCTTTTCTCCCCAGATACTTCGTCCGGATTGCGAGGAGTTCTTCTTTACTCTTCGCGCAATTCAGCTCGATTTCAGCGCGGTTCCGCAAATCCTCAAGATCTGCCCTCATGCCGATTGTTCACCCATGGCGACATTTACTATTTTTGTAAAGCCGTTCGGATCATGGACGGCAAGATCGGCGAGAATCTTTCTGTCGATTTCGATACCGGCCTTTTTCATGCCGCTGATCAGACTGCTGTAGGAAATGTTATGGCTGCGGGCGGCTGCATTGATTCTGGCTATCCACAATTTCCGGAAATCCCTCTTGCGGGCCCTCCTGTCCCTAAAGGCGAATTTCATTGCTCTTTCAACGGCTTCCGTAGCAACTCTATACAGATTTTTTCTTCCGCCGTAGTAACCCTTTGCCAGTTTAAGAATCTTCCTTCTCTTTTTCCTGGCGGTAAGACCTCTTTTTACTCTTGGCATTTATCTCAACTCCTCTTTGGCGTTGCTGAAAAAACTCCTGCTGAACCGAACAACCCTCGCCTGCAAGGCGAGGAATTCTATAATCGGTTGATTAAAGATCAACTCTCACCTGGATGTGCCGGATCAGGCCCGGCATGACACGAATCAAAAATACAATCATCCCGGCAAAGCTTGTCCCGTACCGCGATACGGGAGATAATAAATCTGGGATGCCAGGCCGCTTCGCGACAAGCAAAAACTTGCTTCGCCCGAAGGCGAGGTAAGTTTCCACCATCACTGAAAGCGGCACTAAATGCTCTCCCTTTTCGAGGGAGGTTATTTGCGGGAGGGAGTAAGTTTTTTTACAAATACGGTATCAATCTCTTTATACCAGGCGCGTCCCTGTCATCCAGAACGGCCGGTTTTCGAAGGTTTCTCTTTCTCTTCGCGCTCTTCTTTGTCAGAATGTGACTGAAATAGGCCTTTTTCCTCTTTACTTTGCCGGTTCCCGTAAGGGAAAATCTCTTCGCCGCCCCGCGGTGCGTTTTAAGCTTGGGCATCTCTTCTCCTCATATTCCAAATCCCAAAACTCTGAAATTTATATTTGAGCCTGTTTAGAATTTCAGGATTTAGTGCTTAGAATTTTATTTTTTGGTGTCAAAATCATGACCATGTTCCTGCCTTCAAGTTTGGGCTGCTGGTCAATGAGACACATGTCCTGCAGTTCCTTCTTTATATTCTCCATGATGCTTCGTCCTATATCGGAGTAAACTATCTCCCGGCCCCTGAACATCATGGTTATTTTCACCTTGCTGTTCTGCTCGAGAAACTTCTTGATATGCCGCAGTTTCACTTGAAGATCATGCTCCTCAGTCTTCGGCCTCAGCCGTACTTCCTTGAGTTGAACCGTGGCCTGATGCTTTCTTGCGACCTGAAGCTTCTTGCTCTGCTGATATCTGAACTTGCCGTAATCCATAATGCGGCAAACAGGAGGACTGGCATTAGGGGCGACTTCCACCAGATCCAAACCCGCCTTGCCGGCCTCCCTCAAGGCATCTTCCAGAGATAGAATGCCGAGTTGCTTGCCTTCGGCATCGATCACCCGGACATTCTGGACCCTGATTTCCTCGTTAACTCTCAGATTTTTAGCGATGAGTAACCTCCTATGTTTAAATTCAGCTTATAAGTCGTACACTAAAACAGGTTAAAGGCAGACGGCGAAAGGAATAATAGTAATCAATTTTATATCTTCACCCCTGAGCCCTTGGCCTTTTGCCTGCAGCAGATCCAATATTTCTGTTAATATCCTTACTTGAACTTCGCGCATGTCTCTTTAACTAAAGAAATAAACTGATCCGGACTCATCAGTCCGAGATTTTTTCCATCCCGCAGGCGTGGAGACATGCCTTTCGCTTCGACTTCCCTGTCGCCGATCACAAGCATATAAGGAACCTTCTGCATCTGGGCTTCTCTTACCTTGAACCCCAGTTTTTCATTTCTGAAGTCCCGCTCAACACGGATATCCGCATCCGCAAGCAGCTTATAAAGCTCCTCCCCAAAGGGTATATGTCTATCGGTAACGGTCAGGAGAACGGCCTGGACGGGCGACAACCATACCGGAAACGCGCCGGCGTAATGCTCAATCAGTACACCCATGAACCGCTCAATGGCGCCGAGAATAACCCGATGCAGCATGACAGGGCGGTGCCTGGCTCCATCCGCCCCGATATAGCTCAAGTCAAACTGCTGGGGAAGGGTAAAATCGCATTGAATCGTCGCACACTGCCATTTTCTCTTTAATGCGTCTTTCAGTTTGAAATCGATTTTCGGCCCGTAAAAGGCGCCATCGCCCACATTGATATCGTACTTCATCCTGTTGTCTTTCAGGGATTGCTCCAGGGCGGCCGTTGCCATCTCCCAGTCTTCATCCGAACCGATGGATTTTTCGGGCCGGGTACTCAGCTCCACCTCATAATCGAACCCGAAGATTCGCATCGCATAGGCCACGAAATCGGCAATCGCCAGTATCTCGGAATTCAACTGCTCCGGCGTGCACAGGATGTGAGCATCGTCCTGCGTAAACTGGCGTACCCTCATGAGACCGTGAAGCACACCGGTCTTTTCATGTCTGTGGACGGTGCCGAGCTCGAAATAGCGCAGCGGCAGATCCCTGTAACTCCTGATCTTGGATTTATATATCATCATGTGGGCCAGGCAGTTCATCGGCTTTATCCCGTAGAGCTGACCTTCGACCTCAGTGAAATACATGTTTTCCCGGTAGTGATCAAAATGACCCGATTTCTTCCAGAGATCTCCCCTCAGGATCTGCGGGCCGACGACAATGCCGTAGCCTCTTTTCAGGTGCTCCTTTCTTTCCCAGTCCTCGATAATCGTGCGCAGGAGCGCTCCCTTGGGGTGAAAAATCACAAGCCCGGCACCGACTTCCTCGTTGATCTGGAAGAGATCGAGTTCCTTCCCCAGGCGTCTGTGATCGCGCCTTTTCGCTTCCTCAAGAAAGGCCAGATAATCATCTAGCTCCTTGCGCGTGGCAAAGCCCGTCCCGTAAATGCGCTGGAGCATCTTGTTCTTTTCGTCGCCGCGCCAGTAAGCGCCCGCAACATTCGTGAGTTTGAATGCCTTGATGATCCCGGTCGAGGGAATATGAGGACCGCGGCAAAGGTCCGTATATTCTCCCTGGCTGTAAAGACTCACAATTTCAACATCGGGAGGAAGATCATTCAGGAGTTCGACTTTGTAAGATTCTCCCTTGTTTTGAAAAAAGGTAACCGCCTCTTTTCTCGACATCTCCGTTCTTACAAAGGGTAAATCGGCTGCTATGATCTCCCTCATTCTCTTTTCGATTTTTTCGAGATCCTCGGGGGTGAACGTCTCCTTGTAATCAAAATCGTAATAGAAACCATCCTCTATTGAAGGGCCGATGCTTACCTTGACATTGTCGAAGCTCTCCTGAACAGCCTGCGCCATAACGTGAGAGATGCTGTGCCTCAGGATACCGAGACCCTCTTTCGATCCGATATCAACGGTATCAACGGCGGAATCCTCTTCCACCGGACAGGACAGATCCAAAAAACGGCCGTTGACTTTCGCTGCAACCGCGGTTTTGAGCTTCTCATTGCTCCATGAAGAAATAATCTCTCTGATCCGGATGCCGGCCGGAAACCGGGCCTCCGACCCGTCCGGAAAACCGATCTTGATTTCTTTCATTGAAGATTATCCCCCCGGGACCAGTTCCGCTGCCGGCCTGGCGCCCAAAGCATCTTCCATAGCCCATTAAATAAAGGGCATCATTTGTTGTCAAGCTGCTGATGCCCTTTGATAGCAGGCTGCGAAAAACCTAAATTATATTATAAATGGTAGGCACGCAGGGATTTGAACCCTGGACATCCACCGCGTCAGGATGGCGCTC
>JBHGBI010000030.1:0-22069 GCA_041946925.1 Syntrophales bacterium | reverse complement strand
TGGGGATGTAGCTCAACTGGGAGAGCGCGGCGTTCGCAATGCCGAGGTCAGGGGTTCGATCCCCCTCATCTCCACCATTTTTTATCTTTCCCCTGCTCCTATCTCCTATACTCACACCTATATCAGCAGCCTGCTGAAACAGAACTTTTTAAGAAAACTGATAGATGAAGGTCTGGCGGGGGAAACTCCGTAAGTCAAAGAAAAAAAACGGCTCCAGGCGAAGGATTTTTTTCTTTGAACTTCGAGGGATAATTGTAAGGCGGCGTTCCTCTATAATCGGGGCATGTCCACGATCCTGGAGGAAGGGCTCAAAAATAGAAGAGAATACTATATTTGTTATTGCTGATACGAAAAAAAGACTTAAGAAATTCATTAAACAGCGAAGGACAATCTTTGCCTCGGTCTTTCGCCTATTCCTTGAACATCCTCGCAAACGCCCATTTTTTTCTGTTCTTCCAGTCCGCAGTATGCCAGGCATAGCTGGCAAGTAAGGGCAGTGCGGCGGTGGCCTCGGCGAAAACCATCTGTTCGTACGACACATCCACCTTGCCCCAGGAGGATGCTTCTTTGAGCGTGGAGCTTGAGCAGGCGCCGTCGCGGACGTCAGCAACAGTAATCTGGACGGCGTACTTGTGCATTGGGACCGGGTGGCCGAGCAGTTCCGCGCAGATGACGGTGTCCTGCGCGAAATTCTTGGGCACGCCCCCTCCGATCATGAGCAGACCGGTCGTCTTCGCCTTGATCTTGATCATCGTCAGTTCGCGGAAGTCCTTCACGCTGTCGATACTTACATGACTGTGCGGATATTCCTGCTGGTGCATGACCAGTCCGAAACCGGCACTGCTGTCCGAAAAGGCAGGGCAGAAGACGGGTACATCGTTCTCATAGGCGAGCTGGACCAGTGAATCCTTTTTCCTGGCATGGGTTGTCAGGTACTTTCCCATTTCGCGGATGAATTCGCGCGATGAATATGCTCTGGGTGAGAGCGTCTCCGCTATTTTCTTGATGGTCTTGTCGCAGACCTGAAGTTCTTCCTCATCAATGTAAGTATCGTAGATCCGGTCGATGTACAATTCTCTCAACTCTCTGTCATCGGCATACGAACTCCCCTGGTAGTGCCTGAATCCGAGGGCCTCGAAGAAATCCATATCGACGATGGTTGCGCCGGTTGCAACTACGGCGTCGACCATATTGTATTTCACCAAGTCCGCGTATATTTTCATACAGCCGCCCGCATTGGTGCTCCCCGCGATGGTGAGGATAACGGCGCATTTTCTGTCCGCCAGCATCCTGCAGTAAATGTCGGAGGCGTTGGCCAGGTCTCTTGCCGTGAAGGACATTCCCTTCATGGCTTTCACGATGTCTACGGAGTTGATCGAAGTAATATCGATATGCTCGACCGGTTTCTTCAGGTAATCTTTCTTTTTCATACGATGCTCCTCGGCTGTTTTCAGGGAATAATCTGTAAACCATAGGCTTTAAAAAGTCAATTCGTTAAAGGACAAGGACGCTGGAAGCCGCTCCCAAAATTAATTCTTGCAAGGGTTGTTAAATCATTATAACTTTGTAAAACTTCAAAAGGACGTTTCCCCTTTGTCGGGCATTATGCGCGGCCCCGGGCCGCCACGGGGACCGTCCTTTGCAGGTATTCATGAAGCAAATCCTGACCGTCTCCGAACTGACGAAAAATATTCAATATCTTCTTGAATCTACTTTCGGTCTCCTATGGGTGGAGGGTGAGATATCAAATCTCCGGCGACCCGGTTCGGGCCATGTCTATTTTACTCTGAAGGACGAGAAGAGCCAGATCAGGGCGGTGGTTTTCCGGCAATCACTCAGAGGAATGGGTTTTGATCTGGAAGACGGCATGCATATCATCTGCCGGGCCGTCCTGAATGTATACGAGCAGAGAGGGGAATACCAGCTCGTCATCGATACGGCGGAGCCGAAAGGGATCGGCGCCCTGCAGGTCGCTTTTGAGCAGTTGAAAGCCCGGCTGCAGGAAGAGGGTCTGTTTGACCCCGCGCGCAAGAGGCCGATCCCATATCTTCCCGAACGGATCGGGGTGGTCACCTCTGCGTCCGGAGCCGTGATCAGGGACATCCTGCATATCACACGGCGCAGGTTTCCTTCCGTTGATCTGCTGATTGCGCCGGTCAGGGTGCAAGGTGCGGAAGCCCCTTCTGAAATCGTGCAGGCCATTGCCGATATGAACAAAATTGACAGGATCAGCGTCATCATTCTGGCCCGGGGAGGAGGATCCCTGGAAGACCTCGCGCCTTTCAACGACGAAAGGGTTGCGCGCGCCATTTACGGTTCGAGAATCCCCGTCATTTCCGCCGTCGGCCACGAGGTAGATTTTACGATCGCCGACTTTGTCGCCGACCTGCGGGCGCCCACGCCGTCCGCCGCGGCCGAACTGGCGGTACCGAGCCGGCGGGAACTGATCCGGAATCTTGGGGCGCTGTGGCTCGCCCTGCGCAATCGGATGCGGCGGCTGATCGGCAGTCGGAATGAGGATTTTTCTGTGTTGAGGGGCCGCCTGAGAGATCCGCGCAGGCGGATAGCGGACCTGCGCATTCATCTGGATGCAAGATCAGGCGAGCTTTACCCGGCCATGCGTAACCGGCTTGAGTTATGCGCGAAAGATTATTTGAACCGGAGAGATCATCTAGGCTACATGAATCCGGCGAAGAGAATCGGGAAAGATATTCTTCTTGTCGGCAACCTGGAGAGAAATCTGGGAACGGCGTTACGCCGTTGCGTCAATATTTCGAGACAGAAGCTTGAAGCCGCCGTGACGGTTCTCGATACATTGAGCCCCCTTTCTGTTTTGAGGAGGGGCTACAGCATCGCCATGCTGCTTCCCGGGCGCGCCGTCCTGAAGTCGTCTGAGTCCGTCTCTTCGGGGGATGAGGTGCATGTGCGGCTTTCCGAAGGCGCTTTCAATGCAAGGGTTACAAAGATTTATCGGGAGTAGGTTTGCATGTCCGAAGAAACGTTCGAGAAGGCACTGTTGAAGCTGGAAGAGATTGTCAGAAAAATGGAAGCGGGGGACCTTACACTTGAGGAATCCTTGCAGGCATTTGAGGAAGGCATACGGCTTTCCGGAATATGCGCAAAAAAATTGGACGAAGCGGAAAGGCGCGTGGAGCTCCTCTTGAAAAGCGAGCAGGGTCTCTCGACGCGGCCTTTCGAAATCAAGGATGAGGGTGAAAACAACGGCTGAGCCCATGGATCTCGGACAATACTTCGGGGAGAGGAAGAAGATTGTGGATGAGGCGCTTGACCGCTATCTGCCGGGGGAAAGCAATTTTCCGCAGATCATCTTCAAGGCCGTGCGCTACAGCCTTTTCGCGGGTGGCAAGAGGATCAGACCGATCCTATGCATGGCGGCGGCGGAGGCGGTGGGGGGAACTCTGGAAGGTGTGCTTCCCGTGGCCTGCGCTCTCGAGCTTATCCATACCTATTCCCTGATCCACGACGATCTCCCCTCGATGGACAATGACGACTACCGGCGCGGAAAGCCGACCAGTCATAAAGTATTCGGGGAGGCGATCGCCGTTCTGGCCGGTGATGCTCTCCTCACAGAAGCCTTTTATCTGATGACCAAAAAAGAATCGGCCGTAAATGTGCCGCCGTCGGCCCGCCTTGAAGTGATCCACGACATTACAAAGGCGGCCGGGTTTTTCGGGATGGTCGGGGGACAGGTGGTCGATGTCTCATGTCAGGGCAAAGAAGTCGATCTCGATACGCTCCACTATATTCACAGCCATAAAACCGGAGCCATGATTTTCGTCTCCGTGAAATCAGGGGCCGTGCTGTCCGGCGCGAGCGGCCGGGAACTCCAGGCGCTGAGCGAATACGGCAGGGACATCGGGCTGGCATTCCAGATTGCGGACGATATTCTGGACATCGAGGGAAACTGGGAATTGCTGGGAAAGGAAACAGGCGTCGATGAATCGCGGGGCAAGATCACCTTTCCTGCCCTGATCGGTCTTGAAAAATCCAGACGCCGTGCCCGCGATCTCGTGGAGAAGGCCGTTTCCGCCATTTCCTTTTTTGATTCGAAGGCCGAGCCTTTGAGACGAATCGCGGAATTTATCATTGAAAGAAGAAGCTGAATCGAAAGCCGAGTTCAGAAGATGGAAGAAAGTTTTATAAGGGATAAGGAGGTTATCCTTTCCCGCATTCAGTCGCCGGCTGACATAAAAAGGCTGGATATCGCCCAGCTCAGGAGTCTTGCCGAAGAAATCAGGGCGATGATCATCGAAACCGTCTCGCGCAACGGCGGGCATCTCGCGCCATCGCTGGGAGCAGTAGAGCTGACGCTTGCGATCCATTATGTATTCGATGCGCCGAATGACAAAATTGTTTGGGATGTCGGGCATCAGGCTTATACGCACAAGATTATTACGGGCAGACGGGACCTGTTTCACACCCTCAGGCGCAAGGGAGGAATCTGCGGCTTTCCGCGGAGGGAGGAGAGTGTTTACGATGTCTTCAACGTCGGACACAGCAGCACGTCAGTATCGGTCGCCGCGGGCATAGCGGAAGCGCGATGTCTCAAGGGGGAGGATTTCAAAGTCATAGTCGTGATCGGGGACGGCTCCATGACGGCAGGCATGGCTTTCGAAGGTGTGAACTGGGCGGGAGACCGCGATAAGGATCTGATCATTATTCTCAACGATAACGAGATGTCCATATCCCCAAACGTGGGTGCGATGTCCTCATATCTGAACCGCATCATGACGGGACAGCATGTCACGAAGCTGAGGGGCGAGATCAAGAACTTCCTTAAATCGCTCCCGGGTGGAGAACAGATGGTGAAATTCACCAGGCAGGCCGAGGAATCGTTGAAAGGACTCATAGTCCCCGGTATTTTATTCGAGGAACTGGGGTTCCAGTATGTGGGACCGCTGGAAGGACACAGGCTGGACCATCTTATCAAGAACCTCAGGAACATAAAAGACCTGAACAAGCCCGTTCTGGTTCATGTGCTGACCAGGAAAGGGAAAGGCTACCGATATGCAGAGGAAGAGCCGTCGAGGTTCCACGGCATCGGACCATTCGATATCAATACCGGCAAATGCCGTGTCGACCCTGCCGCGCCTCCTTCCTACACGGAAGTATTCGGCAAAACGATTCTTAAAATGGCCCGCGAGGATTCCCGAATTCTGGCGATCACGGCTGCCATGTGCCAGGGTACGGGTCTGGAACAGTTTTCCATGGAAATGCCCGACAGATTTTTCGATGTCGGGATCGCCGAACAGCACGGGGTGACATTTGCTGCGGGGCTCGCGCTGGAGGGGTTCATCCCGGTTGTGGCGATCTATTCGACTTTCATGCAAAGGGCGTACGACCAGATTCTGCACGACGTCTGTTTGCAGAAATTGCCCGTAGTCCTTGCATTGGACCGGGGCGGTTTTGTCGGTGACGACGGGCCGACCCACCACGGCCTCTTCGATTTCTCCTATCTGAGACCTATTCCGAATATGGTGATTATGGCCCCCAAGGACGAAAACGAGCTCAGACACATGCTCAAGACCGCCGTGGAATGCGGCGGTCCTGCGGCGGTGAGATACCCGAGAGGCGCAGGAGTCGGCACTCTGATGGACGGGGAATTGAAAGTCCTTGAATTGGGCCGCGCGGAAATTGTCCGCGAGGGAGCGGATATGGCCATCTTCGCGATCGGCTCCACTGTTTATCCGTCTCTGAAAGCTGCTGAACGGCTCGGAAAAGAAGGAATCCGTGTAACGGTCGTCAACAGCCGCTTTGTAAAGCCGCTCGATGAAGATCTCCTCTGCTCGGTGGCGGTTTCGCACGGAAAGGTGATCACGGTGGAAGAAAACGTCCTTATGGGAGGATTCGGAAGCGCCGTCCTGGAACTCTTTGAGAGAAAGAACATCTGCGGCATTGCCGTTAAAAGGCTCGGCGTTCCCGACGAATTCGCAGAGCACGCAACCCAGGCTGAATTGAGAAGCATGTACGGCATTGATGCGGAAGGCATTGCCTTGTCGGCCCGGAAATTTATTCTTAATGAGTGTAAAGAATTCAAAAATCAGGCTGGATAAGCTTCTTGTGGAAAGGGGTATCGCCGCGAGCCGCGACAGGGCCAGAGCCCTCATCCTGGCTGGGGCGGTCATGGTAATGGGGCAGACGGTGAGTAAGGCGGACGCCCTGATCGACCCGGCGGCCGAGATCGCGCTTAAGGGAGAGGACAATCCCTACGTGAGCAGGGGCGGTCTCAAGCTGAAGAAGGCTCTGGATGAATTCAATATATCGGTTGCAGGCATGACGGCTCTTGACGTGGGCGCGTCGACAGGGGGGTTTACTGATTGTCTTCTGCAAAGAGGGGCCGCCAGGGTGTATGCCGTCGACGTCGGCTACGGCCAGCTCGCGTGGAAATTGAGGAACGACAACCGGGTGATCAACCTCGAGAGGACGAATATCCGCTACTTTTCGGGCTTAGAAATCGATCAAGGCGTCGGCATCATCACGATCGATGTATCTTTTATTTCTTTGAAACTGGTCATACCGGTCGTGCTCCGTTTTTTGAAAAAGGGAGGGATTATCCTCGCCTTGATCAAGCCGCAATTTGAAGCGGGAAGAGAGGAAGTCGGAAAGAAGGGCGTTGTCAAGGACCCTGCCGTCCACCGCAGGGTGATAGATGACATTGTTGACTTCTGCAGGGGGTTAAACTTGAATATTATCGGCACCTGCGAATCTCCTCTACCTGGACCAGCCGGAAACAGGGAGTTCTTCATATGTGCAGCGAAGGAAAAGGAAATTTCTAAATCCTGAATCCGAAATCTTTAGCAATGGTCAAATATTCAAAATCCCTAATGATGCAAATAAAAATAGCCAAAACCGCCGGATTCTGTATGGGCGTGCGCAGAGCAGTGGATATGGCTCTCTATATAGCCGAACACAAAGGCAACGAGAAAATCTTTACTTACGGACCGCTGATCCACAATCCGCAGACGGTTGAACTGCTGGAAGAAAGGGGCATCATGCCCATCGAAGATGCGGGCGATATCAGAACCGGAACGATCATCATAAGGGCGCATGGAATATCTCCCCAGGAGAGTCAGAAAATACGCGAAAAAGGGATCCGGATCATCGACGCTACATGCCCCAAAGTGGTCCATGTGCAATCTATTATCAAGAGACACGCCTCTCAGGATTATACGATCCTGATCATCGGAGACAGAGAGCACCCGGAAGTGGAAGGCCTGATCGGGCATGCAATGGGTCGGGGGATCATTGTCGGCAGCAGGAGCGAAGCGGAGGCGCTGCCGGATATTGAGAAGATCTGCGTTGTAGCGCAGACTACCCAGAGCATGGACGAATACAATGAAATAAGCGAGGCGATCAAAAAGAGATTCCCGCACGCGCTAGTCTTCAATACCATATGCGACTCGACGGAAAGGCGGCAGGCGGAGGTCAAGAAGCTGGCGGGCGAAATGGATGCGATTCTGATCGTTGGAGGTCGCAACAGCGCAAATACGAGAAGGCTGGCAAAAATATCGGAGACATCGGGGAAGCCTACATTCCATATCGAAACAGCGGATGACCTGCTGAAAATCGATATGAACGGCTACGAAAAAATCGGCATTTCAGCCGGGGCGTCCACGCCAAACTGGGTCATCAAGAGGATAGTTGAATACATTACGGAATCCCGTGGCCAAAAGGTGACGACCATAAGATGAAAGAGGAGAATGCGCCCCGGGCGGAGAGCCGGTTTTATATCTGGAATTATCTGTGGTAATATGATAAGAAAACACCCTTTGAGGTTCTTATGTTCAAGAGAACTGGTTTAATTTTACTGGTCTTTTTCATGGTCGTATGCACCGGTTGCGGCAGCGGGATTCGTTTTTCGCAGAGCGCCCCCGAGGCGGCGGCTTTCCACCCGCAGAGCATTGCCGTGCTTCCGGTAGCCGTGGGTTCCTACGGAGACGCCAAGGGCATTGCCGACCGGATCATTGCAGAGGTTCTGGCTGACAAGGGGTGGTTCAAGAGGGTCGTGTCTGCGGATGATTTCCAGAAGCGGCTCGGTGCCGATGAGGAAGTTCGGAAAGTTGTCACCGAGTACCTGAATAAGATCACGAATGTCAATTTCTCTGACCCCGATCTCAGCAGGAGAATCGCGGAAGTCTATCAAATTGACGCCTTTCTGGTCGTCGGTGTGGATCTCTGGAATTATACTGTCGAGAGCGGGAAGAAAACCGCCAAAATCGGCTTGAATTTTCAGCTTGTTGATGCCCGAAGCGGCAGGATAATGTGGAAAGCCCGCCATAGCAGGGTGGATACCTTCGTGGTCCTAAAACCCGCCCTCGCAGGGATGGCGAAAAGTCTTACCAGGCAGATGATCGCCTATATGCCGCATTAGAAAAGGCAAATGGCGCCTGGGGTTCAAAGTAAAAGGGGAAAACCCCCGGCTTTCAATTTTTATAACGGAGTTGGATGGCAGTTCAAAAATCAAGGAGGTGAAAAATAGCCCGATGAGAGAAGAGGTAATCAAGGTGCTCAACGATATCCGACCCAACCTTCAAGCGGACGGCGGCGATATCGAGCTCGTGGATGTCACGGATGACGGTATTGTCAAAGTCAGGCTCACGGGGGCTTGCGGAGGTTGTCCCATGTCTCAGATGACCTTGAAAATGGGCGTTGAAAGATATTTGAAGAAGAATATCCCTGCAATCAAAGAGGTTGTAGCGGTTTAAGATTAAAATTAATCCGGGAGGAATTTTTGAGAAAATGTCTTACGTAATAACTGACGAATGCATTGCGTGTGGGAGCTGTGAGAGTGAATGTCCGGTGGAGGCAATCAGCGAAGGAGAAGATAAGTACGTTATCGATTCAAAGCTGTGCACCGATTGCGGCTCATGTGCCGATTTGTGTCCGGTGGAAGCTATCGTATCCGGGGCATAGACGGTTGTTCGGCGATTTCAGAATATCGGGAAAACAGCCTTTAGCAGCATTCAGGCTGTTTTCCCGTTCCCTTCCTGCAAGACCTTCTCTTCCATTAAAAGGTTATTGAGAAAATATTTTCAGGCTGTTCAACGGCCTGTCCGTGTAGACCCTTATCATATGCGGGAGCCTGATGGGCATGCGCGAGAAAGCACAGATCAAAATGGGGATTTTGATTACCTTCGAGGGAATTGAAGGCTGTGGAAAGACCACGCAGGCCAGGATGGCCGGTAAGGATCTGAGCCGCAAGGGCATTCCTCACATTGTCACCGAAGAGCCGGGTGCGACGAATCTCGGAAAAAGGCTCAGGGGTATCCTCTTGAACCGTTCTGCCTTTGCCTTCTCCCCGGAAGCGGAGCTGTTTCTGTTCCTGGCCGACAGGGCTCAGCATGTGAAGGAGGTCATCACGCCTGCTATGCAGGAGAACAAAGTGGTCCTGTGCGACCGGTTTGCCGATGCGACAATCGCGTACCAGGGGTTTGGCCGCAGTCTGGACAGGGAGATTATCCGAAAGATGAACCGATTTTCATGCGGCGGGCTCAAGCCGGAATTGACTTTTCTTTTCGATCTGCCGGTGGAGGCAGGTCTTGCGCGGGCGATGAAACGCATGTCTGAGCTGGGTCAGGACTCCAGAGAGGACCGTTTCGAGAAGGAGCAGATCGAGTTTCATAAACGCGTACGGGAAGGATATCATTTCCTGGCCCGACGGGAGCCGGGGAGATTTCGGATCATCGACGGCACCAGGGATATCGTGACGATACATCGGGACGTCATGGACACTATCATGGACCTGGTCGGGCGTTACACGCTATCAGGAAAATCCTGAGCACGAAATCCTCGTATATCAAAACACGAGCTCATGTAACATGCATGCAGGCGACTCCTCTTTCCACGGCATATACGGCCACGAAAACAAAGTCGCTTTGTTGCGCGCTGCGATCAGGAATAATCGTGTTTCCCACGCATATCTGTTCTATGGAATGAGCGGCGTGGGCAAGAAGGCGATCGCCGTTGTATTCGCCAAGGCCTTGAATTGTGTGGATGAAGAAAACGGGCCCTGCGACCGCTGTCCGTCCTGTCTGAAAATCGAGCGCCGCAGCCATCCAGATGTGGTGGGCATAAGCCCCGAAGGGCAGTTCATCCGGATCAAGGAGATCAGGGAGCTTCAGAATCACATGGTGTTCAGGCCTCTTGAGGGCAGGAAAAGGATCTTCATTGTGGATGAGGCCGACCGGATGAACAGTGCCGCCGCAAATGCCCTGCTGAAAACTCTTGAGGAGCCTTCCGCAGCGAATGTCTTGATCCTGGTGACATCGCGCCCGCACGGCCTGCCCATGACGATCCTTTCCCGGTGTCAGCAGGTGAGGTTTGATCCCCTGCCCGTGGACGTCATTGTCTCTTTCCTGAAAGAGAGGTTCACCATGGATGAAGGGCCGGCCCGCCTGCTTGCCGCTTCCTCGGGGGGAAGTATCGGCAGGGCGATGGAACTCAAGGAAGATTCCTATATCGAATTGAAAAACAACCTTATCGACGGAATTTCCAATATTCGCGCCCCCCGGGATTTTTCCGGGTTTCTGAAGAATTTCGGCAATGACCGTGAATCCGTGCTGGCGCGGCTGGATATTCTGAATACGTGGTTCAGGGATATACTGGTCTACAAGGAAACGGGGGAGTCGGACCGGCTGATCCATCAGGACCGTATTGAAAAGATCAGGTCTCTTTCAGAGGAAATGACCGGTCCGGGCCTCATCGAAAGCATGGCGGCGGTGTCGCAGGCGAGGACCGCTATAGAGCGCAATGCGAACAAACAGTTGACTTTGGAAATGATGATGTTTAGACTTTTCCCCGCAAAACAGGTACAGGCATGAAAATGGCCGGAGATAATTCTGAAAGACGTATCGTCGGAGTGAAATTCAAAAAGCAGGGGAAGGTTTACAGCTTTGAGACTGATATCCCGCTCGGCATCAATGATTGTGTTGTCGTGGAAACCGAGAATGGATTAACGATAGGTTCCGTCGTTACGGATGTAAGGACATTGCCGGTAGATGAATTGCCCGCGAATCTGAAGAAAATTGTGCGCACGATGACGGAAGAAGACCTCCGGCTGGTCGAAGAGAATCGAAAAATTGAAAAGGATGCTTTCGCCTATTGTGCCCGGCGCATATCGGAAAGAGCATTGCCCATGAAACTCGTGGAGGTCGAGTGCCTTTTCGACAAGAGCAAGCTGATGTTCTATTTTACGGCCGAAAACAGAGTCGATTTCAGAGAACTGGTCAAGGACCTTGTACAGAAATTCAAGACAAGAATCGAGCTGCGGCAGATTGGAGTCCGCAACGAGACGCGTATCAAGGGAGGGCTGGGTCTTTGCGGTCGCACCCTTTGCTGCGCCGTGTTTCTTCAGAGCCTGGATACCGTATCGGTCAAAATGGCGAAGGAACAGAATATGCTGCTCAATCCGGAAAAGATTTCCGGTCTCTGCGGCCGCCTTATGTGCTGTCTCGCGTTCGAGTACGATACTTACAGGGACCTCAAGAAGCATTTTCCGAAGGCGGGAAAAACGATCGATACTCCGCAGGGTCGGGGGAAAGTCGTTCGGCAGAACATTCTTAAAGGTACTATATCCGTGGAGCTGGAGGACGGCAGAGAAGTAGAGATCGAGGTAAAAGAGAAAAAGGATCAGGATGCGCGTCAGGGCGCGTAGAAAACAGTTCAGAACCGTGAGACGTTTGAAACTCCAAACCCGAAAATCGGATTCTGAGCATGAGGGCAAAGCAGAGCGCGGCTCAGGAAAGGGCACGATTATGGAAAAGATATTTTATGTGACCACGCCAATCTATTATGTGAATGCCTCTCCTCACATAGGTCATGCCTACACCACCATCGTCGCGGACGTAATGGCTCGGTTTTACCGAAGCTGCGGCTACAAAACTTTTTTCCTGACAGGTACTGATGAGCACGGAGATAAAATCGCGGAGGCCGCGAAGAAGGCGGGTATATCCCCCAAGGAGTACGCCGACCGGATCAGCGAGCAATTCAGGAATCTCTGGCCCCAGCTTGCAATTACGAACGACTATTTCATACGGACGACCGATGAAAATCATATCCGTACTGTCCAATCCATACTCGTCAAAGTCCATGAGGCCGGCGATATTTATTTCGGAAAGTACGAGGGGTACTACTGCGTGGGTTGTGAGCGCTTCTATATGGAAACGGAGCTTGTGGACGGCAAATGCCCCGATCATCAGGTTGCGCCGGAGTACCGGCAGGAGAGCAACTACTTCTTCAGGATGAGCAAGTATCAGGACTGGCTGGTGCAATATATCCGGGATAACCCTGATTTCATCCGGCCGGAGAGATACCGCAACGAGGTCCTGGCATTTCTCAGAGAACCTCTGGAGGATCTCTGCATATCGAGACCTAAAAGCAGGCTTACCTGGGGGATCACTCTTCCTTTTGATGAGAACTATGTCACGTATGTCTGGTTCGATGCCCTGATCAATTATATCACCGGGCTGGATTACCCGGACGGGGAAAGGTTCCGAGTATTCTGGCCCTTTTCCGAACATCTGATTGCCAAAGATATTGTGAAACCACATGGAATTTACTGGCCGACCATGCTGAAATCCGCAGGTATCCAGCCTTTCCGGCATTTGAATGTCCATGGTTACTGGAATATAGAACAAAGCAAGATGTCGAAAAGCCTGGGAAATGTCGTCAGGCCGCTTGATCTGAAAGACAAGTACGGCCTGGACGCCTTCCGCTACTTTCTGCTGCGGGATATGGTTTTCGGACTCGATTCAAGTTTCAGTGAAGAGAGTCTTGTCCAGCGGATCAATTCCGACCTGGCCAACGACCTGGGGAACCTGGTCAGCCGCGTTGCCGCCATGGCCGTGAAATATTTCGAAGGCAAAGTCCCGCCTTTGCGTGCCGCCGGGGACGAGGGAAAAGGCCTGATCGGGATCGCTGCCTCCACGATCTCGGAGGTGGAAGTTTCCTTCAAGGAGCTGGCCTTCCACAAGGCCCTGATCTCGATATGGGAATTGATCAACGCCGCCAACAAATATATAGTGGAAAGCGAACCATGGACACTCGCAAAAAAACCAGAGGGCCGGCCGAGGCTGGAAACGGTGATTTATAATCTTCTGGAAGCCCTGCGGTTCATTGCCGTTCTGATCAGCCCGTTCATGCCCGGCACATCGCGCAAAATTCTTGAGCAGATCGGAATACATGATTTCGATTCGCAGAACATGGACAGTATTCGCAAATGGGGCGCCCTGAAACCCGGCGGCGTAGTATCGCGCGGCGAGGCTCTGTTCCCCAGGGTGGAATTCAGGAAAGAGGAGGGTGAGTCCGTGTCGGGAGGGAAAAAGACAGCGGATGTAAAATCTGAAATCAGCTATGATGATTTCCAGAAAATCGACCTGAGAGCCGCTCGGATTCTATCCGCCGAAGCTGTTCCGAAATCGAGCAAGCTGGTTAAATTAAGGATCGACATCGGAGGAGAAAGGACTATTGTCGCGGGCATTGGCAAGGATTACCGCCCTGAGGACCTGGTCGGCAAAACGATTGTCGTGGTGGCGAATCTCAAATCGACAAAGCTGATGGGGATCGAATCCCATGGCATGCTTCTGGCCGCCGGCGATGAAAGCGGCCTTTCGCTACTCACATGTGATAAGGATGTGGTGCCGGGAGCCGAAATTAAATAAGAAGTCGGGAAGTTAGGAAAATGGAATAAGAAAAAATTTCAAATTTCGAAACCAGGATGTTAATTTAATTTCAAATGCATGCCTGATTCCAATCCCCGTCTTCTCAACTTTCTAACTTCCCATGTTCCAGCAACTACTCACCCTCCCCATATTCTTCCACCCTGTCTGTCGGGGCGGCGGCACGTCTGCTGCCCGTGAGAAGTGAAGGGGGCTCCAGTGAAACATCGACTGGCTTTATGTATCTGTCCACGATCTTGCGGTTGTTGACTACGTTTAATTTTTCGAAAAGGAAATAAAACTGTTCTTCCAGCTCGCGGCCGATCTCATTTAAAATTCCGGGCGGAAGCTCCCACATCTGCTTCTTGAAAGGTCCGAATCCCTTCTTGCGGGTCTTGTAAATGAACTGCTCTTCAGTGTCATTCGGGCTCTTTTCGTCTGCCATGTGAGTTCTGATATAGGAATATACTTTTTCGCGGAGATCTTTCGGAAATGCGCGGCTGTCGTAGATCAAGTTCTGGAAACCGGTTGCCAGATGGATTTCCGCGGTCCCCGCCCTGGGAAATTTATCAAAAGCCTCGTTGGGGAGCGTGGATGCACCGTGCTGGACGGCGCCGGCAAGACCGAATTCGGAGCGGGCGGCTTCGGACAGTTTCTGCAGTGTATCGAAATCCAGTTTTACTTTGGCTATGCTTCCATCCGGCAGAGGCACCCCGCCGTGTGTCGTTCCTGTCTGAACGCTGATCTTGCTGATGCCCGGAAGGCCTTTGCCGTGTTTATCCAATATTTTGCGATATCCTTCCATGAAAGCCCGGAGCTCTTCGATTGTGCTGTTCTTCTTGCCCACTTCGCCGATTTCGCCTCCCACCGAAATGGTGATTCCGGGTGGCTGGATCTTCCGGATAACGGCCGTGAGATCCGCTGCGATCGTATAGTTGTTCTTTTGCTGTTCGCTGACAGTGGGCTTGCTCAGATCCACAACTGTGGAAGAGTCGATGTCGATATTATAGAACCCTCCTTCAACGGCTTCCAGAATCAAGGCCCGGACTGTATCGACTTCGGCGGCTGGATCGTTCGCGAATTTTCTGGCGCTGACCTGGAAATGGTCACCCTGAAGAAAGAGCGGGCCGGAATATCCCGTTTTGATGGCAGCCGCCGTCACTGCCGCTGTATATTCCGCCGGGCGCTGCTCTGTATAGCCGATTTCGGATCTGGCGATTTCAAATATGAAGGGACCTGCATTTCCCCGCAGAGCCGCTCGGAATACCGCCTGGGCGCTGAAATAGGTGATCCCGCGTAGATTGATCGCAGGTACCGTAAATCCAGTCACCTTTTTCCTCCCCATGGCATCATAGAGGTCATGGATGGAAGAGGAAATAATACCAAGATCGGCGCCGGCGCGCCTGATAAGCCATCTCGCGGCCTCTTTTACTTCCGGATCGACGCTGAAGACGGCGGAATAGACTAAGTCATCTATCGCCTGATTTCGAAGCCTGTCCCGGTCGGTCACCCGGACGTTGTGATCTTGTATCGCCAGAACCCCTTCCAAACTCTTGAGCAATTGATCCGATTTTTGAAAGATCATGATGCCCCCTTGTCATATCGCATTAGCCTGCCACTAACCTGCTGAGCCGGCGGCTTTTTTGCTGTTCAAGAAATCTCTCGCTTTCTGGACCTCGAAACGGCTCCCGATATATATGGGGCTCCTGTGGTCCAGGTCCGTAGGCTTGATGGAAAGGATATCGTCCTTGCCGTCAGTGGCCATGCCGCCCGCCTGTTCCATGATGAAGGCCATCGGCTGCAGTTCGAAAATCAGACGCAATTTACCGGACGGCGAATTCTTCAGGGCAGGGTAGGAAAATATACCCCCCCTCTTGATCAGGATCTGGTTGATGTCGGGGACAAACCCGCCGCTGTACCGGAGCTTGTAGCCCCTTTCCTCCAGATACTCTACATAAGCAAGGTGCTCCGGGAGCCAGTCTTTTCTCAGGCCTCCCAGGCTGTATATGGAACCCCTGTCTTCGAGCACGATATTCTCCTGGGCGAGGACATACTCGCCCTCTCTATTCAGGACAAATTCGTGCGTGCCCTTGCCGGCCGAGTAGACCATGGTTATCAGGGGACCGTATGTTATGTACATGGCCGCGATGAGGCTCTTTTTCCCGGAGAAAAGTATCGGTCCGTTGTGGATGCCTATGATCGTTCCGATCGACAGATTAGTGTCGACCAGGGAAGAACCGTCGAGAGGGTCCGCCGTGATGAAATACTTCTCATCGCCCTTGCCGATGACGACGACGGAGTCCTGCTCTTCGGAGGCGTACTCGCGAACAAAACCCGAAAACTGGAGCTGGGCCTTGAGGATCTCATCCGCGCTGCGATCGAGGGCAAGCTGCTCCTCTCCGAATATGTTCTTTAAACCCGCAAACTTACGGTTGGATTCGTGAATTTTCGCCGATATATATTTCCCCGTGACGGCGATCTGCCAGATAAGCCTCCGAAGTTCCATTTCCACCCCGGCCATCCACATATGTCTACGCAGATCGATCCCGCACTTCGTGGCATCTGATATATTCATCGGGTATCCTTTCTGAGGGAAGTAATTTTTTGTAGCAATTTATTGTTTTCTTGACAAGAAGTTTCTATTGGGCGATTGTCATGGCTCAGCCTCCAGCGCCGACGCCTTCGCCATCGGATTCGGTATTCCAGTGATATCATGCAAAAATCTTGGGGTTTCGATATTCTTTGTGGACAGAGGCGTGTGAAACAAGATAATGAAACAAGATAAGAAGACGAAAAGGGGTGTTTTTGAACCGGAGATACGGCGGCGAAAAATAACAGTCATTGCGGTTGGCAATATTCCGGCCGTTTTCTGGAAAGTATACCATGCCTGACAAGGACAACACTACTGCTGCACGTAAGGACACGATCAGCTATGAGGCATTCGGCAATCTCTACCTCAACATAACGAACCAGTGCAGCGCCGCTTGCGTATTCTGCATCCGGTTCATCAGCGACGGTGTTTACGGTTACAACCTTCGTCTTTCAAGGGAGCCTTCGGAAGAAGAGATAATCAGAGAGCTTGAAAGTCTCGATCTCACTGAATACAAAGAAGTCGTTTTTACCGGCTTCGGTGAGCCCACATGCAGGTTCGATTGGGTGCTGCGCTTGACGGAGTGGCTGCACAAAAGAGGAATATATGTAAGGCTGGATACCAACGGTCACGCGGCGCTTATGTATCCCGGCCGGGACGTTGTCGCAGAACTGAAGGCGGCGGGACTCGATGCCGTATCCGTGAGCCTCAATGCCGAATCGGAAGAAAAGTACAATCAATTGTGCAAACCTGTTTTTGAAGGTTCCTACCGGGCGCTTCTCGATTTTGCAGGAAAATGTGTAAAGGCAGGAATCCGGACCCGCATGACTGTTGTCGGACGGCAGGGCATCGATATCAGGGAATGCGAAAGAATAGCAGCTGTGCTCGGGGCATCCTTCAAAGTGAGATGACTGAAGGCTGGAAAAAGGGGGAGAAACACGGTTGATAGAGAAAATTCCGCTTTTTTCGGTGGTCCTGTGGAAGCGACTGTCGTGGAGATATTTGGCTTTTATATATAATTGCCTTAACGACGGGAAAGATTACTTAGCAGCATTTTGAATCTTTGCTCATGACGTTTTTCATCGTGTGCGAATTTTTTAAAAGCCTCCGCTATTTCCAGGAAACCCTCGTCTGCGGCTTTTTTCGCAAACTCGGGGTACCTTATATTCCACGCGGCGTTTTCCAGTTTGACGGAATTTGCAATGTTGTCCGGGGTGCTCCCGGCTGGGATCAGTGGTATGCTTAAATTCAACTCCACCGTGCCCCCCGCGAAAAGCTTGAAAAGAGTTGCGGCATGCCTCTTTTCATCTTCTGAAATTTCCGCAAAAGCATCCCCCGCCTGATTCAGCTCTTCTTCGTAGGCAATTCTGGAAAAAAAGGAATATCTGCTTACTGTCATGGATTCGTTCGCGAATGCGAGAGCCACATTTTGTTCCGTGATCGAACCTTTTATGGTTTTATTCAACATTTTACCGTGCCTGTCCTGAACGGATTTAATATTTGGGAGATTTTTATCTATCTTATTTCTATTGTGATTGCAAATCAAACAGATATCCTGCCTGCTGCAGGCAGGCCGTAAAACTCCACGGTTTTCAATAAATTTTCAATAAGAACCCTTGACTTCCCCTCAAAGACACTGTATATTAAAGCAAACATAATAATTATGCACCCTTTATCTTTCCGTTGGAAAGCAACGGTGCGCTTAAAGTTGGATAAAACATTTTGAAGTGTAAAGGTCGCCACCGCAGCTCTTTAGAATGCGGTGGTTTTTTTCTTTCTGCCAGAGTGGACATCCGACTTTTAGAGAATCTTAAGAAAGGAGGATACGAGCGATGTCAGAAGGAAAAGTCAAGTGGTTCAATGAAAGCAAAGGCTTCGGATTCATCGAAAAGGATGACGGCGGTGATGTGTTCGTTCATTACAGTGCCATTCAGGCCGGCGGATTCAAAACGTTGTCAGAAGGCCAGCGGGTTAGCTTTGATGTGACGCAGGGCAAAAAAGGCCCGGCGGCGGAAAACGTGAAACCATTATAAATTGACCAGCAAGAGGCGCTTCAGGGCAGTTCCATGTTGCCTCTGAGCGCCTCTTTTAAAAAAGGAAGGCGAAATGCAGACCAAACTGTATGTAGGGAACCTGAGCTTCTCCGTGACCCAGGAGGACTTGAAGACCCTTTTCTCCACTCACGGCGACGTAATAGATGCCAAGCTGATTGAAGGGAAAGGGTTCGGATTCGTTGAAATGTCGAATCAGGCCGAAGCGGAATCAGCAAAAAAAGTGTTGAACGGAAGCGATTTCAAAGGGCGCAGACTGAAAGTGGATATTGCCCAGCCGCCGAAGAGCAGAATGCGAAGCCAGAGATATCGTTGAAGAAACATGCATTCCTGTTTTGCCCGGGTTCATTCCCGGGAACTCTCGAAGCATTAAAGTGCGCATCCTGTTGAAACTGGATTTTCGTTTATGTCCCTGGAGCTCGTAGACGACTTCTGGGGATTTTCTATTAGGAGGAACATGGCAAAGCAAAGTCAAAACAAGTTTATCAAGCGCAAAAAGGAGCTTGAACGCATGCAAAAGGCGAAGGAGAAAATGGCGAGGCGGCAGAGCCGGAAAAATAGAACAGCGGAGTCCGACGGATCCCCAATATTCCAACAGCCCAGCTGAAGCCAGGCCGATCCCGCAGCACGCGTTGATCGTTGTGCCTTTCAACCCCGAGCTTTGCTATGCCCAATTTCAGAAAAGTCAAGACAATTAATTTGCGGGTTGTTTCTGATTTGTCAAAGAGGGAAATAATGTATAAAAGCCACAAAGGAATTGACTAAAGCCCCGGTGTGTGTTACTATTCAAAAAAAAGTAACATGGTGGGCACGGGCGGATAACAGCCGCATTTTTTTTGTCTTGTCGGTAGCACGAAATTTCAATTTGTATCCAAATGCATTTCCCGGTGAAGCATCTACTGTATGCACGAAAGGCAGGTATACGAATGGCATTTTTCAAGGGACCTTTCCCATGTATGGATGCACAGAAGTTGGGAATTGCTTCATCCTTAGCTATTCATGCATTTCTTCTGGCTCTATTGCTCCTGATTCCAGGCGCAAAGCCGGCTACGCTTTCTAAAACAATACAGATCAGTTTCGGCTATCGGGATTCGCTCTCGACAGCCGGACCTCGCGAAGAAACCAAACCGGCAGCATCGAAACCGGTCCTCCGGAAAAAATCCAACTCGAACAGATCGCAAATCCATATCCAGAAAGTAGCCGCCGCAGACCCTACGCCGAAGCCGGAAAGGCTTTCTTCTGGATCGGCTCCGGTAAAGGAGCTGCCGCAAAATCGTCCTGTTGTGTCCATAGCCGTGAACTCCGGGACATCACCCGAATGGAGCGCCCCCCTTCCTTCCCTTTCGAATTCAGGAACGGAGACTGCCGCTCAAGCCTCCATGGGCCTGAATGCGACTGGGAGCAGAAGCGGGAAAGCCGGTGGGCGGGCCATAATGGAGAGGAGTTTGGGAGCGACGGGGGCTCCCGCTTTCATCAATCGGGTCTTGCCCGTCTACCCTTCTTTGGCGAGAAGGATGGGAAAAGAAGGGCGTGTCGTTCTCAAGCTGCTAATCGACCGCGACGGCAGATTACGGGATATTGAAGTGGTGGAGAGCGCCGGCTTCGGCTTCCTGGAAGCCGCCATCACAGCTGCGAAACAATCGACCTACGCGCCGGCAGTGAGAAACGGTGAGGCTGTTACCTCCCGCGCCATCCTCCCGGTTCGTTTTCGCCTGGATGAAGATAAGGAAAAGTAAATGCAACAATTCGACAGCATCATCAATTACGGTATCCTGGGACTTTTTGCTTTCATGAGTATCGTTGCGGTGGCCATTGCCGTGGAGCGGTATTTGACCTACCGGAAGATCAGACTGGCCGATTTTCGGGATAAAAAGGAACTGGAACTGGAGCTGACAAAAAAACTTCACCTGATCGCGACCATCGGGAGTAACGCTCCTTATATCGGCCTTCTCGGCACCGTATTGGGCATCATGCTCACCTTCTACACGATGGGCATGGAGGGCTTCCTGGATACAGGAAAGATTATGATAGGGCTCGCGCTCGCGTTGAAGGCGACCGCAGTGGGTCTCATTGTGGCGATTCCGTCGATAGTTCTATACAACCTCCTCTTGAGGAAAGTGAAAGTAATTCTGCTCCTCTGGGACATGGAGAATGGAAGAAAAGGAATTTGATTACATCAACGTCATCCCCATGGTCGATGTCATGCTGGTACTTTTGACAATCGTCCTGACGACCTCGACCTTTATTGCGACCGGCATGATTTCCGTTTCGCTTCCGAAAGCGTCACACGCACAGGATGAAATCATCAAACGGTCCGTAATCACGATCGATCGGAACGGCGAAGTCTATTTCAATTCGGCGGCGATCAATCTGGAGGAATTGGGAAAAAAGATCGGCGAACTCGATAAGGAAGCCCCGGTTCTCGTCAGGGCGGACCGGGAAATCAGGCTCCAGATTTTTGTCGATGTTCTTGATCTTTTGAATAGCCGGGGTTTGAAAAGAGTTGCAATACAAACCGAGAAAGGGGGTTGATTCAGAGTTTATCGTTTTGAATGAGGCGGGCGGGAGGGCTCCTTGGCCTGGATATCCCTCCGCCCTGGAAGGGTAACGATTCCAAGACCATCACCCTTTTGAAATATTTATATCAGAAAGGGGGTGAAATGTAAAGTTACGGAGGTATGCACGATGTTCAGAAGGTATTTGCTCATGCTCATGCTGTTGTTGGTTACTTCGCCTGCTTTTGCCGACGAGAAAGCCTCAAAAGTGGAAAAGGAAGAGAAGGATACGGCGAAACTCCAGGAAATTGTGGTGACTTCCACCAGAACGGAAAAAGATGCCGCGGAAGCGCCGGGAAACGTGAAGGTGGTAACGCAGAAGGATATCGAGAAAAGCCCGGCCCTGACCGTGGACAGTGCTCTGAATACCGTGCCGGGACTTTTCAACCGCAGGGTGAATCTTATGGACACGCTCTCCTCGGTGACGCTGGGAGGGATTCCCGGACAGAACCGGACCCTGATCCTCAAGGACGGCGTTCCCCTCAACAGCGCTTACACGGGCGACGCGAGCCTCACCGGGATGGCGCTCGGAGATGTCAAGCGGATCGAGGTCGTCCAGGGACCTTTCTCCAGTCTCTACGGCGGCTATGCCATGGGCGGGGTCGTCAACCTCTTGACGAAGATGCCGGAAAAGAGGGAGCTTGTGCTCCAGGGCGGTTACGGCACGAGCTGGAACCGGGGCGAAAGCCTGGATGACTTTCAGACGTACTACCTTTCGTATGGAGACAAGCCGATGGAGAAACTCAGGCTCTTTCTCAGCTATGGGTATAAGGCGACCAACGGATATGCCAAAGATCTGGTAGTCGCTTCGGCGCAGCCCCCGGCGGGAACAACAGGCTGGAGTTACACAAGTACGACCCAGGGGGCAACCCGTTACCTGATCGGCGACAAGGGGGACAACACCTGGTGGGACGACAGCCTTGATTTCAAGGCACAATACGACTTGACCGGCAACTCCAAGATCGGCGCTTCGGTGCTCCGAACCCGCTATAGGTATAATTACGACGATCCCCATACATACCTGCGGAATGCAGCGGGGAATCCCGTCTATTCCTACGGCTCCGGGTCGTCGCAAGTCAGGGAGAGCGCCTTTACGTCGGGAATGGGCATGATGGAGACGACGATATACAGCGTCAAATACGAAAACGAGATCGGAATCACGAAGAACAAGCTGACGCTGGCGCTCAACGACCAGGG
>JBHGBI010000003.1:0-111780 GCA_041946925.1 Syntrophales bacterium | reverse complement strand
CGAACCCGGGACCTACGGATTAGAAGTCCGTTGCTCTATCCAGCTGAGCTACAGGCGCATTCATCCAAAATGGAAATGTGTTTTTAAATGCTTTCCCCGCATTTGTCAAGCACCATATCGGGAAAGCTGCCGTAAAAGCTCCTTTTTCCTGCACACCCGTCCCTGATACTGTGCAGGGCATCGCGGCTTTTTTAAAATACTACATATTGCAAAAAACAAAAATGAAAAAGTCATCGAACGAAACCCACGATAGCGTCGAAACGGTACCCTTTCCGGTCGACGCCGCCCCCTTTGCTGTCCGTCGTATAATAATGCCTGCCTGTAGAGCGGTTGTACCAGCGATAAAGCTCTCTCGTCCCGGGAAGCCTTGAAGTGGCTATATTTCCGATCGTGCCCTCGAAGATATAACCGGAAAGCAGCTTCTCGCTGCCACTGCGGTCGTAAGAATAGAAGTGGTCGCCCCTGGCAGGATGATACCACCTGAATAACTTTCTTGTACCAGGCGTATCTTCCCGGAAGAGTCGAAATGCGACTCCTTGTTTTTTATACAATTTAAGTAAATTCTTGTCCTCCAGTCCGGGATTGCCGGTATACAGGCAATCATAGCCTCTCATGTATTTGTAGATTATAAAGGTCCTCTCGCCTCTGCCGGCTGTAACGAGGAGGGATATTTCGAATATTTCCCGCCCTCCGTCCGATTCAATAGCAATCTGTTCTACATATTGACCCGGCATCAATTTCGCGGTGCAGACATTCACTGTAACATAATTCGTCTGACCGGCTGAATTCCCTGTATCCGGAAGAACCCTGACCCACCCGGGCGGCCCGTGCATAATTTCCTTTGAATAGATTCTGACCCCTTCTATCATTACGGGCCTCCTGTCCGCTACCAATTTCAGGGTATGCGGGGCATCCGCGAGTCCTTGCGCTGCAATAAATTCAGCCCGCTCGCGCACAGGCGAATAACAATCGATCCGGTCAACAAGCTCATCATCCAGGAAAACGGATAAATTTCCGGCATTATAGTCCTTCCAGTACAGTATCGCGATCCCCGATCCCGAGAAACCGTATGTCAGGATATCCTTATTCCCGCTGCCTACTGGATATCCCTCGTATTCAGACCATGTGCCTGCAAGAAGGAATCCTTTTCCGTGCTTCAACGGGGCGGCGTAATTTCCTTTCCCCCTGCTCTGCTCGTTCTTGAAGGAAGTGAATTTCGCTTTTTCCCCCACACCTGCCGGGATCACCGCCTTCCAGTGGAGGATCCTCTTTCCTGTATTCCTGATTTTTATCCTGGCCGCCAGGGTCCTGTCGGATTCGACCTCCCCGAAATCGATTCCCGCGGGCTCCACACTGATGCGGGGGCCTTCATTTTCCGCGACTTCGAATTTAAGCGAGACGACATGCATTTCAGCGCCTGATTCTATCTTCAGCAATTCTCTGTATTTTCCAAACGGAAGCATTCTTCGATATACAATCGGGTGACTTTTCACCTGCAGCTTGATCTGGACAGGATACGATACTTTCCCCCCCTGGAGGGGATCTCTAAACGCCTCCCAGGTTTCCACAGCCACCAGGATCTCTTCAGAATTCCCCTTAAAGACGGAATCCGCTCCGATATCCGGAGAAAACCACCCCTCAGGCCCGCGCAGAGACCATTCAAGTCCACCCGGCCCGCTTGCGGCAAGAGATACGATTCCTCTGTAAACCACTCCGGGCCGGAGCATGCCGAAATCGATTTCCCCGGGATCGACTGTCAGAGCGGAGGCCGATGCGGCTCCGACCGATACCCAGAACACAAAGCATATAAAAGCGACCGCAACTCTTCCCGCCATAATAATCTCCTCTGGAAATGGACGCTGGAAATCAGGCTTCGGACACCCGGCTGACAGTCAAGGCAAGGCTAAGCTAAAGACTTTCTCCTTTTTTGTTGCCATTTGCCCTTAGCCTGTCTTTTTTCCCGAAGCCCCGGAGTCTAATCAAAACATAGCGGCTCCGCCGCGAACTTTCAAGATCACAAAAGATTTTCCATAAACAAAAATGGCTTGACCGTTTCCAATATCGGGAGTATCTTAATAATTTGTATCAATATTCAAGAGTACCAATAATCGAACCCTATTTTTGCCCGGCCGGGCAAAGGCGATCAAAGGAAATCGAATGGAGGCTCATCGCATCAGGTACTGGCTTGCCCTCAAGTTCATCGAAGGCATCGGTAACGTCGGATTGAGAAACTTGATTGAAACCATCGGTTCCCCAGAGGAAATCTTCAGAGCCCCCGCAAACGAGCTGGTAAAGGTGCGTGGAATCGACCGTGATGCAGTCGAACGGATCAGGAAGTTTCGGGATTGGAACAGAGTAGACAAGGAACTGGAGCAGGTCGCCCGATCTGGCGCCTCAGTCGTAACTTTAGAGGATCCGATCTACCCTGAACGGCTCCTGAAAATCCACGATTGTCCCGCTCTTCTATATGTCAGGGGTGTCCTTGTGCAAGATGAGGCATGCATCGCGGTCGTCGGTTCGAGGCAGGCGAGTACATACGGGAAATATTCCACCCATAAGCTGTGTCGGGAACTGGCTGCGAACGGCCTCACTGTTGTGAGCGGAATGGCCAGAGGGATAGATTCCGCGGCCCATAGGGGCGCCATTGCCGGCCAGGGCAGAACTATCGCCGTACTCGGTTCAGGTATGAATGTCATTTATCCGCCCGAGAATGAAGATCTTTACAATAAAATCCCTGAGAGCGGAGCCGTTATCACGGAGTTTCCGTTCGGCACGCCACCCCAAGCCAGAAATTTTCCTGCCAGGAACAGGATCATCAGCGGCATATCTTTTGGAGTGATCGTTGTCGAGGCAACGGATAGAAGCGGCTCTCTGATCACGGCCAGATGCGCCCTCGAACAGGGCAGAGAAGTCTTTGCAGTGCCCGGCAACATCGACTCTCCGGGATCCAGAGGTACTCACAAACTGATCCGTCAGGGCGCAAGGCTTGTGGAGGGAATCCAGGACATACTCGACGAAATCATGCCCCAGATGGAAAAAGAGCAGCAGCGCGCGATCGCGGAAAAAACAGCGGGCAGGCGAGGAGGAATGTCCGTGATCCGCGCCGGCAAGGCGCTGCGAGAAAACGAGACCGCAGTGATAAAGCACATCTCCGATGTTCCGTCTGAAATCGATGATATTATCGCCAAAACCGGATTCAAGCCCGGCGATGTGCTGAATATTCTGCTGAATCTGGAACTTTGGGGTCATGTGAGACAACTGCCGGGGAAAAAGTTTGTTTTGAACAATACTTTATCTCTCAAGTAAATCTTGAAAGAGACGATGTAAAAATAGTTCCGGTTTAAAGGTTCCGGATAGCAAATTCCATGCCGGCAAAACAGTCGGCATGAAACATCTGTACCGAAATCATGAACTTATTCTGATCCAGGAGAATTTTATGTCAAACGCCTTGATTATCGTCGAATCTCCTACAAAAGTGAAGACGATAAAGAAATATCTCGGCTCCGATTTCGATGTGCGGGCCTCCGTCGGCCACATCAAGGATCTGCCCAAAAGCAAACTGGGAATCGATATCGAAAACCGGTTCGAACCGACCTACAAGATTATAGATAATAAAAAGAAAATAATCACGGAACTCAAGAAAGCCGCGAAGAAAGCGGATACGATTTACCTCGCGCCCGACCCTGACAGAGAAGGGGAAGCTATCGCCTGGCATATCTCGCAGGAAATCGGAGACGGTCACAAAAATATCTACCGTGTTCTTTTCAATGACCTGACGAAAAATACGATGCTCTCAGCCATCAAGAATCCGCAAAAACTGAATTTCCACAAATACGAAGCACAGCAGGCAAGAAGAATCCTCGACAGGCTGGTCGGGTATCAGATCAGTCCCATTCTCTGGGAAAAAGTCAAAAGAGGATTGAGCGCCGGTCGGGTTCAGTCAGTGGCAGTCCGCCTGATATGTGACAGAGAGGAAGAAATCCGCCGGTTCGTTTCTGAGGAATACTGGAATATCGTCGCCGTCGTGGAAGGGTCCAACCCGCCTCCGTTTGAAGCGAAGCTCATCAGAATCAATGACAAGAAAGCGAAAATAGACAATCAGGCCCATGCCGATGAAATCAAGGAAATTCTCGAATCGTCGGATTTCATCGTTTCGGGAATCGAAAAGAAAGAAACAAAAAGGCAGCCTCCACCACCTTTCACCACGAGCAAGCTGCAGCAAGAGGCATCCCGCAAACTCCGTTTTTCGGCAAAAAAGACGATGAATGTGGCGCAGCAACTCTACGAAGGCATTGAACTCGGAGACGAAGGGCCGGTAGGCCTGATCACTTATATGAGGACCGATTCCGTACGTATCGCGGCGGAAGCTCTGCAGGAGGTCAGATCTTTTATCAGGGCGAACTATGGAAATGACATGCTCCCTGTAAAACCCAGATATTACAAGACATCACGGAAGATTCAGGACGCGCACGAGGCCATCCGCCCTGCGTCCCTGGCTTATTCGCCGCAAAATATAAAGAAGTTCGCGACCCCCGACCAGTTCCGTCTTTATGAGCTCATCTGGAATCGTTTTGTCGCGAGCCAGATGAACCCGTCGATCTTCGACCAGACCACAATCGACATCAGGGCGAAAAACTGCCTTTTGCGGGCGCAGGGATCCATATTGAAATTCCACGGCTTCTCCATTCTCTACACGGAGAGCAGAGAAGAGCCCGAGGAAAACGGCGGGTTCGGGAATAGCCTGCCCGAGGTATCGCAAGGCGAGAAACTGTCTCTTCTTTCCGTCTCGGCACAGCAGAAATTTACCGAGCCTCCCCCCAGATTTTCCGAAGCGACCCTGGTGAGGGAACTTGAAGAAAAGGGAATCGGTCGTCCAAGCACATATGCAACAATCCTCGGCACGATCCGAGACAGAAATTATGTGAAACTGGAAAACGGCAGATTTCATCCGACGGAGCTCGGAATGCTGGTGACAGATCTGCTCGTGAAGAATTTCCCGAAAGTGCTCGATATCGAATTCACCGCATCCCTGGAAAACCAACTGGACAGCATAGAAGAGGGAAATCTGGAAAGACCTGTCATGCTCCAGAATTTCTACGGTCCCTTCGAGGCAGACTTGAAGAACGCCAGGGAGCAGATGCGCAACGTCAAACGGGAGGAGACTCCCACGGATATCGTCTGCGACAAATGCGGCAGCACTATGGTGATCAAATGGGGGAAAAACGGCAAGTTTATTGCGTGCTCCAATTACCCCAAGTGCAGAAACACTAAGAATTTCACGCAGGATGAAAACGGAAAGATAAGCCGGGTGGAAGAGGAGTTGACGGATACTGTTTGTCCTGAATGCGGCAGGAAGATGGTTGTGAAGCACGGCAGATTCGGCTCTTTCCTCGGATGCTCGGGATATCCGGAATGCAAAAACACGATGTCGATCAGTCTCGGAGTTCAATGCCCGGAAGAGGGATGCGGCGGCCAGCTGGCCGAAAAGAGGACAAAAAAGGGGAAGGTATTTTTCGGCTGCACGAATTACCCGACCTGCAGGTTCGCTACCTGGGACAGGCCCGTACCGGAGGTCTGCCCGAATTGCCGGGCGCCCTTCCTGGTCGAAAAATTAAACCGCGCCGGAGGAAAGATCCTGGTTTGCCTGAACAAAGATTGCGGTTTCAAGGAAAAGAAGCCTTAATCCCCAAGATCAACTCTCATGAAATGTAAACCCGTCATCATCATAGGCGGAGGGCTTGCGGGATGTGAAGCCGCATGGCAGATTGTGAAGCGGGGGATGAGCGCGACCCTCTTCGAAATGAAGCCGAAAAGATTTTCACCCGCCCATAAATCCCCCCACCTTTCGGAACTGGTCTGCAGCAATTCCTTCCGCTCCAATAACATCCTTGACGCGGTCGGCCTTCTGAAAGAGGAAATGCGTCTTCTGGGTTCCCTGATCTTGCGCGCGGCGGATGAGACAGCTGTTCCGGCCGGGAAGGCGCTGGCGGTGGACAGAGAGCTTTTCTCCCGCCGCGTTGAAGATCTACTTCTTTCGACGGAAGGACTGGAGATCATGCGTGAAGAGGCAACGGAAATTCCTTCGGGCTCAACCGTCATCGTCGCCACCGGTCCCCTTACTTCGGATACCCTCGCCGCGAATATTGCAGGCATGCTGGGCCGGAATTATCTGTATTTTTACGATGCCATTTCTCCCATCGTGGAGGCATGCTCGATCGATCCGAAGAAAACATTCCGGGCATCCAGGTATATGACTGGTGAGGGAGATTATCTGAATTGCCCTATGGATAAAACCCGGTATGAATCTTTCTGGAAGGCGCTCCGGGAGGCCAGAGAAACACCTGCGAGGGATTTCGAAAACGCTAGATACTTCGAAAGCTGTCTTCCCATTGAAGTCATGGCTATGCGAGGCATGGAAACCCTTCTTTTCGGACCGATGAAACCGGTCGGACTTATCGATCCTGCTACCGGCAGACAGCCCTATGCGGTGGTACAGCTCCGGCAGGAGAACCGGGAAGCCACGTTGTTCAACATGGTCGGATTCCAGACAAGGCTGGCATGGCCCGAACAGAAACGCATTTTCCGGATGATCCCCGGACTCGAAAATGCCGAATTCGCGAGATACGGAAGTATTCACCGCAACACGTTCATCAAGTCACCAGCGCTTCTTCAGCCTACTCTCCAGCTCCGTTCGTCCGGGCGCATATTTTTCGCCGGCCAGATCACCGGGGTGGAAGGATATATGGAATCAGCGGCCACAGGCATCATCGCCGGAATCAACGCGCTGCGCCACGCATCGGGTCGGGAAACGGTGAGTCCGCCACAGTCGACAGCGATCGGGTCGCTCCTGAAGTATATAACTGCCGCCGAATCTGAAAATTTTCAGCCGATGAACGTCAATTTTGGTCTCTTCCCGCCGCTCGAGAAAAAGCTGCCCAGAAAACTGAGGAGCCAGGCCTACGCGCAACGGGCCCTTGCCGATATGAAAGAATGGATTGAAAAAATAAGCGCCGAATCCTGAATCCCGAATCCCAGGGAAACCTCAATACCATTCGAGCAAAGCTCATTTATTTTTCTGATATATTATCCTTAACCCCTCCAGGGTCAGCATCTCATCGACGACCTCGATGGTTTTGGTCTCCGGAGCTATGATCTTCGCAAGCCCTCCCGTCGCGATGACTTTCGGATTCGCTTTTACTTCCGACTTCATCCGCTCCACAATCCCGTCCACAAGTCCGGCGTACCCGAACATGATGCCCGCCTGCATGCTGCTGACCGTATCCTTGGCGATAATCGACTTCGGCCTGCTGAATTCAACCCGGGGCAGTTTCGACGCTCTCTCGAAAAGCGCCTCGCTCGATATCACAATGCCAGGAGCTATACACCCGCCCATGTATTCTCCCTTTCTGGAGACATAATCGAATGTCGTGGCCGTCCCGAAATCAACGATGATCAGCTCTTCCCGATACTTTTCGTAACCGGCTACGGCATTGACGATGCGGTCCGCGCCGACTTCCTTGGGGTTATCATAAAAGATCGGCATTCCTGTCTTGATGCCGGGCCCCACAATCATCGGCTTTATATCGAAATATTTCAAGCAGAGCGGCTCCAGGATATTAAGCATCGGCGGTACAACGCAGGAGATGATGATGTCGCTGACAGACCTGGAACTGACCCTGGAGGTCTTATATAGATTCAGAATCAGTATTCCGTACTCATCCGCCGTGTGGTCCGCGACCGTCCTGATCCTCCAGCTATGGAGCAGTTTGTCCCTGTCATACAGTCCGAGGACTGTATTGGTATTGCCTACGTCGATGACCAAGAGCATGATTAAAGGCCCCCGTTTGCTCAGCTTCGCTTGTCATAAGTTACATCGCCGGAGATAATCTCTTTTACGCCGTTTCCGGCGATTTGTATGAGAAGCCCCCCTCTTTCGCTCATTCCTGTAACAACCCCTGTTTCGGTCCTATCTCTGGACGTAATCCGCACATGTCTGCCGGCCATGCCCGAGAGCGCCGTCCATCTTTCCCGTACCGCCTCAAAATCTCCAGACAGGAATATTCTGTACCAGCGTCCGAATCCGTCAAATAAGCGCACGATAAAATCCGGCCGGTGGACCTCTGTGCCGATCTCCTGACGCAAAGACGTGGCGCATTCCCTCAGCTCCTCGTCGAATTCATGCCTGAGCATGTTGATATTCACGCCGACCCCGACCACGATAAAATCCACTTTTCCTTCGCCGCTCTTCATCTCGGTGAGAATTCCGCATACTTTTTTCCCGTTGATCAGAACATCGTTCGGCCACTTGAGAGAAACGCCCTCGCGGCAATACTGGATAAGGGTTTCCGCGACGGCAATTCCGGCTACAAGAGTGATACGGGGAGATACTTCCGGCTCTATATCCGGTCTTAAAATAACAGATGTGTAGAGATTGACATAAGGAGGTGATTGCCAGGTGCGCCCCAGGCGCCCTTTTCCTTCTTTCTGTCTGTCAGCAATGACGACCGTACCCTCAGGTGCACCCTGCCCCGCAAGCTCGGATGCATAATCGTTCGTGGAGCCCACTTCTTCCAGGAAAACTATCCTATTGCCGATCAAAGATCCGCAGAGAAGATCCGATAACTCCTTCACATCGATATCCATTCCCAGCCCCGAAAAAGTTTCCCTCGCTTTTCGCCTCTGCAAAAATCCCGGGAGTTACATTCTAATACCTGTCACTTTCAACGATATATCCGCTGCAGGGGCGGAATGCGTTATCGCCCCGACCGATATAAAATCAACTCCCGCCGAAGCGATCTGTTTCACGTTGGATAGATTCACATTACCCGATACCTCGATCAGCGCCTTCCCCTTGATCAGTTGAACTGCTTCCTGCATCTGTTCAAGCGGCATGTTATCCAGCATGATTATATCCGCCCCTGCGGAAAGTGCTTCCCTGGCTTCCTTTAAATCCCTCACCTCTACTTCTATTTTCAGAGTATGTGGAATCCGTTTCTTGGCGCGGAAGACCGCTTCTGCAATACCGCCGGCCGCCTCAATATGATTGTCCTTTATCAGGACCCCGTCATAGAGACCCATTCTGTGGTTGAACCCTCCTCCAACTCTCACGGCGTATTTATCGAGAATTCTGAGCCCCGGCATGGTTTTCCTGGTATCCAGGATCCGCGCTCCCGTCCCCCTCACCTCGTCCACAAATTTTCTTGTCAGTGTCGCTATGCCGCACATCCGCTGCAAGAGATTCAGGGCGACCCGTTCGGCAGTCAGGATATTCACGAGACTGCCCGAAATCTCCACCAGAATATCCCCCGGGCGGGCGGGCTGTCCATCCACCGTGCTCTGATTGAACATGATTTCCCTGTCGTGGAAGAGGAATACTTCTTTGAAAATTTCTATTCCCGCAACCAGCATATCTCCTTTGGCGACGGCCCTCGCAATACCGGTTTCGCCACCGGCCAGAACGGCGGACGTGGTTACATCCCCCGGCCCCCGGTCCTCTTCGAGCGCCTTTTCAATGATCTTTCCTACGATGTACTCTTCCAGCATGGCTCGCCTCCGATTTCACCTATGCGCAGCTTTGCCTGGGCACGCAAGAGATTCTTGATGCCCGACTATATCAGTCATATACACTTAACAGCTAAAGCAACACCTGAAAGAGGAAAACCCCTTCGTGGAATGGACGAGGCAGTGTATGGATTCAACCGGATATGGTCTTGAATTTCTCTGCTGCGGCCTCCAATATACTTAATTTTTCTTTCAACTCCTTGAACCTCGATTCCTCCTTCCTGACGACCGCTTCGGCGGCCTTTTTCTTGAAATCGGAGTTGCTCAACTTTTTCGCCACTATCGAGAGGTCCTTTGTAAGACGTGTAATCTCTTTTTCGAGCCTCATTCTTTCGCCCGCCACGTCGACCACGCCCTCCAGAAAGACATAGACCCTGGCGGAACCCACCACAGCCGTGCCTACACCTTTCGGTTCCTCGGCAACCCGGGTTTCCACGGACAGATCGCTGAGTCTTGCAAGACTGACAATGTATTCCTGCCAGGTCTTAAGCATCTGCGCTGTCCGATCATCGGAAATCGCCACCATCGCCTTCAGTTTCTTCGCGGGAAGGATATTCATTTCCCCGCGTATATTGCGAACGGAGCCGATAATCCCCATGATGAGGTCCATATCGCGGTCTGCATCAGGATCGTACATACTTTTATCCGCTACAGGAAACTCGCTGATCATTACGAAACTGCCGTCCTTTACGAGTTTATGCCAGATTTCCTCGGTCAGGAAAGGCATGAAGGGATGGAGCATCTTTATGGATGCCTGCAGGACCGTGAAAAGAGTATCCTGCGCGGCAAGCTTCTTGCCGGGTTCTTCTCCCCTGTAAAGGACCGGCTTCACAAGCTCCAGATACCAGTCGCAGAATTCGTGCCACAGGAAATGATAAAGCCTTCCGGCCGCGTCATTGAAACGATACTCGTCAAGGCTCTTGGTCACGTCGGCAACAGCGCGGTTCAGCCTGTCTCTTATCCAACGGTCGCACAGTGAATAATCCTGCTTTTCCGGTTTGTGGCCCGCACCGGGGTAGCCCTCCAGGTTCATCAGCGAGAATTTAGTAGCGTTCCATATCTTGTTAATGAAATGCCGGTATCCCTCGATGCGTTCCTCCGACATGCGGATGTCCCTTCCCTGGGCGGTAAAGGCGGCCAGGGTAAACCGGAATGCATCCGCACCGTATTTTTCGATCATCTCGATGGGATCGATAATATTGCCTCTGGATTTACTCATCTTATCGCCTTTTTCATCACGCACGAGGGCATGTAGATAGACATCCCTGAAGGGAACGTCTTTCATTATATACAGGCCCATCATCATCATGCGTGCGACCCAGAAAAAGAGGATATCAAATCCGGTGACCAGAAGGGAAGTGGGATAGAACGTCTTCAGTTCGTCGGTTTTTTCCGGCCATCCCAGTGTCGAAAACGGCCACAGGGCGGAACTGAACCACGTATCCAGTACATCTTCTTCCTGCCTGAGATTTGCGCTGCTGCATTTCGTGCACCCCTTCGGGTCTTCTGAAGAGACGATCATTTCTCCGCATTCATCACAATACCAGACCGGTATCCGGTGACCCCACCATATTTGCCGGGAAATACACCAATCCCTGATATTGTTCATCCAATCATAATAGGTGGCTTCCCATGTGGAAGGAACGAGCCTGGTCTTTCCCTTGATGACGGCCGCGGTTGCAGCTTTCGCCAGGGGTTTCACTTTGACGAACCACTGTTTCGATACGAACGGCTCGATATCCGTTTTGCACCTGTAGCATTTCCCGATGTTATGCGTGTAGGCTTCCTTGCCCGCCAGGTAGCCGCCATTCTCCAGATCGCGGACGATATTCGCACGGGCCGTATAGCGGTCCTGACCCTGGTATTTCCCTCCGTTCTCGTTGATGACGGCGTTGCCGTCCATGATTTTAATGACCTCAAGATGGTGCCTTTCCGCCATGGCGAAGTCCGCTGGATCACACGCCGGCGTAATCTTCACTGCGCCGGAGCCGAATTCCATGGTTACGTAATCATCAGCGATGATCGGTATTTTCCGATTGACGAGAGGAAGGATGACATATTTGCCGATGACGTCTTTATACCTTTTGTCATTCGGGTTGACGGCCACCGCTGTATCTCCCAGCATGGTCTCCGGACGGGTGGTAGCCACCACAATATCCCCCTTCCCTTCCGCGAACGGATAACGGATATTCCAGAGCCAGCTTTTTTCCTCAGTGTATTCGACTTCGAGATCAGATATGGCGGTATGGCAGCGGGGACACCAGTTGACGATATAATCTCCCTGATATATGAGGCCGTCGCGGTAAAGCCTTACAAAAACCTCTCTCACGGCCCTGGACAGCCCCTCGTCCATGGTGAAACGCTCCCGGGACCAGTCACAGGAGCAACCGAGTCTTTTGAGCTGGTTTGTGATGACATTCCCGTACTTTTCTTTCCACTCCCATACCTTCTCGATAAATTTCTCCCTTCCGAGATCATGCCTGGTCATGCCCTGCTTGGCCAGTTCCTGCTCAACCACATTCTGCGTGGCGATTCCCGCATGATCCGTACCGGGCATCCAAAGGGTGTTGTAACCCTGCATCCTCCGGTATCGGACGATAATATCCTGAAGGGTGTTATTCAAGGCATGTCCCATGTGCAGCATCCCCGTCACATTGGGAGGCGGGATGACAATGGAAAACGGTTTCTTCTCACTCTTTGCCGCCGCTCTGAAATAATTACGCTCCATCCAGCGGTCATACCACTTTTGTTCCAGGGCCGCGGGCTCAAAAGAATTGGCTAAAACTTCCCTTTGCATGAAAGTTCCTCACATGAATAGAATGCCCGGCATTTCCATTCCATCTAAAATTTCAGTTCCTCTTTTATCTTCCTGATGACCAGAAGGGCATCTGCGCCGGAAACGGAAGACATGGGGGCGAATTCCCCGGTTGTGAAATCTTTCGGCTCCATGATGCCTCTCGAAGTCACGACCATCACGGCATTAAAGTACGGCAGATCCGGCCTCAGATCCGGAAACGGGGATGCACTGCCGATAAACCTTGTCGCCAGATTCTGATCTCCTGTCAATTTGATCAGTATATCTTCGATCATCATCGCATATGCGGCCTTTGTGATCAGTTCGCCGGGATGGAACGCGCCGTCAGGATAATTTTCCAGGCCCCGGACCCCGATCGCGAGAATGCCTTCCACATCCGCTTTGAGCGGGTGGTCGGCAATATCGGTCGAGGTAAACTTCTGCGCTGCTTTTTGCGACTTCGCTTTTTCCGGATCCTTGAAAGATGTATCAAAGGTCTTGATCGCCCTCTTTTCATAGAGACGGTCTATTTTCAGCTCCTCCATGAAAAGCGCGGCGACATCGGCGCGCGTTATCGCATCAACAATGGCGATCTTCTTGCCTGTCAGTGTCCCGGGCATGGCCCTCTGAATCTTCTGCACTGTTTTCCACTCGCTGTCCGCTTCCTGCATATAGTCGCCGTTCAGGTCCAAAACCTTCGTGAACATCTTCCCCGCTTCACTGAATTCCAGTCCCGTCTTATATGCAATGCCGATATAGTAATAGGCGGCGGAGGATTTCGGGTCAATCTCAATCGCGTCATCGAACGCCGCCCTGGCCTGCTTCAGCCAGTCCTTGTCCTGCCTGCTCATGGTATACAGCCTGATGTTGCCGGTGTGGACAAAGACCTTTTCATCGTTTGTATTGGCATACTTCCAGGCGCTCTTCATGGAATCGAAAGCCGCCTTGAAATCCCCCTGGTATGCTTTCACAAGACCCCGGCCCGCGTACGCCTTCGAATATTTTGGATCGAGTTCGATCGCAAGATTGAACTCCCTCTGGGCTTCCAGATATTTAGCCTGATTCAAGAATTTAATTCCCGTAATCGCATGATGTTCCGGAGTATCAAGCTGGCTGAGCGGCGTCCTGGCCTTGGGAGCACAGGAAGCTATCACAGACCCCGCAAGTAATACGACCAAAAAGATCATTGGATAACGACACTTCCCCTGGCAAATCATACGCTACTCCTTTCGTCGCAACAATGGTAAACGATTGATGACACGCTGCCCCCAGAAAACACGGCGACTTCGTGAAAAGCATTGCATTGCTGATCGGCTCGCAACTTTAAAACCATAAACTCACGGCGCATGCGGTACATGCATATATTTATACCCCTTTGAAGTCAAGGATTTTCAGTTGCCTGCATATGCCTGTCCGGCCCCGGAGACCCCTTTCAGAAATTTCTCGATTCTGGCCTTGATGCCGGTGATATCCGAAGGAACGTACCATTCTATTTCTTCGTCCCTTCTGAACCAGGTCATCTGCCGTTTTGCATAGCGCCTCGTATCGCGCTTCATCCACCTGAGGGCCTCCGCCAGCGGGTATTTCCCTTTCAAGTAGTCGACAATGTACCTGTAATTGAAGGTACACATGGGCTTGAGCGTTTCCCCGAAACCGAGTTTCAGGAGCGTTTCCACCTCTTCCACCAGCCCTTTTCGTATCATGTCCTCGCATCTGCAGTCGATATCCCGGTATAAACGGCCCCTCTCTTTAATTAACCCGATTTTCAGACATTCGTACGGCCTTTTCCTGAAGCCGTGATCATTCTGCTTCTTTACGATGGATTGACCGCACAATGTATACACTTCGAGGGCGCGGATCATGCGCACCGTGTCGTTCGGCTTTATCCGGGACGCCGCTTGCGGGTCTTTTTCTTTCAACTTCCGGTAAAGATATTCTTTGCCGAACAAACGCAGTTCCTCCCGGTATTGCCCGCGAAGCTCGCTGTCGGCGCCCGGACCTTCGAAAAGACCCCCGGTCAGCGCCCGGATATACAGGCCTGTACCGCCGACCAGGAAGATATTCCTGTCTTCCTTCTCCAATTCGCGGACGGCCCTGTCGGCCAAATCGACGAAGACAGCCGCATTGAAATCCTCATCGGGGTCGACAACGTCGATAAGATGATGCCGGACGGCGGACATCTGCTCGCGAGTGGGCTTGGCCGTACCGATATCCATGTGCCTGTATACCTGCATAGAATCCGCACTGATGATCTCACCGCCGTAGTCAAGGGCAAGGCGGATCGCGAGCTCGGTCTTGCCGACCCCGGTAGGCCCGACAATGATGATGATTCTTGGTTTTTCGGGCATAATTCCAATCATTAGCGAGGCTGTGCGATAAGCGTTTTTCTAACTCTGGGGCCTATTTTCGTCTGAACAGCCTGCCCAGTTCCCCCGGGCCGAACCGGATATAGACCGGCCTGCCGTGCGGACAGGTGGAAGAAAAGGGTGTAGAATCCAGATCCCGGCACAACTGTTCCACCTCAGTCTCTGTCAATGCATCATGAGCCTTCACAGCGCCTTTGCAAGATATCATTGCAAGTATCTTTTCCCCCGTTTTTCCGATCTCTACGGACTTCCCCATATCAGAAATCTCGGCCATTATATCCGCAATGACTGTCCTGATGTCCGAACGGGAAATCATATCAGGTATTGATTTTATCACAACTGTCCCCCCGCCCAGAAATCCTATTTCCATTCCAAATCCGCCGAGTATTTCCGCACAATCCATGAGTGCGGCCTCTTCTGCAGGTGACATTTGAATCACCTCCGGTATAAGAAGCCGCTGCCCGTTTATTGAGCCGGCGGTCTTTTTCAGCCTTTCGAACAGAATTCTCTCGTGGGCGGCATGCTGATCTATCATTACCATCCCGTCGTCGCCGGATGAGAAAATCAAGTAAGTCCCCGCTATTTGCCCGATATACGAAAGGGAGGAAAAGAAGGAATCGTGGCCCGCGGCACCGCTCTCCTGGAACGGCTCAGAGTCCTCACAAACAAATCCGTTTACGCCTGCCCGCGCATAAAGGCCCCTGTTGAAAAGCGGACGGGATGGACCCGAACTGATTATGTAGCGCTTTTCCGGCTCCATGCGGCCGGTCCCCCGCGGCAGGGAGCGGCCAGATCCGCTCTGTCCCATGCTGCAAAAGGCGAGCGCTTCTATGAGGCTCTCCAGGACGGCTCCGTAAACTTTCCCGGGTTCCCTGAACCGGATTTCCATTTTTGCCGGATGGACGTTCACGTCGACATCGTCATAGGACAGATCGACAAACAAAACAGCGGAAGGATAACGCCCGTCTTCGATTACGCCCCTGTACGCGTTTATAACGGCGCGGCTTATAAGGCTGTCCTTCACATACCTGCGATTGACGTATAAATAAATATTTCTTCTATTGGACCTGGTAATACCCGGGCCGGAGATAAATCCGCTTACATGCACATCCTGCTTCACAGTATTCACCGCGATGAGGTTCTTCCCGTAATCATCTCCCAGAACAAGAGAAACCCGCTCCGACGGGTCCGCTGTCGCGGGGATGCTGGAGATCATTTTGCCTCCGGAAAAAACCCGGATCTTGACATGCGGATTAGCTATGGCCAGGCGGTTAACCACCTCCATGCAATGCGCCTGCTCGCTCGCGTCTTTCTTCAAAAATTTCCTCCGCGCCGGCACAGTCTCGAACAGGTCTTTCACGATAACGGACGTACCCGGCGGGCAGCCCGCCTCCGATATTTCAGAAATCCGCCCGTTTTCCACAATCGCCCGGGTTCCGGAAACGGAATCTCTGGTCCTTGAGAGCAATTCGATCCGGGAAACAGCCGCTATACTCGGAAGGGCTTCCCCCCTGAATCCAAAAGATCGGATATGAAACAGGTCCTCGAATTTTGCTATCTTGCTTGTTGCATGCCTTCCGAAAGCAAGAGGAACATCCACGCTATCCATGCCGGTCCCGTTATCAACAATGCGGATCGCCTCTTTCCCCCCCTTTTCCAATTCTATCCTGACATCATCCGCGCCTGCATCCAGTGCGTTTTCCAGGAGCTCCTTCACTACGGACGCCGGCCTTTCAACGACTTCGCCCGCCGCGATTTTATCAGACAACTCCTTCGACAGGACAGTTATTCTCCCCATGATTCAAGACCTCTTCTTCGACCCCGCCCTTGAGAAGACATTGAAAAGCCGCCGCAGAGGCACATTTTCTTCGCCTATAAAACAAAGACCGCAGCACCTTACTCGCGGCGACTGCGGTCAATATCCAGGGCCGATTCCGGAAGAACGCAAATGGAAATGTAAAACCGTCTATATATTCCCGGCAACGCCTCCGTTTCGCGATCCCGGACATATCTCCTCCGTGGGACATTTGTCGCGGGTCTGCACAAGAATGAAAGCTCAATCAAGCACTATCATGACCCTGGCTTTTTTCATGAACGTCAGATTCTCGGATGCGGACCTGATCTTCCCGGCGTCATCATTGCTGATGATAATGTTGGCACGGCCCGGACCGTCGGTCTTTATCCCCTTCACGGTAATTGGATTATTGGTCACGCGGGGATTACTCTGGGCGGCGGTGAGATCCCTGGCATATCCGCTCATCCCCTGCTGGACTGCGAATTCCCTGTCAACCAGCATGGAGCCGTAGACTTCCTGGCCGGCCTCATCCACGATTTTAGGCGACATGGCGGGCCTGGCCTGAATGCCCCGTGCATCAACTACCATTCCGGTGAAGACGACCCCGGAGGAAGGTGCGGCAGGAGTCGTGATCTGGGGACCTGCCGGCACAGCCGCTGCGGGCTGGGGTGCAATCGGTGGGGCCGCCCTGTCGAACTGCTCGGATTTCAGAACCCTGGGAATGGGAAGAACAGCCTGCGCGAAATCACCGTTCAAGGACATCCTGAGGGTTACTTCCACTGTTCCGTCGGAGAGATAATCTCTCTTCACAACCTGGGCTCCTTTAACGAGACCTTCAACCTGAGCCCTGATCACGTCGTTTGATACGGTGAAATCCCTGACTTCCGTAGCGGCATCGACTCTGACACCTTTAACTATTTCGAGCAGGTTGCGATAAGCATCCACCTGTGCCGCCCTGAGCGCCATCGGACGGGCCTGCGGCTTTCCATAAAACCTTTCCGGGGGCGCACCGATTCCGGTCGCCTCAACGATTCCGGCCGACCAGTTCACTTTCCCATTGGTCCCTATTTGCTCGATCACATCAGCAGGTTGGGTAAAACCCTGGTTCGCCCAGAAGACCACGGCGACAAAGAGGACACAACCCCCTATGATGCTGATCATCGCGGAATGCTTCGTCTTCATAACTCCTCCTTATACAATTGTGGAAACAACACAGTCCAGAAGCTGCTGGTGTCAGCCGAATTTCTCCTATGGAAGGCGACAATAGCAAAAAGGCAAACCTGTTGCAACAAGGTTTTTACTTGCCGCCTGATACAGTCCGCCACGCCTTTTCGTCATAGGCATTATCCTCCGGCTTATTCAGGTAAGGCTCGAAATTGATGTGTTCCTTATCCCCCCAGATCAGGTTCCTGTCGGGAGGGGCCTTCCCCCACCAGTTAAGCCTGGCATCGATGTAAATCGAGGAAAACGCCTGTATGGCTACAGTATTATTGATAAAATTATTATAATTAATCACCGGCCTCGACATGCCGACACACTTGATTGCCCCTTCGCCGAGATTTCCGGCAAAGGTATTGTAGAAGATTTTCGGCGAGGAGTCGTTTCTGCAGTAAATCCCGCTCTGCGCGCTGTCGCCTATATAACACTTGGTGATTTCAGGACTTCCGAAATGGACATCAAGAGCCGTATCGGCGTATTTGATTATGCAGTGCTCCAGAAAACTGCTCACCCTCGTCTTGTGCATAAACTGGATAGCGCTTGTATACGCGCCGGGTGAAGGGGCTGATCCCGACGCGGTAAAGATGATGGGGTTGCCCCGCGTTCCCCTGGCGATCACTCCTGCGTCTTTCAGCAAAATGGACGTATTAGGATCGAAATTGATCTGTACGCCCGGTTCAATATAGAGAACCGCTCCCTGATCGAGTACGAAATCGCGCGTCACCCTGTAGGGGCTGTTCGACAGTGTCAAAAGCACATCCGATTTCACCGTCCCGCCCAGGGGCGAGGAAAATATGGGAAGCGCGACGGGTTTCCCCTCGGGATAGGCGGCGCTGAGGACCGATCCGATATCTATGCGCCCCTTTATCCTCGCGAGGATAGCCGGCCCGCTTGATGTACCCCACCAGTTATTGCGGGCGTTGACCGCTTCACCGGACGCCTGCGCGGCCATATCCACCAGCCGGTTGTCATAAATGCTGTTTTCCCGAATGACCGCCTGACTGTTCTCTACGGTTATCCCCGGACCGCGATTCTGGATGATGGTATTGCGTTCCAGAACCGGAGCGGAATCCCTGACAACAATCCCTTTCCCGTTATCCCGAATGAGATTTTCCGTCACTGTCGGAAGCGCCCCGCCGACTGCGGTAATGCCCGATTCGCTGTTTCCGTGTATAAAATTTTTCCTGATCTGCGGCTTCGAAAAGGATCCCGCAATCATGATGCCGGCGGAATTCATCGTCAACTCGGAGTCTGCAATGCGGGGAGAAGACGCCTGGCAGGAAACGGCCGCCCTGGCGTTTTTGATCCTGCAGTAGCTCAGGGCGTTGTCTTTTTCCCGCGTGTTCACAAAACTGATCCCTTCCCATTTCGCACCCTCGACGGCGTCAAAGGTGATGACGCTCTCTTTGTCTCCCGCGGCGCTGATTCGTCCTTCCACGATAAGACCGCCGCCTCTCGAGAGTATCTCCGTACCCGGTTCTATTTTAAGCACGGCCTTGTCTTTGACGACCACCGTCTTTTCAATGATATACGGACTTGATCCTGCATACCAGACTGTATCCGTTTCTATGATACCGGATATGCGAGTGGGGCCGGGCGCCACGGGCATTCCCGCAATTGCGTCCGTTTTTTCACTTTCATTTCCCGCCAGGTCGACCGCGGAAATTTTGTAGTAATACTTCTGAAAATTGGTGAGTCCCTGGTCGCGATATTCGTTGGCTTCCGTCTTCGCCAGCTCCGTGTAGCCGGTCAGGGGTGTGTTGCTGCGGTAAATGCGGTAGCCCGCCATGTCCGCATCCATGTTCCTGTCCCACTTCAAAACGACAAAGGCATTGCGCCCGACGGTCGTCGCGTTGGCGGGTCTGGCCGGCGGTGTTGTATCGAGAGTCACTGTCCCGATGGCATCGACCCAGTCGGCCCGATTGCCTGAACGATCCGTAAGATGACCGGTGACAATGGCCCGGTCTACATTATCTCCAGGCACAATCCTGTAAATGCCTCGATATCCCCCCGGCTCGACTTCCTTCATCTCGATTCCCTTCCTGTAAGCGCCGATATCGAAGGTGGCCTGCATGCCTGGATCACCCTGGATTACAACCACGATCTCGTCGCCTGCCTTCTTCGGTAGATTGTCCGTGTTCTGGTAAAGGAAGGTGATGGACGGGGGCCGGGTGGCTTCGGCTATGGTCGGCTGCGGGATGGTTTTCACCATATCCCGGAAGAGGTCGTCGCATGCCCGCAGCAGTTGGATTTCCCTCACATTCATGGCGGTGGCGATCACGGTGGCGATCAGGCCGACCGGCGTAGTGGATATCCCCCCTTCGTGATACCTCGCCACATGCCGCCCGCTCCAGAGGAAATGCCCTGTTTTCGAGTCGTACATCTTAACCTCGGCACCCACTGAAACCTGCGAATAGATGCCAGCGAATACTCTGTCGAAGTGAGTGATATTGCCGTATACGACGGCGTCCGCCTCGAGGAGCTTACCCAGTTCCTGGGGAGATTTCTTGTTGATGACCTCCGGGTCGGTCAATTCCGCTTTCTTCAGCATGCTGTCCACCCGGTACCATTCGATGCCCTTATATGTGGTCGAGCTGAAATGATTATAGAACCCGCGCCGGACTACATCGGAACCCTCTTTGCTCTGAGAACTGTTCACAAAAGGAAGCACGGCGACTGTTTTAGGCATGTGGTCCTTCAGATAAGGATCGACTTTGTACGTCCCCTTGAAGGGATTCGTAATCTGCGGACTTATTTTCGTCTCCTGAGTGGCTATGAGGCAACCCTGAACGGCAATAGCGAGCGCCGCTGCCAGCAGCAGCTCCAGCAAGGAATGTTTCTTCATGAAATCCTCCTTAAAATGTGCCTGAAGTCTAATGCCCGATATCAAAAACTTTTCAGCTCAGGTGCTCCACTCCCCTCAGCGCGTTTTCAGGATCCCTGATCACTTCTCCGTGTCCGGGATAGACGGCCACCGGCTTGATCTCTTTTTCGAGTCTGAAAAAAGTCTCCATAATCGTGTCGCTTCTCCAGTGAAATCGATTCACTCTTCCGCGGCCGCCTTTTTTAAGATTCACAATGAAATCCCCGCAAATCAACTCCCGGGTCCCGGAATGATAAAACGATACCGAGTCCTCCGTGTGTCCGGGCGTATCGATCATCTCCCATTTTCCAAAGCCTGTGGCCGCGCGGCGATCACACGAGCCGCCCATGCAGAGAATCCTCTCCCGGCCGTAAAGGAGCCGGACCCGGCTCCGGATGATCGGCAGGGGAATACCCGCCAGTGTTTCGAAATGGAGATGGGATGCTTTTCTTACGTATCGGGCGCTGGCCCATGAAGCGGGATAAAGGGCGTTCCTCCAGTTCTTCATGAGAGATATTTTCGCACGACCATCGATATAGTCTCCAACCCGGTAATTGAACAATACCCTGGTGGAAGGGGGACATTTTTTTAAAAGAGCCGCGATTCCTCCTATATGGTCGATATGAAAATGGGTTGCCGTTATATACCGCAAATCAGCCAGATCCCGTTTCAATTCGCCGATAATGAATTCCTCAACGTCGTCCGCACAGCCGGTATTGCCTACATCAACCGCCATTAAACCTTCGGTCTCGCAGATGATGTACGTTCTGGCGAATCCCGTCGCGGGTATGGGATGTACCATGCGGATGCATCACTTATGGACAGTAATTCAGCAGCCTCGCTGCCGTGTCCTGATAAAATACACAGTGCTTCAACTTCCCGGCAGGTCCATGTAATCTTTTAATGCGATCTGCCAGAAACGCATGATCTTGTGCGAATCGGATGAAAACCTGCGGCAACTCAAGACGGAATATCTTGGACGCATGGCTTTTCTCACCAGTTCATCCGATGTTATCGGCCTGATTTCCACATCTCTCAAACCGGCATACTCCAGTATCTTGAGGGCGAATTCATACCAGGTGCATGTCCCCCTGTTGGTAATATGGTAAATGCCGGCATGGTCCGCCTCGATGAGGGTTTTGACGGCCCCGGAAAGATCTACAGTATAAGTCGGAGAGCCCCGTTGGTCGTTGACGACTTCCAGCTTTTTCACAGTCCTCGCTTTTTCAACAATCGCCTTTACGAAATTCTTCCCGTTTTTCCCGTAGAGCCATGCAGTCCTGATAAGGATGAAATTCCTGGAAAGCTCCCGCAGGTACATTTCACCCTGCAATTTCGATCGACCGTAGATATTGATCGGATTCGGCAGGTCGCTCTCGATATACGGAGTCGTCTTCGTTCCATCAAAGACGTAATCCGTGCTGAAGTGCACAATCTTTATATTTCTCTCCCTGCAGGCCAGGGCGATGTTTCTGACCCCTTCGGCGTTGACAGCCAAGCATCTTTTCTCATCGGATTCACAGCCGTCCACATCGGTATAAGCGGCGGCGTTTATGACGGTGTCGGGACAGGCTTCCCCGATGATCGACCGGCAATCCGATTCGGAAGTGATGTCAAAATCTTCGATGTCCTTGCCCGTAACCTCATGCTCTCCCCTTAATCTCGCGACGAGATCGCTTCCAAGCATCCCTTTGTGGCCGAGTATTAATATTTTCATAATAACCTCACGCAGGATGTCCAGCAGGATACTGTTCAAAAATGCTCAAGATGCAAAGCCCGATTCAGGCTGAAGGCACAAGGCTAACGGCTAACAGGCTGCCTAGTATTTCACTTCCTTGAGAAACAGGCCCTGAGGAGGGGCTGTAGGCCCCGCGAGAGTCCTGTCTTTGGCTTTCAGGATCGATTCGAACCCGCTTGGACCGATTTTCCCTTTTCCGGCATAAACCAGCGTACCTATGATATTCCTGACCATATGTTTCAAAAACCCGTTCGCCTCAATTTGAAACTCGACCATACCCTGGTCGTCCTTTTCCAGAGAGACATCTATTACTTCTCTCTCATAACTTCTGGAATCATTGCCGGCGGCGCAGAAAGATGAAAAATCGTGGACCCCTTTGAGCATGATCGCGCATTCTTTCATGTTCTCGATGCAGAGCGGGTCATGAATAAACCAGGAATAGTTCCGGTAGAGCGCCGGGCGGACAGACCGGTTGTCGATTCTGTAAAGATAGACCTTGCTCTTTGCGCTGTATCGTGAATGGAATTCCCATTCCACTTCTGTGAGATCTTTGACGGCTATGTCAGGAGGAAGAAGGCTGTTTATGCCACGAAGAAGATTGATTTCCGGGATTCTTGATGCGGTCTTGAAATTAGCCACCTGGTTCAGGGCATGAACGCCGGCATCCGTCCTGCCCGAACTGATCAAGTGGATTTTCTCCTGAGTGATTACAGCGATTTTTTCCTCCAGTGTCTGCTGTATTGTCGATTGTCCGCTCTGCCGCTGCCATCCGTAATATCCGGTACCGTCGTATTCTATTATCAGTTTGATATTTCTCATAATGCTCTGAGGCTTACCAGCCGGCTTATTCCCGCCTTCCCGGGTTTGCGGCATTTATCTCAATGAAAGAAAAGGGCACAAAGGCCTTTCCGTCGCCTTTTGCCCTTCCCCAAACCCGAGCCCCGGGCATTCGCCGCCTATGCGCAAGATTTCAACGCGCTGACGGCGGGAAGGTCCTTGCCTTCCAGGAGTTTTATAAACGCGCCCCCGCCTGTCGATATATAGGACATGTTGTCGCTTTCCCCGGCCTTGTCGATGGCGATATCGGTATCCCCGCCGCCTACAATGGACAATGCGTAAGAACTCCCCACGCTGTGAGCCAGAGCGGAGGTGCCCCTGCTGAAGGCGTCTATCTCAAAGACCCCCATCGGCCCATTCCACACGATGGTCTTCGCGTTGCTGAGCGCTTCAGTAAATACCGTAATCGTAGCCGGACCGATATCGAGAGCCATCCACTGAGAATTGATTTCCTGGATGGGAACGATCTTCGTTTCCGCATCCTGGCGCATGTCTTCAGCGACGACGCAGTCAACAGGAAGGTAAAACTTGACTCCGGACTCCCTGGCCGACTGCATAACATCCCTGGCTTTATCAATCAGATTTTCTTCGATCAGCGATTTGCCGACTTCATAACCCTGTGCCTTGAGAAATGTAAAGGCCATGGCCCCGCCGATGATCATCTTATTGACTTTCCTGACCAGATGAAGGAGCGTTTCCAGTTTGCCGGACACTTTCGATCCCCCGATAATGGCGACCAGCGGACGTGCGGGATTCTCCAGGGCCTTGCTGAAATAATTCAATTCTTTTTTCATCAAAAATCCCGCTCCGCACTTTTTAATGTATTTCGTGATCCCGACATTGGAAGCATGGCTTCGATGGGCATTGCCGAAAGCATCGTCTATATAGACATCCGCATAACCGGCCAGCTCCTTCGCGAATGCATTGTCATTGGCTTCTTCTTCGGGATGAAACCTCAGGTTCTCCAGAAGAAGAATATCTCCATTTTTCATTTCCTCGATCAATTTTCTGACTTCCGGGCCCACACAGTCGCTTGCTGTTTTGACTTCTTTGCCGAGCAGGCGTGAAAGCCGCTTGGCAACAGGAGCAAGGCTCAATTTGTCCACGTACTTCCCTTTCGGCCTGCCCAGATGTGAAATAATGATAACCTTGGCATTCTCGTCGAGAGCGTAATTGATCGTAGGGAGGGTCGCCCTGATTCTTGTATCGTCCGTTATATTGGCTTCCTTATCCAGAGGAACATTGTAATCAAACCTGAAGAGCACCTTTTTGCCCCGGATATCCATTTCATCGATGAATTTCATGTCAACTCCTCTCCAAAAGTAATAGCGGAATGAAGCCCTTTCAACAGCTCGTTAATATATCGATTTGGCCTGAGAAGGTCAAGGGAAAGATAAACAGTCTCTGCAATTTCCCATTGCATTGATGAAAGACAAATGCTAATTATGACTGCTTTAACACTTCGCAAAGGGAGAGAGGAAATGGGACTCACAGAAGACAGAATAAGGGAATTTGAAGAGAGGAAAACCCGGCTCATGACCATGGGCGGGGAGCCGATGATAAAAAAACAACATGAGATGGGAAAACTCACCGCCCGCGAGCGGCTGGATATCCTCTTTGACAAGGGGACATTCCAGGAAGTCCAGCTTTTTGTAAAGCATCGTTCGACGCTCTTCGGACTTGCCGGCAAAGAGATCAATGCCGACGGCGTAATCACCGGATTCGGAAAAGTGAACGGTAGGACCGTATTCGCGGCGGCGCAGGATTTTACAAGCGCAGGAGGAAGTCTGGGCGAAATGCACGCAAAAAAAATATGGAAGGTGATGGATATGGCGGTCGATGCGAGAAAACCCTTCGTAGCCCTGAACGACTCAGGCGGCGCGCGAATCCAGGAAGGCGTGCCCGCCCTGGACGGTTACGCGGGCATCTTTTATCGCAACTCGGTCGCCTCCGGATACATCCCCCAGATCACGGCGATCATGGGCCCGACAGCGGGAGGCGCTGTCTACTCGCCTGCGCTGACCGACTGGGTTTTCATGGTCAAAGGAAGCAGCTACATGTATATCACGGGCCCTGATGTCATCAAGGCGGTGATCGGCGAGGAGGTCACCCATGATGAACTGGGAGGCGCGTTGGCCCACGCGACAAAAAGCGGTGTCTGCCATTTCGTTACGGAAAACGATGAAGATTGCCTGAACAAGATCAAGACATTGCTGTCTTTTCTGCCCGATAGTTGCCACAGCCCCGTTCCGGTCGCCTCCTGCGATGATTCGCCTGATCGGGAATGCGGAGAGCTGGATAAGATAATCCCCGATAAACCGACACGGGGTTACGATATGAAAAAAATAATAACGACTGTGGCCGACAACGGCATCATCTTCGAGCCCCACGAATTATGGGCGAAAAACATGGTGGTCGCCTTCATCCGGATTATGGGCCAGCCGGTCGGGGTCATAGCCAATAACCCCAGATTCGATGCCGGCGTCCTCGACACAAAGGCATCCGACAAGGCGTCAAGATTCATCCGGTTCTGCGATGCATTCAATATTCCCCTGCTGACCTTCGCGGATGTGCCCGGTTACATGCCCGGAACAAACCAGGAGTGGTCGGGTATCATCAGCCACGGAGCCAAACTTCTCCATGCGTACTCCGAGGCCACGGTCCCGAAGATTACAGTCGTTACACGCAAGGATTACGGCGGGGCTTATATCGGAATGTGCAGCAAGTATCTCGGCGCGGATTATGTAATGGCATGGCCGTCCGCGGAAATCGCGGTGATGGGGGCCGAAGGAGCGTGCAACATCATCTACCGCAGAGAAATAGCCGCAGCGGAGGATCCTGTAAGCAGGCGCAAAGACCTCGTCTGTGCTTACGAGGAACAGTTCAATAACCCCTACTTCGCCGCCAGCATGGGGATCATCGAGGAAATCATCGCCCCACGGGATACAAGAAAAAGGGTGGCGGTCATTCTCGATGCTTTCAAGAACAAAACGCAGTCGAGGCTGGACAAGAAACACAACAATATTCCTCTGTAAATCGAGGCAGGCGGGGCCTTACAGTCCCGCCTGCACGCAAATGCCGCCATGACCGGACGCAGCACTGTTCTTCGCGGAATCCCCGAACTGGACGGGCTTTTCGAAATATGCATCATTGCGTTCCGAAAGAGGGTCGTCCTGCAGACAGAGCTCCGAATACCAGAGGATCGCGCAATACAGAACAGCACAGAATAAGAACAGCCATCTCCAGATCCGCTTCTTCATGAATGCGCCGCCTTGTTCGGAATGAAATCCTACATACAAACTCTTCCGCTGCTTCATTTCAACCGCCGATGACTATCCCCGCGGCAGGATGCAATAGGTCCTGGATACACACCGGTCTGCCAGGTGGTCGAGGCTTCTCGAGACGTAATAATTAATGGGGATAGCGAAAAAAGTCACAAGCAAAATCCAGATCACCACCTGCCACAATAGGTTCAACTCGAATTTCCCGGACATTTCAGCATCCTCCTGATCCAGAACGTTTCAGGCAATCAAATCCCTTGAGGTATATTTCCGTTGAGCAAATGACATGCCCATCCTCTCATCAAATCATATGTGTTTGTAATCATTGCCTTTTTAATGAGAGGAGCAGAGGTCTGAAAAAGGCGGTTTGAAGGGAATTTCATACACACGAAGAAAAGCATACATTATGCTTCGGCAAGCTCAGCATAACAACATACACTAATCCTGACTTTTAACGAGACTGTCATCTTTGACGGGAAATAGAAAAAATCCGGATATGCAGGATTTTTCCTGCACATAAAAGATGCTTCACTGAATTACTTCCCGGCTCAATTTGGTTTTTGTGAAAATCGATCCACCTGTCCCGGCTCGGGGTCGCAGCTAATGGCTCGAGCTTTCAGCCTTTCAGCCTGGGGCTGCAGTTATCTGCATTGCTTTCCTGATCCGGTTAAGGACAGAGTCTCTTCCCAGCATTTCAACGACTCTGTCAAGTTCAGGTCCCAGGAGCGACCCCGTTATGGCCGCTCTCAGAGGCATGAAGAGTTTTTTGCCCTGCATACCATACCTGGCCTGGACCTTTTTGATCGCGCATTTGTAAAGGTCGTCTTCTCCCGAACATTCAGATAGCATGGCCTCATGGAAGGCTCTCACGACATTTCTGGAATCGGCTTCGCGCAGAAGCGCCACGGCCTCTTCGGACAGCTCGTACTTGTCATCAAAAAAGATACCCATGTATTTCCTGATATCGGAAAGCGTGACGAGATTTCCCCTGACCGTCCCGACCACCCCTTTCAGCCACTCGTAATCCAGGGTTTCAGTATCAAGGCCGCTTTCTCTCATATAGGGCGTCAGCAGCCGTGTCAGGGCATCGATCCCGTATTTGCGGATATAAACGCTGTTCATCCACTTCAATTTGTCTTCGTCAAAGATCGCGCCGCTCCTGCCGGCCCTTTCCAGAGAAAAATTTTCAATCAGCTCGCCCCGGTCGAAAATCTCCTTTCCTTCCGCAAAAGAACTGCCGAGAAGTGAAAGATAATTGAGCAGGGCCTCGGGCAGAATACCCATTCGCCGGAAGTCGGCAACAGCCACGGAACCATGTCTCTTGCTCAGTTTCGCCCTGTCCTTTCCCAGGATCAGGGAGTGATGGGCAAAAAGAGGCGGCTCAAAATTGAAGGCGCGATAAAGGAGAATTTGTACAGCGGTATTGGACAGGTGGTCCTCGCCGCGTATCACATGACTGATTTTCATGTGATGGTCGTCGATGACCACCGCGAAATTGTATGCGGGAATGCCGTTCGAGCGGACGATGATGAAATCGCCTATGGCGCCGCTCTCAAATTTCATGGGGCCGCGGATCAGATCGTTAAACACGATCTGCGCCTCCTCAATTTTGAAACGATACGCAGGCCTCCTGCCCCGCGCTTCGAGTCTTTTTCTGTCCTCCAGGGAAAGTTTCCTGCACTTTCCCATGTACCTCGGCATCAACCCGCGCGAAAGTAGGCTTGTGCGCTCCGCTTCCAGCTCCTCTTCCGTGCAGTAACACGGATAGGCCTTGCGCTCGCTTATCAACCTGCTCAGATATTCCTTGTAGAGATCGAGCCTCTTGGACTGATGATAGGGCCCATAATCCCCGCCTTTTTCGGGACCCTCGTCCCAGTCGATGGAAAGCCATTGCAGATCACCGATGATCCTCTTCTCATATTCTGTGGATGTCCTTGTACGGTCAGTATCTTCTATTCTCAGAATCAGGGAGCCTTTGTAATGTCTCGCAAAAAGCCAGTTAAAAAGAGCTGTCCTGGCGTTGCCGACATGGAGATCCCCCGTCGGAGACGGCGCAAATCTGACCCTTGGCTTGTCTTTCATCCATTATCTTCCGGTTTTCTTGATCACTGTCACGACGGCTATTACCGCAATACCCTCGCCTCTTCCGGCAAATCCCATGCCTTCATTCGTCTTGGCCTTCACATTGACCGAGGATGCATCCACAGCAAGCAGCCGGGATATATTCGCGACCATGGGAGCGAAATAATCCACCAGCTTCGGCTTCTCGAGAATGACCGTAGCATCGATATTGTTCAGACAGTACCCCTTGTTCTCCATAATTTTTTTTACGCGCTCAAGGAGCACCATGCTTGAAATCCCGCTGTAGGCGGGATCCGTATCCGGGAAATGAACACCTATGTCGCCGGCACCTACCGCACCCAGAATGGCGTCGGAAACGGCGTGCAGGAGAGCATCCGCATCGGAGTGGCCTGCAAGCCCGCGGTCGGAAGGTATCTCCACCCCCCCAAGGATCAGCTTTCTTCCGGCGACCAGCGTGTGGCTGTCGTATCCAAGGCCTATTTTGAGCATGAATGTTTTCCTTTCAGAATGAACTCTCCGTAAGCAAGATCATCGGGCGTCGTGATCTTTATATTCTCATACGATCCCGGCATCACAAAGACTTCCATGCCCATCCTCTCGACGAGAGAAGCATCGTCCGTAGCGTAGTAGCCGTCAGCACAGGCGCGCCGGTGCGCTTCCACAATAATTTCTCTTTTGAATACCTGGGGCGTCTGCGCAATCCAGAGCCCTTCTCTTTTCAGCGTCTTCCCGACACGCCCTTCTTTATCGACGCGCTTGATCGTTTCTTTTACGGGCACGCCCAGCGTGACGGCGTTGCACTCCAGGCCCTTCAGGATGACCCGGTCGATAATTTCCCCCGTTATGAAAGGCCTTACGCCATCATGAATCGCCACGAATCCGACATCAGCGGCAACGGCGTCCAGGCCGTTTTTGACGGAGTCCTGTCTTTCCCTTCCTCCGGGCAGAATATGTTTCACCTTGGAAAGGCCGTATTTCGAGACGATCATTTCCCTGGTAAATTCAATGTCCGCCCCGGGGACGACAAGCAGGACGTGATCGATACGTTCCGCGGATTCAAATTTCCTCAACGTATGCACAAGGACGGGCAGATTATCAAGCAGGAGAAATTGCTTGCCGGGGCCGTTCCCCATTCTCTTCCCCGCTCCCCCCGCGGGTATGACGGCAGCGACTTTCATGACTCGGATTTAAGGCGAAGCGCCAATGGCTCCAACATCTCAACTTCCCGGCTTATATTTTTGATCCTTCAGCCTGTATTTTTTATACAAGAAAGCCCGAGGTCTTTACTGCCCCGGGCTTCTCCGGTTTTTTATTGCTGCGAAATCGCTCCTAAAGAATTTCTCTCCGAAGCCGCTTCCTTGAGTTCGGAAAAGATCATCCGGCCGGCCGTCGTCTGGAGAACGCTTGTAACCAGAACTTCCACGTTCTCGCCCAGGTGTTTGACGGCGTTATCGACAATGACCATCGTGCCGTCGTCGAGATAGGCCACCCCCTGCCCCGGCTCTTTTCCTTCCTTGATGATTTTGACAAGCATCGCCTCGCCAGGCAGAACGACCGGTTTCAGCGCATTGGCGAGTTCGTTTACATTCAGAATTTTGATCCCCTGCAATTCGGCCACTTTGTTCAGGTTGAAATCATTCGTGATGATTTTTCCGCTCATTTTTTTGGCCAGGGCTATGAGTTTGGCGTCAACGCCCTTGATTTTGGGAAAATCGTGATCCGCTATCTCGATATTGATGCCCACGCCTTTCTGCATCCGGTTTAAAATATCGAGGCCCCTTCTGCCCCGCGATCTCTTCATCGAGTCGGAGGAATCGGCGATGTGCTGCAATTCATCCAGCACGAACCGCGGCACAATAAGATTGCCTTCGATAAAACCAGTCTCACAGATATCCGCGATCCTGCCGTCGATGATAACGCTGGTATCCAGTATCCGGTAGTCTCCGCTTCTTACCGTTTTCGAAGAACCGAAAAAGGGAAAAGAAAATTCTTCACTTTTTTTCGACCCGATGACAAGTCCAAGATACCCCATTGTACAGGTCAGTATTACATATATCCAGGGGACGACTTCCTGTTTCTCCCATATGCTGACGAAACTCAAACCATAGGCAAAAAGAAAAGCGATTAACAGACCGATGATGGTCCCGATTACGCCTCCGAATATGATTCTCAAGGAAACTTTCCTTATGCCTTGCTCAATTTGTATAACGAATATTGCGACTAAGAATCCTAATAATGACCCGAGCAAGGAAACAGGGAATCCGAAATATTTGAAGGCGATAAAGTAACCGCTTATCGAACAGGCCAGAATTAAGAGAAACCTAATTACGAACTGAAACATATAGCCTCCTTTCACAGAATGTGTTTCCCTTACAGTATCTATTTGCGATTTTTCAAAGAACCTGTCGAGAAACAAGCAATAGAAAAAAATTAATTAAATTATGAATAATATCAGTGCACGGGGAATAATGCGTTAATATCCTCTTCTATTTTGGTCTCTTCTTTGCGGCAGGCAACCGATATTTCCTTGATCAGAAGATTCTTTGCTGTATCCATCATCTTCCTCTCACCGAAGGAGAGATCCTTGTCATTCTTCAGTATGCATAAATCCCGCAAAACCCTGGCGACCTCGTATACCGAGCCGGTTTTAATCTTTTCGAGATAATCGCGATATCTCTTGTTCCAGGTCTGCTTGTCTATCGTGACTTCCTTGTCTCTGAGGATTTCATATATCTTGGGGATTTCCTTTTCGGAGATAACTTCCCGCAAACCCACGGATTTGGCGCTGTTGAGGGGAATCATAATGCGCATATTGTTCCCCAGTATTTTCATCACGTAAAATAACTGCCTGCTGCCGAGTATTTCTTTGTCTTCAATCGCTTCTATAACGCCGACACCCTGTGCAGGATACACTGCCAAATCCCCGATTTTAAACATATTGTCTGGCCTACCTTCGCAAAATTACATGAAATAATGTACCACAAAACCCCCCCTGAGTCAATGCAAACATCGAATTATTACAATTGAATACAATAGTTAAGGCGAAATGCTGCTTTGAGCCTTTCGCCTTCCCCTTAGTCCTTTGCCTGTCCTTTCCCCGATGCCAGGTCTGATCAAATGACCCTGTGCATGATCCTGGCTATGTCCGCGTCGAGCCGCCCCGGCTCTTTCGACTTGTAGAACTCGACAATCGCCTTCAACTCCGAATAAGACCTCTGGTCTGCAAGGTCGTCAAGCCCGCGGTACAGTCCCTGTCTTCTGCCGATCCGGAAAATAAGGCGCTCCTCCTCCGGAAGTCCCAAATAACGATCGATCACGCCTAAGATTCTATCTTTATCCTGCGGGAGTTTACCCGCGACTTCCTCCAGCAAATTCAGAATATGATCGCTTACGATCTCGCTTTCCACGCCGTCAAGATTCTCTACGAGCAGCCTTATTTCCCTCACGACATCTTCGTCGCCGAGCGGCACAAATTCCCCTTTTTCCATCATTTCGTGCAGGCCGGTCCCCTTTCTGACGTGCAATGATCTGAGGCGGATATGATCCGGGTTGATACGATTAAGAACATCCGCCGTCTCCAGTGCATGCTGTCTGGACCAGCGGCTGCCTCCGAGGCCGGGCATGACGTATTCGCAGAGGGAAATGCCGGAAGCCATGATTTTCTGTCCCGCGTCGACATGCTGAGCGGCGGTCACGCCTTTCCTGATGAATTGCAGCACGGGATCACAGCCCGACTCCATACCGATATGAATGCGTGTCAATCCGGCATCGCGGAGTCTTACAAACTCTTCAACGGATTTTCTGGACGCGGTCTGGGACCGGCAATATGATGTGATCCTTTTTACATCGGGAAATTTTTCTTTGATGAACGAGATGACCTTGACCAGATCCTCCGTCTTCATGATGATCGAATTTGCATCCTGCAGGAACACGGTTTCCCCCCCGAAGTAGAGCCAGGCCGCAACGCTCCGGTAGCTGTCGTTGTAAGCAGGATTATCATAGATCATCCCGACAATGGCTTCGGATATTCTCCCACCCTCGCCGCAGCGCCAGGAAAGGCTTTTGATCTCATCGGCGATTCCGGCGGCGGTTTCGATATCCTTTTTGATCTCTTCGACGGACCTCAAGCTGAATTTTGTATCCCGGTAAGTATGGCAGAAAGCGCACTTGTTCCAGGGACAGTTCCGGGTTGCGCGAATAAGCAAACTCTTCGCCTCGCTGGGCGGTCTGATCGGCCCCTGTTCAAACGAAAAATTCATCCATAGACTCCGTTTCTTTTCTTTGCTCTTAATTTATGCACTCACGGCCGGGCGTCAAACGGCCGGCGGTCAGGCATTCTTCTTCAATTTCTTCAACTCTTCCGAAAAGGTATCATATGCATTTCTTCCAAACAGAACAAATCTCACATTCTTTATATCATGATGCGCCCCGAGATAATCGATAACGGTCGTAAGTGCGATCCGCGCCGCCTCGCGCATGGGAAAGCCGTAAGCGCCTGTGCTGATTGCAGGGAATGAGAGGGATTTCAAGCCTTTTTGCGATGCGATCCTGAGGCTCTCCAAGTATGCGCTCTTCAGCAGCTCCGGTTCACCCCGGGAGCCGTCACGGTAAACGGGACCTACTGCATGGATTACATATTTCGCTTTCAGGTTTCCGCCCGTCGTAATGACCGCTTTGCCAGTGGGGCAGCTCCCGATTTTCCGGCACTCTTCCATAATCGCCGGCCCCCCGGCCCGGTGAATCGCCCCGTCCACGCCTCCTCCACCGCGCAACCCCGAATTAGCGGCATTGACTACGGCGTCTGTTTCCTCATGGGTGATATCCCCCTCGATGATCGATATGATAGAGCCGTTGATTTTTACTTCCATTTTCAGTCACCTCCGGATCAGATTTAAGTTCTTAGTGCTTCTATTTTTCTGCCCTCACCATAAACCAGCATCCTGTAAGTTTTTTCAATCCGATCCCAGTTTTCCTCGCGGTCCATGGACCAGTATCTTCCGATTACCGAAACAACGCGCCCCATGCGCATCTCGTCTGTTTTCTTTTCAATCATTTCAATGTAATTGGCCCCGCTTTCGGGCATTTCACCCCGCCTGCCGAGCATGGCATGGATATACAGGTTGCGCACATTTTGCTTTTTTGCCAGTTCCATCAGGGCGAGCAAATGGTTCAGGGATCCATGGGAGCTGAAAAAAGAAACTATCCCAATAAGGTGGAGTGCGGCATCTCCTGCCCGTGCATGACGAATCGCGTCGAGAAAAGCGCTGTTGGTGAAAAATGAGCCGTCTTCTATGGCACTGTCGATCCTGACCCTGTCGGAGTAGACCCTCCTGCCTGCCCCGATGTGGAGATGCCCGACCTCTGAATTTCCGACTGTGCCCTCCGGAAGACCGACGGCCTCGCCGGAGGCTTTCAATCTGGTCGAGGGATAGCTCCTGACCAGACGGTCCATAACCGGCGTCCTTGCGCTCGCAATCAGGTTCCCCTCCGCACGATCCTGAATGCCCCAGCCATCCAGTATTATCAGGAGCAATCTTCTCTTCTTTTTTCCCGTTGCAGGCCACTCGACATTTTTGCAGAGAGGACGCCCCGTCATTTCGGCCGGCTTCGGGATGCCGAAAAACCGGAGTACCGTCGGTGCAATATCCGACAGTTCGCCATCCTCCCGCAATTCGATCCTTTCACCTTCCGCCAGAACAAGAAAAGGAACTGGACTGTCTGTATGCCCCGTATCCACGGCGCCATCCGCATAGAGCCATTTTTCCACCGTGCCGTGGTCCGCGGTGATGATCACCGCCATTCCTTCCGCCAGGGCCTCCTTTACGATCCTTCCGGTATGATCGTCAACCACCTCAACGGCGCGAAGGACGGCCCTTTCGTTCTCGATATGGCCGACCACATCGACATTGGGAAAGTTTACAAGGATAAAATCCCAGGTGGGATCGTGAATTCTTTCCACCACCTCCGAGGAGATGTTTTCTATGGACATCTCGGGGGCCTCGTCAAAAAGGGCGACGTCCTTTCGTGTAGGTACAATCACCAGCTCCTCTCCCGGCACAAGTTCACGATTTTTCCCGTTCAGAAAAAAACTGACGTGGACTGCCTTTTCCGCCTCTGTAATTTTGACCTGTTTCAAACCATTCTCTGAAAGAACTTCAGAGAGGGTCCTGCGGATGCGGCCTTCCGGGGGAAAAGCCACTTTGACATTCAACCCCTGCCGATATTCGATCATTGTCGCAAAGTTCAACGCCGCGTGATTTTCAACGGGAAATTTGTCAAAGTTCCTGTCAGTGAGGCTCTCTGTAAGCTCAATTTCCCTCTCTCCGCGGATATTGTAAAAAATGACGGAATCGCCTCCCCTGATCCTGCCCAGAGGCTTACCGCCGCTGGCCAAGACAAGAGGCTCCAGAGTTTCATCTTCCTGCCCTCTTCTGTAAGCGTCCCGGACGGCCCGGGACATCACATAGCGCTCATAAGAAACCATGCTCCTGAATCACCCTCCATGTTATAATATATTGTAAAACGAATGAACCTGCCAATGCAAAACAAAACTGGCAGAATGATCCAGTGCCCCCTTTTCTATTGAAAACTGGTGCCTTAAATGGTAGACAACTTATTTAAAAAATTATTCATAATTTAAAGCGTGAATGAAAAAAGACGCAATCGATAAAACAGAAAATGAAATCCTGAAAGAGAGGGCAGAAGTTCTTGGCCGCGCCGGTGAATACCTGTCGAAAGCCTTGACGCAGTTGAAGGGGATAGAAAATTCAATCGACGCAAAACTGGCATCGGGTGTCTTCACAAAAGAGGCTTTGAGGGAAATAAACTCCGAAATAAGAAAATACAACCGGGCCAGGGAATATGCGAAACTCAGATACTATTATCTCATCGTGACCAGAGAGGCCGTGGGCTTCCGCAGACATACCTCTGTCGAGGAAAACTATAAAATCCCTCCACGTAAAAAACCCCTGAAGAGGTTTGAATGGACAGGTATAAAAAACAACGACTGAGGATGGTGGATGCCCAGATCCGATCGCGCGGCATTACGGACGAACGCGTATTGAAGGCAATGGAAACGGTTCCGAGGCATCTTTTCGTTGAAGAGGCTCTGAGGGATCAGGCATATAATGACAATCCCTTGCCGATCGGTGAAAACCAAACCATCTCACAGCCCTATATAGTCGCACTGATGACCGCCGCACTGGAGCTGAAAGGGAGGGAGAAGGTCCTTGAAATAGGCACGGGCTCTGGATATCAAACGGCGATCCTTGCCGAACTGGCCGATCAGGTCTTTTCCATAGAAAGAATCGCCTTCCTTGCCTCAAGGGCGAGAAGAGTCCTGGACTCGTTGAAATATTTCAATGTCGCCATCCGGGTGGGAGACGGGACTTACGGATGGAAGGAAGAATCGCCCTTTGACGGCATCATCGTTACGGCAGGGGCGCCTATGGTGCCGAAAACCCTGTTGGAACAGCTTGCAGTCGGCGGCCGGCTCGTTGTGCCGGTTGGGAGCCGTCATTCGCAGTCACTGGCCAAACTGACCCGCACATCTCAAGATCTGAAAGACGTTAAAAGAGAAGACCTGGGCGGATGCCGTTTCGTTAGCCTGGTCGGAGAACACGGATGGCAGGGACAGGGATGATCCGAACGTTTATCTTCGGGAGTTCTATATCTTTCAAATTGGATGCATGCCTCCTCTGAGAAAAATACAGGCGCTGTTTCTGATCTTTTTATTTATTTTATCGTGCAGCGCGCCGGTTTTGAGATCCGATCGCCCGAAAGGAGTTTACCACCGGGTTAAAAAGGGCGAGACGCTCTGGAGCATCGCCCGGGCTTATAATATCGATATTCAGGAACTGGCCGAAGTGAACAACATTGTCGAACCCGCCTCCATTGAGGCGGACAGTGTGATCTTCATCCCCGGCGCGGAACAGCCGATAGATATTCCGGCCAGGGAAACCAGAAATGCAGTCCGGGAAGCTCCGAAAAAAAAGGACCTCGTGCCCGGATCAGCCGTCGAGCAAAAACGCCCGCCTCTGAAAGAGCCGAAGCAGGCGGGACGCTCCGCTGCGGCAGTCCCACAAGTTGCCGACAGAGACACGAGCGAAAAAAAGCCCGCCGAACGGACTGCCGAGCAAAAGAAGATCGTGTTTGACAAAAGCCGGTTTATCTGGCCGATAAGGGGAACAATCGCCTCGAAATTCGGTATTCAGCCTACCGGCTTGAAAAATAATGGTATCAGAATAGCAGCCTCCGAGGGAACAGCGGTTGTCGCCGCCGCTGCGGGAGAGGTAACTTATTCCGACACTTTGAAGTATTATGGAGGAACGGTAATCCTGAGACACGATGATCATTTCTCGACGGTTTATTCATCCCTGAAGAACCGCATGGTCAAGGTCGGCGATCATGTCAGGAAAGGCGATAGAATAGCTCTTCTTGGAAGGCCGGAACACGGCAACGGCCATCCATGCCTGAACTTCGAAATCCGTTACATGAACAAACCCAGAAACCCTCTTTTCTTCCTGCCGTGACGGGCCGCCGGAAGAAAGAAATATCGTCAGAAAGGATAAAAAATGCGACTGGCTGAAGACCTGTACGTTTACGAATGGATGAACTTTTTCGATAACAATTGCAATTCCTACTATATCGGAGGAAACGTCCGGGCACTCATAGATCCCGGGCTGAAGAAGTATCTTCCCGATCTGCTGAAATTGATGGCAGAGGACGGGATCGAGAAAGAGGCCATCCGCTACATCATCAACACCCATTCGCATCCCGACCATTTCGAGTCATCCGAATTGTTCAGCGGCTCCGGTATTGCCATTGCAATACACACGAAGGAAATCGAATTCATGAACGGCCCCGGCGCCCGACTGTACGACTGGTTCGGTCTTCAATTCCCGGAAGTGGAAATCTCTATGCCGCTGGACAGCGGGAAGGTCATTCTCGGGGATACAGTTTTCGAGATCATTCTGGTCCCAGGGCATTCCCCCGGTTCCCTGGCTCTTTACTGGCCTGAAAGAAAAGCCCTTTTTTCGGGGGACGTGATTTTCGACCAGAACGTCGGGCGCTCGGATTTCCCGGGAGGCGACGGCGGGCTTCTGAAAAAAAGCATCCTCGATCTCTCTGCGCGGGACGCGGATTATCTTCTTCCGGGCCACATGGGCGTAATCGCAGACAGCGACAGAGTCAAACGGAATTTTGAAATGGTGATCAAGAACATCTTTCCTTACATCTAAGCAGGCTTCCCCGCAGGCTAAGGACTAAGAGCGAAGCCCATGCCGTCTTAAATAGGGATGGCTAAAGACGCAAGGCTGATGGCTGAAGAAATGTCCGAACCTTTCGCCATTCGTCCTTCTCCCTTAGCCTATACCATCATTCGAACGGCCTGCAAAACGCATGAAAGAGCAAGAAAAGTACTGGGGCAAATTCTCCGCAACATACGACGAATACACGGAATACGTCGTGGGGAGAGATCTGCGCAATGCAATCCTGGAAAAACTCAGGACGGAAGGATATCTGGGAGATACGCTGGAGACAGGATGCGGCACGGGATTTTTCACGGGGGTTATTGCTTCCAAAGCGAAACATCTTACGGCTACTGACATTTCAGCGGAAATGCTGGCGGCAGCCGAAAAGAATGCGGGATCGCACGGCGACGTAATCTTCAGAACAGCCGACTGTCAGGACCTGCCCTTCGGCACCGGAGAATTCGATACTGTATTCATGGCAAACGTCCTGCACGCAGTCGAAAGCCCCGAGAAAGCCCTTAATGAAACGCGGCGTGTTTTGAAAAGTGGGGGACTCCTGCTGGTGATCTGTTACACGGATTATGGAATGAACTGGTTCGAGAAGATGATTCTGGGAATAAAGTTCCTCGAAAAGTTCGGCTTGCCTCCGCCCTATGGATTGAGAAACTATTCTCCTCTGGAGTTCGAGCACCTGATCTCCAATGCCGGATTCCGGATGGAAGAAATCCTGTTGATCGGAAACAGGCCCGCAGCCCTGTATGCCAGAGCCCGTTCAAACTGAAGAGGCATTAACATTCCTTGAAGGCGCCGTAGAGAAAATTGCTCAGCAGTCCGAATTCAGCCACGGTGAGCGTTTCGCCCCTGCGGCGGCCCTCGATGCCGGCCCGCTTGAGAACTTCTTCGATTTCCTGATCGGAATGTGCGCGCCCGAAAGCGCTTTTCAGATTATTGAACAGGGTCTTCCGCCTGCGCGAAAAGGCTGCTTTTACTGTTTCGAGAAAGAAACCGGGATCGCGCAGGTCCGCGAGGGGCTTTTCCCGGAACTCGATTTTCAGGACCGTGGAATCCACTTCCGGCGGTGGGAAAAAACATCTCCTCGAGACGTTCATGATTCTTGACGGCTCGGCGAACATTCCGACCAGCACCGACAGTATGCCGTATTCCCGGCTGCCCGGAGAAGCCATGATCCTGTCCGCAACCTCCCTCTGGAACATGAGAATCATAGTTGAGATGATCTCCCGGAAAGCGAACAGCCGGAACAATATCCGGGATGAAATATTATAGGGGATATTGCCGATCACTTTCAAGCGCCGGGGCGGGTATGCTCCGCATTCTTCCGCCGGAGCAGCGTTGCGAAAATCATACTCCAGGATATCGGTCCGGACGATTTCCAGGTTCCTGCATTCCCCCAGCTCCTCCTCCAGAATTTTGATCAATGCAGGATCCACTTCAACGGCCACGACCTTTTCGGCCCGGCACGCGATCATTGCCGTCATAATCCCGATGCCGGCCCCGATCTCAACGACGGTCTCATCTCTGCGGATGCCGGCAGCCCCGACAATCCCGGCCATGATATTGTGATCGACAAGAAAGGACTGGCCCAGTCGTTTTCTGGGCCTGACATTATATTTCCTGAGAATCTCTCTCGCAGTCGCCATCCGTTTTTTTCTTTCTCATAGCCGTGACGGCCCTGTAAGTGATGAAATAGGCGGGCACCGCAAAGAAGGGCGCCAGAATGAGGCCGCCGAGCAGGAGGGGATAGAAAATTTCCAGCCCGACTTTCAGGATGCTTTCCATGCTGTAATCATTCAGCACGAGCCGGTGCTGATCCCATCCGAGAAAGAACCTGCCGATCTCATATTCAACCAGGTAGAAGACCGGCATCGTAACCGGGTTGGTGATCCACGCGCCCAGGAGAGCCGCCGTCAGATTCTGCCTGAATATGAAGATCAGCACCATGATCAACACAGTATGAAAAGGGATGGTCGGAGTAACGCCGACGAAGACCCCGATGGCCATGCCCATTGCAATCTTTCCCGGTTCTCCTTTCAGGCAGATGAATTGATGATAGAAGTTCCTTGTCTTTCGCTTGATGAACGGGATCATCCCTGCAATGCCTCCAGGGGCCATCTGGAGACTGCGTTCAGCTCGAGCCCGTCGCTTCTTCCCTGCCGCAGCAGGTAATCCCCCACCACGGCGATCATCGCCGCATTGTCCGTGCAGAGGCCGGGAGGCGGGATGAATATCTCCACACCTTTTCTTGCTCCTTCTTCATGGAATTCACTGCGAAGCCGGCTGTTGGCCGCGACTCCGCCAGCGATGACTACCCTCGAAACGCGACATTGCTCCGCGGCCTTCAGCGTCTTCTGCACAAGTACCTCAACTATCGCTTCCTGATAACTTGCCACGACGTGCGGCATCTCATCCTCGGGAATCGGGTTCCCTCTCTTTTTCGTGTAAGTAAGAAGAGATGTCTTCAAGCCGCTGAAACTGAAGTCAATGCTGTCTTTCATCGACCTCGGAAAACGGATGTAATCCGGATTGCCTCCTTTAGACAGACGGTCGATGACGATTCCTCCGGGATAGCCTATATTCAGGAGTTTCGCCGCCTTGTCAAAGGCCTCCCCCGCCGCGTCATCGCGTGTCTGACCGAGAACTCTGAATGCATGGAAACTCTCGACGAAATAAATATTTGTATGGCCGCCCGAGACGACGAGGGCGACAAAGGGAAATTGCGGCTTCCTGCCGCTCAGAAAAATAGCGGCGACATGCCCTTCGAGATGATTCACACCGACAAAAGGAATTCCTTTCACAAAAGCCATCGCCTTGGCGACGGAGAGCCCCACAAGAAGAGAGCCGATCAATCCAGGTCCTCTCGTCACCGCGATACCCTCGATATCTTCAAGGGAAACACGCGCATCCTCCATTGCCTGGAGAGTCACCGGCGCAATAGCTTCGATATGCTTCCGGGATGCAATTTCGGGAACGACCCCCCCGTACCTGCTGTGCACATCTATCTGAGAAGATATGACATTGGATAACAGAACCTCACCGTCCCTGACCACGGCCGCCGCCGTCTCGTCGCACGAGGTCTCAATACCCAGAACCAGCATCATTACACCTTTTTTTATTCACAAAATCATTAAAAGAATATATAGAAAAGGCTGAACTTTGTAAATGAGTTTCGCCATTATGTCAAGTCAGGATTCACTATGGAATTTGAAACGGATTTTCTGGTAATTGGAAGCGGCATTGCCGGCCTTTGCTTCGCCATCAAGGCCGCGGACCGGGGAACGGTCACCGTTGTGACAAAAAAAGAGAAACTGGAATCATCCACGAATTACGCCCAGGGGGGAATTGCGGCCGTTACGGGCAGCGATGACAGCTTCGAGCTCCACATACGGGACACGCTGGCGAGCGGCGCAGGACTCTGCAAGGAAGACGTCGTGCGCTTCGTTATCAAAGAAGGCCCCGAGAGGATAGAAGAGTTGATTAAGTGGGGCGTGGATTTTACCAAGGTTACTGAGGACGGGAACGTCCATTACGATCTCGGGCGCGAAGGAGGACATTCGCGCAGAAGGGTCCTGCATTCGCAGGACCTGACCGGAAGGGAAATAGAACGAGCCCTTATCGAGAAAGCCAGCACCAAAAAAAATATCCGCATTTATGAAAACTACTTTGCCATCGATCTCGTTCTCGAATCCGTTGTCAAGCATCGGACAAGCCCTTCCCCTGAACCCGACAAATGCCTCGGCGCCTATGTCTATGATATTGTAAAGGGAGAAGTGCACACCTTCAGGTCCAAATTCACCATCCTCACCACCGGAGGCGCCGGCAAAGTGTACCTGGTCACGACGAATCCCGACATTGCCACCGGCGACGGCATCGCCATGGCTTACCGGGCCGGGGCGCGGATAGCCAACATGGAATTCATCCAATTTCATCCGACCTGCCTCTTTCACCCGCAGGCCAAATCTTTCCTGATCAGCGAAGCGGTCAGGGGAGAAGGGGGAATTCTCAGGCTTAAGAACGGCTCTCCCTTCATGGATAGGTACCATCCGATGAAGAGTCTCGCTCCCCGGGATGTCGTTGCAAAGGCCATCGACAGTGAACTTAAGAGAACCGGCGATGAATACGTTCTTCTGGACATCACCCATAGAGACAGGCATTTTCTCATGGACCGCTTTCCCAATATTTTCAATAAATGCCTGGAATTTGGAATTGATATGTCCAAGGATCCTATCCCGGTAGTGCCGGCTGCGCATTATGTATGCGGAGGCGTGGCCGTGAACGGATCAGGCGAAACAAACATAGAAAGGCTTTTCGCGTGCGGCGAGGTTTCCTGCACGGGACTCCACGGCGCCAACCGCCTGGCGAGCAATTCCCTCCTGGAAGCAGTCGTCTTTGCGCACCGGGTGTTCTTGAAAGTATCCGGCCTTCTCCCGCGTCTGGAGTACGAACGGCCGCCGATCGCTCCCTGGGACCCGGGAGGCGCAAGGGATAGCGAGGAATCTGTCGTGGTTACGAACGATTGGGATGAAATCCGCAGATGCATGTGGAATTACGTCGGCATTGTGCGGTCGACAAAAAGACTGGAACGCGCGAAAAAGCGAATAGACCTGATCTGCCAGGAGATCCACGAGTATTACTGGAACTATACTGTTACAAGGGACCTTCTGGAGCTGCGCAATATCGCCACCGTTGCCAGCCTCATCATCCAATGCGCTCTGGAGAGAAAAGAGAGTCGCGGGCTTCACTACAACATCGATTACCCCGAAAGGGATGATATTCATTTCCTGCACGATACAGTGATATGCAGAAAAGGCGCAAAGGCGCTTTAAGGAGCGCCCGGCATCGGCAATCCGCCCGGCTTATCTCCATTCAAGCTCGGCCTTCCCCAGTACGCTTGTGAATACCAGTTTCAATTTTCCAGACTTCTGCGGAGGAAATCTCAAATAGTAGAATTTGCCGTGGTACTGGTTGATGTAAGGATAGAAGTTCTCGACCAACGGAGTGATTTTCTTGATGTGGTTGACCGCGGCAGGGTAGATCTGCCGTCCTTTCTCATCCACAAGGAATATTTTCCATATGGAATTGGGTTTTGAGAAATCGATTGCATCGTGGTCCGGATTATAGGCATAGAAATAAAATTCCGTAAAATCGGAAGATAATTCCGAGAGCACGGCTTCCCGCTTCTCTTCTTCCGTCTTGCTGAGCGAGTAAAGCCTTGAGTATTCCTTCAGATACGCCTGCTTGAATTCAATGCTCTTGTACGTGGCGACGATATAGAGTATCGTATCGAATTGTGAGTATATCTTTTTTTCTCTCGTCCATTTGCACATCTCGTCGAGATACTCGTTCGAGACACCCTTCTCTTTCGCGATATCGATATAGCTCTCTACGTGGGCGCACCCCAGGAAAGAAATCAACATAAGGACAAGGATCGCACAACGATATCTTCTCATTTCAGGCCCCGAATCATTCGCTAAAATAATCCTCGGTCGGTTTCAGGAATTCTCCGCCGCGAAATACGCGGTCAAAAACAAAATCAACATGCTTCAGAAAATTTTCCGTTTTGAATATGGATGAGAGATCATCGGCGCTTAACCTGGACATAACCTCCCCGTCTTCCGAAAGCAATTTTCTGAATTCCTCCCCCTCCTGCCAGGACCGCATTGCATTTCTCTGAACCATGGCATAGGCTTTCTCCCGGCTCTCGCCCTTCTCTATCAATTTCAGGAGGACCATCTGGGAGAATATCAATCCCTTTGTCATGCCGAGATTGGCTTCCATTCTCGCCGGGTAGACCAGCAGTCTTTCCATCAGGCCCGTGAAGCGATCCAGCATAAAATCCAGGAGAATTGTCGCATCAGGCGCTATGACCCTTTCCACGGAAGAATGACTGATGTCCCTTTCATGCCAGAGGGGGATGTTTTCCAGAGCCGCGACCGCGTACGACCGCACAAGGCGTGCCAGGCCGGATAGATTCTCGGAAAGTATGGGGTTGCGTTTGTGGGGCATTGCAGACGAGCCCTTCTGCCCCGCAGAGAAATACTCCTCGACCTCGCGCACCTCCGTCCTTTGCAGCAGCCGTATCTCCGTTGCGAATTTGTCGATGGAGGAAGCGGCTATCGCCAGCATAGAAAAATATTCGGCGTGACGGTCCCTCTGGACAATCTGGCTCGAAACAGGCGCCGGCCTGAGCCCCAGCCTGCGGCAGACGAATTCTTCAATCTCCGGATCGATGAACGCGTAAGTTCCGACCGCACCCGATATCTTGCCGTAACCGATGATCTCCCTGGCTCTGCAAAGCCGATCCCTGTTTCTGGTCATTTCCTGGTACCACAGAGCCATTTTCAATCCGAATGTGATCGGTTCGGCGTGGATCCCGTGAGACCTGCCGATCATCAGCGTGTCTTTATACTGATACGCCTTTTCCTTTAAAACCTCCAGCAGGCGGTCGATATCTTCGATCAGGATATCGGAGGCCTCTTTCAAAAGAAGGGCAAGGGACGTGTCAAGGATATCGGACGAAGTCATCCCCATGTGTATGAAGCGCGCGTCCTCGCCGACCCTCTCGGAAACATCGGTCAGGAAGGCAATGACGTCGTGTTTCACTGCTTTCTCGATCTCCTCAATGCGCCGGATGTCGAACCCGGCCCTCTTCTTTATATTGTCCAAGGCCCCGGCGGGGATCGTCCCTCTTCGTGCATAAGCTTCGCAGACGCAGAGTTCTATATCAAGCCACTTCTGGAACTTGTTCTGCGGGCTCCAGATGGAAGACATCTTTTCTCTTGAATACCTCGGAATCAACCCGCGTCCTCCTTAAATTCATCAGAAATTTAATTTATTATGACTCATAGAAAGTAGTCAAGATAAAAAGCGCGGTTTTTAGGGGCCCCGGCGGATCAACCTTTTTATCTTGACAGGAATTATTTGGTATGCCAAAATTTAAATATATTAAATAAAGGGAAGTGAATTCCATGTCGACAACCGATGATCGCCTCCTCTATCTCGTTTTCACCGCGCAGCAGAAACTACGAAAATATCTGAACAGTACTCTTTCCGCGGAAGGAATCAGGATCACATATGCTCAAGCGGGGATACTTTTCCTCTTGAAACATAAAGACGGCCGGATCATGTCGGAACTAAGCCAGTTTCTCAGTATCGACAACTCAACGATAACGGGGCTGATCGACCGGCTGGAAAAATCCGGCTTCGTCACCCGGAATTCGAATCCGGATGACCGCCGCATATCCCGAATTTTTATTACGCCGCAGGGGCTCGAAGAGGTCGAAAGAGCCAAAGTCGTCATCCGCCGCGTCAATGGAGAGCTGAAAGAGGGATTCTCCATGAGGGAGATCGAAGCCTTCAAAAGGGTACTCCACAGCTTTTCGGAGAAATTCGAGAGCCCGCCCCCACGGAGAAATCAGAATATCATGCATATCCCGGGGGCCAATCGCGAGTTCCAAAAAAAACGGAAAGTTCTTTCGCTCACGCAAGGCGCGGCCCGGCTGCCCGGAGAACCGGAAATATAGGTGACGGCGCAAGGCAGATGGTTCTTTTTCGCTGGCGGCGAAACCGCAGGTTGTTATTTCTATGGCGACAGCTATCAGTGAATTTCATTACAATCTTGCCCAGAAAACTGCGCACTTCGCGCAGAAGGAAATCGCTCCACGGACGGACATCCGCACTGCGGATGAATTCCCTCTTGACATCTGGAGAAAAATGGCGGCGGCTGAGCTGCCGGGTCTGGCCCTGCCGCAACAGTTCGGCGGCCTCGGAGCCGATTGCCTCTCGATCGCGGTGTGCGGAGAGGTTCTTGTGCGGGAAGGCCGCAATATGGGAATGGCGCTTTCCTGGCTGATCCATCTTGTGGTTTCACGATTCATGATCCTGGCACACGGAAACCCGCGGCAGCATGTAAAATTCATCCCCTCGCTTGCCAGGGGCGACATCATCGCCTGTCTTGCCGTCTCAGAGCCGTCAACAGGCGCACATCCCAGGTTTTTAAAAACCGTCGCAGAAAAAAGAGATGGTCAGTACGTCCTCAACGGCCAGAAGCATTACCTGACCAACGGAACAGTTGCGGGTCTGTTTGTCATTTTCGCGGTAACCAGTATAAGGGACGGGAAAAAGCAGTTTACGGCCTTTCTCGTGCCGAAGGAAACGCCCGGTCTTGTCATCGGTGAAATCATGAAGCTCGATTTCCTCAGACCATCACCGCACTGCGGCATCCGGCTGGACCATTGCATCGTCCCGGCGGAAAACATCCTTGGAGAAGCGGATTCAGCATACGAAAAAATGGTTGTCCTGTTCCGGGATATCGAGGACACCTTTTTGATGGCGCTGATCACGGGAGGGATGGAGCGGCAGATGGAAATACTGATCAGCCTCGCAAAAAAGACCCGCCCGGCGCCGGCCGCGGATATGAAACTGGAACTCGGCAGGATGCATTACATGATTCATACACTGAGGATCCTCTCGTATGAAACCGCCTCCATGCTGGAAAACAGAGAACGTCATCCGGAGTTTCCTTCCCTGATTCTGTCTTTCCGCGATCTCGCCAGGCAATTTCAGACACAGGTCAAGGAGACATTGTCGCGAAGCGGTATCGAGGCGGACGAAGAGATGATCAGCATGACCAACGACCTCGTCAAGACCGTCAACCTTGCCGGGAATATCGCCAGGATCAAACAGGAAAAAATGGGAGGCGTCCTTTTTTCCGAAGGAAATTCACAATAGCCTGTTTTGACTGTCGTAAAACGTAGAGAAAGGATTCACAATGCAAGCAGTTAAAGACCACAAATTCTCGTCAATAGAAAACATCCAAAAAGAATTCAAAAATGCCGGCTATATCTGCAACCGCCGCATTGCGACAACAGTATATCTGGCTTACCATCTGGGAAAACCCGTTCTGGTCGAGGGACCCGCGGGCGTCGGAAAGACGGAACTTGCAAAGACAACGGCCGTTTTCACGGGTGTCCCTCTGATCCGCCTGCAGTGCTATGAGGGACTCGACGAATCCAAGGCGCTCTACGAATGGAAGTACGGAAAGCAGCTCCTTTATACACAATTACTGAAAGACAAGCTGGACAGAATAATCCTGAAAGAGGAACGCCTCTCGGAATCCATAGACAGGCTGCATCGGTACGACGATATTTTTTTCTCCCCCCATTTCCTCGAACCCAGGCCGCTCCTGAAAGCTCTGCAGCAGGAAAAAGGGGCTGTATTGCTGATTGATGAGGTGGACAAGTCGGATGATGAGTTTGAGGCATTTCTTCTCGAGATATTGTCGGATTTCCAGGTCTCGATTCCTGAAATCGGCACCATCGAGTGCAGGACAAGACCCCTGGTTTTCCTGACGAGCAATAATACGAGAGAATTGAGCGAGGCGCTCAAGCGCCGCTGCCTCCACCTTTACATCCCCTTCCCCGATGCAACTCTCGAAAAGGAAATCATCCGCATCAGGGTGCCGGGCGTTTCCGATAAACTCCAAAAACAGCTCGTCCATTTCATACAACAGGTTAGAAATATGGAAATCAAGAAAGTCCCATCCATCGGTGAAACGATCGACTGGGCCAGAGTGCTTCTGCTGCTTCACTCGGAATCCCTGAACCCCGATCTCGTGAGGGATACCCTCCACGTTATCCTGAAATACGAAGAGGACATCAGGATTGTTCAAGAACGTATCCACCCGCTGACAGAGAGTGCCGTCCGCACCTCCGGAGGATGAAGATGGATCATACCCTGCGCGAATTCATCCGGGCTCTTCGCAATGCCGGAATCAGAGTATCCGTATCGGAGAGCATCGACGCGATAAACGCCGTCAAGCTGATCGGCTATGCCGGAAAGGAAGATCTGAAGAACAGCCTATCCGCCTCTCTTGCCAAGACGATCCGTGAAAAGGAGGAGTTCGATGCCTGCTTTGATCGATTCTTTTCCTTCGATTCCTTTTCTGACCCGGATATGACCGCAACCTGCGATAGAACGTACGACAGCCGTTCCCGCCTTTCCAGTATGCTCCTCTCCGGAGACAGGGCCGGATTGATTTCGTCTATGATACAGTCCGCCAGGCAGATGAATATCGCCGGAATTCAGTTTCAGACTCAGAAAAGCATGTACGTCATGAGAGTCCTGAACGCAATGGGAATGGACGGGGTGGACCGAGACATCCGCCTCCTTCTCGAAGAAGGCACTCCTGCAGCGCAATGGGAAGCCGCTGAACTTGCCGAAGCCAGAAAATATCTTATAGAGAATGTCAGGGATTTCGTTGAAAAATACTACGAACTTTTCTCTCTGTCGGCCACCGACCAGGTCATAGAGAATTACCTACGCAACTCGCGCCTGACCAACATGGAAGAGCGCTATCTCCATCGCATGCAGCAGATTATTCAGAGAATGGTCAAGCGTCTGAACGACCTGCATTCCAGGAAAAAGAAGGCGTCGAGAAGAGGCGTGCTCGATTTCAAGAAGACCCTGAGAAAAAACATCGCTTATCAGGGCATGCTCTTCGAGACCATGTGGAAAACGAAAAAAATCGAGCGCCCCGACATCATCGCAATATGTGACATCAGCCGCTCGGTATCCAGGATCGTGCGCTTTCTCCTGCTCTTCCTTTACGGAATGAATGAGGAAATCGCGCGTATAAGGACTTTTGTCTTCTGTTCCTCCATGACCGAAGTCACGCACCTTTTTGAGGAGTATCCAGTGGACCAGGCCCTCGCGAGAATACAGAACGGCGCCGGTCTGGATATCATGATGGGCCGGACCGACTACGGCCGCTCATTTCTGGATTTCAGGGACAAGGGGATGGGATCGGTGACAAAGAAGACAACGGTCCTCATTCTGGGCGATGCAAGGAACAACTTCTATGATCCCCGGACGGAAATCCTGAAGACGATTTCCGAAAGGTGTAAGCGGCTCATCTGGCTGAATCCGGAAAGCAGATCTTTCTGGGGAACCGGAGATTCGGAGATGCCGCGTTACGCCCCGTTCTGCAGTCTCGTACGGGAGTGCAACACCATAAACCACCTGGAAGCGGTCGTCGCCTCATTACTTCGCATCCATTAGCATCCGCAAAAGGGGAAAGGATGCCCTCCGTTTTCCTTCCCGCCTTTATTTCACCTATACTCTTGAAAAATCAAATCATTTGACAAAATCGAAAAAAATATCAGTAAAGGATCAATCTTCTGTTTTTTTTAACCGATAATATATGTTAATAAGCGGCAAATAATCGAATCACGGGCGCCTGATTTTCGGGCGGGCCGTGAAGAGTGCCGTTCACAGGAAAACCATTCGGGTCAAAAGGAAACTTCTTGGAAGGGAGGGGAAGGTAGATGAAAAAGATTTCGATTGCTGTTTTGGCGTTTATTTTTCTGATGACAGGTCTTTCCTATGCTGCAGAGAAGGGCTCGGCCAAGGAAGCGCAGGCCATGGTGAAGAAAGCGGCCGCCTACTGGAAAGAAAATGGAAAAGACAAGGCTTTTGCCGCGTTCGATAACCCCAAAGGTCAATTCGTCGACAGGGATTTGTATGTTTACGTGATCGACATGACAAGAAACGCCATGGTGGTTTCCCATGGGACGAACCACAAGCTCATAGGGAAGGAACTCATAGGATTGAAAGATACGGACGGGAAGCAGTTCCTGAAAGAAATAGTGGATATCGCGAAGGCGAAGGGCAGCGGTTGGGTCGATTACAAATGGACGAACCCTGTATCGAAAAAGGTCGAGTCAAAAACTGCCTATTTTGAAAAATTCAGTAATTTCGTAATTGTCTGCGGCGCGTATAAATAAGCCGCTCTCAATTTAAACTGCAATTTCATTTGACCTTGAGAAGTTTCCTTTACAAAGAGATCCGGTAACGGATCTCTTTTTTTATCATCAAAATCCTGAATCCGGAGCCCCAAAAAAATTCAAGATATCGATTTCGAAATACAAAACTTTCGAGCACCCGGATTTTTGATATTGAATTTGTTAAGGACGGAAGTATCAAACTCCGACATTTTCGCGAATCCAGCCGGCGATCTCCTCCGGATCCCCCGGAGAAAATATTTTCCTGACACCAGCGGCATAAAGCACTTTGAAATCCTCCTGCGGTATCGCCCCTTGCGCGATGACCGTGATGTCGGCCGCTCCTCTCTCGATCAACCTCTTCGACACTCCGCTGAACAAATGCAGATCCCTGCCCGAGATGCTGCTCAACCCCAGCACATCGATATCCTCCTGGATCGCGGCCGAGACGACCTGTTCCGGACTCTGACGGCAGCATGCAAAGATGACTTCGAAACCCTCGTCACGAAGGCATCTGGCCAGTGTTCTGGCGCCTCCCTCCTCCCCCACTGGCTCCATGCTGGCTATCATGACCCTGATAATCTTTTCCACTCTTTCCTCCTGTTCAAAAATCAAAATATAGGCCGGGCTGACGGCTCTTTTGTTTCGCCACAGGATGCATACAATAAAAGACAGCACCATTGCGAGAAATATTTTTCCCCAACTACGCCAAGCCCGCCATCTCCAAAATTTGGAGTTCTCTTCCTGCAAAAAGAAGCGATAAACAGGATGATATTGCCGTGATTGTCCGTAAGTACCTGTATTCTATTACGATCATTCCGCATATCGTTCAGGCATGCATGTTGCTCTACATGGCAGTAATGCATCCGCTCCCTTAACCGCCATAACACTGCCTTCCACCCCGGGCAGACCGCATGATCAAGTTCGTATGGATTTCACCACTGTGGTCGTCTCCCCGGCTGATTCCCCGGAACGTCCGCGGAAGGGAGCGGGTGCTTTCTCTATTTCCCGTCATGAATTCCGTTACTTCCCCGGCTCCCCCGTCTCGGAAAAAACAATGAATCTTTTGAAAACGTTTCTGGCCTGCGCGGCTGTTTCTTTTGTTTTAACTGCATCCGCATCTGCGAAGGAACTCTTCCTGTGCCGCAATGTCAGGATCCAGGAGCCGGTCGGCAACAGGCAGGTCACGGAATGGAAAAAAAAGGAAGGAACACATTTCCGACCGGGCGACAGGATTGTAGCCGTATTCTGTTTCAAGGCAAAAGGGACCGAAGAATGGATAGAGTTCAGATGGATGAGGCAGCTGGGCCGCAGCAGTATCGAGAAAGAAAAATATGTGCACAGTATCTCTCATGCAAATCACAGGGGCGATTATGTGTCCTATGCATGGATTATCCTGAACCCTTCATGGATCGACAAGATGCTTGGCTCCGTACACGCCGGAGACTGGTATGTGGAAGTATTTGTGGACGGCAGGAAGGAAGCGGAGGCTTATTTCAATGTCGGACATGATTGAAGAAAACCGGATGATAGAGGAAAGGTCTTTTTTGCATTGGCCGGCGGGATTTCTTATTGTCCGCGCCGTATGGATACTAATGCAGATATCGCTGGTTTTTTTCTCCGCGTGCGCGGGGGGCGAAGGAGGAGGCGGAGGAGGTCCAGCCGGCCTGACACTCAACTCAGTCACTTTCACGCCCTCTTCAGTCCCACGCGGAAGCACCCAGTCATTTACGGCCTTTTTTGATTTCAGCGCTCCGGACGACAACCTGAATGGAGGACGATTCAACTGGATTTATCAGGGACACCCCTATTCTGCATCGCTTCCGGAAGGTCTGGCTGGCCAGACCCGAGGTTCCATCTCGCTTTCTCTGCCGCCCATACCACTGAGTTCCACCACCGGGAGCATATCCATCCCCACGTCTATCCAGGACAGGACAGGAAACATGTCCAACTCCGTCTACGTTACGATCACACAGATATAGGGCCCCTTTTTTCTTCATCCCGCAGTGCCTCGTCACTGACTTTCAGGACGATTTTGCCGCGGGTATGAATGCGCACTGCCTTCATAAAGTCCATATCCGCACAAAAAGCCCCTCCACATGCATTGTGGAAAGGGCTCTTTTGCAAAAATATCTGCCCCAAGAATTGAAAATGATGGTTATTTCTTTGCCTGAGATTTGGCGAGAGACGCAAAATAGGATTCCGCCCTTTTGAAACTCTCGTCGACCGCCGACTTGAAATCATCGCACCCCTTCTTGTAGGCCTTGACCCAATCTGTGATGACCTTTTTGCCTTCCTCGGGAAACCCTGCCGTCTGATCCAGTTGCATATTCAGCATCTTTTCCATCTGCTCCTGAATCAAGAGAAAGGAGTTGTAAGTATTATCGAAACTCATCTTATAAAAATCCAACATATCCTTTGCCAGTTTTGTTGCTTCCATTTCATTTGCCTCCTGTTTTGTATTGTCCGGAATTTACATTCAGCAGAAATATAGTTGTTATTTTGTTTTTGTCAAGAAAAAATGTTGCATTGCACAAATTTTCCTTTCGCGTTGATAGTTATTGTAATTTAACAATTAATTGATAATAATGCGGGACAAACAAAACTGTTTATATTGCGCATGCTTAGTTCCTGTCCAGCACCTCCCTGATTTTCCCGGACAGATCGCTTATAGTGGAGTTTCTGGATAAAGGCCCTGCATTCCTGGGACTGGAGGTGTGCTACGCGGAGGCAAAGCTTCGACAAATGCGTCGACGAAAATCCTCTGCGGTCTCCTACAACGGCAGGACGTAGAACAAGACCGCGAAATAATGAAAGGCGCTTCCCGCCAGAACAAAAATATGCCAGACGGCGTGATGGTAAGGTATCCTTTTCCACACGTAAAAGACAACACCTCCCGTATAAGAGAGACCGCCGAGCAGAAGCAGGATAAGTCCTCCCGCCGGCATCCGGGCAAGCAGCGTCTTTGCCGCGATGACGACCAGCCACCCCATCAGGAGATAAATGACTATGGAGAGAATCCTGAAGCGGTAAACAAAGAAGATTTTGAACACGACTCCGAAGGCGGCCATGCCCCACACGATTCCGAAGAGCGCCCAGCCCCAGCCGCCGCGGAGAGACACCAGGGTAAAAGGCGTGTACGTCCCGGCAATCAGCAGATAGATGCAGGCGTGATCCATGGTTTTGAAAATCCTTTTCAACCGGGGTGCCTGGAAACTGTGGTACAGTGTCGAGGAGGCATAAAGGAGGACAAGGGTGGTCCCGAATACAGAACAGCTCACGATATGCGGCACACTGCCGAAAATCGACGCAAAGGCGACCAGGACGACCAGGCCGACGATGCTCAATACAAGACCCGCCCCATGGGTAATGCTGTTGGCAATTTCCTCGAAAGATATATTTCTCATGCTTTAAGGCGGAATTTGTTGATCGAATGGCGATTTGCAGATATTATTAAATATTGTTGCTGCGCGTCAATAATTTTGTGCAGAGATGCCCCGGGAGAAAGTTCATGAAAGACATTCCATCCAAAGCGTGTGCTGTAGACGCCGTTCTCTTTGATTTCGGCGGTGTGTTGGCAGAGGAGGGGTTTGCGAATGGATTGCGGGCGATCGCCCTGAAAAACGGGAAGGCTCCCGACGAATTCATGAGGATCGGGCATGAACTCGTCCATAAAACCGGTTTCGTGACGGGCCGCGCCACAGAACATGATTACTGGGAGGCAATCAGAAAAAAAACAGGCATCAGAGACGACGACCGGACGCTACGAACGGAAATCCTCTCGCGATTTATATTGAGACCCTTTATGTTAGATGCCGTAAGGTATCTCCGAGAAACAGGAATTCTAGTAGCCATATTAAGCGACCAGACCTCCTGGCTCGACGAATTGAACGACCGTTATGATTTCTTCCGGTTCTTCGACTATGTCTTCAACAGTTATCACATGGGAAGGAGCAAGAAGGATCCCGCCCACTTCGGGGAAGTGCTGGCCGCGATGGGTCTCGAGGGGGAGCAGGTCCTGCTGATCGACGACAGAAAAGAAAATTGTGACACGGCGAGGGCCGCGGGCCTCCATGCAATCCAGTATGAAAATCGGGAATTTTTTTACAGGGACATGACCCTCTTCTGCCCGGCTTTCGGCCGCCCCGGATTTGCCGGTCGCAGAGAAGGATTATAGACTCGGAAGGAGAAGATGCGCGTGGAAAAACCTTTACTGGAAAAACTCATCAAGAAAACAGAAAATCACCCTTACCACAAGTTCATCGGACTGCGTGTCATGGAGGAGTGGAAAGGCTCCTGCAGGATCAAGTTCTCCCCCTCCGGTAATACCAGAAATCTTACCGGGGTGGTACATGGCGGGATCTATTATACCGTTCTCGATGTGGCTGCTTTTGTCGCGTCAGCGACGGTGATTCCGGATGAGCGCCTTACCGTAACCTCGGATATCAATATATCGGTCCTGGCTGCGGTTTCGGAAGGGGATATCATCGTGGACGCCAGGGTATTGAAGACGGGAAAGAGAAACTGTATCATCGATTCCAGAGCTTTCGACAGCAACGGAAACCTGGTCGCCATAGCCCGGGTCACAAAATCGATCATCCCGTTCCCGCAAATGAAAGAGCTGCTGGAAGGCGCCGGGTAATCCGGATGGCCCGGGTGGCCCGGTTTAAGTCAGAACATCGCATAGGCCGCTGATTTCTTCAACATCCGGTGAAAAATTATTGACATAAAGGACCGATCACACTATATTCACCCCCTCGCTGGGGGATCGTTCAACGGCAGGACAACGGACTCTGACTCCGTGAATCGTGGTTCGAATCCACGTCCCCCAGCCATTAGAAATCATCCTTATATCAATGGGTTACGATGTCTCCATTCGTAACCCATTTTTTATTTTTTTCTACTTTTTGTGAAGTAATTGTGAAGTTGGTTTTCGCTTACTCATGAAGAAGTGTCAGGCGCTCTATTGAAATGGCTGATCCGTCGTTTAATCAAGGTGGGAGCCAAGGTAGTGTATCATTCCCAACGTCGGCCTTCCCGTTGACATGCCATTACCGAGCGGTGTTTGGCTATGGATAGTCTGATCGCTAATTTTGTGACAATCTTGAGATTGACATAGCGGTTTGCGCAGAGGTATGTTCAAGTAGCGTTCAGGAGGGATCAAGGGGGCTGTTTTTGCCAAGCAGTTGTTTCGTGTGCCTGCTAATGCCTATACGGAGACAAAATCCCTGGAAAAGAAATACATGATAAAATCACACAAAAAGGAGGAGGGATCATGAGCTTTGAAAGAATCTGGCACAGGCATTACGCAGCAGGTGTTCCAAGAGAAATTGATTTTGAAAAAATCACCATCCCCGAGGTGCTGTCAAGGACGGCGAAGAAATTTCCGGAAAACGTCGCCCTCATCTTCATGGGCACGCAGATCACTTACGAGGAGCTCGACAGCCTGGTCAACCGGTTCGCCAAGGCCCTTCTCGCACTGGGCGTGAAGAAGGGCGACAAGGTGTCCATGATCCTTCCCAACATTCCGCAGATCGTGATCGCCGATTACGCCTGTTTCCGGATCGGGGCGGTCACGGTCATGAACAATCCCCTCTACACGGAGCACGAACTTTCGTATCAGCTCAATGATTCGGACTCGACGGTCGCGGTCATGCTGGATATGATGTTACCCGTCGGGAAGAAGCTCCAGGAGAAGACGACGGCCAAGAAGATCATCCTCTGCTCCCTCAGCGATTATCTGCCGGCGCCTCTCAAGCCCATGTTCCCGCCGGCGGAGGTTCCGTCCCAGGAGGAGGCCTACCGCTTCATGGATCTGCTCAACGCCGAGACGAACACCCCGGTGGAGAACGTCCCCGCCTGGGATGACCTGGGGGCTCTCATTTACACGGGGGGAACCACGGGCATAAGCAAGGGCGTCATGCTGAGCCACGCCAACATCTCCTGTAACACGCAGCAATTCCGGAGCTGGTTCCCCATTGGAAAGGACGGGGAGGAGAGGATGCTGGCCATCTATCCCTTCTTCCACGCGGCGGGATGGACGGGCATGCACAACACCTGCGTCTATGCCGGCTGGGCGGACATCCTGGTTCCCCGGCCGGAGCCAGGCCAGATACTGGACCTCATCGAGAAGTTCAAACCCACCCTGCTCCCCGGTGTTTCAACCATCTTCGTCGCCCTTCTCAACAACGAGAGATTCCTCAAGATGGATCTCTCCTTCGTGAAGGGATACCTGACGGGAGCCGCGCCGATGGCCGTAGATACCATTGAGAAACTCAAAAAAGTGCGCAATGTGCCGCTGATCAATATCTACGGATTGACGGAGATCACTCCCATGGGGACGGCCACCCCCTGGGGAGGCAAGGAAAAGCCCGAGACGGTGGGCGTGCCCCTGCCCAGCACGGACCTGAAAATCGTGGATCTCGAGACGGGGAAGAAAGACCTGAAAATTGGAGAGGCGGGGGAGATCTGCTTCAAGGGTCCCCAGGTCATGATGGGGTACTACAAGAAGCCCGAGGAGACGGCGCTGGTCCTGGAAGACGGCTGGCTCAAGACCGGCGACGTGGGTTTCCTCGATGAGGACGGCTATCTTACCATTGTCGACCGCAAGAAGGATGTCATCATCGCGAGCGGCTTCAATGTCTATCCCAAGGAGATCGACGAGCTGCTCATGACCCATCCGAAGATTCTCGAGGTCTGCACCGTCGGCGTTCCCGATGCCTACCGCGGGGAGACCGTGAAGGTTTTCATCGTGGTGAAGCCGGGCCAGACCCTGACGGCGGACGAGGTCCTGGGTTTCTGCAAGGAAAGGCTTGCGGGGTACAAGGTGCCGAAGCTCGTGGAGTTCATCGAAGCCCTGCCCAAGAGCGTCGTGGGGAAGATTCTGCGCCGGGAACTCCGGGATATGGAGGCGAAGAAGGCGGGGAAAGCGTGATCCCGGAAGATGAATGAACGAGATTACAGGACCCACTATCTTGAACAGAGGAGTGGGTTTTGTGTCTTTTAGGGAAACAGTTTGTGAGAATCATTTTGTCATTTATTTATTGATGTCATCAGTGATCCTCATATCAATATTTCTGTAGAATATTTAATCGAACGTCAACTATAAGTGGGAAGGAGAATATCTGTGATGTTAATTTTATCCCTGCAGAATGCAATAAATAGATTGGCCAGGTGAGCGATATAAATGCCTTATATTGAAAGGCTGGGATATCTTGTTTCGGTCCTTTTATATACCTTAATGCATCCATGCTTCCGGTGCCGGGGGACTATACTTCAATGAACTGTGCAGCCTGAAGGTGTTGTATTCCATCCGCAATTCTTCAATCAACACCTGGGCCTTCTTCAAGGCATAGAAGATCTCTCCATTGAGCAGTTCATCCCGGCAAGAATAGAAAAACCACCATCCCCGCCAGAAACAAGATTTTCCGTGCCATCGTTCAACTCGCTCATCTGTGTTCTCAGAGAAACATTTTATCATTTATCTCTCATGGATTATAGACGAGAAATTGCAGGAAAGTCTCCAGGAGTTTGCTTAAATATTTTTCTTTGCGATAGGCAATGTAAAAATGCCGCTCGAGATTCACATCGGACAGGCGAAGGGATTTGATCAGCCCCTGACGTTCTTCCCTCAATATGGCGTGCTTCGATACGATGGAGATTCCCAGGCCGGCTTCCACGGCCTTCTTGATGGCCTCTGTGTTTCCGAATTCGAGGTCGTTCCTGAAAAAAATACCCAGCCTCCCTTCCACAATCGCCCTCGTACCTGATCCCTGCCGCGAAAGAATAAACGGCTGTGTAAGGAGATCCTGGGGGCCGGACGGAGTCGCGCAATGCCCACTCATGACCGCGGGGAACGATTACCACCAACTCATCCTTAAAGAACGGTTTCATTGCCAGCCTTTCATCATCGGCGGGAGCCCCCAGCAGGCCGACATCAAAGGCGTTGCTCAGTACCTTTTCCACAATTTCTCTGTTCAGGGGTACCCTCAATATCGGCGCAAGCATCACCATTGGCATCTATATCCTTCCCGATATTCTAGGAAGGTTCAGAAAAGAGTACCCCCACCTCCATATCAATCTGGACATCTCCCTGATGGTGAGGGGCATCTTGTACATTCGAACCGTTTCGCCGGAATTTATCGCGGATTAATGGTTCGGTATTATTTTTGAACTTTAATGGAAAGGAATGTGAGTGTCAAAAAATGAATGTTAAAGAATTTATTCTATCAAAAATCGGTGAGGTGCCCTTTTTTAAGACCATGTCCATGCAACTTGAAATGACGAACGAGACAGGATCAAGGCTCAGGATTAAATATGAAGACAAGTATCAGAATATCCGGGGAAGTGTTCATGGCGGCGTTATCGCCTCACTTGTGGATGCGACCTGTGGACTTTCTGTCAATAAGCATGCAATAATCACCCTCTGCAGGCTTTGTTGTAATGGTAGTGTCATCCACTATTGCCGTTGCCTGTTCCTTGGCAATACCCGTCGTCTTTTCCTTGGCCGCTGATGTAATGTCTTTCAATTCCTGCCCATAAGCCATCGAAACCATCGCCACACAAATAAGAACAGCTAAAATCAATCTTTTCATACACACCTCCTTGCTTGATTTTTCCACATTTGTAACTCGTTCATCAGACTATTTTCCACACCAATCAATGAGTGTTGATCACTTTAATTCAGCCGTGCAATAAGGGCATCTTGTCGCTTTTAACGGAATAACAGAAAAGCAGAAGGGACATTCCTTCGTCGTCGGTGCAGCCGGTGCTTCGACCTCTTTCCGTTTCAGGAGGTTGATCTGCTTGATCAGAAGAAAGACGGCGAACGCGACAATAAGAAAACTAATAATGGTATTGGCAAAAAGACCGTAGTTCAAGGTCACAGCCCCGGCAGCCTTTGCATCCGCAAGGGTTGCATAAGGCCCTGCGATCTTGCCGGTCTTAAGCACCAAAAACAAGTTGGAGAAGTCCACGTTCCCTAAGAGCAACCCAATGGGAGGCATAATAACATCATCGACAAGCGATTTGACTATTGTTCCGAAGGCGGCGCCGATGATGATACCCACGGCCATGTCCACAACATTCCCCTTCATGGCAAATTCTTTGAATTCTTTGAGCATGGTGACTCCTTTAAAGGATGCTATTCACCGCCGTCCCTCCTCGGTGATTGAGGAAGGACTCGGCGGGAATGCTGATCATGCATGCGTCAAAATAGAATCATCGAATTTCAAAAACGGCTTCGACTCGCCGGTTCTTCTGTCGCCCGGCGGCTGTCTTGTTGTCAGCGATGGGGTTTTTCGGACCAAATCCCACGGCCTTAATGCGGGATTCCTCAATCTTATATTTTTCCACTAGAATATTCTTAATGGCATCGGCACGGCGCTGGGAGAGCTTCACGTTGGCGGCCACTTTTCCGACACTGTCGGTATGGCCTTCAATCACGGCCGTAGCGGTCGGGTATTTCTCCATGAAATCGGCGACCTTTTTGATTTCATTGAAGTACTTTGTCTTCACAGCAGCCTTATTCGTATCAAACAAGACATTCAGCGTGACTCTCTCCGGGACCACCTCAGCTGCGGCCTTTTTCTCGACCTTGGCCTCCTTGACCTCTTCCAGAGGAGCAGGACGCGCATGGGCAGTCTTTCTCATGAAGAACACTTTTTCCACGAAATCAGCCATGCCATCACTGGAGGCAATGCTGTCTCCCGTGACGAAAAATCCGCAACCTCCTTCCTGGGCAACGTCCGCGAGAAGTTTCTTGCCTACAGGGCTGGTCCCGGTCTGCACTGTGTAGATGCAGACCCTGTCTCCGTAGAGAGCCTTCATGCCCCTCGCGGCCAGTATCGGCTTATTATCCATGTCTTCCCCATCACTGAAGATGATGACAGCGATATTACCCGATGTTCCTTTCAGATCCTCGCTTGCCCCGGTTATGGCTAGTTCAAGGGGGCTGGTCCCGAAGGTCCCTACATCGTTGATTGCCTTGTCCAGTCCCGTCTTAGTGTACTGGGTCATTCCGTACAGGCGAGCCGTTCGTACATAATCCCATGCCGAAAGGTCACCGAAGGTCCGGAGCCCCGCGGTCAGATTCATATTCCGGATGGTCTGGTTCATCAGCGAGGCGAGGCCTTTGGCAAAAGCCGATTTCGTTGCCCCCCTGTAAGGGTCGGCCATGGATGTCGTTCCGTCCAGAATAACTATGAAGTTACCTACTTTCGGTACGAACTCTCCGCCCGCCAGCTTGGGGTTGAGATCCTGTGCCGGTGCGATGGTCGTGGGTTTCTGAGCTGCACAACCCATGACCATACAGGCTGCGATGAAAAACAACGCGATTCTGAACATTTTTCCAGTCATGATGTTACCTCCTGTAAGATGGTTAAGATGAAAGATATTTAAAGTAAGCCTTGATCTTGATTCCGATGATAATAAAAGAGTGGATCTCATGAGACGGGTTCTTTTGCACTAGAAGAACCTTTGTTGAAGATATAATGGAAAATACGGAGAAGCTTTGTCAAAGAAATACTCCTCCCCGGAGCGAGTGTCAATAAAAATATCATATACAGGAAAAATGACCGTTTTTTGCTAATTATTGTAGTGTAGAAGAATGCACATCTTGAAAAATTAATCTTTCACAGATTAAATATTTCAAAGCGGAAATGTTGGATAATTGTCCAGTAGCACTACTAAAGACTATTTAGGTAAGTGGATAATTTTTGAGGGTCGCGAAAATCTATTAGAAAATTTTGAAGCCATTACTTTATTTGTTCATGGTAGGTGTGTATACAATAATTTTCTTTTCGCTCTTAATCTCGATCGAGGTGTTGATTCCCAAAACGGAGTACCAATCACCGATTTTGGTTCCATGATCTAAGCCACTCCCCATAGTCAAGACCCAGGCTGATCGGGGTAGAGCCGTTGCAGGCAAGCATTCCCGCAATACATGGGGCGTTGCAGCTATTTCTCTTGGGATGTATGTCATAATATAATGACAGGATATCAGCATCAAATATGACAGTTCCACTCATTGTTCGTCTCTTTTTCCTCCCTGCAGCGGGCACTGGAAGAAGGGCGAAGACCTGAGCGAGAAAAAATTCTCGGAACTTATCGAAAAGGCGATTGAGGAACTGCATGTAAACCAGGCCAGAAAGGAAGTGGAGCCTTTCGTAATACGAAATCGGCCTTTGCCGGGTGCCCAGGATAACCTTCAATTTTTGCCCCGGGCCTTGGCGGCCGCCGCCTTCCCCCATGAATCCCTGAGCGGCACGATGCGGTTGAATACGGGCCTTCCGGGAAGAGAATCCTTTGAATCGACGCAAAAATAACCGAGCCTTTCAAACTGGTACCTCTGCCCCGGTTGCGCATCCCTCAGGCCCGCCTCTGCATAACACGGCGCCAGAATCTCGAGGGATCCCGGATTCAGGTGTTTTAAAAAGTCATCCCCTTCGGCTGCTGGGTCGGGGACCCGGAAAAGCCTGTCATAGATGCGTACCTCCACGGGCACACAATGATCCGCAGACACCCAGTGGATGACCCCTTCCACCTTTCTCCCGTCCGGCGGGGGACCGTTGCGGGTTTCGGGATCATATGTGCAGCGCAGTTCGACGACTTCGCCCGTTCGCTCATCCTTCACCATGTCCTTAAATCGTATCACGTAGGAATTCCTGAGGCGTACTTCCCGTCCCGGACCGAGGCGATGATATTTCCTGGGCGGATTCTCGTGAAAGTCGTCCTTTTCGATATAGATCACGCGCGAGAATCTGATTTTTCTCGCTCCCATGGCGGGATTCTGCGGGTGATTGGCACATTCGAACTCTTCTTCCATCCCCTCGGGATAGTTGTCGATGACCACGCGCAGGGGTCTCAGCACCGCCATCGCCCGCGGCGCCTTCTCGTTCAGATCTTCACGGACACAATGCTCGAGGAGAGAGATGTCGACCAGATTGTCTTTTTTTGCTACTCCGATCGCCGCGCAGAAATTCCTGATCGCCTCCGGCGTGTAGCCACGGCGCCTCATGCCCGCGACAGTGGGCATGCGCGGATCGTCCCATCCCGAAACATGGCCGTCCGTGACAAGTTCGATGAGCCTGCGTTTGCTGAGCACAGTGTAGCTCAGGTTGAGCCGGGCGAATTCGATTTGCCGGGGATGGTCGCCCGCAATCAACTGATCCACAAACCAGTCATATAGAGGGCGGTTGTTCTCGAATTCCAGGGTGCAGATGGAATGTGTTATTCCTTCCAGGGCATCGGAAAGACAATGGGCGAAGTCATACATGGGATAGATGAGCCATTTTGTTCCTGTTCGATAATGCGGTTCCCGTTTGATGCGGTAGATAACAGGGTCCCGCATGACGATATTGGCTGAAGCCATGTCGATCTTTGCGCGCAGTACGTGGGCCCCATCTTCGAATTCGCCGGCCCGCATCCGTTCAAACAACTCCAGATTCTCCTCCACGGAGCGGTTCCGATAGGGACTTTCCTTGCCCGGTTCGGTGAACGTGCCGCGGTATTGCCGTATCTCATCCGCGCTCAGGCTGCAGACGTAAGCCTTTCCGGTCCTGATCAGCTCCAGAGCGAATTGATAGAGGCGGTCGAAATAATCGGAAGCATAGAAAAGCCGGTCATCCCAATCGAACCCCAGCCAGCGCACGTCGTTAATGATGGATTCCACGTACTCGAGCGATTCGCCCGCGGGATCCGTGTCATCCATCCGCAGATTACAAGTACCCCCGTACTGGGCGGCGATACCGAAATTGAGGCATACCGATTTGGCGTGCCCTATATGAATATATCCGTTAGGCTCGGGGGGGAAACGCGTGGCCACGCGCCCCTGGTGCCTGCCGGTTCGGAAGTCGTCCTCGATGATCTCCCGGATGAAATCGGTTGGAGGTGATTCGACCGGTTGCGACATACGTTTAGATTCTCCTCTCTGATTTACTTTATGAGTGCCCGCTTTTTCCGCCGAAGACGAATGAATATATATGGAAAGCGCCCCTGCCTGTCAATAGAATACATAAGAAAAATTCACTGGGCGCTCTGGCTTGTGAAGGCAAAGGGACGAGGGCGTTGAAAAAAGAAGCTGAGAAGCCGGAAAATTGAGAAGATGAGAGATATTATTCACGCCCCGGCAATCTCAGGACATGATCGATGCAGGCGGGGATTTCTTCTTCATAAAAAACCGGGTGCAACCCCATCGTATACTGTTATTTCCTTATTGTATCTGAACTGAAATTCCAGCGAGATCATAAAGTGTTTGGTGAAAAGTCCGGATTACATCCACTGCGCGAAGTGCTCTTCGTACTCGCGCTCCAGTGTTTCTTTATGACGTAACTCCTCGGACGCCAGTGCCGAGAACAAAGGCGCGAGCTCCGTACCTTCATAGTTATCGAGAAGCATATTATAACGGTCGAGTGACTCCTGCTCGCGCTTCATCGCGTAGAGCATAACCTGATGAGGATCGCTGCCGGGATTGACAAGCTCGGCAACCATGTAATCGCTGATCTGCAGGTCCCGCGGCGCTCTCTTGCCCAGGATACTATCCACATTTTCCGTGGACACGATGTTTTCCAGCATCCTCCGGTGGCCCAGTTCCTGGGCGGCAAGGTCCCGCAGAAGCTTCTTCGCCGATACATTCCTGATCATGTCCCCGAACATGGTGTAAAGATCATAAGAGGATTGTTCTTTCGTGATCGCAAAATTCAGGACGTCCTTCAGGGATTCAAAAACCATATTTGCGCCTCCTGTTTGCGTCCGCTCCCGGGAAGGAGTATATGCTCATCCTCCGGACCCTTTACCCGGATCGTTCAGCATGCGCTCGAATTCCATCTGTAGTTTTCTTCCGATCTCAAGCCCCCGGTCGATGAAATCGGGGCCGTATTCCTTTCCGGTCCGCGTCCGGAAGCTGCCGCGCAGTCTTTCTGTCGCTTCAAGTCCCGCAGGGAATCGGCTGAAGAGAATATCGAAAGCGATCTTTCGGGAATCGATTATGTCCCACAACATCTCTGTGAAATTATCCGGTCCCCACCGGAATTTGTCGGCATCGTAAAGAGCGTCTGAAAGGAGCTGTGATGCCGGATCGCCAAGCGGCTCCGCAGTCTTGAAAGCCTCGTGATTTCTTATCGCACAAACGATCATGCGCCGCTCCTCATCCAGCAGATCAAAACTCTTCAGGATGCGGCACGCCTCCTGCGCGCCGGCCCGGGCATGGTCCGGCTTCGACCGGCAGATATCATGAAGCACACCCGCAATATGCGAAAGCCGCAAGAGCCCGCCAAGGTCTCCCTCGATCAGAATGATCGCGCCTGCGTCGATTGCGACCTTGCGTATATGCGAGCCGCCGTGCCCGAGGTAGATACCGTGGTCCATGGCGATGCCCAGGCAACTCCGTACCATGGGGTCGACCTCGAAAGAGCGCAGCGACGCCTGCATCTCCAGTTTTTTTTCCGTGTAGAACCTGGGCTCCCCTGCAGCAGCAGCGATCTGCCTGCAGATTTTCTTCAGGTTCCGGCAATCCCTTTCCCAGTTGTCCATATCTTTTCGAGAATCTTGCGCCGGGGTGAAAATCCGCTTCACGCATCAAAGTGCGCGGTCATTCTCACGCAGGACCTCGCTGTGCCCGCAGGATGCATTCACCCTTCGCCGGCCGTTTGATGCCCGGTGATTACGCAGCCAGCACCCTCAGTGCTTTCCTGTCATTGGCCGTCTTGAATACAATGGTAACCGTCTTACCCGCGCAGGGGCTTCCATACAAATACTGGATATCGATTCCGGCCTCCGCAATTTTCTGCGCTGCTTTCATCAATTGCCCCACCCTGTTCGGCATCTCCACAGTGATTACGTCCTCCATCTCCACTTCGGCCCCCATTTTGGAGATGATCCTTTTCGCCTTTGGATTATTATTCGTAATTAGCATGAAATAGCCGGTTTCGTCCCACTCGTATGCGCAGATCGCCTCGATATTGATTTCAGCATCCGTCAGTGCACAGGTAATATCCAGGAGCAAACCCACTTTGTTGGGCATGGAAAAAGTCAACTGCTTTGCTTTCACCGCCTTCGCCATGGCCTGTCCCTCCTTTCCCGGTTTTTCTTGCACTCATTCTGTGCAGCATCGCTGCAGACAAGCAGTTTTTCAACCCTGTTGAATATATTAAAATAGACCCGACCGTGTTTGCAATGGTATTCGGTTGCTCACCGACCGCGGTTTTTCCCGCAAGAGACATCATACCGGTAAACATTTGTCCTGTATTTCACAAAACCGAGACGGGGATAAAGTAAATTGGCTGCCTTACGGGATGGATGGGATGTCAAGTCGACGGATTTCGCACCCGATGCCGCCGCGCTGTGAACGGCATGCCGGACGAGCGCCTTTCCGATGCCCTTTCGACGCATCCTCTCGTCCACGACCAGATCCTCAATCCTCGCCCGAAGCCCTGTCGGAAGCCTGTACAATACCAGCGTCAAGGTGCCGACAATTTTTCCCCGGCTGCCCGGATATCTGGCAGCCAGCAGGACTGTACCCGGAGACATTAATACCCCGGCCAGCCCACGCCTGTCCGGCGGATCCGACAACGACAATTGAGGGATCAATCTTTGCAGGGCAGAGATGACTTCACCGGTGACTCTGCGGACTCTCCTTACATTTACCGAGAGGCGATCTTTGTTCGTAAGGCCGCGCATGTAGTCATCATCTTTATACAATATTCATGATATTTCAACGGGAATTTAACCTTCGCATCTTCGGAGAAGCATGCTCGATGAACGGAGGGAACAAAAAATGGGAAGGATGTATAATCGCATTCCCAACGTCAATTGGGAAATTCTTGATTTTCGCCTCTGAAAAGGAATGAGAAGCCTCTAATCTCAGCACGGCGCTTTGTTCATCAGGACCCAGTAGAAACCGATCCCTGCGACGGCGCCGGCGAAATTTTCGAACTCCACAGGTTTTACAATGTAGCTGTTTACTCCCAGACGGTAGCTCTCTATCCGGTCATAATCCTGATCCGAAGATGTCAGCACCACAACGGGGATCAGCCTTGTACGTTCATCAGAACGTATCCGGCGAAGGACCTCCAAACCGTCCACTTTGGGAAGCTTGAGATCGAGCAGGATAATTCTGGGGTGTTTCGACATTTCCCGGCCGGAATATATTCCGGTTCCGAATACATAATCCAGGGCTTCGGCGCCGTCCCTCAGGACCTTGACCCTGTTGGCCAGGTTGTGCCTCTTCAGGGCATCGAGCGTCAACTCCACATCAGTCGGGTTGTCTTCAACAAGAACAATGTCCAAAATATGCTCGTTCAAATAAATCCCCTTCCTCTTCTTTCCAGTTTGTATTGTATATCTCAAAATGTGCTATTTTTCCATGAGAAAATCCGATTTTTCACTTGAATAACCGGCCGTTGCGGTTTATGATCCGCAAAAAAGCAAGGATCAACAAATGCCTGCTTACCTTAGGAAAATTCCGGCTGCTGTCGTGTGGATACTGTTTCTATCGGTGATTATCCTTGCGAGCGGGGATGCCGGAGCATCTATAAAAGACCTTCCCTTCAAGGAGGGCGAGCGGCTCGTATACCGGGCCAAGTGGGAATTCCTCTCTGCAGGCCGGGTCGTCATGGAAGTCCTTCCTTTCAAGACCCCCGAAGGAGAGAATATCTACCATTTCAAGATGGATACCAGAACGAACTCCGGCATGGATACTTTTTACCGGGTCCGGGAAATGCAGGACTCCTATACGGATAAGGGTCTGACCCGCACACTCTTGTACGTGAAGAGGAGTACCGGAAAACATCCCCGGGACATCAGAGTGGATTTCGATTGGGAACACATGCAGGCGACTTACGCGAACTTCGGCAAGACCGAGAAATCCATATCGATCCTTCCCGGCACCCTGGACCCGCTGGCGCTCATATATTCCATCCGGATGAAGGAGCTCCGGACAGGAGCGGTCCTGGAACTCCCCGTCACGGACGGTAAGGAATGCGCTGTGATCCGCGCAACCGTGACAGCGCGCGAAACGATCACCATCGACGGCAGGTCTTACGAAACCTTCGTCATCGTACCGGAGACAAACACTTTGAAGGGCCTCCTGGATAAGCTGCCGAAGCTGAAGATATGGTGCTCCGTGGAGGAAGGGCATATCCCCGTAAAGATACAGAGCCGTTTTGCCATCGGAAGTTTCGCTTTTGAACTGGTTTCGACGAATTCGACCTGATCCAATCCGGAATGTAGCGCGGAAGAGCCGACCGAACCCCGCTTCCTGCGTTTTATGAGCCCTGCGCATCGCTTATCCGCAGAACGGGTTTGACGGTGTAGCCGCGCCGGGCATCGCTGACCGCGCGGTTGATCCGGCGGAAATCATAGAATTTGATGAGCCTGTCGAAAGGAAAAAGCCCTGTCCGGTAAAATCCTATCAGTTTGGGGATAAATATTTGCGGCACGGCATCACCCTGAATGATACTGAGAGCTCTCCGGCCGCCCGGCATTGAGCCCGGGCCACTCGCGCCAGTAAGGAGCGCCGCGGTGCCACGCGGATTCAGCATGCCGAGGGCGAGGCGGTACATCAGCTCATTGTCCGAGGTTTCCACAGTATAGTCAACTCCGCCACCTGTGATATCCCTGATGCGCGAGGAGACATCTGCATGGCGGCTGTCGATCGCGTGGGTCGCCCCCAGCTCCAGAGCGAGCCTGAGCCGCGCGGGTCTGATGTCGATGCCTATGATCGGGTCCGCTCCTGCGATGCGGGCCGCCATGACCGCCGCCAGGCCGACCGCGCCCGTGCCGAAGATAGCAATGCTCGCTCCGGCAGGCACTTTCAGCGAATTCATTACCGTGCCTGCTCCTGTCTGCAAGCCGCAGCCCAGCGGGGCCAGTATCTCCAGGGGTAGATTCTTTGAGACCTTGACAATATTGCGCTCTGTAGCCAGAGCGCGGGTGGCGAAAGATGACTGGCCGAAGAAGTGCCCGCGGACGCCGCTCCTCTGCAACGCGTTGCTTCCGTCCCGTCGACTGAAGCCGAAATTCAATTCGAAGAATATCCGGCAATGAGCGGGACGCCCGCTCCTGCACGGGCGGCATGCGCCGCAGGACTGGTAAGAGAGCACGACGTGATCACCGCGTTTGACACTCTTCACTTTTCCGCCGGTCCGCTCGACAATGCCCGCTCCCTCGTGGCCGAGGACTACCGGCCCGTCCGAGGCGTTCCATCCGTCAATATAGCTTATATCGGTATGGCAGATACCGCTTGCAACAATACGCACCAGGATTTCCTCATCCTGCAAACCCTCCATCTCCAGGGATTCTATCCGCAGGGGGCCGCCTTTTCCGCGCAAAACGGCGGCCTGGATTTTCTCTGCCTTCACGTCGCGAAGACGGCTCATCGTCCCCTTCTCTTGCATCCGCTATATTTTTGATTTTACAAGATTCATTTAAAAAACGGAAGTGGCAACGTACTTACATTATATTTTACATGATAATCGAGATTATCCGACCAACCGCTTGATGAAGCGACAGCGGACAAATTGAATCCTGTGCAGATATTCTAAAATGACATACCGGAAAGATTCCGGCTTCCTGAACGGAGAGGATCAAGGGAGCCCCTAAAAAAGCAAAAAGGGATTAACCTTTTTCGGCTGATCCCTTTTAATTTTGGTAGCGGGGGGTGGATTTGAACCACCGACCTTTGGGTTATGAGCCCAACGAGCTACCAGGCTGCTCCACCCCGCGTCAGTGAATGTAAAAATCTACTTTATCATGGCTTGATTTGTCAATCGTATTTTTCGAAAACCGTGAAATATTTACAACTCAATCCGCAACGCAGACCCGATCGCGGCCTTCCTCCTTGGCTTTCTTCGCTGCTGTCCTTGCGGATTGGAGGAGATCCTCCACATCTTCGCCGTGGACCGGCGAGACGGCCACGCCAATGGAGAGGGTGGCGCGACGCATCTGCCGGTGGGCGTCGCGGGCGGCATGATCCTTCAGCATCTCTCTGAAATTCTCGGCCCGCCTGCGCGCTGTTTCCAGGGAAGAGCCGGGCAGGATGAGGACGAATTCATCGGCGCCCCAACGGCCCGCCATGTCCTTCCCATGGAAATGCTCGCCGAGAAAGGCTCCCAGATCCTGTATAATCCGTTCCCCTGCGCCAAGACCGTAAGTCTGATTGATGTACCCAAGATGGTCAATATCCATAAACACAACCCCCACAGGTCTTTCCTCCCGCTCGGCTTTTTTGAGCTCCCGGGCAAGCGTCTCTTCCAGGAAACGGCGGTTGATCAGTCCAGTCAGCGGGTCTTTTGTCGACAGGCTGCTCAGTTGTTCCCGAAATTGGAGATTCCTCAGGGTCAGGGCGATTTGCCGAGCCGCCAGTACGGCCAGTTGCTCGCCCGCACCCAGGCTGCGCGACACCGTCCGGGGGTCCTTTCCCTCAGGGAGGGGAAACCGGACATGTATGAGACCGATAAATTCACCATAGACCTTCAGGGGCACGCAGACAGAGGCCCGTCCGTCCTTTTCTTTATCGGCGTGGGGACAGGGGAGCCCCTTCGCCGTGCCCGCTACTAAATGGGGACGGTTCCTGCGGACGGCGAGGCAATCGTCAGGTGAAAACACGGGCTCCTTCGGCGCCTCACCCCACGTCGCCGCGGATTCAAGAAGATTCCCGGCGGCGTCGTACCGGTAATAGGCTCCGGCCGGAAAGAGATGGGGCATCTCCCGGCCGATAACGCCGTAAGCCTCCTCCAGCGTGAAAGACGCGCACAGGAGGTCCCCCATTTTAATCAGCTTCTTGATCCTGAATTTGGTTACTGCCATGAAAGCACTCTCGGATTCTTCGCTTGAACGCCTCGGGCGCCGTAATGCCCAGCTCCCGCAGCCTGGCCTCGAAGACCCTCATGGTCTCAACCCGGCCGGCAAGATTCTGAAATATTTCCATGTACGCATTTCCGGTTCCTTCGATCTCTGCGCGGAATGCCTGGTCGGCATCCAGTTGATTTTCAACGAAAGCCGCTTCGCCGCTCCGCAAACGCCGGCCGGCAGCCCGGTAGGCGGCAAAGCGCTGGGTGACATCGCACTCGTAATCTTTTTTTTGCAGACTCAAGACCACCCTGTCCAGATCAATCCAGTCAACGATCCGGATATGCGGGCACGCCGCAAGGGCCTCCTGGATCATCCCCGGCATTGCCGGGCAACCGGCCCCGACGTCGCCTTCTCCATGTGGGCTCTGTGTGTTCGTCCTCTCTGTGCTGCGCCGCAAATAGAGAACCACGTCCGAAACCAAAGAAACAGGAGACAGGGACTGTACATTGTCTCCCAGAAGGTCCACAGACACGGACACACCGTATCGCTCCTCCAGTTGTGACGCGACACTCTCGATCTCTTCAGAAACCGTTTGCATCGTCTCTTTCGCCCCCGCGGCCGGGAAAAACCACCGCATTTTTTGTCTCATTTCGTCCCGGAGGGTCGGCTTTCCGGGCTCCTCCGCCCGGTCACGGCTTTTCCCTCTCAGCAGATCGCCGAACCGGTCCGGGTCAAGTACGTATTTCACCCAGTGTCCTTTCTTGAGGATATAAGCCGCCACATCATAGATCTTTTTGTCCTCCAGCTTGCTCAATGTTATCCCGACAATCCGCCGGTCCCTGGTGTCGATACTGTAATAGAAACCTCCTTCGGCCGCCCGCCCGCCCGGCAGAGGCACTTCGCCGAAATTCGACGGATTCAGGTAAATTGTACCCTCGATCTCTTCGAACCCCCATTGATCGTGAACATGGCCGGTAAGGCACAGGAGCACCTTGTTTTCTTCACAAAACCTCCTCAGCTCCAGAGAACCGCTCTCCCCCATGGGGGACACATGGTCGTGAACCCCGTGGGCAGGCTTGTGGGTCACGATAATGTCCGGACGGGTCTCTTTGAAGAAACGGGTCATCTCACTCACGCCCGTGTCAGCATTGTACGGCACGGCATACCGCCGGGGGATTCCGGGAGTGGTCACATCCGCCCCACCGTAGCCGGCTATCCGCAATTCCGCCACATAATACCAGTGGCGGTGAAGATCTCTTCCATGCAGAGAGGTATACTGCAGGTCCATATCATAGTTGCCCGGCAGGCAGAAGACGGAAGAAGCGCCTTTAAGAAACAGGATGCTTTCCAGAACCTTGTACTTCTGCTGCAGGACCCGCCGGGCCCGGATCGTTGCATCCCTATATTCCATCGCTTGTTTCGGAATATCGCCGGGCAGGTCCGTCCGCTTCAGGAGGGCGTCGACGAAATCATCCAGATCCGCCGAGTCATCTGCCAGCCGGCATTGGAGACCGGAGAAATAAGCCTGCAGCCGCCGGTACCGGGCGGCCATCTCCTCCGTAAAGAAAGGCCGGTCGATGAGATCACCGGCGATGATATAAACCTGGGCGTCTGTCACGGTTAGCAGATCCTTTACCCGCGCGAAGGCGCCATGGATGTCGGCAAGGTAGATAATCCTCATGGACATGGTCCCCAAAAATCATTATAACATAGACCGCCTCGGAAGAATAACATTTACAGGAGGGCCGGATGCCGCCGGAGACGCACCCGATGAAAAGAAATACAAACAGGCAAAGATTATTGCGATCTGCGGAAGTGGATGTCTATGATGCCTCCGGCACTTCTATGCCGTATTTATCGATGCGATAGACCATCGTCGGCCGCGACATTCCAAGTAGTTTGGCAGCTTGAGCCTTGTTGCCCCGGGTTATTTTAAGAGCCTGAACGATCAGATTCTTCACAAGCTCATCCAGATTGAGCCCCCCGGAGGGAAGCTGCCAGTTCATTTCGGGACTGCCCCCCGGGTGGTCGACAGACTGGCTGTAAAGAAAGGTCAGGTGTTCTGTCCGGATTTCAGAGTCGTTTTCCACAAGAATGACTCTTTCGACAAAATTTCTCAATTCGCGGATATTACCAACCCAGCGGTGCTGCATGAGCAATTCCCGGGCTTCCCTGGATACACCTCGAAAATTCTTGCCGAACTTTACATTGAACTTATCTACAAAAAAGATGAGCAGCGGAATGATGTCCTCTTTCCGTTCCCGAAGCGGCGGAAGGAAGATCCTGGCTACATTCAATCGATAGTAGAGATCCTTCCTGAACGTCCCTTTCTGAATAGCTTCTTCCAGACTTTTGTTCGTGGCGGCGATGATACGGACATCCACTTTCTTTTTATCCGTCCCACCTACCCGGTAGAATTCTCTCTCCTCCAAAAATCGAAGAAGATTAACCTGGGCAGAGGGCAGGAGTTCGCTGATCTCGTCCAGGAAGAGTGTGCCGTTTTCGGCCAGTTCAATCTTTCCTTTTTTCCCCTCCTGCAGGCCACCTGTAAAAGTCCCCTTCTCATAGCCGAATAATTCGCTCTCAATAAGTTCCTTGCTGATAGCTCCGCAATTGATTCCGATAAATGGTTCCCCGAAACGACTGCTGCAACTGTGAATCATGCGGGCAACCACCTCTTTGCCCGTTCCGGTCTCCCCTTCGATCAAGAAGGTGGTATCGTCGCTCTTGGCCACGGTACGGGCCAGCTTCAGTGCTTCCCGGATACCCTTGCTCTCAGCGATAATGTTGTCGACATTAAATTCCTTTATGTAGTGCTTGCGGAGTTCTTCCACTTCTCTCTTGAGCTTGAGAGTCTCCAGTTCCTTCTCGATAATCATTTCCAGTTCTTCAATGTCCAGAGGCTTTACCAGATAATCCGAGGCGCCCATTTTCATTGATTTAATGACCGTCTTGACGTCTTCATAAGCCGTCATCATGATCACCCGCGTTGCTTTTTCATGAGCCCGAATCTGCTGCAGAGTCTCCACGCCATCAATTCCGGGAAGCCGAATGTCCAGAAGGATCAGGTCGAAGCATTGTTCCTTTGTCGCCTGAAGAGCGACTTCCCCGCTGCCGGCAATCACCACATCGTATTTCCCCGAGAGGATATTGCTCAGTGAATTCTGCAAAAGCCTGTCATCGTCGACAATGAGAATTTTATGCCTGTACATTATGATACGTACCTAAATTGAGCGGGAAACGAACAGTGAACGTCGTCCCGACATTTTCTTTGCTTTTTACATCAATCCTGGCCTCATGTTGCTCCAATATCTTGAAGACAATTGAAAGCCCCAGCCCCGTTCCGTCCGGTTTCGTGGTAAAGAAGGGGTCGAATATTTTCGGGATGTTTTCTTCCGGAATACCGACACCGTCATCTGATATGGATATGGCCACCCGCGCTCCGTCCTTTCGGTTTTTTTCCACTGCGCTCCTTATTTCCAGAGTTCCGCCATTATCCATGGATTCCACCGCATTCATGAGAAGATTGACCAGGACCTGCTGAATCTGATGGGGATCGAAAACGATATCGGGGATGTCTTCCGCCAGAATCTTTCTGAACTGAATTTTTCGCTTTTTGACTTGAGGTTCGATCAGCGCGACAGCATCTGAGATCACGCCGTAAACAGGACCTTTCTGGAATGAGGGAATTTCAGTCTTCGTAAAATCGAGTATTCGTCTGACCAGCACCTTGATTCGCTCGATCCCCTCAAAGGTGTCCCGCAAAATGTCTTCTGCATTCCTATCCGGGCTCAGTCTTTTAGACAGCAACTGGACGTTGAAATTGATGCTGGCAAGGGGGTTGCGGATCTCATGGGCGATCCCCGCCGAGAGCTGCCCAAGTGATGAAAGACGGTCCATCCTGCGCATCAATGTTTCCGTCCTCTTAATTTCGGTCAGGTCTTGAAGCGTGATGATTATGGCGGCCGCCCTCTCGCCATCCGCCTTCAACAACGAGGAACTGAGTCCCAGAATCACAGTCGATCCGTCCCGCCTGTTAAAACTCAATTCGCAGTTTTCAAGGGTTTTCTGTCCATCGATTGCACTGCCCAGGATGCTCAGGATTTCTTCATCTCTGAATACTTCCGAAATCTTTTTGTCCAGTATGTGTCTTTTCTTAATTCCGATGATTTCTTCCGCTTTGCGGTTCAGAGCTTTGATCCTCTTGTTTCCGTCTATGGTGATAATGCCGTTGGGCGAGCTCTCCAGGATATTGGAGGCGAAATTCCTTTCCGCTATTATCTGCTCATAGAGCCGGACGCTATCGATCACGACCGCCGTATGGCTGGCGAAAACCATCAGGAGTTCCAGGTCATCCACGGAAAAGGTGGATTTCTGATAACTGTCGACCACCAGCACTCCCAAAATCTTTTTTTCACTTACAAGAGGAACCGCCAACTTTGATCCGATCCCCGGTATGAATTCAATATAACGGGGTTCTTCCATGACATCACCCACCAGCAGCGGCACTCCTTTTTCTGCCACCCATCCTGCGATCCCCTCGCCGATCTTCAATCGGAATTTTTCGAAGTCCATCCCGTCGTGTCCCGCATGGGAAACAATCTTGAGGTGATCCCGTTCCGCGAGCATAAGGGTGCATACGGACGCCCCAGTGATTTTGAGGGCATTGACTGTCACGATGTTCAGCAGTTTCTTGAGATTCAGCGTTGAACTGGTCTTCTTGCTGATTTCCTGCAGAGAAAGCAACTGGGCGATCTTTTTCTGATGCTGTTCCTGCAGTCTTGCATTCTCAATAATGATTCCAGCGTGACTCGCAAAGGTCGAGAAGAGATTGATATCGCTCTTGGACAGGACAAGTTCTTTTTCGGTGTGATCTCCCTGAATCACGCCAATTATCTCCCCTTTGATTTTCAGAGGCATCGATATCGTCGATATCCGGCGCCAGATTCGGTCCATCAGAAAATCGAACTCCGTGATAATCGGACTCTTCTGGGCGTTGCGGATATAAATGGTTTTTCCCGTCTTCGCCACAAGCGTTTCACGGCACAGATGTTTATCCATCTTCAAGGGGTGCTTGAACGCCCTGCGAACTTCCGCCGGCGAGAAACCGATGACGTATTTTACTTCCAGTGTATTCTCCCTCTTGTTAATCAGGAAGATCACACATCTCTGCAGATCGAAAATCCTCTTCATCTCATTAACAAGGGCCTGGAGTATTCTGTCTGACCTGATTTGCAGGTTCAGAAGACGGCTTATCTTATGGATGGAAGCCAGCAGCCGGTCCTTCTTCTTGAGGTGCTCCCGGTATCTCGCCAATTTCTTATCCAGTGATTTATACTTCTTCTCCATCGCTTAAATCACACGAAAAGATCTCGACTCTTCATCAGGAAGTTGCCGGAGCTTCAGGAACAGCGGCTTTTCCCTGATTCCTTCCCGGAGCCGAGTGCCGGTAATTCTTCCATGATTCGCTGATTTCCTCGAATATCACGTCCCGCTGGTCTTGATCGGCGTGTTCGATCAGCACGTTATTGTCGGAACTGCCGCTCCGTCCATCCCTGTAATTTATTGCGATAAAATGCCTGATGTGATCCTTGAACATGATATTGTTGAAAGGCCCCCAGAGGACCATGCTTCGCCGCTTTACATCGTGTTTTCGTAATGTGCTGAACTTCTCGATCTTAAGACAATTGTCCATGGGCAACTTCGCCCTTTCGCCCTTGTTGGTAATGAAGAAAAGGTTGCCGTTGGACAGGGCCAGAGCCAATTTTTGAGGCTTAGGCAACTCGGGGAGACCCCCATGATAGGAAACATAGGAAATCTCTCTCACTTCTTCATGTTCAGCTCGCCCGATCTCTTCCAGTTGTTTCTGTCTTATTTTCAAGACTCGATGCCCGTAAAAAAACAAGACTGTAAATGTCATCCCAAGAACGATTACGGCAATGATCATTGCATTCATGGTGTCACACATCCCTGGCCTTTATAGCAGGCAAAGGGTTGCCCACGCAAGAGGTATTGATAAGCAGCACACATCCGCATCTATCTGTAAAACAACGAGGGGATGGAAGAATATCTTCATTATTCGACCAGCCCCTCGATTGAACAAGGATCGTATTTCACTTTCAGTATTTCGAAGAGAATTTACTTGTTTTTCCTCGCCGCCAGTTTCGCCTGCAGCGCATCGATCCTCTGATGATTGTCCTCGGATCCGATGTAAGTTCTGAAGAGCCATTCCTGGACCTTCATGGCCCCGTCGAGATCTTCGTCAAGAATATGGTTGGCAAGATTTTTTGTCTCCTTCAGACACATCCGGTCGTAGGAGGCCATTTCCCTGGCAATAGCCATTACGGATTCTATCAGTTTTCCTTCCGGGAATACCTTGCTGACATATCCCATCCTTTCCGCCTCGTACGCATCGTAGATCCTGCCGGTCAGAGCTACCTCCTTGGCACGGCCAAGACCGATAATCCTCCATAGCGGATCCATAATCGGCGTCAGAGAAAGGACAATTTCCCTCTGCCCGAATCTGGCTCGTTCCGAGGCGTAGCGGATATCGCACATCAGTGTCAGATCAAATCCTCCGGCAATGGCCGGTCCGCCCACAGCACAGATCACCGGCTGCTCGCAATACAGGATCGCACGGTAGGCCTTGTGGAAGAGGGCCGTGTAATCTTCATTGGATACCTTCTCGAGCTTCCGGATAATATTGAGATCAAAACCGGCGGAAAAGTATTTCTCGCCGCCTGTCAGTACAATCACATTGACATCCTTCCTCGCGGACAGCTCGGTGAATAAAATCTCGATCTCTTGAAGCACTTCAGGGGCCAAAGCATTCCCCTTATCGGGACGATGGATCGTCACCATCGCAACCTTATCCTCCACCGACAACAACAGGTACTTTAAATTCATAACCAAATTCCTCCTGAACGCCTATATTTCAGCGAATGTACTCCGCAGCCGCCATCACCCGCTGGATCTCGTTGACGCCTTCGTAAATCTCCGCCAGTTTCATATCGCGGAAGATTCTTTCCACATTGAATTCCTTGGAATAAGAAAAAGCGCCCAGAACCTGCATCGCACTGCTTACCACGCGGTGGCAGGCCTGCGACACAAATAGGCGCGTCCTGGCGGAGCTGAAGAGAATATCCTTTTTCTGAGATTTCCAATATGCCGTGGCATAGGTATAATAACGCGCCGCTTCCACATCTGACGACATCTCGCCGAGAAGCCATTGAATTGTCTGGAAATTAGCGATCGGCTTGCCCCTCTGGACTCTTTCTTTGGCGTATTTGACGGCCTCCTCGAAGGCGCCCTGCGCCATACCTACACATTCCGCCGATATACCCAGCTTTCCAATCGCAATTTCCGTGGTCAGGATGCCGAACCCTTTGCCTCTCCCACCTTCGCCGCCGGTCGTATTTTCAAAGGGAACACGCACATTATCCAGGACGACATCCGCCACTTCCATGCCGTTCATCCCCATTTTTTCCACCAGTTTCGGCGCAGAATAACCCTTTATGTCCTTGGGAACGATTATATTGGTGATCTTCCCGTCCATTTCGATATCCTTGCAGAAGACGACAATATAACCAGGCAGAGTGGAGTTTGTTATAAATATCTTCTCGCCATTGATGACCCAGTCATCGCCTTCTCGGACACAGGTAGTCCTAATCGCACCGGGGTCGGACCCCGTTGAGGGTTCCGTGAAAGCAAAGCTGCCGACCGCTTCTCCCTGCACAAGTTGGGGGAGATATTTCTTCTTCTGCTCCTCCGTACCGAAATCATTAATTGTACCGGCGCAGAGGCAGTTGACGGATATATGCCCACCGATGGAGCAATAGACACGGGAGAGTTCTTCGATGACCATGACGTATTCCAGGTAGCTGCTCCCGACTCCACCATAGTCAGCGGGATACTGAATCCCGTAAAAACTCAGGTCACGCATCTTTTTTATCAGATCACGGGGAGTCCGTCGTGAATGCTCCATTTGGGGAATAAGAGGAGCAATCTCCGTTTCGGCGAATTTTCTTGCCGTTTCCTTGAACATGACCTGTTCTTCTGTTAAACTGAACTCCATAAAGATCTCCTTTCCAAGGTATATTGTGACCGCGATTCTTACAGATCTTTCGTCTTCGGCTGCAGGCGCTCGTAGGTATTGAAGATATAGAGCAACCCGCCTACAACAGCGAAGGCCGCGCAGACACCGAACGCGCCGTTGAAGCCGTAGGGGGTTTTATCTACGAACCACCCCGTCACCATGGGGCCGAACAGGGCGCCGAAATTGCCGACGAAGTTATAGACGCCGCCGACGCCGCCGGCCTGTCCGTAAGGAGCGATATCGCTGGGGATAGCCCAGACGTTGGACGCACCGAATGAAAAGATGCCCATGAAACAGCTCAGCCAGAAGACTGCCCAGAAAGCCGTGCCCGACTGCATACAGGCGAAAATAAAGACGGCAGCGCCGAACATGCCGACGCCCATTCCTGTGCGGCGAAGGGTGCTGATACTTGCTCCTTTGTCGTACCACTTATCGAAGACCTTGCCGCCGAGAAGCTCCATGATGACACCTACAACAAATGGAATCGAGGCGGCGATGCCCATTTCTTTCAGGGACAGCCCCTTCGCCTTCATTAGGAAGGTGGGGATCCAGAATGTGAAAACGACCCATACATACAAGTAAAGGGCATACGCAATGACAGCCTTGAGAATAACAGGATAAGTGATCAGCCTGTACATGGGAATGGGATGCGTCTTGACTGTACCGTCTTCGTGAATAACCTCGTCCTGGCGGATGTAAGCCAGCTCCGAATTTGAAATTCTCGGGTGGTGGGCCGGCTCATGATAAGTCATCAGCCACCAGATACCCCAGACGACCGCCATGGCACCGGTGATAACAAAGGATGCTTTCCATCCCCATGCGGCAATGATGTATGCCACGATGGGCGGCGCGAAGGCGTTTCCGGCCCTAGCGCTGCAATCAAACATGGCCGATGCGAAAGTTCTTTCCCTCTTGGGCACCCAGACGGACACCACACGGGCATTGGCCGGAAATGCAGGGGCCTCAGTCAGTCCTAATCCTATACGGATGCCTATAAACGAATAAAATCCTCGACAGGCCGCCATCAGCATGGTGACCGCACCCCAGGAGATCCCGGCCCAGCCGAGAACTTTATGAGGTCCGAATCTGTTCAATAAAGCCCCGGCAGGTATCATCGCCACGGTATAGGACCAGAAAAAGGCGGACATGAGAACGCCCATCTCAACTGCCCCCAAACCGAATTCTTTCATCAAGGTCGGAGTCGCCACTCCAAAGTTGACGCGGTCGATATAGTTTATGACCGTGCCCATTGCCAGCATAAAGACGATGTACCAGCGCGTGTTGGTCTCAGGTTTTGCAATACTCTGAGCAACTGCCACTTCAGATTGATTCGCCATAATTCCCTTGCTCCTCCTTTTCAAATTATTAAGTCAATTGGACTCCGGAGAAAATCCTTGTGAAGCCGTTCTGCTTCATATCCCTTTCCTGCCGGTCCGTCCCCAAACGAGCAATAGATATGCCAGCAAGGCATTTTTGTAACATCTTGTTTTTCCTGTTATTTATAAACGTCCGACCTTTCCGGACCTCTGTGGATGGATGATATGATCCAATACAGAGGTCTTCACGGCACGCTGTTTTGATTTCGTAAGCGATTCCTGATAATTACAGGAAACATGCATTTGAATCACTATCAGATGATTTCGTGCACTCCGCGGTCCAGAAGACAAAAAAGAAAAGAGGTATCTCTCGTTTACTTCAGTATCTGACCGGCGACAATAATCCGCTGCACTTGGTTGGTTCCTTCGTAAATTTGGGTGATCTTCGCATCACGCATCATCCTCTCCACGGGGTACTCCCTTGTGTAACCGTAGCCGCCGAATATCTGGACCGCATCGGTAGTGACCTTCATGGCCACGTCAGAAGCATACCACTTGGCCATCGAGCAGATTTTGGGTATCTCTGGATGATCCGGTTCTGCATCAATCATGGCGCCGGAGCGGTACACGATCGCTCTGGCTGTCTCCACGGCAAGGGCCATCTCGGCTATCATCCATTGCATCCCCTGGAAGGAGGCGAGAGGCTTGCCGAACTGCACGCGTTCCTTGGCATAGGCAATGGCGGCATCGAGAGCGCCCTGAGCGATCCCCAAGGCCTGAGCGGCGATATTGGGCCGGGAGTAATTGAAGGTTTTCATCAGGGTTTTGAAGCCGCTCCCTTCGGGACCGATGAGATGACTGTCGGGGACAAAGCAGTCCTCGAATATCAGCTCCCGCGTATCAGAGCCGCGGATACCCATTTTGTGCTCCGGTCTGCCGACGATCAGACCCTTGGTCCCCTTTTCCAGCATGAAGATGCTCATTCCCTTGTTGCCCTTCGAGCGGTCGGTATAGCAGATTACGCCCGTGATCCCCGCTACAGCGGCCTGAGTAATGAATATCTTTGAGCCGTTGATAACCCATCCCCCGTCGACTTTTTTCGCCGAGGTCTTCATTGCCGCCACATCGGACCCCGCATTTGGCTCTGTGATGGCCATGGCGCCCGGGCATTCCCCCGTGGCCAGCCTGAAGAGCAGTGTCTTCTTCTGCTCTTCACTCCCCGAGATCATCAGGGGTTCGCTGGAAAGGCCCTGGTTCGTCAAGATAACCGATGTTGACCCGCAGACCCGCGCAGTTTCCTCAAGGACCAAAAGAAGCGCCAGTTGTCCGGCACCGGCGCCGCCGTATTCCTCGGCAACATTGATGCCGAGGAGGCCGTTGTCTCTCAAGATATTGAAGTTATCCCAAGGAAACTGCTCTGTGGCATCGATCTCAGCCGCCTTCGGCGCGAACTGCTCCTGGGCGATTCTCCGGATTGTATCCCGCAACATCAGTTGGTCTTCATTCAGTCTGAAATCCATTTTATCCTCCTGTATAGTCGCTCTATTTCTACTCAGCCGTTCTGCTGAAATATTCCAATATAGCGCGCTTGGGAGCACCGCCCCACGAACTACAAGATTTCGCGGCCTTCCCTTCAGCGCTGCATGTTTTCCAGTAAGGCGGCCACACCTTGTCCACCGCCGCAACATGCCGTGACCAGACCGTACCGGCCACCCGTTCGAATCAAGTGCCGCATGGCGAACATGGCGCAACGGGCACCGGAGGCTCCATTGGCATGGCCGAATGCAATGGCCCCTCCCAGAGGGTTCCATTTGTTCATGTCGACTTTCTCCCCCATCAGGCTTTCAAGCTCTTTAATAACGGCCAGATTCTGGACGGCGAAGGCTTCGTTGCATTCCAATACATCCAGGTCGGCCAGCCTCAAGCCCGCCCGTTTCAGGACCATGGGTATGGCGAAAGCCGGCGCAATACCCATAAGAGACGGTTCAACTCCGCAGTCGGCTCCACAGACCCACCTCGCCATAGGTTTGAATCCCCACGCTCTCGCCTTCTCCAGACTCATCATTAGAACAAAAGCCGCACCGTCATTCAACCCAGAGGCATTCCCCGCCGTGACGGTGCCATCCTTCTTGAACACCGGCGGCAGCTTGGCCAAGTTCTCCAGGGGCTCCAGCCGGGGATGCTCATCCGTCCGATACTTGATGGGGGGTTTATTCTTTCCCTGAGGAACTTCGACCGTGATGATTTCTTCCTCGAAATAACCAGCATCGATGGCCTTTCTGGCGAGAGACTGACTTCGGAAGGCAAATTCGTCTTGTGCCTGGCGGGATATATTGTACTTCTGCGCCAGATTTTCCGCCGTCAATCCCATTTCGAAAGGAGCATAGGCCCGTCCTTCCTTTGGCTTAGGCTGAAGCTGGTAGTCGAGAAGCCGCGGTGGCGTGATGCGGTAGGGAGGCGTGCTTGACGAATATTTGAAGGGAAGCTGACTGAATGATTCCATGCCTCCCGCAATGACTACATCCGCCTGGCCGCATAATATCTTCCAAGCCGCGTGATTGATGGAATCTATGGCCGACCCGCACTGCATTTCCACATAGGAAGCCGATGTACTCAGAGAAAGGCCAGCATAGAGGACAATCCATCTAGCCGGATTGATGGCATGGGCGACGTGAAAGGCCGAACCGCAGAAAACGGAGTCTACGTATCCCCGCTCGCATATCCTCGTCTTATCGACGATGCCTTTTAAGGCAATACCTCCCAGCTCTTCCGCTGTAAACTCCTTAAGGCTGCCTCCCAGTCTGCCGAAGGCAGTCCTCATTCCTTCAACGAAAACCACCTCTCTTCTATCAGTCATAAGGCACCTTCCTTTTCACCCGGTCTCCCCGCTTTGCTGCCTGGTCCGTATTCGTAAAATCCTTTTCCCGTCTTGCGGCCCAGCAGTCCCTTATCAACCATGTCCCTGAAAAGCTCAGAAGGTTTGTAGCGTTCCTCGCGGGTCATCTCATACATCGCTTCGATAGCGTAATAACAGACATCTACACCGGCCAGATCGATTATTTCCGTGATCCCCATCGGCCAGTTGCACCCCAGTTTCATGGCCATATCGATATCCTGAGCCGAGGCGCTGCCGTTGTAGATCATATTGGCGGCCTCGTTGTAGAGGAGGCAGAGAAAGCGGTTAACGATGAATCCGGGAATGTCTTTCACTACAATGGGCGTCTTCCCAAAAGCCCTGCAGATCTCGATGGTCCTCATAGTCGTCGTCTCGCTGGTCTCCTTCCCCCTGATGACTTCGACAAGACGCATCAATGGAACAGGGCTAAAATAATGAGTCCCAATCACCCGTTCGGGATTCCTCGTTGCGCCGGCCAGACCGGAGATGCTTAGGGTAGACGTATTGCTGGCCAGGATTACGTCCTTGGGGCAAAGGATATCGATCTTCTTGAATATATCCCGCTTCAATTCCAGCTTTTCAAAAACAGCTTCCACGACCATCACCGTTCCCTGCACTGCCTCCGCAAGGTTCGTTGTTCCCGACAGTTTGCCGAGGATGCCACGGGCCTGGTCCGGAGTGATCTTTCCTTTTTGCGCTTTCTTCTCGATAAACGTTTTGATATTGCCGATCCCCCGGTCGAGAAATGCCTGTTCAGTATCCACGAGAGTGACACTGAATCCCGCTTCCACGGCAATCTGGGCGATGCCGGACCCCATGGTTCCCGCTCCTATAACTGCTATTTTATCGTTCATTTTTAACTCCGTTCAGTCCATTAATGATCCTCGTTTATGTGGTCATCTCTTTTTCCTGCCGACAAAAGCGGCCATCCCTTTCTTCTGCTCCTCTGTAGAGAAACACAGCCCAAAGCAATCTATCTCGAACAGCAGAGCCGACTCGAGATTCGTTTCCGTTCCCTTGTTCATGGCCGATTTGATCAGCGCCAGTGATGCGGCGCTCTTCGATGCAATTCTGCCGGCCAGAGCCATGGTTTCATCCATGAGCGCATCTTTCGGAAAGACATGATTGACCAGTCTCAGTTCTGCAGCCTTCCGGGCATCAATAATATCCCCGGTAAGGCACAACTCTTTCGCTCTGGCTAGCCCGATAAGGCGGGGAAGCCGCTGCGTGCCTCCTCCCCCTGGCAGGATGCCCAGATTGATCTCCGGAAGACCGAACCGCGCGTTTTCCGAGGCTATTCTCAGGTCGCAGGCCAGAGCGTATTCCAACCCTCCGCCGAGGCAGAAGCCATTGATGGCGGCGATGACTGGCTTTTGGAGGTTCCAAATCTTATCAGTCACCCGCTTTGCCCGGATGGCGTGCTCCCGAGCCTCCATGGCGTCCATGTCCATCATCTCCTTAATATCCGCCCCAGCCACGAAGGCCTTGTCTCCGGAACCAGTCAGAACGACTACTCGGATCTCCGGATCTCCATCCGCTTCGTCCAGAAGTTCAATAAGCCTTAGATTGACAGCCGTATTCAGTGCGTTGAGCGCTTCCGGACGATTGAAAATCAGGAGGGCGATCGCTCCCCTTTTCTCGTAAAGAACAACGTGATCTTCCATAAGCCGTTTATCCTTTCATTACTTTTTTTTCAGAAAGACGCCGGCCGGATCCAGTTCTTCCCTCAAAATCCTGATCAATTCCGGCGTCGGCGGCTCCGTCTCTTTCACGTCCTCGGATACCAGCAGATCCCATCCCGTGTTTTCTCTGATGGTCTCGATCTTCACTCCGGGGTGATACGACGCAAGATACATTTCCTTCGTCTGTGGATGAAAGCGCAAAATGCCTAACGTCGACACCACCACACTCGGACCACCGCCGTAGAATCCCATCTTTTCCCGTTCATCCCCGCCACCGAAATATCCAGGCGTCGTGATGAAGTCGACCTTCTCGGGAAACCGTTGTTTCTGGTGAAGCATCATCACAATAGTCCGCTTGCAGCCGGCACCGATGTCGTTTGAACCGCCGCTTCCGGCAAAACGCACCTTGGGACAGTAATAATCCCCGATCACATGGGTGTTGAGATTCCCGTACCGGTCGATCTGGGCCCCGCCCAGAAACCCCACATCGAGCTCGCCGGCATGGACGATGCCCAGTCCCTCGATCAGCCCACCCTGCATCGCCGAGCCCGGCGTCAGGACAGAGTCAGCCACGGAAAAAGGCGTAACCAGTGGCTTGCAGTCAATGGCTCCCGATTCGTAGATGGCAACCATGTTCGGTGCATGGGTCTTCTGAGCCAGAAACGCACCGAGAAGGGGGAGTCCCGTGCCGATGATGACCTTCTCACCATCCTCTATTTCCCTCGCCGCCGCGACGGCCATGAGCTCCTGCAGTGTAAAATCAGTATATTGGGCAACCATAATGAACCTCCTTAAAATCCGTAATTCACGGAGCTTGAACTGATGTCCCTTGCCTTGAGTCTGAGGAACTTTTCCATGCCGAAGGTGTCGACATACTTCTTCAGATACGCGGTCCTGTCTTCGACACCGTAAACCCACTCGTCCATGAACTTCTTCCAGCCTTCCGGGGTTTGTGACTCGCGGATGTATTTGAAGATGAAATCCCTGTCCACGTCGTAATACCCCTGAGTGTGCTTGGGATGAGCGCCGAAGGGAGCCTCCACGACGGCGACAACCTTGTAGCCGGGAAGGATAGTTCGATTGGGATCACGTCCGATGACATCGCGACCGACCACCTCTTCAACCGATACGATCACCTGCTTGCAGGCTCTGACGCTCCAGGGCGCATCTCCCCAAATACCCCACATCTGGACATTGCCTTCCCCATCGGCTCTCTGGGCATGAAAGTACCCGATATCCGGCTTCAAAGCCGGAACCGCAACGTACTCTTTACCCGGCTCGAAGGGGTCCTGAACTATCTTCGCCTTCTTGTCACCCATCCAGGCCGAGTATTTCATCATGTCGCTGCCTTTCATCGAGTTTATCGGCATATAGGGCATGCCCAGAGCGCCGGCCAGATACCTGGCCATCATGGCAAAGTTGGTGTAATCCTCCATCTCGATTCTGTGGGGTATCCCTTTCTCCATGGCCCGCCGGAAACAGTGCAGAGGTCCAAAGACTTCCATCCAAACGTAGGAGGATACGATCCGATCTACACACCCCGCACCAATCAACTGATCCGCGTGCTCATTGAAGCTTGGCTGGCAAATCGTAAGATGGCGTTTCCTCTGGCGAATGATTTCATGCGTGATGGCATAAGAAATGGCATGAAAAAAGCCGCCGACGGCAACGGTCATGCCATCTTCGATGAACTTTGCAACCGCCTCTTTCGCCGTCATCACTTTCGAGTTTTTCATCTTTCAGTCTCCTTCCGAAAATTCAATCCGTTATCCGCCACGGTGACCTGCGCCGCAGGATGTTGTCCTGCCGCGAAATCCGGTCTCCGCTACGAATGGCCTGCAGGATGGAGTTCAGACAAGCATCGACAGGCCATACAACTAACACGAATTATCACTGCCGCCCGTTAGCAATAGATGTGCCATGGACGGAATAGCCTTTAATTCATCGATATAACTGCTGATTGGGATGCGGGCTCCGGAATCGCTCACCCGGGGACAGATCAAAACATTTGTCCGCCGTGAAACAGTACGATTTTCCGGCTCCTTTTTTTGGTAAGAAAGTGGCGATTTATCTTTCTTATTCTTAATGATGAAGCATATGCTCTACAACTAAACGAAATCATCTGAAAGTGTTTCGAATCAATTCAATAACTAACAAATTATGCATTAGGAATTTGAAGCCGCGGACGGCGGGAAGGCCCAGTCTTTCACATTTTTGCAGGATGGTTCAGCCCATGGCATAGCCGGCGTGATGGATGGGCAGGCGCATAGATAAGGGGGCTACATTAAATCTTTTTTGAAGGAGGATAAGAAAGGAGCGTTATAAGATTAAGCCCTCGCCTCCACGAGCGCATCCATATGCTCGCCTTTCCGGAGGAAGCGCACGTCGGTAAATCCCGCTTTGCCGAGCCACATTGCGATTTCATCAAATGTATAAGTTCCTCCGCCCGCAGTACCGACCAGCATATTGACGGCAAAAATGGCTCCATCCCGGGGATGAATGCGATCTGTATCCATTACATGATCCCGGATGACGATCCTGCCTCCCTTAACCAGGGCCCGGAATGTCTTTTTAAACAGATCGATATTCTGCTCCGGACTGTTCTGATGGATTATGGCCGATACAAAAGCGAGATCGTGCCCCGGGGGAAATTCATCCTTGTAAAAGTCCCCGGCGACGAGATCGACCCTGGAGAGCAATCCTGATTCCGCCAGACGCTCACGGGCCATTTCCACCACGGCGGGCCTGTCGAACAGTGTCGCTTTCATTTCAGGCGCCGCCCGGAGGAAGGCTATGGTATATGTCCCCGATGCGCCTCCCACATCGAGCAAGCGTTTCGATAAACCGGGCCCGACGGCCTCGACAATGCGCGGCGCGGTCCGCTGCGCAATTACATTCATCGCTCCAATAAAAGAACGCAGCTCTTCAGGAGCTTTCGAGGACCCGCCGGCACTTCCGGCCCCTGCCGAATGCCTGACGATATCCGTCAGGCCGGACCATCTCTTCCATAAATGGGCGCTATGGAGAATAAGCGGCAAAATTGAACCGGGAGTATCGTCGGAAAGAAACGAAGCAGCCTGCGCCTCGGTTTGATATGTTTCGCCCTGCTTGACGAGCAGGCCCATTGCCGACAAGGCATTAAGAAGTATCTTCAACGCCCGGACATCCGCATCGATTACCGCGGCAAGATCACCGGCAGACACCGGAGTATCCCGGAGAATCGTAAAAAGGTTCAGTTCGGCCCCGGACAGCAATATCCGGCTCTCCATGAAATCGCGCGCCAACCGCAAAAGATCGTCAGGACCTTCGGAACTCATAGCTGTCCCTTTTCCTATCAATATTGTTCGGGCGATAACCTTTGCACCCAATGTAAAATTATCTTGACATTTCAGATAATAATTATAAACTAAAAACAGCTCATCTGCCATGTGTAGAAGGAGAACTTCGCCGTCCTTTGGGGCGGCGATTGCATTTTATGGCAATCGCTTCATAAGCCTCTTCCTGAGACTTGCTCTTTGTCCCGGTCCATCGACATAATAAGCTGTTATTAGGAAAGCCACTTCACCTACCCGTTGATGCCTCTTTTCTAAAACAATCACGTAATCGTGATCTTCCAGCCAAACATAAGTTCTTTTACGACGTCCCTCTTGATAATCCCATAATTTCACCGCTGAATCGTTTGAAAACTCTAAGACGGGTCTGCACCATGGTAATCGTTCCGCCCGTCGAGGATCGAAGAGGCGATCCCCCGACGCATCATCTTTTCGCGAAACGAGGTGCCAAAAACCCTCTTCATAAATATCACCTTTCAAGAGGACACCATATTGCACCAAGGACCATCACTTTTTGATGATCGTTCTCCAAATGGCAAGATTCATCACAATAAATATTATACGTCGGCATCATCGCAATTCCTTTGGCTCCGAAGATATGTTTCAATGTCACAGTCAGCCTGTACAGTTACAATAGAGGCCTCTGCCGTCCAAGCCTACCGCTTTCCAGACCTCGGGTGCCTCTTTGCACAACGCAATCTGCACTTTCTTGTCGGAACGGCGAATCATGTTCACAATTGAGCGAAACATCTCGATTCTGTATTCTCGCGGGTATCGCAGTTTTCCTGACTCAGCAATCAGTGAACCATTCACCTTAAGCAGGGACGATTGGGGAAGCGTGCCCTTATATGAGTTAAAAGACCTTCTGCCGGCCGATACTCACCAATTGTTATCCTTGAAGGATCAATATGACGGACTTCCCTGGCATTTTCCTTAACAACCTGGACATATTCATCGTAATTCTTCAGTCGATCGAGTTTCTTGAGTTTCTTTTCGAGACCCGAGAAGAATCTCTCCAGATCGGGAATGTTTGGAATTGTGCTTTTCTTTGATTTCTGGAAAAGCTTGATCTGGGCAAGGATGTCGCGAGGAGAATTGTTCAGGGGGGTTGCCGTAACCAGGATCACTCGCTTGCCGCGGCAAATCCGCGCGAGGTGCTCGTAGGTGATATTGGTCTCTGTTCTGAAGCGGTGGGCCTCATCTATGAAAACATTTTTGTACTTATCCGTTCCTCTCTGAATCAGTTTGTCCAGCTTGCCGAGCGATTCGAAATCCGCATGGACTTTGAAGTCGGAAAATACGTTCGGCCAGGAGCCGGGATAATCCTTTTCCAGAAGCATCGGCGGCGCGATTACGAGAGACCGGCCGTCAAGCTGCTGTGCCAGCATGGCCGATATGTAAGTTTTCCCGAGACCGACAACATCGGAGATGAATACCCCGCCGTACTCATCCAGCTTGTTTTTGGCGTCTTTAACGGCCTCGGACTGATACTCCAGGTCCAGGAAATTATCCGGCAGGTATCTTCGATAAATTTCTTCCTGGTCGATGTTGATCTTGTTTTTAAAATATTCATAGAGGAATTTCAGGTAAAGCTCATAAGGCGTGATGGTGTTGTTCAGCCAGGTCTTCGTCGTAATCGTCTCTAAATATTTATCCCTGACGTCAACGGCGTTTTCCCAGAGTTCGTTGAACTTTGAGATGGCAAAATCATAGTCAGCCCTGTTTTTAAGCTCCACGTTGAATTCAAGATTTTCGACTAGGCCCGCCGCTGTGAAATTGCTGGAACCGGTGATCACCCGGCCTGCGTCACGGTCGCCGTCGGCGAAGGTCATGATGTAGACTTTCGCATGGATGTTTTCAGATGGATAGGCCCTGATTTCCAGCTTACCGATCTTGATCCATTCAAGGAATTTAGACACGCCTTCTTCGAGATTTGCGCTGTCCTCGGACGCTTCCATCTCAACGACAATCGTCTCCGAGAAAGTTTCCTTGGTCTCGGCGTGGGAGAACTGTAAAGAGGTTTGCGATGGGAAACGGGATTTGTGGATCAAATCGACCGTCTGCCTGTCGGTGTTTATTCCGACAAGAATTCTTATTTTTTCGGCGTGTTCCAGTGATTTGTAAAGACTGTAAAAGCCGCTTGAATAGAAATACCCGACAAGTACATCAAAAAGGCGGGTGTCCTTGATAAGAACCTTGAATCTTTCTAAAAGATTCTTGTTTCTCTCGTTGGTTATGAATGTTAGGTCGGTATTCATGCGTCAAGACACCTTTATTCCTATTGGCATGTGGCATAAAAAAGGCCCTTTTCTTTGAAAGAAAGGGGCCTTTGAGAAATCAATTCATTATACCCTCATTTGTTACGATTAAGAACCAGATTCAATCTCCTAATATCCACTTGAATTTCCGGCGAAAATATATCTGAACGGAGCAATTAGTCAAGCGTTTTTCATGAAAAGTGTCAGATGAATTGAGGGCCCTCTGGAGTTCACCGCGGCGAAGAGAGTCTCCGATCCACAAGAAGACCACCCTGTGGATAACAGGCAGGAAGATGCTTCTTTAAAAAAATCTGAAGACCGGCTCTGAAGAAATCAAGGGCCTCCTGAAGAAGATATCGGATCTAAAGCCCGCCCAGAGTAACGCGGAGCTTGATAAACCGCATAGCACATTATTGGACGAATGGTAATAAAAAACCCGTTATTTCTAACGGGTTTCTATTATATTGGACCTTATCGGATTATGTTATGGTGGCGGTGCAGGGACTTGAACCCCGGACACTGCGGATATGAGCCGCATGCTCTAACCGACTGAGCTACACCGCCAATATGCAGGCAATATTTTTATACGATATAAAGGGAAATGTCAATCTTCACGCAACTTACGGCTGCGGCGTAATCGTGTACGAAACCACGACGCTCCGTGCATTCAGGCCCAGGTCGGCCGACAGGATGAGGGCAATCACAACCTCGTCCTTCCCGTCGTTGTCGATATCCTTGATCTGAATATCGGAGATGTATCCCTGTATCTTTTTCGTCTTCCACACGTCCGCGAAGCCGATGCCGTTCCACTCGAGATCATATATCTCGCTGGATGTAAATGCCTTGAGATTTTTAAATACCCTGCCCACTGCGGAAATGTTCTTCGCCACGATCAGCTCTTTTTTCCCCTTCTTGCTGATGTCGTAACTGAGCATCCGGATGTTGACATACGGCCTCGGGGGCGGATTATCAGTGCTGGCGACATTCGAAGAAGTCTGGAGCGTGTCGAAGAAATTATTGCTTCCTCCGTATTTCTCATCGCTCTTCCAGATGAGTTCCCTGCTGCCGCCGAATTTCTGCAAGCTGACAAATGGCACATCCGTAGGCTCATACACGCGGATATAATCGTAATCGTCTAATGCTATGACTTTATCCGGACCGTCCTTGTCCAGAGGCTCCAGCATTACATCGTAAACAGCCAATCCCTGCGGGATTTTCATCTTCCTGTCCGGTTTATACTTGCCGCTGCGCCAGACATATTCGTAGATGGGAGAATCGAAAGCCGATTGGACTCCCAGAGACTGCCCGATCAGAACGGGCTTGCCGGATACAGAAATTACCCTGAGGAATGCCCTTATTCTGGAAGCGATCTTGACGAATTTTCCATCCCTGTATTCAAGGACAAACGAATCCAGGGTTCCCTGGCTCATGCAGGTCACAAATATCTCCTGGACACCGTTTCCGTTGATATCCGCTACGTCCACGGAAAGATACTGGTTATAGCTCTCACCCCGTATTTTCTGCAGGAGCTTGAGAGCCTTGCCTTCCTTGCGGTAAATCATAACACTGTTTACATCAATCACCACTACCTCGTTCTTGCCGTCGCCGTAAACATCGCCGATATCCATGCCGACAAACGAAGTCTCGAACTTCTGGCTCATCCAGAAACCTTTTCTGTCCAGAGGCTGCGGGGCGGTTATAAAATCTGGATTGATGACGGAGGTGAATGTGCCCTCTTTCGATCTCAGGGCTTCCGCCGCCTGAGGCTCGCGAGGACCAGTCGGCGTCTGCCCTTGCTGCTGAGAAGCCTGCTGCGGCATGGCCGGGACAGCCGGCGGCAATGCCGGCGAGGGCAAGGCTTCGAAAGTCGACGGAACCCGACCCAGTATATGGTAATCTATTCTCTTTGCGAAATCGTTGATCTTGGGGATGACTTCGTCCATGCCCTGGCTCTGCACGAACACACTGACGGGCGATTTGCCCGAGGCCATGTCGACGAGCTTTCCATCGACACTTATGTTGTTTCCGATTTTCGTAATGCTCCCCCAGACCACATAATCGACCTTCATTTTCCTGCCGAGGGAGTACACTTCGGCCCTGGTCAACCCCTTCTTCCTGGCTCTTCCCATGGCATCGGAAACCGCGTATCTTTCGGCCACGTCGATCTTTCCGTCCACTGATATACGGGAGATCAGCATGTCCCATATCCCGTCCCGGATGTTGTCGATATTATCCGCGCTGTTCACAGTAAACGGGAGAACAGCGACCTTTTTTACATCCGCCGCCCATGTACTGGATACAACCAGCAAGAGTCCGAGGAAGAGCAAGAAATACTTCTTCATCTATTTTTCTCCTGAATAATGCCCTTTTGTCCGCCTTCGATTCAATCCCCGGGACGAGCGGGCTGTGTCGTAATGCAGAAAGATGTAAACACTATCACTATCGTCATACCGTCCTTCGCTATTGTCACCATGGGCTCGTCAAAGGATCGAAGTACCGGTATCGCGTTTCGCTCTTCTCGATACCGAGGAAGGCGTTCCACGAACGCCGTTCGGAACCTTTAACATCTCGATGATTTTAATTCAAGTGGAATTCAGAATAGAGTGGAGATGGGCGTGTTTACAGGCAAAACTGCAGAGCAGATCAAAATTGATTCTGTCCATACCCCCTGTCTTCGGGATCTCGATGCTCCCGGGGATATGACGCAAACGCCGGTCTTTCGCAACTCTTTGCAGCAGGACTTTCAATAACCTCTTTCCCTTCTTCCCACCGCTTTTTCCCGGAATCCCCGTAAGGACGGAAAACTGCCCGGTCATTCTTTCCCTTGATTTCCGCAGGCATTGCAAAGCCTGGAGAATTTTTCATCCGGAACAATACCCTTCGACGCAAAAAGTAGACTTTGCCGCAGGCTAAGATGCAGGCGGCGCCTCCTGAAAAAATAATGGACCATCCGGAAATAATCCTAAATATTCCTCTCATAAATTCAAATCCCTTTTTTCTTTTTCCTCACATTGCCTTCCAATCCGTTTTCCTGAGATCGGCCGGATCACGGGCTCTATCTTCCGCAATTTCCTCCTTATCCCTCTCCGGCGTCATTTTACGCATCTGCGCAAAACGGTTCATATCACCGGTAATCATCCTGACTTTACCCAACATCGCATCTTTCAGCTCCTGCACGACTTCCTCGCTCTGGAGTCTGGTTTTCTGGAATGCACCCAGCATTTTTTCACTGTACCCGCCGGGTGTTTTAAAACAGTTATAAAGGCTCATGGAGAAGAGAAGTATGAAAACGACCTTGAATGTCTTCCTCATGATAAACCAGATCAAGTCCATCATCCCGTACCTCCGGCATCTACCATTCGTAAGCCGTATCTTATCTTCGCTTCTGGATAGTTTATCGGATATCGGGGGGGCGGCCTGAGTGACGTGTATCACATTATCCCTAATTTCCGGACCGCAGTGTTCCCTTCCGTCGGGAATAATGTGTGGAACGTGATCTCCAGTGTGATTTAAAGGGAAAAGAGAGGAAAGGCCATATTTCCTTTTTACTGGGCCGGCAATTTTTCAAAGAAAGACGGTTTCAGTATTATGTACTTTTTTTCCAGCATTTCTATTTCGCCGGCTTTGGCAAAGCTGTTGAGTAGCCGGGTCGCTGTCTCCCGGGATATGGAGGCGTAATGGGCCAGATCCTTATGGGTTATTTTCAGGTTGATGATGGTTCCCCTCTGGTCCTTGACGCCGAACTGATCCGCTATATGCTTGAGGACGGCCCTGATCCTGTGCTCGGCATCGGAAAAGCTGAGGACCTTGAGCATCAGCCATGCCTCGCGCAAGCGCCCGCAGAGCATGGAGATAATCTCCTTCAATACCTGCTCATTTTTTAGAAGGTACCATTGGAAATCCTCACGGGATATGAAGGCGATCTCGGAATCCTCCATGGCAATGACGGTAGCGGGCGCGCTCTTCCCATCGAGAATGGCCATTTCACCGAAGAAATCGCCTTTCTTATGGATGGCAAGAATCCTCTCCTTTCCGTCTATGCTGCCCTGAACGACTTTTACCTTGCCTGAATAAATAAAATAAATATAGTTAGCCGCATCCTCCTCATACAATATAACCTGGTTTTTCCGAAAACGCTTCTCAATGACGATCCTCTTCAGCTCGATTTCTGTCAAGCAGGCGAGGAAGGGCACACTTTTAATCAACTTGTCAAATCTATTCACAGTCAAAGCCGCCTCCCGAGTATATATTCCATGCCCGTCTGGAGAATTCTACTTTGCCGGCTTTTTTGCAACTGTTTTTTTTGATCCTTGATTGAAACTACCGTAATGCGCTCAGCCCATTGCGTGAGGTTTATCTTAGGGAAGATCCATCAACAAAAAAATGGCTGGTGGAAGGAAATTTCCAAGTAATCGATCCGAACAGAATATTTAAAAAGGATCGACCAAAAAATAATGACTTGCAGCTCTGGTATTCTTATTTGCCGCCCGCCGCGTGGCCTATCGGAATCAGATAAAGAGGCTCGTGATCCGCCGGGATATTCAGGACGCTTCGCACCCGGTCGTCATAAAATGCGCCGACCGGAACGGCGCCCAGACCCAGCGAAACCGCCTGAAGCAGAATGTTCTGTGCCGCATGGCCGGCCTCAATTTTGACGTAACGCTCGCCCCTTTTTCCGTATTTTTTTTCTATTCTCTCATAAACCGCCGCGATAACAATGACGGCCGGAGCCTGCCTGACGCACTCCTGCCCTAGCGCCGCTGCTGAAAGAGACGAAAGCACGTCCTGGCTGCTCAGGCGGACCAGTTGATGGGATCGGGAAATGTAATGATAAACTCCTCCCCTGTCGGCAACGTACAATTCCAACGGATAGAGTGCTCCCGCGGACGGCGCGCTCCTGCCGCCCCATGGTCGCGTGCGGCCCTGCGCGGACCAGAGAAGCTGGGATATTTCTTCCGGAGTCAATGCCTTCGCGGAAAAACCGCGCACGGATTCGCGGCCGAAAATCGCCTCATGGAGAGGCATTCCCCCTTTGATTCGTGGTTTCGGAAGCTCCATGACCTTTCCTTCCCCGGCGATGGTATTATCCGGGAATATGTTCTCTGCCGGGATAGAGACCCGCGGCGAACCGATCAAGCTGATAAAAAAGGTAAACAGAAATATGAGATGATGCAAGCGATATTTTCCGCTCTGTTTCACGGAATTGCCTTTTGCCCCTCCTTGACAAGTTCAGGAAGTGTATGGTTTTATCAGGTACTAACAAGTCTAAACCTGTAAAACAAAGTTTTCAATAGCAATGTGAATGAACGAGAACTTCGAAACATGGTCATTTCGCCCGACTTTCTGGGCAAGGAATCCCCATCTCCAGACTGTTTTTGCCAGCCTGAAGCTCCGGGCTGCAGGCATGAACAGAATGATCGCCTGTACCAGGAAAATGATAATCGATGCCGGTGACGGAGTGCGCCTCATCGGCTTTTTTTCACAACATCCCGAGAGCGAAAGCCGGGGGCTGATCATGATGATTCACGGCTGGGAAGGCAGCTCGCAATCGACTTATATGCTTTGCACCGGCCGGTACTTGTTCGGGAAAGGATACGATATCTTCAGGCTCAACATGCGCGATCACGGAGACAGCCATCACCTCAACGAAGGATTATTCCACGGCGCCCTGATAGAAGAGATCTTCAAAGCGGCAGCGGAAGTGTCCTCCTTGTCCGCAGACAAACCTTTCGCTATTATCGGTTTTTCGCTGGGGGGCAATTTCGCGCTCAGGATCGCGCGGAAATGCGCATCTTCCGAAATCCCCGGTTTGAAAAGGGTAATCGCCGTCAGCCCAGTCCTCGACCCACATAAAACGACCATCGCTATTGACCGGGGGTCGTCCATTTACCGGAATTATTTTCTCAAAAAATGGAAGGCTTCCCTGCGCAAAAAACAATCTCTTTTTCCCGGGAAATATGACTTCGGCCATATGCTCCAGGCCGAAACCTGCATGGAACTCACGGACCGGATTATCCCGGTTTATTCCCCGTTCGCCGATTCCAGGGAATATTTCAGAGAATATACTCTTCTGGGCAATGTTTTCAGCGATCTGGAAGTCCCCGTGCTCATCATGACGGCCCGCGATGACCCATTTATCGATCCCGTGGATTTTTACGACCTTCACGGCAACGAGCATCTACGGATTTCCATCCAGCGATACGGCGGACACTGCGGATTCCTCGACCCGTTTCCCTTCGGCTGCTGGTCGGATAGAAGAATTTATGATATATTGAATAACTGAATCAATGGAGAACGTTCTTGATAGAAGACGATATTTTTTATCGCAAAGATATTTTCCTGGAGCATGTTATCAACAAACTGGGGAATACCCCTATCGATTTCTGCGAAAAAATAGATTCCATTTACAGAGAGGAAAACGGGGACAAGAAGTGGCGCGCGGCGGGTGTCTTGCTGCCTTTGTCCTTCAAACCACAAAGCGGCGCCGGGGGGAAAAAAGAGTTTTTTCTCCATCTGATCAAGCGGTCGCGGGAAGTAACCCAGGCGGGAGACCTCAGTTGTCCGGGAGGAATGCTGAATACGCATCTCGATCAACTGCTCCGGCCTCTGATCGCTTACGGCCTGCTGCCTGTCCTGAAAGGCGATGCCCTGCGTTACGCCAGGAACAGAGGGGAAGACAGTTTCAGAAATATTACACTTTTTCTCGCCAACGCACTCCGGGAGTCGTGGGAGGAGGTCGGCATCAATCCCTTCCATGTCAGGTTCCTCGGGGCGCTCCCCTGCAGAAACCTCGTCCTGTTCACCAGGACGATATTCCCCCTTGTCGGTTTTGTGAAAGAATGGCACATTCGTCCAAACTGGGAAGTTGAAAAAATCGTGGCCATTCCGGTAAGGAGTTTTTTCGATAAAGGAAATTACGCCCTGTATTCAGTCGAGGTGGCGGATTCACTCAGCAATAGAGTCGAAACGACCAGCTATTTTCAGTGTTTTGTCCACCGGGAAGAAAACGGAGACGAAGAGATCTTGTGGGGGGCCACTTTTTACATCGTGGAGAGCTTCCTGAAAATCGCTTTCGGTTTCGACATGCCCGCTCCCTCACCGGAAAGAATATTGAAAAAAACACTCCATCCCGTATATCTTACCGGGAACAGGAACAAAAGACGGTAATGCGGAAAAAAATGAAGAGAGAGGACATTCTGAAGAAAGAAGACCGTGGATTCAAAGCGATTCTCTTCGATTTCGACGGGACACTTGCGAGACTGGACATCGATTTTCCTTCCATGAGGAGAGCCATCCTGGACCTGATCGCCTCTTACGGCGTTCCCGGGGACGGCATGGGCAATCTCTTTGCCCTGGAAATGATCGACGCGGGAAGAGTATTTATAATAAGAGAAAATCCCGCAGCGCAAGAGCATTACAACCTCCAGAGCGCAAAACTCATACGTGACTTTGAAATGGAAGGAGCAAAGACGGGCGTTCTCTTCGAGGGCATCAGGGAAATGCTGGCCGACCTTAAGTCGCGCGGAATCAGGACGGCTGTGGTGACGCGCAACTGCCGGGATGCGGTCTGCACGATATTTCCAGACATTGCGGATTTTTGCGATATTGTGGTCACGCGTGAATCCGCCGGCAGGGTCAAACCCGATCCCGAGCACCTCTGGGTGGCTATCAGAAATTTGAGATCGGCGCCGGAAAATTCAGTCATGGTCGGCGACCATCCCATGGATATCCAGGCCGGGAAAAAAGCAGGGACATACACGGTCGGCGTGCTTACCGGTTATGCGGAATCAAAAGCCCTCCGGGATGCCGGCGCGGATGTGATTATCGAAAGCGCAGCGAGGATTGCCGTTTTGCTGCCCTGAACCCGGCAACCGGGACCCTTATCGGCTTGACACGTTATCCATCTTTGTGTCAAATTATGCTGAATTTAGGATTTTGCATCGCCTTCAGAAAGGCGGGTTTAATTTGAAGTCGCTGGAATTCTGGAAAAAGGAATACCCGCAGAAATTTGCGTCGGAAGAGGCTGTTTTCAGCCGTATCCATCGCGGAGACTCGATATTCATCGGCTCCGCATGCGCAGAGCCCCAGTATCTCGTCCATGCGCTTATTAAATACGTACAATCAAATCCCAAGGCGTTCTTCGATGCAGAGGTGCTGTCGGTCAGGACGCTTGGTGTCGCTCCATATACAGATGAAAAATTCAAGCAGAACTTCCGGCACAATTCATTCTTCATCGGGGACAGCACCCGCAAAGCCATAAACGAGGGGCTTGCGGATTACACTCCCGTCTTCCTCTCCCAGGTGCCCGATTTGTTCTATCGCGGCCTTGCCCGCGTCGACATCGTCCTGATACAAACATCCCCACCGGATGATCACGGCTATATGAGTCTGGGGGTAAGTGTCGATATCGTCAAGGCGGCGGCTGAAGTGGCCTCGGTCGTTATCGCGCAGGTCAACTCCTTCATGCCGCGCGTGCACGGAGATGCCTTTGTGCATATCAGCGATATCGATTTCATTATCCCTTACGATGAGCCCATTCTGGAGTACAGTCCCGAAGCGGATACAGAAATCGCACAACGGATAGGAACTTACGTCTCCAGATTGGTCGAGGACGGAGACACAATCCAGGTGGGGTACGGGAGTATTCCCAATGCGATCCTTGCCCACCTGTCCAACAAAAAGAATCTCGGCGTCCACACGGAACTCTTGAGCGACGGCCTTGTGGATCTCATGAAAAAAGGAGTGATCAATAATTCGAAAAAGATCATCGACAGGGGAAAGACTGTGGCCACATTCTGCATGGGAAGGAGGAGTACGTATGATTTTATTCACGACAACCCTGCCATTGAATTCAAAACGATCGATTATACAAACAATCCCATAATTATAGCCCAGCACGACAACATGGTCGCGATCAACAGCGCCCTGGAAATCGATTTGACAGGCCAGGCAAGCGCAGAATCCCTGGGCAGGGTCTTTTACAGCGGCATCGGCGGCCAGGCCGATTTCATGCGAGGGGCCGTGCTCGCAAAAAGGGGGAAGACCATTCTGGCGTTGCCGTCCACTGCCGCCTGCGACATGGTATCGAGGATAGTGCCGTACCTCAGGGAAGGCGCAGGGGCCACACTGATCCGCGGTGATATTCATTATGTCGTCACTGAATACGGCATCGCATACCTCTACGGAAAGAACGTTAGGGAACGGGCCATGGAACTGATTTCCATAGCTCATCCGAAGTTCAAGCCCATGCTGATAGAAGAGGCAAAAAGCGCCGGATTGATTTTCAGGGACCAGGCATTCATTCCCGGCGAAAAAGGGAGATATCCGGAAGAGCTGGAATCTTATCGGACTACAAAGACCGGCTTCGATATTTTCTTCCGGCCGGTAAAAATCAGCGACGAGCCGCTGATCAAGGATTTTTTCTACTCGTTGTCCGACAACAGCCTTTACAGAAGATTCATCTCTTTCAGGAAAGACATGCCTCATGAGCGCCTGCAGGATTTCGTGGTCATAGATTATACAAAGGAAATGTTGATTCTGGCCGTCATCGAAAAGGGAGGTCAGGAAATCGTCGTGGGAATGGGCCAGTACGGGATAGATGAAATGACGCACACGGCCGAGGCCGCGTTTGCCGTCCGCGACGGTTACCAGAATCAGGGAATCGCGACGGAATTGCTCTCCTACCTGACCTATCTTGCCAAGAGACAGGGCCTCCTGGGTTTCACGGCGGAGGTCCTGATTGAAAACAAACCGATGCTTCGCGTATTTGAAAAAATGGGCTTTGACATGCAGAAAAAAGTCGGCGCCGGTGTCTATGAATTGAAAATGGCTTTCAGATAGGCTGCAGGCAAAAAGCCGAAAAATTTTTTCGTTTACTTTACCAGGAGACACGAAATGGAAAAATTCATCATCGCATCCATGCGCAGGAATGCCGGAAAAACAGGCGTCATCATAGGAATCGCAAAGGCCCTGAAAAAAAAGATCGGATATATGAAACCCTTCGGGGACAGATTGCTCTATCGCAAGAAGAGATTCTGGGATTATGATTCGGCCCTGATCACAAATATTTTCGGCCTGGAGGAAGACCCGAGCTTTATGAGCCTCGGTTTCAGTCACTCCAAGCTCGGTTTCATGCATGATGAGAAGACAACGAAACAGAAGCTTCTGGAATCGCTTGCCGACGCCGGAAAAGATAAGGATATCTTTTTCTTCGAGGGCGGCAGAGATATTTCATACGGAATATCCATTCACCTCGATCCCCTCTCCGTAGCCCGCTATGTCGAAGGCAGGCTGATCCTGGTTGTAAGCGGCGATGAGGATACCATTTTGGATGATCTGACGCTTCTGAAGACCCGCATATCACTGAGCGATGTAGAGCTTGCGGGCGTCATCATCAACCAGGTGCCGAACGCAACTGATTTCGAGAACATTTACGTTCCCAGGATCCGGAAAACGGGGCTGCCGCTCATCGGCATCATCCCTTATCAGAAGGATCTCATGTACTTCACGATCCGGTTTCTCGCTGAACGTCTGTTTGCGAAAATCATTGCGGGCGAGGAAAACGCAGGACGCACGGTCAAAAGAGTCTTTATCGGCGCGATGACGCTGGAAGCGGCGCTCCGCAACCCCCAATTCAAGGAGAAAGATAAAGTCGTAGTGGCAAGCGGGGACAGGACGGAACTAATCATGGAAGCCATCAAGGGGAACACCGCCGGCGTCGTACTGACCGAAAACATTATGCCCGACCCAAAAGTCATCTCCGAAGCGGCCCGGGCGGGTATCCCGCTGCTTCTCGTATCATCGGATATCCACCAGATCACCCGGCAGATTGATCTTATGGACCCTCTTCTGACAGCCGATGACCAGAATAAGATCAATCTCTGGGAAAAGCTGGCGAAAAAGCATCTGGATCTGAAACGTCTCGGGTAAGACCGGTTTTTTTACAATCCCGCATGCGTCGGGGTTATCTTCAATTCTTTTACACGAACGCCCCGGATAAACCGCTGCTGAAAGTAAGGCTCATCCAGGTTATCCACTTTGGCCTCTCTATTTTTCGAGGAAAGGTGGATGAATTCGTTATTACCTATGTAAATCCCTACATGATCATTGGCGCGCCTGGTCCGGAAAAAGACGAGATCCCCCTCTTCGAGTTCCTCCTTCTTGACCCACTTACCGCTGCGCGACTGTTCCCGGGCCGTCCTCGGTAGGAAAATATCAAAAATTTCATATACTTTCCTGACAAAAGAAGAACAATCGAGCCCCCTCAACGTTGATCCACCGTAGCGGTAAGGGACTCCTAAAAAGGTCTTCACAACCCTGACAAAGAGTTTCCTCTCTTCCGGTCCGTTCCATTTCCCGATTTCGATCGACTCAGGCTTTTCCTGAGGTTCATCCGGCGGAAGGTCCGCGTACCGGGCATCTGCATCTGCTTCAATATCCTGGTCTTCTTCCATTGCTTCTTCAGTTCTGACTTTGGCCCGGGGGATGATGAGTCTCTGACCGGTCCTCAATTTATTGGACTTCAGATGATTCATTTTTCTGATCTGTTTGGCGGAGCAATCCGCATTGAAAGCGATTGTATAGATACTATCCCCTTTTTTGACCCTGTAGGTTACGGTCTCCTGCGGCGTTGCTTTATTTCTCCTGGAGATCTTTTTCGCGCCCCGTTCAGGGATTATCAGGACCTGCCTGGCTCTGATGGAATTCCCCTTGATTCCATTAGCCTCTCTCAATTCATTGGTGCTGATTCCGTATTTCCTGGCGATCCTGGAAACGGTGTCGCCGGATTTGACTCTGTAGCGTATCTCAGCGGGACTTTGATTCGGGAAGCAAACAGAAACAAAGAAGAGGACCAGCCCCACGCACAAAAGAGTCCTTTTTCTCATTACGGAATTCCTCCTTTTCTGCCAGACATGCCTTTGCTGATGCGGATGGATTCTAGAACAATATGCGGGAGCGCATTTTGTGTTAAAAAAAACGGCAGGGTAAAAAAAGCTCCCGTTCAGTGGAGGTCTGTTTACGATGCCGTTTGCGCCTTCAATATAAGAATTGACCGGGTATGTCAAACAGAAATTATTCTCTCCGATGCCTGTATTTGAACAGCCTGTCAGACCCGCCAGGAGGAGATCATTTTTGTAATATGTTGAAAATTCTGTGAGATTCTGGATTTCGGGGCCGAAAGAACAGCAATCTGCTGCTGCAGGATAGATTTGGGAACAGAGCTATCGTCAAGAATGGACCCGAGATAGTTCGGTCTTATATTGAGAAATTTCTCGCATATCGAGCTGATATGCCTGTATATCTCATCACCTTCCCTGTCGTCCGCAGTGCAGTTCACGATGATTCCGAAACCGCTCCTGCCGAAGACCTGATACATCGTCTTGATCATGGCGTATGCATCAGTCAGGCTTGTCAATTCTTTATTTATGACGATGATATTTCTGGAGGCAAGCAGATTGAACTGCAGGACAACTTCCGAAATCCCCGCGCCGGTATCCAGAATGATCTTGTCATAACCCCGGAGCGACCGGATCATCTCCTTGACGGATTCCACTTTTTCGAAAAGCAACTGGGCCATTTCCCTCACGCCGGAACTGGACGGGACAAGGTCGAATCCCCCTTTTGTCGGCACAATTATATCCCTGATGCCCATCTTCCCGAAGATCACATCCTTGAGGTTGTTCCGGGGGTTGACACCCAGCATGATATCGATATTGGCAAGGCCGAGATCGCCGTCCACCACAAGGATTTTTTCTCCATTCCTGACCAGAGCCGCAGCCAGATTGCACGTAATAAAAGTTTTCCCCACACCGCCTTTTCCGCTTGTCACAGAGACTATCCCGGGAACTTTCGAGTCGCGAGTCTTCATTTTTCAAACCTGGCTTTTCTTTTTGCGAATACGTTTTTGAAAAGTCCGCCTCCGGCGGGATGTCTTTATTTCTTTTTCCGGATTCTGTACAGGGCCATTTTTTCCTCCGGGCCGACGGCTGTTGTCTCTCTTCTGGCCATTGCGGCAAGGGCAGGATGAGAGATGCGATTTCTGCCCCTCTCCTTCGCCCGATAGAGCTCCAGATCGGACTCCTTGAAAAAATCCGTCGCCGTCTTTTCGGAAAAAACGTCATAAGCGGCTATACCTATGCTTGCCGATACCCGCAAATCCTTTTTCACCCGGACCAACGAAATGGATTTCAAAAGGCGCTCGGCGATGATCACGCCCTCAGGAAGATGGGTATCTGGCATTATAACCGCGAACTCATCTCCGCCGTAGCGACACACGAAGTCCGTTGACCTAAGATTATCCCTGATCAGCCGCCCTATTTTTTTCAGAAATCTGTCCCCTCCATCGTGTCCGACAGTGTCGTTGATCAGCTTGAAATTATCGCAGTCGATCATCATCAGACAGCAGGACTGTCCCGTACGCTTGGCCCGCGATATCTCTATTTCGAGCTGAGTCAAAAAAAACCTTCTGTTGTAAAGACCGGTCAGATCATCCGTCAGTAAAAGGGATTTCAGACGCCTGTTCTCTTTTTCGACTTCGGCGATCCGCCTTAAAAGCATGCCGGGGACATTGACGGAATTATCGCCCAGGCGATTTCTGTCGGCCTCTGAAAGGCCATCCAGAAGAGCCGGGGAAATTGCCGATTTGCGGCTCTTCCTTGAATTCAGAGGCGCGGAAAGCGAATTTTGCCGGCCGGATCCGTTTTCCAGTGCAGCGATCCGGGTTTGCTCTTTCATCCGTCCGGGTTTCTTGTTCGGGGTCATGCTGAGCAGTCGTCCAGTGTTCAATCCAGAAAAGAAGAAATGCGCCGGAATATGGATCCCCGCTTTTCTCTTATCAATAAAATTTATCGGCAATCGAGATGAAAAATAAAATCCGAAACGGCCACCCGCTTTTACCCGTTCTCAACTGAATGAAACCGGGGACTCCGGGCCGTAAACCTTTCCAGCTATATACCCTGAATTAAGCTCAGGTACAATCGTTATTAAGGCGCGTTTGAAAACGGGGGAAAATGCAATACCGGGGAATCGCCCGGGGCAGGCATTTCCTGCATTTTATTATGTTGACAAAATCACATCAAAGCCGGATATTGGGGCATTATTAGGCCCTTGAGCCCTTTGCCTGCAACAAATCTGCAGGGGTGAATTTATGAAGAATCCGGTTCCGGCGCGAGATAGGATCGATGGAAAGACAACCCTCCGGATCAAGGAATCGGGCGCATTCATCGAAGAGGACGGAGTGAGAATCTTCGAAGACTGCCGGACGGAGGATTAGATAGGGGAAATAGACATCGTATACTGAATCAATTCCGGCCAAGGAGAGTTTTTGTCTGAATCGATAATAAAATTTATCGCAACAGGATTCGGAAGTGGTTACGCGCCGTATGCGCCCGGGACATCCGGAACGCTGACAGCGATACCCGTATACCTGATTCTGTCCCTTTTCCCGCAGCCGGCCTATCTCTTCACGACCATCGCCCTGTCTTTGACAGCTGTTTACGTATCCAGCCGGGCGGAAGAAATTTTCAGAGAAAAGGATTCGTCCAAAATCGTCATCGACGAGATCGTGGGGTTTCTCTTTGCCATGTTGCTGGTAAAACCGTCCATTCTGAATATCCTGCTTGGTTTTATTCTTTTCAGATTTTTTGATATAATAAAAATTTTTCCGGCCAGATTCTGCGAGAGGGTCTTTCCGGGCGGGATCGGCGTTGTTGCCGATGATGTAATAGCCGGGATTTACACGAATTTTATCCTGGTTATCCTGGGGCATACGGGAATAATATAAAAGCTATATTGGAGGACTTTATTTTGAAGATCGGCATAATGACTATCGGAGACGAACTCACCAGTGGCAGAATCCAGGACACGAATTCCTCATACATTGCACTGCAGGTGAATATGCGGGGATGGAGGATTTCCAGCATGCTCTCAGTGGGAGACGACGAGGAGTCAATCCGCAGAGGACTGCATTTTACGCTGTCCCTGTCCGACGCCGCAGTAATCACCGGGGGGCTCGGGCCCACGGCGGACGATATGACGACACAGGCTATCGCGAATATTTACGGACTTCCTTTATACACGGATGAAGAAATTCTCAGCGAAATCAAGACGCGTTTTGAGAGATTGCGCATCGAGTGGACGCAGAACAATGCCAAACAGGCCATGTTCCCGGAAGGCGCCCGGCCAATCTTCAATCCGACGGGTACAGCCTGGGGCTTCTCTCTGCGTGCAGGCGGCAAAATAATCGCAGTTATCCCCGGCGTCCCCTCCGAGGTCAAGAGGATGTTTCCCGAAGGTGTGATGCCCCTTCTCGAAAAAGAATGCCGGGGAAGAGCGCAGTACGTCGTCAGCAGGACCGTAAAGATATTCGGCCTGGCGGAGGCCAAAATCGATCAGACCGTCTCCAGTATCGATCTTGCCCTGCCGGGAATCAGCATCGGTTTTTATCCCCGGTTTCCCGAAAATCACCTCGTCATCACGTCCCGGAACGAATCCAGGGAGGAGGCCGTGCGAAACCTGAGGACCGCACAAGACAGGATAGTCGGCGCACTGCACAAGAACATCTTCGGCTATGATGAAGAGACAATAGAGGGAATCGTCGCCTCGCTGCTCGCAAAAAAAGGCCTGAGTCTTGCCGTTGCGGAATCCGTGACCGGCGGCCTCATTGCAGACCGGCTGACCAATATACCGGGAAGTTCCGCGTTCCTCAACCGGGGCATCGTCGCCTACAGCAATGAAGCGAAAACAGATCTGCTGGGGGTTCCTCCCGATATTCTGGAGACTTACGGCGCGGTCAGTGAGCAAACCGCCATCCTTATGGCCGAAGGGGTGAGGAAACTCGCGAAAACCGATATCGGTCTGTCCACAACGGGTATCGCCGGCCCGACCGGAGGCTCCGAAGCGAAACCGGTAGGCACGGTATTTATAGCCCTTTCGGACGGTGGTGACGCGCAATGTCGGAAATTTTTTTTCAGGTGGGAGCGTCGGAGAATCAAGGAAATCACATCGCAATGGGCTATCGAAATGCTCAGGAGATTCCTGACTGGCAATTGACGTAGGGTATAATCCCGCGCGCAGAAATTTGGGCGGCAAAGGACGTAAAAGAAAATAAGTGAAAGAGCGGGAAAGTGAGGGAAAATGGCGGACGGCAAAAATATCCGGGCGTTTCTGGCGATAGATCTCCCCGATGAGATCAAAAAGAACCTCACCGGGATTCAGAAGCAATTGAAATCCATTGTCGACGGCGTCAAGTGGGTAAATCCGAACGGGATTCACCTGACTCTCCATTTCTTCGGCCATATTACCGGCGATGAGATCGAACTCGCATCCAGAATAGTGAAAAAAAACATGGAAGGTGCCGAGTCTTTTATGTTAAACGTCGGTTTAGTAGGGGTATTCCCCGGATGGAAGCGGCCGCGCGTACTGTGGATCGGCATCGGAGGTGAAATCGGCGCTCTGGGCGCTCTCCGGAAAAGGATCGAACAGGGTCTGGAAGAAGCGGGATTCGAAACAGAGGACAGGGATTTCAAACCCCATCTGACTCTAGGAAGGATCAAATCGCCGGCGGAAGCGTCCGGGGTGGAAAAAATCATCGGCAGCGGGAAAGAATTCACGGCGGGAAGTTTTACAGCGCAGGGGCTTACGCTCTTCAAAAGCGACTTGCATCCGACCGGTGCTGTTTATACTAAACTCGAGTATTTTCCTTTCGCCATAAATGCAAGAAGTGTAAAACCGTAAAGACGGTATCCGCGAAACTTGACAGTCATCCGTAATAATATATGTATAAAGGAATTTTCGTTTTCGCTTTTATTTTCAACGACTGAAGGAGGCAATTCGTCATGGCAGGAGATGCGGACAGGGAAAAGGCGTTGGATCTGGCCATAACCCAGATCGAAAGGCAGTTCGGCAAAGGATCCATCATGCGACTGGGCGGGACCGAAGTATCCGCCGATATACCTGTTATTTCGACGGGAGCTCTCAGTCTTGATTACGCACTCGGAGTCGGAGGAGTCCCGCGCGGAAGGGTTATCGAGATATACGGCCCGGAATCAGGCGGCAAAACAACCCTGGCCCTTCACATCATCGCTGAAGCGCAGAAGAAAAACGGCCTGGCGGTCTTTATCGATGCAGAACACGCCCTCGATATTGCTTACGCCCGCAAAATCGGCGTTAATACGGATGGCCTCCGCATCTCCCAGCCGGATACCGGCGAGCAGGCCCTCGAAATCGCCGAAACGCTCGTCAGAAGCGGGGCATTGGATGTACTGGTTATCGATTCCGTCGCCGCTCTTGTCCCCAGATCCGAACTGGAGGGAGACATGGGAGATGCACAGATGGGGCTTCAGGCAAGGCTCATGTCGCAGGCGTTGCGCAAGCTCACCGGAAGCATAAGCAAATCCAGGACCACGGTCATATTCATAAACCAGTTGAGGTCAAAGATAGGAGTATTCATGGGAAACCCTGAAACAACGACAGGCGGCAATGCCCTGAAATTCTATGCCTCCATACGTCTCGATATCCGGAAGATAACATCCATCAAGCAGGGGGAAAATATCGTCGGCAACAGGACCCGCGTCAAAGTAGTCAAGAACAAGGTCGCTCCTCCCTTCCGCGAGGCTGAATTCGATATCATTTTCGGGGAGGGCATCTCAAGGGAGGGCGATATCCTGGATCTGGCAGTTTCCCAGGGGATCGTGGAAAGGAGCGGCGCCTGGTATTCATACCGCGGCGACAAACTGGGACAGGGCCGGGAAAATACCAGAATATTCCTCAAGGAGAATCCGGATGTGGTCGCGCAGATCGAGGAAGCAGTACGGGCGAAACTCGGTCTTGCGGCCTCCGGACCTTCGGAATGATCCATGGACACGGATGAAGGGCAATTGGTCCGTAAGGCCATGGAAAGGGCTTTCCGGCTGCTTTCCGTGAGGAGCAGAAGCCGTCAGGAACTGCGGGCCAGACTTGCCGAAAAGGGGTTCGGCGGCGCTGTACTGGAAAAGACCCTCGACAGGCTGGCAGAGCTCGGGTATCTGGACGACGAATTCTTCGCCGCGCAATGGGCGAGGCATCTTGCCGTTCACAAACTTTACGGCGATAACCGGATACGGGCGAGCCTCGCCGAGAAAGGGATCGACAAAGAGGCCTCGGCGAGAGCGCTTTACGAGGCAGCAAAAGAATTAAGCGAGAGGGAAAGGATCAGGCTGCTTATCGGGAAAAAATCGAGGGACAGGGGCGCAGTCGGGCTCGACATCCGAGAGAAAAGACGCATTGCGCAATCGCTGCTGGCAAGAGGTTTTACCGTGGGCCTGATTTACGAACTACTGGGAAGGACAGAGGAGGAAGATCATGAAGGGGAGTGAGATCAGAAAAAAATTTTTAAAATATTTCGAAGACAACGGCCATACGGTTGTAGCGAGTTCATCGCTTATCCCGAAAGACGATCCGACCCTTCTGTTTACCAATTCGGGGATGGTCCAGTTCAAGAACCTGTTCCTCGGTCTCGAAGATCGCGGCTATACGCGCGCAACCAGTTCGCAGAAGTGCGTGCGCGCAGGCGGAAAGCACAATGATCTGGAAAACGTCGGTTTCACCGCCCGCCACCATACCTTTTTTGAAATGCTTGGAAATTTCTCCTTCGGCGATTATTTCAAAAAGGAATCGATTTCCTGGGGGTGGGATTTCCTCACCAATGCCATGTCACTGCCCAAGGACAGGTTGTGGATCACGATATACGAAAAAGACGACGAGGCCTTCGAGATATGGAACAAGACGATAGGCGTCCCGGCGGAGCGTATAGTGCGCATGGGTATGGACAGCAACTTCTGGATGATGGGGGAGACGGGTCCCTGCGGGCCGTGCTCTGAGATACTTTATGACCAGGGGCCCGGTGTCGGGTGTGGGCGCCCTGACTGCAGCGTCCTTTGTGACTGCGACCGCCACCTGGAAATCTGGAATCACGTTTTCACACAATTCGACCGGGACAGAGATGGAAATTTCATCCCCCTGCCCAAGCCGAATATAGATACCGGAATGGGGCTGGAGAGACTGGCTGCAGTCGTACAGGGAGTGAGCAGCAATTACGATACCGACCTCTTCCAGCCGATTATAAGGCACATCGAGCAGATCTGCGGCAGACAATACGGTAGCGATGCGGACAGCGATGTATCCATGCGGGTTATCGCCGACCACAGCCGCGCTGTCACGTTCCTGATCGGCGACGGCGTCCTTCCGAGTAATGAAGGAAGAGGGTATGTCTTGCGGAGGATTCTGCGCAGGGCGGCGCGGCACGGGAAACTCATCGGCCTGAACAAGCCGTTCCTCCATGAAGTCGTCCCGGTCGTCATCAGCGTGATGAAGGATCCCTATTTTGATCTCGTCGGCAAGGAATCATACATACGCAAAGTCGTCGTCAACGAAGAGCAGCGTTTCGGTGAAACACTCGACTCCGGACTGCGGATACTGAGCGATGAAATCGTCTCCCTCAAAAAGACAGGGAAAACGGTCGTGCCTGGAGACGTGGTCTTCAGGCTCTACGATACATTCGGGTTCCCTGTCGACCTCACGGCGGACATCGTGAGGAAAGATAATTTCACCCTGGATACAGAAGGGTTCGAAAGGGCCATGGAGGCTCAGCGTGAAAAAGCCAGAGAATCCTGGAAGGGCAGCGGCGAGCAGGCCGTTTCGGACACGTACAAGAAGCTCTCCCTCAAGGGAATGTCCACTACCTTTGTCGGGTATGAAGGAGTCACGGAGGCGCGATCGCATGTGATTGCAATCCTGAAGAACGATCAGGAAGCGGAGGAGCTTTTCGAAGGCGAAAACGCCGAGATATTTGTCGAGCATACGCCTTTTTATGGAGAGACCGGAGGACAGGTCGGCGATACCGGCGTTATCGAGGGGGATGGATTTCTGTTCGAGGTCTGGGATACGCAGAGGCCCCTTGAAGACCTGATCAGCCATATCGGAAAACTGAAGAAGGGGAAAATCAGGATCGGAGAAAGCGCCGATCTGAGGGTGGAGCCGAAAATCAGGCGGGCAACCGAGGCCCACCACTCCGGCACGCATATCCTTAACGCGGCTTTGAAAAAGGTCCTCGGCGACCATGTCAAGCAGTCAGGCTCGCTGGTGAATGCGGAAAGGCTCCGGTTCGACTTCACCCACTTCTCAAAGATTGAGGAAGACGAACTGAAGCGGATCGAGGAACTCGCAAATGAGTTTATCCGGGAAAATGCGCCGGTTGTCACAACGGTGCTCCCCCGGGAGGAGGCCATGAAGACAGGCGCTGCGGCGGTGTTCGATGAGAAATACGGCGAACAGGTCAGGGTTGTCAGAATGGGCGATTTCAGCGCCGAACTCTGCGGCGGCACTCATGTCATGCGCACAGGCGATATCGGATTCCTGAAAATAGTCCATGAATCGTCCGTCGCGGCAGGCGTCAGAAGGATCGAAGCGCTCGCCGGAGCGGAAGCCTTGAAATATACAGAGAAAATAGAAGATGAGCTCAAGAAAACGGCGGCCCTGCTGAAAGCCAACCCTCTTGAAATTTCTGAAAGGGTCGACAAGCTTCTGAAACGCGAGCGGGATATGGAAAAGGAGATCGAAGCTCTCAAGGGAAAGCTGGCGGCGAAAGATTCCGCCGATCTGCTGGGCAAAGTTCAGGAAATCAAGGGAGTCAAAGTACTGGCAGCCGCCGTGGACGCTGCGGACGCCAGGACCCTGAGGGATTTCGGAGACAAGCTGCGGGACAAGCTGAAGTCAGGGATTATTCTCATCGGCGGCAGGGCGGATGGCAAGGCGATGCTCTTGTGTCTTGTAACAAAAGACCTTACCGGGAAATTTGATGCAGGAAAGATCGTCAGGACCCTTGCACCCCTTGTCGGCGGAAGCGGAGGCGGCCGCCCGGACATGGCCCAGGCCGGGGGCACGAAACCGGAGAACCTCCAGCAGGCCCTGGATAAGCTGCGGGAACTAATATAACGATACAGGCGCTTCCAAAAAGAGCTTTTGCCCGGTGTCTTTGAACTTCGATTAATCCTGTTCTACTGTATATTCCCTGATCTGGAAGTGTCTCTTCACCGCCCGCTCGGCCGCCCGTTCCACCATCTGATCGAGTTCTCCCGCAGTATGATCCCGGCTCTCTTTAATAAGAAGAGGACGATTATAATAGAGTTTTTTTGATAATGAAGAAGGATGCACCCTGTTCCCCTCGACTCGATATTCTATCTCGATCTGAATAGGAACATCCAAATCATAGCCGGTCTCTTCGATGACAAAGCGGGTCTTGATCCTCTCCACCATCCAGACCATATTTCCCTCCTTGTATTCATTCTAATGCATCCGGATAAATTTGCAAGAGATTCATCGAAAAGGCTTACCTGCAACAAGAGACCGGCTCTTCTCAATCCTTGAGGATCCAGTGTTCCAGGATCATGGCCGAAATCACGCCCACGACGAACCCGTTGCCGAGTATCGGGCGCAGCATCGAAGGAAACGTGCCGAGAACGCCCTCAGGAAGAAAGGCGGTAACAGTGCCCGTCAGAATCGGCAGGCCGATTACCAGCCCGTTTTCGAAACGGAATTCCGCCGCTGATTCAAAAACGATCAGCAGCCCCGCCGAAATCTGCGAACAGAGAATATAAATCAGCACGCTTCCAATGACAACAGAAGGCACATTTTCTACAAGCCCGATCGCCGCCGGGAAAAAAGCGAGGACCAAGAGCATGGCGGCCGTGGGTATCAGGGTAAAGCGTGACGCGCAGCCGGTCGATGCAATCACCCCCGGGCTCAGGGAGTAATTCACCGGACCGATAACCCCCAGAAGTCCAGAAAGCAGATTGGCAAGTCCGGTAACGGCGATACCGCGGGTAATCCGGGAAGAGACCTCGGCCGGCCTCAGCATCTCCACCATGGACTCGATTGAACCCAGGTCGTTTATGAAAAGTGCAAGGAAGCAAAAGAGGAAGGAGATGAGAACGCCCGGATCAAAAGATAATGTGATGATCAAGTGATCGAACATGGAGAAGACACTCCCGCCGCGAACAGAGGGGATCAGGCCCGTGGTGCCCGGAACAAACACGAAATAAAGGAAGCAGCCCGCCAACAGGGCCCATATAATCAGTGTCGATTTCCAGACTCCCTTGAGATGCCTGTGAAGCAGGAACATAAAGAAAGTAAAAACGAGAGCGAAGCTTATATTGCAAAACGGCGACGCCCCGTTTCCGGGATCCGCAATCAGGCGCATGATCGTTGGAGTAAGTGTAAAGGCGATCAAGAGGAGAACCGCTGCAACCACGCGCGGCGTGAACAAACGCCGAAGATGAGCGAACAGGCCGGTGATACTCAGGAGCACCAGCAAAACCCCGCCGCTCAGGATCGCCGAATATACTGTATCGGCATTGAACCCGCGGCTGGCAATGATACCTATGAGCAGCACTGTTGACGGGCCTGCGACAAGGGGAAGTCTATGACCCCACAAAACCTGGCACAGGAGAGTCACAGCCATAACGAAACACAGCTTCTGCAGGTAGACAGTCTGGCCGCCCGGCTCATTCAAATAGAAACTCCCCGTGATTTTCCCGATTATGATGATGATGGGAACGGCTACGGCGAACCACTGCAAGCCCAGAAGGAGGTTTTCGATAAAAGGCGGAATCGAATCGAGCTCGTATTTCATTTTCATTTCAGATAACCCCGGTATCTCTCATATAACTTTCTTCAAACGTGAAAGCAATTCTTTATGCATCCCGAATATACAATCAGGACCGTGCATGCCGGAAAACCTGCCCAGACTTCCATCGTCCCTTCCTTGTAATCAGGAATAGCTGTATGCTATAATTTTA